>JAFXXU010000004.1 GCA_017542125.1 Ruminococcus sp.
AAGTCCAGGTTTTCGTCAGATTGCCTAAATTCGACGCAGGCGGGCTGGCGCCCGGCAAGGAGAATTTGGGTAATATGACGGAAAGCTGGCAAGCAGATGGCGTGCAGAGGCGTCAGCCGCGGGTTGTGCGGTGTTGCCTAAGTTCCCGCAGGGTAACACACCCCCACCCTGCGGGAACGCTTTCACTCATTGAATACTGAAAAAGCACCTTTGCCGTGATCCCGGCAAAGGTGCTTGTCTTTTTTATCTTATCGCGTCTTTCATGCTCCTGACGTATTCGCCCACGGGCTTGGCGGAGTTTTTGCCGTGCTCGGCTATCTGGCGGACTATGGCGGAGCCCACGATAACGCCGTCGGCGTACTCGGACATCTTCTTGGCCTGCTCGGGGGTGGAGATGCCGAAGCCTACCGCACAGGGGACGTCGGTGTTCTCTCTGACTACCTTTACCAGCGCCGAGATATCCGTAGTGATCTGGGAGCGGACGCCCGTAACGCCCAGGCTGGAGACGATGTAGATGAAGCCTTCGGCATCCTTGGCGATCATAGCGATCCTGTCGGCGGAGGTGGGAGCGATCAGCGAGATCAGCTCAACGCCGTTCTCTCTGCACACCGAAAGGAACTCGTCCTTTTCCTCAAAGGGCAGGTCGGGCAGGATGAGGCCGTCGATGCCGATCTCCCGGCAGGTGCCGATGAACCTCTCAGCGCCGTAGGAATAGACCACATTGGCGTAGGTCATAAACACCATCGGAACGGTAACATCTGTTCTGAGCCTTCTGACCAGGTCAAACACCTTATCGGTGGTGGTGCCTGCCGAAAGAGCGCGGATATTCGCCCCCTGTATAACGGGGCCCTCTGCGGTGGGGTCGGAGAAGGGTATGCCCAGCTCGATGAGGTCGGCGCCGTTTCTTACCATCTCACGGACGGTCTGCTCGGTGGTCTCCATATCGGGGTCTCCGCAGGTGATGAACGGGATGAACGCCTTGCCCTTGGCAAAGGCTTCCTTTATCCTACTCATAGATATCCTCCCCTCTGTATCTGGCAATGGCGGCGCAGTCCTTGTCGCCTCTGCCGGAGATAGTTACGATAATGATCTGATCCTTGCTCATGGTGGGAGCCAGCTTCATAGCGTAGGCTACGGCGTGGGCTGACTCGATAGCGGGGATTATGCCCTCGGTGCGGGAGAGATACTCAAAAGCATCCACCGCCTCGTCATCGGTGACGGGGACATACTCCGCTCTGCCAATATCGTGGAGGTAAGCGTGCTCGGGACCTACGCCGGGGTAGTCAAGGCCTGCCGAGATGGAATAAACGGGAGCGATCTGACCGTACTCATCCTGGCAGAAATAGCTCTTCATTCCGTGGAAGATGCCGAGACGCCCGGTGTTGACGGTAGCCGCGGTCTCGAAAGTGTCGATGCCTCTGCCCGCTGCCTCGCAGCCTATGAGGCGGACGCCCTCGTCCTTGATGAAGTTATAGAAGCTGCCGATGGCGTTGGAGCCGCCGCCCACACAGGCGATGACAGCATCCGGCAGCCTGCCCTCGTATTCAAGTATCTGCTCTCTGGCTTCCTTGGAGATAACAGCCTGGAAGTCACGGACTATGGTGGGGAAGGGGTGGGGACCCATTACCGAGCCCAGGCAGTAGTGAGTGTCGTCGATACGGCTGGTCCACTCTCTCATAGCCTCGGAGACAGCATCCTTAAGTGTAGCCGTTCCGCTGGTGACGGGGACTACCTTCGAGCCCAGCAGCCTCATACGGTAAACGTTGAGAGCCTGACGCTTGGTGTCCTCCTCGCCCATGAATACCACGCACTCCATACCCAGCAGGGCTGCGGCGGTAGCGGTGGCAACGCCGTGCTGACCGGCGCCGGTCTCGGCGATAAGGCGGGTCTTGCCCATCTTCTTGGCAAGCAGCGCCTGACCCAGGACGTTATTTATCTTATGGGAACCGGTGTGGTTCAGATCCTCTCTTTTCAGATAGATCTTTGCTCCGCCCAGAGCTGCGGTGAGCTTGTCGGCGCGGTAGAGCAGAGAGGGTCTGCCGGCATAGTTGGCCAGCAGCTCATTGAGCTCACGGACGAAATCCGGGTCGTTCTTGTAATGCTCGTAGGCCTGCTCCAGCTCGATGACGGCGTTCATCAGCGTCTCGGGGATGTACTGCCCGCCGTGTACGCCGAAGCGTCCTTTTTTCTCACTCATTGCTTTCCTTCCTTTCCTCTGACGGCTTTAACGAAGGCCGTCATTTTGTTTTTATCCTTGCGCCCCTCGGTCTCCAGGCTGCTGGAGGCATCCACGGCAAAGGGACTGCAAGCCTCTATGGCCTCAGCCACGTTCTGAGCCGTGAGCCCTCCCGCCAGGAAAAAGGGTCTGCCGATATCTCTTATCAGCGAATGGTCAAAGGTCTCGCCGGTGCCTGTGCCGCTGTCCAGGAGGATATATTCGGCGCTGCTGTGCTTTGCCGCCTCAATGTCCTCCTCCGACTTAACGGTGAAGGCCTTGATTATGGGCTTATCGGTGTGCATACGCAGGCGGTGGATATAGTCCTCGTCCTCGCTGCCGTGGAGCTGGATGAAGTCCAGCATCTCGGCATAGAATTTAACTATGCCGTCTATGGGCTCATCCACGAACACTCCCACCTTTTTGGTCTCGCTGCCCGTAAGGTAGCTTTGCAGCTCGCAGAAGGTGCCGAGCCCCACCGAGCGGCTGAAGCCCTCGGTCAGTATGAAGCCGACGTAATCGGCTCCCAGATCTCTTGCGGTGATGACGTCCTTGGGGCTCATCATCCCGCAGAGCTTTATCTTTGTCATATGCTCTCTCCTCTCAGTTCGCGGAGCTTTGCCGCTATGTCGGGCGCACGCATCAGCGCCTCACCCACCAACACCGCGTCAACGCCCGCCTGTTCCAGTGGAGCGGTGTCTTCCCTGCCCCGCACGCCGCTCTCCGAAACGAAGAGCACACCCTCCGGGACAAGCTCCCGCAGGCGGCGGCTGTTGCCGGTATCAACGCTGAAATCGGTAAGGTTGCGGTTGTTCACACCCACCAGCCTTGCTCCGGCACCCACGGCTCGTTTTACCTCGTCCTCGTCGTGAGCCTCCACCAGAGCCGAAAGACCCAGCGTTTCACAGACAGCAAGATATTCTTTCAGCTGCGCGTCGGAGAGTATGGAGCAGATCAGCAGCACCGCCGATGCTCCCAGCAGCCTTGCCTCGTAGATCATATACTCGTCTACGGTGAAATCCTTTCTGATGCAGGGTATCTTCACCGCTGCGGCGATCTCCCGGAGATACTCGCTGCTGCCTAAGAACCACTTGGGCTCGGTCAGCACCGAGATACATTCGGCGCCCGCGGCCTCGTATTGCTTAGCGATATCCAGATAGGGGAAATCCTCGGCTATTATGCCCTTTGAGGGGCTTGCCTTCTTGCACTCGCAAATGAAGGAGAGTCCTTCCCCCGAGAGAGCCTTTTCAAAAGCGAAGCTGCCCCGGGGCAGAGCCTCGGCCTGCTCTCTGACAGCAGCAAGGCTCACAGTCTTCTTTGCCTCAGCCACACGCTCAGCGGCGTGGGCGGCGAGCTTATCAAGTATCGTCATCTGTTGGAGACCTCGATGACCTTCTGGAGGGTCTCATAAGCCTTGCCGGAGTCGATGAGCTCGGCAGCCAGCTTTACGCCCTCGGCCATATTCTCGGCCTTGCCGCCTATGCAGAGCGCTGCGCCTGCATTGAGCAGTACAGCGTCGCGCTTTGCGCCTCTCTCCTCACCCTTGAGGATGGCGCGGGTGGCCTCAGCGTTCTCGGTGGGAGTGCCGCCCTTGATGTCCTCGTGGGTGCCGCCGGTGAGGCCGAACTGCTGGGGAGTAACATCGTAGCTCTTGAACCAGCCCTCCTTGAACTCACAGATATGGGTGGGAGCGGAAATGGATATCTCGTCCAGCTTATCGGTGCCGTAGACTACCATTCCGCGCTTGACGCCCAGATTCATAAGCACCTGTGCAAGGGGCTCTACCAGGGAGCGGTCATAAACGCCCAGGAGAAATCTCTTGGGGCTTGCGGGGTTGGTGAGGGGTCCCAGGATGTTGAACACTGTTCTGATACCCAGCTCCTTTCTGATGGGGCCCACATATTTCATGGAGGTGTGGTACTTCTGTGCGAAGAAGAAGCAGAAGCCTGCCTCGTCCAGCAGCTCGCGGCACTTGTCAACGTCCTGCTGGATGTTTACGCCCAGAGCCTCCAGGCAGTCGGCGGTACCCGAAAGGGATGAGGCAGCGCGGTTGCCGTGCTTGGCTACCTTGATGCCAGCTGCTGCCACTACCATAGCCGAGGTGGTGGAGATATTGAAGCTGTGGGCGTTATCGCCGCCGGTGCCTACGATCTCCAGCAGATCGTCATCGTTCTCGAACTTGGTGGCTGCATCTCTCATTGCCGCTGCGCAGCCGGCGATCTCGTCGATGGTCTCCGCCTTGGTGGACTTGGTGGAGAGTGCTGCCAGGAAGGCTGCATTCTGTGTAGCGGAGGTCTTGCCGGACATTATCTCGGTTATTACCTCATATGCCTCATCGTAAGTGAGATCCTGCTTGTCAACTATCTTTACTATTGCTTTTTCGATCATTGCGGTTTCCTCCTTATATCAAAGCTCAATGAAATTCTTAAGTATCTCTCTGCCCAGAGGGGTGAGTATCGACTCGGGGTGGAACTGCACTCCGAAGATGGGGTACTCGGTATGCTGCACCGCCATTATCTCGCCGTCATCGGTGAGGGCGGTGACTTTCAGGCATTCGGGCAGCGTGGCAGCCTCGGCTGCCAGGGAATGGTATCTTGCCACCTCGGTCTTTTCGGGGAGCCCGCGGAACAGAGGGCTTTCGGTATCAAGCTTGACGGTGCTCTGCTTGCCGTGCATAAGCTGCTTGGCGTAGGTGACAACCCCGCCGTAGGCTTCGCATATCGCCTGATGCCCCAGGCACACGCCAAGGGTGGGGATCTTCTGCGAGAGGGTCCTGGCAAGCTCCTCGGTTATGCCCGCATCCTCGGGGCGCCCGGGGCCGGGGGAGAGGATCAGCCTGTCGGGGGCCAGTTTCTCTACCTCGGCGACTGTGAGCTCGTCGTTGCGTATCACGCGGATATCCGGCTCCAGCTCCCCTATCAGCTGATAGAGATTGTAGGAGAAGCTGTCGTAGTTATCTACAAGAAGTATCATAGCTCTTCCTCCTCTGCCGCGTGCAGCGCATTGACGACAGCCGCCGCCTTATTGATGCACTCGCGGAACTCATTCTCGGGGACGGAGTCGGCAACGATGCCCGCTCCGCTGCGGATGAACACTCTGCCGTTCTTCTTGAAGGCCGAACGGATGGCTATGCAGGTATCCAGGTTGCCGGTGAAGTCGATGTAGCCTATGGCGCCGCCGTAGAGGCCGCGCTTGTTGTTCTCAAGCTCGGCGATGAGCTGGCAGGCCTTGATCTTGGGGGCTCCCGAAAGGGTACCCGCAGGCAGTACGGCATTTACTGCATCCAGAGCGTCCCGGTCGGGCCTGATCTCGCCGCGGACGGTGGAGCCGATGTGCATAACGTGGGAGAAGCGCTCGATGCTCCGGAGCTTTTCTACCTTCACCGTGCCGAAGCGGCTGATCCTGCCAAGATCGTTACGTCCGAGATCCACCAGCATATTGTGCTCGGCAAGCTCCTTCTCATCGGCAAGGAGCTCGGCTTCAAGAGCCTTGTCCTCCTCATCGGTGGCGCCTCTGGGGCGGGTGCCTGCCAGGGGGAAGGTGTGGAGCACACCGTTCTCCAGCTTGACCAGGGTCTCGGGAGAGGCTCCCGCGATCTCCACATCGGTGCCGGAGAAATAGAACATATATGGCGAGGGGTTTGAAGTCCTCAGCACGCGGTAGGTGCCCAGCAGGCTGCCCTCGAACTCTGCCGAGAGGCGGTTTGAGAGAACGATCTGGAAGATATCGCCCTCACGGATATGCTGCTTGGCTTTCTCCACCATCTCGCAGAACTGCTTTTTCGTAAAGAGGGGCTCCGGCTCGGAGAGCATATGGCCTGCGGGCTCGTCGGCACGGGAGCCGTTGCGGAGCAGCTCTGCCAGCTGCCTCAGCTCCATGCAGGCCTTGTTGTAGCTGACCTCCGGATCATCCAGCTTGACGTTGGCGATGAGCACCAGCTTCTGGCGGTAGTTATCAAATGCGATGACCTTGTCGAAGAGCATCAGGTCGGCATTTTTGAAATGCTCGTTATCCTCCACGGGGACTCTCACCGTAGGCTCGGAATAGCCCAGCCAGTCGTAGGAGAAATACCCCACCAGACCGCCGGTAAAGGGCGGCAGCCCCTCTATCCTGGGGCTCTTGTATTTTGAGAGCAGCGAGCGCAGGTGTGGGGTGGGGTCATCGGTGAGGATGTCCATACCGTCGATGGTGAGCTTTCCCTCGCCGCAGGTTATCTCGTTCTTGGGGTCGAAGCCCATAAAGGTCCAGCGCCCCCAGTTTTCCCTGTCCTCGCAGGATTCAAGCAGATAGCAGTGGCTTGAAACGTTCTTAAGAATCCTTACCGCCTCGATGGGCGTGCAAATGTCGGAGAGTATCTCGCAGCTGACGGGGGCGATATCGTAGCCCTTGCCGCAGAATTCCCTGATACCCTCAAGCGTCGGATAAAACTTCATAAAAGCACCTCCCGGTAAAATAAAAAGCCCCTGACAAAACCCCTACGGTTCTGTCAAGGACGAATAAATCACTTATCCGCGGTGCCACCTTGATTCGCAGCCTTGCTGCGCACTTAGCAGGATACCAGCATATCCCCGGCAACTGACGTATGCCCACACGTCACAGAATACTCTGCGGGATGCCCCGCATTTGACTGCGCCCTCAGCGGTCCATTTGATGACTTGTTTTTCACCCGGCTCTCAGCTCGCCCGGGCTCTCTGTGGAAGCATCGTCACCGTTATCTCCGCGTCAACGGTTTCTTGGGTAATTATACCACCCGCCGGGCGGTTTGTCAAGACCCTTTTTGAAAAACTTTTCAATGTGCAGATCCCCGGGGCAGGGGCTATGTCATCCTCCGATGTAAGTATGGTATTCGTTAAACCGCCCCATACTGTATACGATTGACAAAAGAGCGGCTATGCTCTATAATAGTCTAAAAGAAGGGAGAGACCCGAAATGAGAATAAAAGCTGTCATATCAGCGCTGCTGCTATCGGCTTGCCTTGCAGGCTGCGGCGAGGCAGCGTCCTCCGGGAGCGGGGCTGTTTCGCAGGCGGAGACAACTGCCCAGGCACCGGAGATAAACGCCTCAACTGTGAGCGAAGCTGTTGAGACGATCAGGGCTGCATACCCGGAGATGTTCACGGCTGTATCGTCAAGCGGTGAGGAGCTGTTTGACCAAAACGCCGAGAAGCTGTTCGGCTGCAAGCCGGAGGAACTTGAATACGGGGCCATAGCCTATAATGCCTCGGGGAGCACGGCTGATGAAGTTAGTATCCTTATCCTTGGAGATGAGGATGGGGATAAAGCACTGGCGCTGCTCACGGAGCGTAAGGATGTACGCCGGGCGGACTTTGAGGATTATAAGCCGTCGGAGGTCGGGAAGATAGATAAGGCATTGGTGTTCAAGCTCAATAAGGGGGCAGCACTAATTATCTCGGATGATGCGGAAAGCATAAGAGAGATGCTGAGCCAAAAGCTAAGCTGAACTATGATCAAGGCACAAATAATGCACCGGTCAAACTTTATTCCTCGGCTACGCACGGAATAAAGCGGGGGCGGCGACTCATAATCAAAGGGTCTCCCCTGTTTTGTCCACCGCTATGCTGCAAGGGACATAACTCCGCAGCCCCGCGACTACACTAGCCGTACCGCAACCAACAAGGAACGGCTCACCAAGAAAAACCGCCCCCCAGCTCACCGAGCCAAGGGACGGATATCAATTCAAACTATAAACAGCTCCGCAATAAACGCCGCACCGCTGGCAGTCAGAGCAACCACTATCAAAGACCGCCCGAAGAAAGCCAGCACAAATGCCGCCGCGAGCCCCACTGCAGCAGAGATCGTGTGCCCCGTGGCGTAGAATACAGCAGGGATGGTCATTGCTCCCAGAACAGCGTAGGGAACGTAGTACAGAAAGCTCTGTGCGAACCGGGACTTTATCTTGCGGCGGAATACCATCAAAGGCAGCATCCTCACCAGATAGGTGACACCCGCCATTACAAGGATGTAGCAAAGAAGCCTGGCTGTCATTGCCCGCCGCCCCCTTCCTCAGTCTTTATGGGGAAGAAAAGAGCGCCCGCAGCTGCCGCAAGTATGGTGCAGATGATTATGGCAAAGCCCTCGGAAATGCCGTCAAATAAGGGAACGTAGCGCATTATGCAGGAAGCCGCTACCGCGATGATAACAACTACCAGTACCCCCAGAGCCTTCCGCGCCGCAGGAACGAATATCGCTACGAACATACCGTAGATAGCTATCCCCAGCGCCGCCTTCAGCTTCTCGGGGAGTACCTCTCCCGCCGCGCCGCCGATAAGCGTACCCGTCGCCCAACCGACCCAGGGAAGGGATATGAGCCCCGCCATGTATTGCTTCGAGACCTCCTCCGGCTTGCCGGAGGCTACGGCGAAGATCTCATCGGTTATACCGAAGGATACCGCAAGTCGGGACAGCTTGGTGAAGCCCCCGTCCAGCTTCTGCGAAAGGGATAGGCTCATCAGGGAGTAGCGCAGATTTATGACCAGCTGTGCTATGGCCATTTCGATTATGCCGCCGTTTGAGGCTATGACCGTAAGCCCCGCTACCTGCCCCGCAGAGGTGAGATTGGTCATCGAGATCAGTACCGCCGCAAATACCGAGAGCCCGTTTGATACAGCCATTATCCCGAAGCCGAAGGATACCGAAAGATACCCCAGAGCTATGGGTATGCTGTCCTTTATCCCGCCGAGGAAACCCCGGCTCTTATCCTGTGACATTTTTATAAGTCTCCTCATATGAATAGTAATGATACCTGTCCGCATACTATATTACAGTATAGCACATTGTTTTAAAAAATGCAAATGTGTTCAAGCCGCTGCGGATAAGGGAAATGTAACCGTTTATTCATTGACTTGACGCATTTAATGCGGTATAATGAACATATATCGACAAAACGTCCTGCCGAAAGGAGAACAATATGAGCAGAGATCAGCAAAACCGCGTGCTTGCGGCTGAGCAGACTACCAAAAACTATTCCGTGCTGGTAAAGGGCATCATCGCCATTATGCTGACGGTGCTTGTAGTTACAATAGTTACGATGCTGTTTGCCAAGAGCCTGTTTATGACCAACACCTCCGAGGAGAGGAAGACCGGCAGGCTGACCGCTCCCCCTAACTATACCACCATCTCCACCACCACCTCGGTGACTACCACCACCAAGAAGACCACCTCCCGCAAGAAGGAGTACGACCCATATCAGGAGGAGATCGCCAAGACGGGTATGACCGAAATGACGGTCAAGAACGCCGTTAAGCTGCGTAAGGAGCCGAACTCCGATTCCGAGGTGATCACGGTGCTCCCCGCAAATGCCAAGGTAACGGCCTACTCGGTGACCAACGGCAACTGGATCTATGTTGAATACAGCGGCAAGACGGGCTACGCCTACGGAGATTTCTTCGAGGGCGAGAAGCCGACAGCTGAGAGCTGACAGCATTGCGGCAGGCTTAAAAGTGCAGGCGCGATAAAGAAGCATTATTCAAGGCACTTTTGTCAGGAGACTGACGGAAGTGCCTTTGCATTACTATGTGCAGCACCGCCGGCTGCTGTGCCCCGCCGTACCCAGGCTAACCGAGACTTTTGTTTCAGCCCAAATGGAACGTCACAAAAAATTAACCGTTTTCCGTTTGACAAATCGGAAACGTTGTGTTATAATATATCCTGTCAGATAAATACGCTTTAAAGCATTAAAACTTAAAAGCAAGAAAGGGAATGATGACATGAAAGAAATATCCAAGCTGCTGAGCTACCGCCCCGATATCAAGGTCGTCGATGCAACACTGCGTGACGGCGGACTGGTGAACGACTTCTATTTCAGCGATGAATTCGTCAAGGCGCTCTATAATGCCAACCTGCGCTCCGGCGTTGATTATATGGAGTTCGGCTATAAGGCCGACAGAGAAATGTTCGATGAGGATAAGTTCGGCAAGTGCAAGTTTTGCGATGACGACTACATCCGCTCCATCGTCGGCGAGAACAATACCGACCTCAAGATCGCAGTAATGGCTGATGTGGGCCGCTGTGACTATAAGAACGATATCCACGACCGCTCCGAGAGCCCCATCGACCTTATCCGCGTGGCTACATATCTCCACACTATCCCCCGCGCCGTGGATATGATCGAGGACGCCAAGAAAAAGGGCTACGAGGTCAGCTGCAATATCATGGCTATCTCCAATGCTCAGGAGGGCGACGTTAGAGCCGCTCTGGATATTCTGGGGCAGTCCCCTGTGGATGTGTTCTATATCGTTGACAGCTTCGGCTCCCTCTATCCCGAGCAGATACAGCGTATCGTCAGCGTGTTCGACGAGTTCGCCTCCAAGTACGGCAAGAAGATAGGCATCCACGCCCATAACAATCAGCAGCTCGCCTTTGCAAACACCATCGAAGCTGTGGGTGACGGCGTTGACTGGCTGGACGCTACCTATTCCTCTATGGGCAGAGGCGCCGGCAACTGCGCTATGGAGCTGCTGCTCAGCTTCCTGAAAAACCCGAAGTACAACGTTTTCCCCGTTATCAAGTTCATTGAGAAGTATATGCTCCCCCTGAGAGAGCAGGGCATCGTATGGGGCTACGACCTCCAGTACATGATGACCGGCGTACTCAACCGCCACCCCAGAAGCGCTATCGCCTTCACCAAGGAAAAGCGCAGCGATTACACTGAGTTCTACAAGGAGATAATCGCACTCGACTGATAATACTTACCGCCCGGGGGTTCATCCCCCGGGCGGTTTTTGTTCACGCAAAAGAACGAGTACAGATTTCTGTACTCGTTCTTGGCTTTTGTGCGGTTCAGAAAGGTATTTCCTCCAGGCCGTAGATTATGCCCTCGATATCGTCAAGGTCAATAAGGGCTCCGAACCAGAATACCCGGACAAATCTGCCTTCACCGACGAAGTCGGTGTAACCCTCAGGCATAAGTTCCATATGGCCTTCGGGATAGAAGCCGATTCCGCTGCCGCCGAGAGATGTATTTTTCTCGGCATTCCAGTACTTGCCGAGCATTACAAGTCTGGATTCAAACCACTTGTTACGCTTCATCTGCTTATCGTACTCCTCGCGGGAGATACCAACGCTCTCCAGGAAGCGGTCAAGGCCGCCCTCCTTCCACATAAATGTTGACCACCTGAAACCCACCTTATCAACAGCCTCCTCGGAGGTCCCGACAGTCGCCAGCTCGATAGGCGAAACATAGAAGGTGATGTCATCGCTGTATTTCACCGTTTTGGATTCCAGGTTCTTCTTGGGATAATACTTGAAGGACAGCCCGCTGACCATAGGGCTGGTAAAGGTCAGCTCGATGCCCTCGGAGGCTTTGCTCTGATTGAAGAAGTAATCAAAAGCGCTCTCAACAACTATCACCAGGTCGCCGTTTGAGTCTGGATAGTACAAATCCGATGATAATATACGGTTTCCGTCGCCGTCTTTGGTGCAGACATCAAACACTCTCCCGTTATTATTTGCGAGGCAGGCTTCAACAAAGCTCTTTGCGGTATCATCCAACGGCCTTGCGGTAAGCATCGCTCTGCACACATAATCGTCGGCAAGAACGGTATCAAGGGTGATCTCAAAATGCTTCGAGGTCTGGGTCTCGGATACCATCAACCCCTTGCTTTCAAGTATCTCCTCAGCCTGACTGTCATAGAAAAACTCGGTGCTGTTCCGGTTCATTATCGTCACCGCTCCCGCTGTGATGGCTGTCATACCCAGGCAGGCAGCCACAGCCGCCGCAGCGACGGAGAAACGGTGCTTTCTTTTCCTTTGCTTTCTCTGTACCGGCTCCGCCTCCAGGATATAGCTGTCATCCAGCAGAGCCATTATATCTCTTTCGTTCTTCATAAGTCATAACCCTCCTTTTTGAGATATTCGCGCAGCTTTGATCTTGTCCGCAGCAGGCGCATCTTCACCTTGCTTTTGCCTATACCGCACTGCTCTGCTATCTCGGCGATCTCCTGCATATACCAGTACCGCCGCACGAAGATAGCTCTGCTCTCCGGGTCGAGGGAGCCCACAAAGGCGTTGAGGCGCTGCCGCAGTTCCGAAAGCTCCAGCTCGCTCTCCACATTAAGCTCCGAGGGGGCGAGATCCGAGAGCTCGTCTATGGGGAGAGGCTCGCTGCCCGCTCCCCGCTTGCCGGCTCTGGAGGCTCTCAGGCGGTCAAGGGCAAGGTTGCGCGTTATGCTGCCGAGGTACGCTTTCAGCGAGTCGGGGCGATCCGGGGGGATGTTCTCCCAGGCTCTCATCAGCGCGTCGTTGACACATTCCTCGGCGTCGGGCTCGGAGCGCAGTATGTTCAAAGCGACGGACTTGCAGTAGGTACCGTACTGCTCTGCGGCCTCGGACAAAGCCCGGCTGTTGCGTGTGTAAAACAGCTCCACACATTCCTGTCCGTCCATTGCGCTCTCCCCCCTTCACTTATAATGACGTATTCTGTCCCGGTCGGGTCACAGCTATTATAGCATTTTTATCCCCCTTATGCAACGAAAACGGTCATCAGTGGGGATAAACAAAGCAAAAACGGTATATTCCTCCGCAGGTGCGGTGGATATACCGTTTATTATGATCTTATTCTGTGCCGCGCTCAAAGAGCTTCTCCACAAGCTCCTTAAGGCCCTTATGGTCGGGGGCTTCAAGCATGGGGTCGACGGCGAGGATACTATCGGCGGCACGCTGTGCCAGGGAGAGCAGCTCGGTATCCGAGAACATATCGGCTATACGCAGCTTGGGGAGGCCGTGCTGACGGCTGCCGAAGAAATCTCCGGGGCCCCGGAGCTTCAGATCCTCCTCGGAGATCTTAAAGCCGTCGGAGGTGGAGGTCATTATTTTCAGCCGCTTGACGCTTTCCTCAGTGGCGTTGTCGGTGATAAGGATGCAGTAGCTCTGATGCTTGCCTCTCCCGACGCGGCCTCTAAGCTGATGCAGCTGGGAGAGCCCGAAGCGCTCGGCGTTCTCGATTATCATTATCACCGCATTGGGGACGTCCACTCCCACCTCCACCACGGTGGTGGAGACCAGCAGGTCAAGCTCGTGATCCTTGAATTCCCGCATTATCCTGTCCTTTTCGGCGGCGGGGAGCTTGCCGTGGAGCAGCCCCACACGGTAGTCGGCAAAGGCGCCCTTCTGCAGCCCCTCGGCGTACTCGGTGACGCTTTTCAGCTCTAGATCGTTTTCCTCTATCATGGGGCAGACGATATAGCCCTGCCTGCCCTCGTCAAGTCTTTCACGGACGAACCCGAAGGCTCCCTCCCGCTTTCTGCCGGTGACGGCGTAGGTGATCACAGGCTGCCTGCCCTTGGGGAGCTCATTCAGCACCGAGAGATCCAGGTCGCCGTATATCATTATCGCAAGGGTGCGGGGTATGGGTGTTGCTGACATTACCAGCTTGTGTGGGTTCTCGCCCTTGGCGGCAAGGGTAGCCCTCTGCTCCACGCCGAAGCGGTGCTGCTCATCGGTGATGACGAGGCCGAGGCGCTGAAACTCCGTGGTCTGCTGAACGAGAGCGTGGGTACCCACCGCGACGGTGTACTCCCCTGCCTTGATGCCCTCCTTTACGGCAGCCTTGTTCTTCGGGGTAAGGGAGCCTGTCAGCAGAGCCACCTTTATCCCCAGAGGCTCCAGAAAGCCGGAGAGGGTCTCGTAATGCTGTGCGGCAAGGATCTCGGTGGGAGCCATAAGAGCGGTCTGATAGCCGTTACGGGCAGCAAAGAAAGCTGCTCCTGCTGCCACCGCTGTTTTGCCGGAGCCCACATCGCCCTGAACGAGCCTGTTCATCGGCCAGCCGCGGCACATATCCGTAATGCAGTCCTCAATGGCTTTGCGCTGGCAGCCGGTAAGCTCAAAGGGCAGAGAGTTATAGTAATCCTCCATATCCGCGGGCTTCATCACGCAGCCGGTGGTCTGGAGGCTGCGGTTGCGCATAAGCCCCATGCCCAGCCGGAGGGTCATAAGCTCGTCGAACACCAGCCGCTTCTTTGCCACGGCCAGGGAGTGGGCATCCTTCGGGAAGTGGATCATCTCAAAGGCATAGCCCAGGGAGCAGAGGTTGTTCTCCCGCCTGATCTCCGCAGGCAGGGGCTCAAAGATGTCCGCACCCAGGGAGGAAAGAACGGTATGTATGGTCTTGCCCAGGTAATGCTGGGAGATACCCTCCGTCAGATGATATATGGGGCGGATAAGGTCGGGATCGTCGGCGTTCACGATAAGGGGCGAGCTCATCTCTCGGCGGATGAAGTTGCCGGTGATCTTGCCGTTCAAGATATACTCCTTCCTCTCGCAGAGGCCGCGGAAGAGGTACTCGGCATTGTAGATGATGAGCGTCAGGTCGGCGGTGTCGTCGGTGAACACAGCCTTGAAAACCGTGAGCCCCTTGCGTATGAAGGCGGGGGCCAGCTTGCGCACCAGCCTGGCCTTTACCGTGCAGAACTCATTAAGGGGAGCCTCGGCTATTGGCACCTGAGCGGTCAGATCGGTATAGTCCCTTGGAAAATGGCACAGCAGGTCATAGGCGGTGCTGATGCCCAGCTTTTCAAAATGCTCCGCCATTTTAGGCCCCACACCCTTGATATAAGTCACAGGCTTTTCAAGCTCTTTAAGCATAGGTCTCCCCCCTTTCGTTTAAAATGATGCTTATTTGATTTTACCACATTCCGAGCGCAAATGCAAGCTGTAAACGCAAAAAAGCCCGAAGGCATCAGGGTGCCTTCGGGGCTTTGATAATCAATCCATAGCCTTCTTGATGGCTGCAAGCAGCTCGTCATAGGTCTCGAATGCGGGGAGGTCGGGGTTCTCGGCCTTGATGGCATCGGTGCTCTTGAAAAGGAAGCCTGCCTTGCTGGCACGGATCATTCCCAGGTCATTGTGGCTGTCGCCGGAAGCGATAGTCTCAAAACCGATGGACTGCAGAGCCTTGACGGTGGTGTACTTGGACTTCTCAACTCTCATCCTGTAGCCGACGATCTCGCCGTTGTCGGCAACTTCAAGGGTGTTGCAGAAGATGGTGGGCATACCCAGCTTCTTCATCAGAGGGCCTGCGAACTGGGTGAAGGTATCGGAAAGGATGATGACCTGGCAGCAGCTGCGGAGCTCGTCCAGGAACTCCTTAGCGCCGGGCATCGGGTCGATCTTGGCGATGGTCTCCTGAATCTCCTTTAGGCCAAGACCGTGCTCCTTGAGGATGCCGATGCGGTACTTCATAAGCTTATCGTAATCGGGCTCGTCCCTGGTAGTCCTTCTGAGCTCGGGGATGCCGCTGGCTTCAGCGAAGGCGATCCAGATCTCGGGGACAAGAACTCCCTCCAGGTCGAGACAGGTAACATACATTGACATAACAGTTTCCTCCGTTTTCAGTATTTTTACGGATATGATTATAGCACATCTTTATGAAATAATCAAGTACCGCAGATGAAAATTGCTTTGCTCACTTTTTCTCCTTCTTCACCGCCCTGCAAAGGGTGGCTGCCAGCACCTCCGAGGCTCCCAGGCTGAGCAGCTTCTGAGCACAGGCCGCGAGGGTGGCTCCCGTGGTGTGGACGTCATCCACGAGAATGAGCTTCATCCCGGCTATATCCCTGTGCTTCTTCGATACGCCGTAAAGGGTCTTGGCGAACTCGTTTCTGTCGGCAGCGGAGAGGTCGTGCTGCTCCAGGCTGGTGGGGCGGCGGGTAAGTATGCGGGGATCACATTCCAGACCCAGCCTCTTCGCAAGCTCCGAGGCTATTAGCTCCGCTTGGTTGTAGCCCCTCTCGGCTCTCTTGCGCCTTGCCATAGGCACACAAGTCACAAGCTCTGCGCCGCTGCCATTTAGCCTTTCGGCCAGCAGCTCCGCCCCGCAGACGGCGAAGCCCTTGCCGCAGCCGTCCTTCAGGGAGTAGATCCCCTGCTTGGCGCAGCCGTCGTAGACAAACACGCTGACCGCTGCCGAGCAGCCCTCGGGAGGTATCTCCGCCGAATTTTCGCAAAGGGCGAGGCCTTTCCTGCATTCCTCACAGACCAGACCGTCCCACCTGATGAAACTCCCGCAGCAGGGGCAGCGGTTGGGCAGGAAGATATCCGCGATATAGTCAAACGCCTTGCTCATTTTCCTGCCTCCTTATCAAAAACGCCCTTTCATTTCTGAAAAGGCGTTGGCTGTTTATTTAGATGTATCCTCGGCGCTGTCCTTACCTGTCAGGTTCTTCTTCGGGGGGATGGTATAGCCGTTCTGCTTCTGCTCGCCGTAGGTGGAGAGATAAGCCTTGGTTATCTTGATCTCCTTCTCGGGCTGAGAGTTGCGGTCCTCCTTATCCTCGGGAGCGTCCTGATCCACTATGCGGGTAGAGTTTATCTTGTCGATGGTATCCCACCCGTCATAGACCTGGCCGAAGAGGGTATACATCTGCAGATAGTTGGGAACGCCGCCGTACTTCTCGAACAGCTCGCAGACACGTCCGTAGCCGTTGACGTCCTCAGCCTCAGCCGATCTCATTTCCTCAACATCCACCACATCCGCGAACACCGCGAACACGCTGCCCGCCTTGGCGCTGGAGAAGGTCCCTCCCTGGCTGACCAGAGAGCCCAGAGCGCCCGTGGTGGGGAGCAGATTTGGCGAGACCTCCAGCTTGACCATTTCGGTATTGGTATCGTCAGCGGCGAGACCGTCCTTGGTCTTGCTGCCGGTGATGAAGCCGCCGGTATAGTCTCCGCTCCTCAGTATGGTGCAGACATAGGTATCGTTGAAGTAGCCGTCCTCAACCAGATCCTTGAAATACTCGCAGTAGTGGGGGGCCTCCTCATCGAACAGCACCGCCTTGAAGGTACCCTCGGTAGTCTCGAAGACCACCACCGAGGCGCTGTCGGCAGGCTCCTTGTACTGCACGAAATCCGATTGGGTGTAATCTATCCGCGACTGCCTTGTCTTTAACAGCAGCATCACCACTCCCACACCGATGACCACCGCAAAGGCTATCATCGAGAATTTGAAGTAGAAGCGCATCTTGTTCTGCTTGAAGGGGTCGCGCATTGAAGGTGAATTGTAGCCCATTTCTGTCTCCTGTTATATCTTTGTTATCTCTGTGCCCTGCCTGGTCTCGCGGACAGCGTAGCCCAGCATGGCGATCTTATCCCTCAGCTCATCGGCGAGGGCGAAATCCTTGGCGGCTCTGGCTTCTCTGCGCTGTTCGAGCAGCTCCATTACCTCTGAGGGGATCTCGGCGCTGCTGCCGGCGGCAAGCTCCTTTGCCTTATCGACGATACCCAGCGAAAGCACCTTGTCGAAGTCCGCAAGGGCAGCCAGCTTGGTATCGGCATCGGTATCGGCCTTCAGCACATCATAGACGGCGGTAACAGCGTTTGAAGTGTTGATATCATCGTCCATAGCGGCGGTGAAGCCTGCTTTAAGTTTATCGAAGGCTGCCTGATCGGGGGCAGCGCCCTTGCTCTCCTTGACGAGAGCCGCAGCTCTTGCGGTGAGCTTTTCGTAAGCCTGCTTGGCGTTGTCAAGGTTCTCCCAGCTGAACACCAGGGACTTGCGGTAGTGGGACTGCAGGCAGAAGAAACGGTACACCAGGGGATCGTAGCCCTTTTCTTCAAGCAGGGACACCGTCAAAAACTCCCCCTTGGATTTGGACATCTTGCCGGAGGTGGTATTCAGGTGATGAACGTGGAACCAGTAGTTGCACCACTTATGCCCGAGGAAGGCCTCGCTCTGGGCTATCTCATTGGTGTGGTGGGGGAACTGGTTGTCGATGCCGCCGCAGTGGATATCGAGCCTCTCTCCCAGATGCTTCATTGATATGCAGGAGCACTCGATATGCCAGCCGGGGTATCCCAGCCCCCAGGGAGACTCCCATTTGAGCTCCTGATCGTCGAACTTTGACTTGGTGAACCAGAGGACGAAATCCGCCTTGTTGCGCTTATTGCCGTCCTCCTCGACGCCCTCGCGCACGCCGACCTCCAGATCCTCCTCTGCCAGGTCGCCGAACACATAATACTTATCAAGCTTTGAGGTATCGAAATAGATATTCCCGCCTGCTTCGTAGGCATAGTCCTTTTCAAGCAGCGAGCTGATGACCTTGATGAACTCGTCTATGCAGTGAGTAGCGGGCTCCACCACATCAGGGGTCTTGATATTGAGCTTTGCGCAGTCGGCAAAGAAAGCCTTGGTATAGAAATCAGCGATCTCCATGACTGTCTTGTGCTCCCGCTTTGCGCCCTTGAGCATCTTATCGTCGCCCGTATCGCCGTCGGAGGTAAGGTGTCCCACATCGGTGATGTTCATTACTCTCTTCACATCGTACCCGGCGTACCTCATGTACTTTTCCAGCACATCCTCCATAATATAGCTGCGGAGGTTGCCGATATGGGCAAAATGGTAGACGGTGGGTCCGCAGGTATACATTGCGACCTTACCCGCCTCGTTGGGCACGAATTCCTCCTCCTTATGAGTAAGCGAATTGTAAAGCTTCATCAAAGCTTTCTCCTTTCAGGGCATTACCACAAGGTCTCTTCGGGCTGCTCCGAATCGGGTCTGCGGCGTATGCTTTCCATAAATTTCTTATCGGCGACGGGTATCCTGTCGCCCTTGTAGTAGATACACTTCCTGTCCGACTCCAGCACCGACTTGATGAGCGGAGCTTCGGTTATCGGCATTTTGTAATCGAGGGCTGAGTTTATCCACAGCAGCTCGAAATACTCCTTGAGCTTGACATACTTCCTCGCATCGCAGTAGACTGCGAAGGTGACAGCATCAGTCTCCTCCAGCCTGTCGCGGTGGAGGTCGATAGCCAGGAAATACTCGGTATCCTTATACGGGTAGACCAGCACCAAGCCGTCGCCCATATCCGCCGAGAAGTAGCAGTCCCGCAGCTCGGCAAAGTCGATATCAACGTGCATCAGATGCAGTATCTTGCTGAAAAGCGGGTTTTCGATCCTCGGATTGAGGGCGAAAGGCTCCTTCTTTTCAAACCTGCGCTGGACTATCAGTTCAGCGTCGTCGGTATCGTATTTGTCGGTATACAGCAGCTCCTGTAAACTTTCCCTAAGCTGTAAGCTCATTCCCATACAAATTCCCCCTTTTGCATGACATGAGGCATAGACCCCTTATTTACTTGAATCGATATACTTCCAATATGCTTTGAGATAGATGGCGCCCGAAATCACCGTCAGGATTACGGCTATCCAGATCAGCGCCTCGTTGATAAGGAACACCGTAGAGCCCCAGTTGAGATCGGGGCTTCCCTTCTGAGCGGGATAGAATATCTGGAGCACCATTATCGCGGTCTGAGCCAGCATCGTAAATGCAGTTTTCAGCTTGCCCCAGATGCCGGCAGCCACTACCACTCCCTCGCCCGCACAGACGAGCCGGAGGCCGGTGACCATAAACTCTCTCGAAAGAATGATGATGACCGCTACGGGGTCGATCAGTCTTTCAAAGGTGAAGCAGATCAGCGCCGTCATTACAAGCAGCTTATCCGCCAGCGGATCGAGAAACTTACCGAAGACGGTGACCTGGTTGTTCATCCTTGCCAGCTTGCCGTCAAGAAAATCGGTGACGGAAGCTATGACGTAGATGGACAGCGCCCAGATCATATGGTAGGGTATCTCATAGAGCAGCATAAAAATCAGGAAAAACGGTATCAGCACTACCCTGAGTACCGTAAGCTTATTTGGAAGATTCATTTTGCGCCATTTCCTTTCGGGTCAACTTATACTCTGGTTCCTATAAGGTCATAATCCATAACATCATCTATCGTAACGCTGACGTACTCGCCCTCGCGGAGCTTTCTGTCGCTGGCGAAGAAGACCTTGCCGTCTATCTCGGGAGCGTCCATAGCGCTGCGGCCGTACCAGCATTCTGCGTACCGGTCAAAGCCCTCGGTGACAACCTCCAGCGTTCTGCCGATCATAGATTCGTTGAAGCGGTCGGAGATGAACATCTGCTCCTCCATAACGATCTCGCTTCGCTTTTCCTTGATCTTAATCGGCACCTGATCCTCAAAGGACGCTGCGGGTGTGCCCTCCTCTGCGGAGTAGGCAAAGCAGCCCAGCCTCTCGAACTTCATATCCTTGATGAACTGGCAGAGCTCGGTGAACTGCTCCTCGGTCTCACCCGGGAAGCCCACCAGCATAGTGGTCCTGAGTATCACACCCGGGATACGGGCTCTTATCTTAGCTATCAGCGCCGAAAGGCTCTCCCGGTCGCCCCTGCGGTTCATTCGTTTCAAAATGTCCCCGTTGCAGTGCTGCATGGGTATATCGAGGTACTTGACCAGCTTCTCCTCGCTTGCTATGGTATCCAAAAGCTCGTCGGTGATGCGCTCGGGGTAGCAGTAGAGGGTCCTGATCCACTTTATCCCCTCTATTTTACAAAGCTCCCTCAGCAGCTCCGGCAGCTTCTGCTCGCCGTAGTTATCCTCGCCGTAGCGGGTGGTATCCTGAGCGATTACGACCAGCTCGGTAACTCCGCTTTCCGCCAGCCATTTAGCCTCTGAGATTATATCCTCCATCGCCCTGCTGCGGAAGCGTCCTCTTATAGAAGGTATAGCGCAGTAGGTGCAGCAGTTGTCGCAGCCCTCGGCGATCTTGAGATAGGCGTAGAAGGGCTGGGTGGAGATGATCCTTCCGCCCTCGATATCGAGAGCCTCCTTCTCGCTGAACCTTCCGAAAGCCCCTGCGCCAGAAAGCACGTTCCTGACTATATCAGCGATCTCGCTGTTGCAGCCGATGCCTACCACGGCATCAAGCTCGGGTATCTCCTTGATCACCTCGTCACGGTACCTCTCGGAGAGGCAGCCGGTGCAGATGACCGCCTTGATCCTGCCCTCCTGCTTCAGAGTGCAGAATTCCAGGATAGTGTCGATAGCCTCCTGCTTGGCGGATTCTATGAAGCCGCAGGTGTTTACTATCACAACGTCCGAAAGGGCGGCGTCGGCAACGATCTCAAAGCCCGCCTCCCGCAGGATGAACAGCATACGCTCCGCATCCACCTGATTTTTCGCGCAGCCCAGCGATACCATCCCTACTCTTACAGCCATTTTAATAAACACCTCCGATATATATGCACACTTTGTTATATTATCTCACTTTTTAACAGGATTGTCAAGTAGCAAGATGTTAAACTTTATCCCGCCGGCGGGGTTATCGGACCGTTTCCGGCATTTTGCCTTAAACCCCCGAAACAGCAGAGGCGCAGAGCACCCTCCGGCGGGCATATATCATAGATAATTCTACACCATACACTGCATTTTGTCAAGGAAAACGCCGGCGGCAGCGCGGAAGTTTATAGGGTGCAAAAAAGGCCCCGCTTTGCTGCGGGGCCTTTGATATAACTTGTTAGGATCTGCTGAACGGTAAAGCTGACGGAGCATTAGCCGAACCAGCCGCCTATATCTTCTCCGTTATTTGCGATCTGCTTACCTGACAGATTGATCTTATACATTTCTGCGGGAGCGGATCCGCCGTCATCCGCATCAGCATAGATCGAATCCCATGTTTTTGAACCGACAAAGTGTGAATCTTCGCTGGTGTTCGCTAAATAATCGCCGTTGATGTAGGTGACCAGTATGCCTTTACGGTAAAGCTGGATAAGACGAACAGCGCCGGTCCTGTTATAGATAACGATCAGGCCGAAATTAACGTCTACATTTTTCAGATACTCTTCACAGGTCTGGGTCTTCGAGTTTTTCATCGGATTCAGTGCCTTATTGCCGGAATCCCAGGTTTCGGTAAACGCATTGTCCACAGCACTGGCAATTACATAGTCAACAGCCTGAGCCTTACCGGCGCTGTGGATATTCTTTTTGTACTCATACCAGGTGTAATTCGTGAAACAGCCTACCTTCTCGTGATCGATCTTATTGAGATCTTCAACATTCTTAAAAGACTTGCCCTGTTCATAGCAGAGGATCTTGTTAAAGGCATCTGATCTGGCGGGGTTATTTACCAGGTGATCTACAAGTGCATTTTCAATTGCAACCTTGATGGTCCTGGTATCTGCGATCGCAGCCTTGACACGAGCTTTCTGGATAAAATGAGCAACGCTCGGGATAAGTATAGCCGCAAGTATCCCGATGATCGCCACAACGGTCAATAATTCAATTAGTGTAAATCCCTTTCTGTTTTTCATACTATCAACCCATTCTCTATAGATTTTTTCCCTACTGCCGATAATCATACACTTTACTTTTCTTAAACATATTATAGCACATTCCAGCGAATACGTCAACAAATCTACGGTATGTTTGTGCAAATATACAAAAATTGATTTGTGGTTTTTGCGCAATAGCTAAATATAATGTTGATATTTTTTATCAATTAATTACTGTAAAGGCGTCATTTTCTACGAAAGCGTTTTCGCTCGCAGCGAAAATTTTCTTGATCAATGCCAGAAAAAAGCTGCCTTCCCAAATGTTTCCACAGAAAACAACAGCCGCTCCGGCTCGGGGCGGCTGTTGTTTTTGATATGCTTCAATCGTCGTCAAGATCGTCCAGTGCATCGGCGGCGGTGTCGTAGCCTGCGTTGGCTGACTTGATGAGCCATTCCTTTGCGGCTTCGGTGTCGCCTCTGCCCCGGAGGATGCAGGCGACGTTGAACATCGCCTCGGGTACTCCCTGCTCTGCGGCGCGGAGGAACCATTTGTAGGCCTCGTCGGTGCTCTTTTCCACGCCTCTGCCGGAGCCGTACATAAAGGCCAGCAGGAACTGCGAGGTGGGGTGGCCGTACTCAGCAGCAACAGTCAGATACTTGAAAGCCTTGTTGTTGTCCTTGGGCAGGTTCCACCCGAAGTAGAACTCGTTGCCCAGATAAGCACAGGCAGCGGGGTCGCCCTCCTCGGCGAGAGCTAGGATCTTTTCAGTTTCTTCATTCATTCTAAGTACCTCCTCATTTATCAGTTATCCAGCATAACGCTCTTGACCGGCAGTTTCTTTATGCGGCTGCCGAAGAACAGCATCACCAGCTCATAGGAGACTATGAACACCGGCAGAGCTATGCATAGCGCCTTGAAGTCGAAATCGTATTCCGGGGTGGTGTCGATATCCTTGAATACCACGCCCACCATTATTTTCAGCAGTCCGAACTGGTAGCCCGTCCCGAGGATGAAGCCGAACAGGGCCACAGGTCTGTATCCGTTCAGGATGCTGCGGCTGATCTCGCCGTCCTCGTAGCCGAAAATGCGCATCATTGCTGCGGTCTTGGCATTTCCCCTGACTACTGCCGAGAGGGCGAGTATCAGCATCATATAAGCTATGATGAGCCCGATGACCAGGATCATATACCCCATAGTCTCGCTGGCAAGGTTGGTCATGGAAAAGGACATCTGGGTGTTGCAGGAGAAGCAGAACGCCGAGAACCATACGAAGAACATCAGCGAGCGCTTGCTCCTTACGGTGTCTTTTCTGAGCTCCTTCGTGAAGCAGAGGGCTTCGTCATTTTTGCCGTTCCTCACCTTTGAGCCCGGATCCTCACGCAGGAGCTTCATTACGGGCTTTCTGAGGCTGCGGTAGGCAAACAGCACCGCCAGCGCTGCGAATACAGCCGTCGGTATCAGAGCCAGAAGCGCAAAAGCTCCGTAATGCATCTCCCTGGGTACGCTGAAATAGTCGGTCTTGTTCTGCAGCTCGTAGAACTTGGGCATATAGGCCGCCGCAGCCGAGATCCCTATGATCGCTCCCGCAAGGACGCTCATACCGAAGATCCCAAAGTGCTTGGCAATGCCCATATCCGACCAGCCCAGAGCCTTCATAATGCCCAGCTCCTTGGAGCGGCTGTCGATGAAATTGCGGATGTAGGTCAAAAGCATTACTACCGAGGTCAGTATCAGGCAGCCGCCGGCCACCGCGCATACCACCGTGCTGGTGGAGAGCTGTGCGTCGTAGAGCTTCTGCGCCTGATCACCCTGCACCGTGCCTGCGATGGCTGCCAGGTCTATGCGGTAGTTGATGAACAGCGTGCATACGAATGCCGCGCAGCAGATGACTATCGAAATGCCGAAAAGCTTCAGCGTATCCTTTACTGTTACCATTGCCCTCACCACCCTATCTCGTATGCGGTCTTGCGCTCTGCGTTGTGATAGACCTCGGTGACGGTGCCGCTGTTCATCCGGATAACGGTATCAGCCATATCCGCGATGTTCTGGTTGTGGGTTATCATTATCACCGTAAAGCCCAGCTGATCGTGGAGCTTGCCGATATAGTCCAGCACCTGCCTGCCGGTGGCCTCGTCGAGGGCGCCTGTGGGCTCGTCGAGGAAGAGGATCTTAGGCTTCTTGGCCAGAGCCCTCGCCACCGAGACTCTCTGCTGCTCTCCGCCGGAAAGCTCCGAGGGATAGCTGCGGAGCTTATCGCCCAGCCCCACCGCATTTATTATCTCTTTCCAGTCCTTGCTGCCCGCCAGGTCTGCGCCCATACGGACGTTCTTCTCAACGGTCATATTCGGCAGAAGGTAATACTGCTGAAAGATGAAGCCGATATTCTCCCGGCGGAATTTGGTGAGCTGCTTGTCGGATAGTTCGGTGATGTCGGTGCCGTCATACTTCACGCTGCCGCTGTCGGCCTTTTCGAGACCCGAGACCACGTTCAGGAAGGTGGATTTCCCCGACCCCGAGGCCCCGAGGATGACTGCATATTCCCCATCGCCGATGGTGGTGCTTATCCCCTTGAGGACGCGGTTCTCGCCTGCACCGCTGCCGTATGATTTGGTGATGTTCTCTACTGTGATCATTTTTGTTCTCCCCTTAAAGTTTTTCTGTTTAGTTTTTTTCTTTCTGCTTTTTGCAGGATGAATTTTTCAGCAGGCTGACGAAGATCTCCGCTACCATTTCCCCGATCTCCTCCGGCCTGAATGAGCAGACCCCGGTGGCTATCAGCGAGGCTATCCCATGGGTATATATCCACAGATGCCTGTAAAAGCTCTTGGCGGTGGTCTCGTCCAGGCCGTAGCCCTTCTGCACCGAGGCCAGGATATCCTCGTAGTTGTCGTCGATCATCGGCAGGATGCCCAGCGCCGAGCGTTTCTCGGTCTGCTCGCTCATAAAGAGCATCTGAAACAGCTTCGGCTCCGTCACCGCGAACCTGATGTACTGGGAGCCCACCTCCCGGAAGGGCTGGTCGCTTGCAAGTGCTTTGGCGATATACTCATTGTAGAGGGCTCTTGCTGCCAGCAGAGTTTCCTCCTGCACCTGCTCCATATTCTCGAAGATGCTGAATATGGGCTTTGACGAGGACGAGAGCTTATCCCCCAGAGCCCTGGCCGTTACAGCTTCAAGCCCCTGTTCCCTTGCGATATCCAGAGCGGCGGCGATGATCTCGTCTTTGGTGAATTTACATTTGGGCGGCATTTTTTCACTCCCTTCTATCGGTGATGCGTGTTGTGCAACGCTCGTTGCGCAACCTATGTTTTTATTATAGCGGCTGATCCCGGATCTGTCAACAGGTTTTGCGAAGGAAGTTACAAATGTCATATCAACTTGTGCGGGATGTAACAAAACAGCCGCCCTATGCCTTTTAGCACAGGACGGCTGCGGTCATTCTTTTTTATCGGCTTTATCGACGGGTCAGAAGGATTTCTCCAGCTCCTTGAGCTCCTCATCGCTCTTTCCCGACAGTTCTCCTTCATCATAGAACTTGATGAGCATAGAGCCTATGGCCTTGCCCTCATAGGTAAGAACGAGGTCATAGAGACCTGCCTCAGTCTCCACATTGTTAAGGTAGCAGTTGCCCCAAGAGGAGCCCTCCTCGGCGGGGAAGAAGGTTATTGTCCCTGCCTTATTGATTAGAGCGTCCTCGGGGACCTCTGCGCTGTCGGGAGCCCGGCCTACTGCTCCGAAGCCTTTTTCAGACCCTCTGCCACCAGATGGCAGCTGACCATCAGAAGCACCATTATTATGGCCGCGGGCAGGAGCTTGTAGGGGTGCAGCAGCACGTTCTGGAAGCCGTCGGTGAGCAGGGTGCCCAGAGAGCAGCTGCCTGCGGGCATACCCAGACCCACAAAGCTCAGGAACGCTTCAAGGAACACCGCCGAGGGTATGCTCAGCATTATCTGAGTTATGAGCTTCCCGGTGATGTTGGGGACTATCTCCCGGAAAATTATATGCCTGTGGCCGGCGCCCAGCGTTCTCGCGGCCTGGACATATTCCAGCTCCTTGACCTTTAACACTTCCGCCCGGGAGATATGGCTCATCTCTATCCAGCCGGAAAGCATCAGGGCGATGATAATCGAGCCCATTCCGGGTTTCAGCACCAGCATGAGCAGCGTCACCACCACAAGGGTGGGTATGCTGCCCACCACGTCAATGAACCGCTGCATCAGGATATCCGTCATACCGCCGAAGTAGCCGGAGATTATACCGAAGTTCATCCCTATGAGCAGATTTATGACTGTGGCCGCGGCGGCTATTATCAGCGAGATACGCAGGCCCATAAAGGCTCTGGAGAACAGATCCCTGCCGAGAGAATCGGTGCCGAAGAGATAATACTCATCGGTGATCTCCAGATCCTCATAGAGGTTGACGGTCTCGCTGCCGCCGGTCTTGTTCATAGTCTCGGAGCCGTCCAGGATGCCCGCTGCGGAAAGGCCGGGAACTCTCGGGGCAAGGTTGGCGTGTTTCAGGGTCTGCTCGTCATAGCTGTGGCCGGAGATATAGGGCCCGACTATCGCAAGCAGCACCAGCAGCGCAAGGATCACAACTCCCGCCACTGCGGACTTCTGTGCAAAGAAGCGCTTGCGCATATCGTTCTTGGAGCCGGTCACGGCCTCCGAAGAAGCGGTCTCCTTAAGCTCGGGCGGAGCGGGGACGAAGTCCTGTTCTGTCGGTGTATATACAGCTGTATCTGTCATATTCTCCCCCTCCTTTATTCAGGCTTGCCGCCGAGACGGACTCTCGGATCGACAACGCAGTAGACAAGATCGAGTATGAGCATCACCACGATATAGAGCGCCGAATACACAAAGCTGAGAGCCAGGACAACGCTGTAATCGTTGCTTTCGATGGCAGTGGTCAGCAGGCCGCCTATGCCGGGTATCGAGAACATCTTCTCGATGACCAGGGAGCCGGTGAGCAGACCTACCAACAGCCCTGCCATAACGGTGATGACGGGTATCAGCGAATTGCGCAGGATGTATTTCACCATTATAGACCCGCTGCCCAGGCCGGAGCATCTGGCGAGCATAACGTAATCAGACTTCATAACGTCCTCCGCCTCCGACTTGGTGAAGCGGGCGATGACCGCCGTTACCGAAAAGCTCAGGGCAGCAACGGGCATTACCGTTGACACGAAGGGCGAGCGGAAGTCGTAGAGCAGGGGCAGCAGCTCCGCCTTGTACCCGATGAACCAGGAGAAGAACATTGCGAACAGGTATGAGGGTATCGCTATGCCCAGCATAGTGAACAGGGAATAGAGTATCTTGACGAAGCGGTTCCTGAAAAAGGCTGTCACGAGCCCGAGGGTAACTCCCGCCACCGTGCCGAAGATCAGGCTGGCAAAGCCTATTTTAAGGGTTATGGGGAAGCGGTTCACCAGCAGGGTCGTAATCGGGGTATTGGGCGAGATAGAATAGCTGACGCCGAAATCCCCCCTAAGCATATTGCCCACATACTTGAAGAACTGAACTATCACCGGCTGATCGAGGCCGTATTGCTTGCGGAGCGCCTCAACCTGCTCCTCGGAGAGCTTGGCATCATTGAAGGGCGAGCCCGGCATGAACTGGAGCAGCAGGAACAGTATCAGCAGGATCAAAAACAGTATGGATACTGATATGAGTATTCTTTTTCTGAGATATCGTCCCATTATTTCAGCTCCTTCCGCAGTCCTGTGATCACCGGCTCGGTGCCGGTGGGGTTGACCTGAAAGCCCGTGACGCCGTCGGCTATGAGATAATTGTACTCGGCACCGAACAGCGGGATCATCGCCACATCGGTCATAAGCTTATCCTCCATCTTATGCAGGAGCAGATTGCGCTCTTCGCCGTAGGTCAGGAAGCTCTTGTCATACATATCAAGGAAATCCCGATCGAAATAATGGTTAGTGCTGCCGTCGCCGAGGGAACCCTGGAAAAGCGCGGTGGGGTCGGCATAGTCAGCGACCCAGGAGCTCTGGATCAGGTCGTAATCCCTGCCGCTGAGTCGGCTGATCCATTCCTTTGCCGGCAGGGGGATGATCTCCAGCTCAAGGCCGTTCAGATTCGTTTCCAGCTGCGCCTTGATGGCTTCGGCGTACTTGGTCTGGGCGTTATTGACGACGTAATCCAGATGGATGCTGCTGACGCCCAGCTCATTGAGCCCCTTTGCCCAGTATTCGGCAGCCTTTTCGGGCTCGTACTGCATATACTCATCGTAAAGGGTCTGATCCCTCGCAAAGTCGGTGCCGTCGGTCTCGGTATAATAATCGGGGGGTATCACTCTGGTCATAGGGTAATAGCCGAAGCGGGACACGTTCCGGGTTATGCTCTCGCGGTCGATGCTCTTTGCGATGGCTAGGCGGATATTCCTGTTTTTCAGTGCTGTGTTGGAAAGGTGGTTTATCTCCAGCGTCAGCACCGCTGCCACCGAGAATTCTGACATATGGTCGTCGCCCTGGGCAAGCTCCGCCAGCTCGCCGCTGACTGAGATGATATCCAGCTGATCCGATGAATAGCACATCATCGCCTGCTGCGGGTCGGCAGCCACCTGTAAAGTTACACCCGGCAGTTCGATCTGATCCGCATTGAAATAATCGGGGTTCCTGACCAGATGTATCTGGGTCGCCAGGGGCTCGTACCTGTCAAGGATATAGGGGCCGCAGCTGAGCACCGTATCGGGGCTGGTGGCATAGCTGCTTCCGCAGGAATTGCAGAACTCCCTGGGGCAGGGCGAAAAGTTAGTCATAGTGAACAGCGAATTCAGATAGGGGCAAGGCAGCTCCAGCTTTACCACGAAGGTAAGGTCGTCGGGGGCATAGACGCCCAGCTCGCTTACGGACATCTCACCCGTATTTATCTCATAGGCATTGAGTATCCGGCAGCAATCGGTTATGAGGTAGACGCTGTTGCTCTTTGTGGCAGGGTCGATCAGCCTTTTGAATGCAAAAGCGAAATCGTCGGAGGTGAGAGGATCACCGTTGCTCCATCTGAGGCCTTTTTTAAGGTGATAGGTCACGGTCAGGCCGTCATCGGAGACATCGCAGCTCTCGGCCAGCTCGGGAACGAGCTCCCGCCTTTCATTGTAGGCATAGAGCGTCGAGGTGAAGAACACCGCGACCTGAGCCGAGCCGGTATCTGAAATGAGCTGAGGGTCTATGGTCACGGGAGAACTGCCTATACCGATATTCAGCTCCGTCAGCTTGTTATCGGTGGAGTTATCCCCGCAGCCACCCAGCATCGACGCAAGAAAGACAAAGAGCATACAGAAGCAGAGGTATCTTTTTATCCTTTTCATCCTTTGTCCTCCTCTGTCCAGTCATCAAATTCCTTGTCGGTGCAGAGCACACGGTGAGTCGGCGAGAGGCTGTGCCATTCTCCGAGGGCGTAATCAATACCCGAGCTGACGGGGTCGTATCTCTCCGACTCAGACGAGGGCATGACCGGGTTCATCCTGGGGATGGCTCTCAGCAAGCCCTTGGTATAGGGATGCACGGGAGCGTTGAATATCTCCTCGGAGGTGCCTGTCTCCAGCAGATATCCAAGATGCAGCACCCCTATTCGGTCGGAAAGAAATCTCACCATTGAGAGGTCGTGGGAGATGAACAGCAGGGATGTCCCCGTTTCCTCCTTGATCTCGTGGAGCATATTTACTATCTGCGCCTGCACCGAGGCGTCCAGCGCGGCGATGCACTCATCGGCGATTATCAGCTTTGGGTCGCTCACCAGCGCTCTTGCTATGCCGATGCGCTGACGCTGCCCTCCGGAAAACCCTGAGGGATAGCGGTTGGCGTATTCGGGAGGTATCCCCACCCGCCGCAGAGCATCCGCGGTGATCCTGTCGCGTTCCTCGCGGCCGGAGCCTATGCCCTGGATGGCCAGCGCCTCCCGGAGTATCTGCCCCACCTGCTTTTTCGGGTTGAGGGAGGACATGGGATCCTGAAAGACCATAGCGATCTTGGTGCCGTTTATCAGCTTGCGGCGGGCAGGCTCCTTCATTTTCAGAAGGTCGGTCTTCTCACCCCCGTCGTGGAAGATGACCTCGCCGGATTCGATAACGGCGCTGGCGGGAAGTATGCCCATAACGGTCTTTACCCCAACGCTCTTTCCGCACCCGGATTCGCCTACCAGAGCCAGCACCTCGTTCTCATTCAGGATGAAATCCAGCCCGCGTATGGCGCGGACGTCCCCGGTGGGGAGCCGGAAGGTCACTTTGAGGTTTTTCACCTCAATTACCGGTCTTGAATTCTCGCTCACAGCTATCATCTCCGAATAAACAGATTTTTACAGATCGTCAGAGCATTCCCTGAGGGAACGGTCTGCTGCCTCCGGCGCTGATAAACCGCTGATTTCTTGACAATCCCACCCAATGATGATATACTGAGACCAGCAGCAGAGCCCATTTACGAAAGGACAGGCAGTATGAAAAGCTTTTGCGGTAATTATCTGAAAAAACTGCATATCGGGAACATCACCGCCGGCTCAAACGTGTTTATGGCACCACTCGCCGGCTACACCTGCTATCCCTTCAGGATGATGTGCCGCAGGCTGGGAGCGGGGCTGGCGTTTACGGAAATGGTCAGCGCCAACGGTCTGAAATACAACGACAAGGCCACCGCCAAGCTGCTCTATACCACCGATGAAGAATCCCCAAAGGCTGTGCAGCTGCTGGGCTCGGTGCCCTCGGCATTTGAGTATGCCTGCAAGGGAGAATACACAAAGGATTACGATATCGTTGACATCAATATGGGCTGCCCTGTACCGAACATCGTAAAAAGCGGTGAGGGCTGTGCGCTGACACAGGATCTCCCTCTTGCTTCAAGGATCATCGAGGCCTGCAAGCGCAGCGGGAAGACAGTCACCGTGAAATTCCGCCCGGGGATGAACAAGAGCCGGATAGTCGTTTCGGAATTTGCCAGGATGTGCGAGGATTCCGGTGCAGATATGATAACCGTTCACGGGCGCACCAGGAATATGATGTACGACGGTGAGCCGGTGTACGAATACATCGATGCGGCCAAGCGGGCGGTGAACATCCCCGTCATAGCCAACGGCGGGATACGCTCGGAGGAGGACGCCGTCAGGATGATGGACAGGACGGGTGCCGACGGTGTGATGATCGCACGCTACGGGCTGGAGGATCCTATGATCTTCGCAAGGCTGACGGGCAGAAAGACCGATGCCACAAAGCTCTCGCTGATACTTGATCAGGCAGAGCTGGCGCAGTCCTGCTTTGACGAGACCGCCGCTATGGAATACGTCCGCAAGATAGCCTCATACTTTATGAAAAAGATACCGGGGACAAAGAATTACAAGCAGGAGATGTTCCGATGCGGGAGCATGGAGGAGCTTAAAAAGATACTTGTACCGATATTCGGAGAAACGGAGATATGAAAATGCCGCAGGAGTTTATTATAGAAAACGGGGTGCTTATCGGGTGCGGCGGAGAGTCGCTGAGCGTTACCGTGCCGGAGGGGGTAAGGGTCATCGGCAAGGGTGCCTTCAAGGGCAGGTCGAAGATGACCGATGTGACCCTCCCCGAGGGTCTCACCGAAATAGATGACGATGCTTTCAAGGGCTGCGGTATGCTTGAGCGCATCAACTTCTCCGCGGGGCTGCAAAGGATAGGCCGCTTTGCTTTCCACCGCTGCCACTCACTTTCAAAGGCTATCCTCCCCGACAGCGTTACAGAGATCGGGCAGGGGGCGTTTTTGTACTGCGACAGCATCAAGGAAGTCAGAGCAATGGGAGTGCTGCGCTTTGAGAACCAGACCTTCTCAAACAACACACAGCTCCGCCGGGTCTCGCTGAACAGCGGGATCGACACCTCTAATTTCAGGAGCGAGGTGTTTAACGGCTGCGTGGGGATAAAGGAGATATATCTCTCCGACGGGTTTACATACAGCTCCGATAACATAATCTCGGCACTGGTCTCCGACAGGGAGATACACCCCGTGGTGAAAGCAGTTGCGGAGAGCATCTATCAGTCCCTGAAAATAGAGGACGGGGTGCTTTACAAGCTGCACATCGACCTGAAAGCCTTTGAGCTGCCCGAGGGGATAAGGCGCATCGAGAAAAGCTGCTTTCTTGACAAGAAGGGCATAGTCTCCATATCCTTCCCCGGGACGCTGGAGCAGATCGGAAGCAACGCCTTCGGCAACTGTATCAATCTGGAACAGATAGCCTTCAAGAACGAAAACATCCTTATAGACGAGGGCGCGTTCAGAGGGTGCAGCAGCCTGAAAAGGATAGTGATAGCTGATGAGGTCTATCCCCTCTCCGGCATAAGCTATGAGGAAAACACTCCCTATCTCATCAGGCAGATAAACGATCAGGTTTTAAGCGATTTTTACATCAGCGGTAAAACGCTGATCTCCTACACCGGCAAGGAGGAGCGGGTCACTGTCCCTGACGGGATAGAGATAATAGGCGAGAGCTGCTTTGAGGGAAACGAAAAGCTGGTGCGGGTCATTATGAGCGATTCCGTCCGGGAGATACACGAGAATGCTTTCCGGAACTGTGTTTGTATGCTGAGCATAGCTATGTCGGAAAGGCTGACTGTCATATGCAGGAGCGCCTTTGAGAACTGCCGCAAGCTGATACGCTTCAACATCCCCGAGGGGCTTGCTGAGGTGGGCTTCGCCGCGTTCAGAGGATGCACCGCCCTGGAGCTCCCCGGCTTTGAAAAGGGTACTCCCCCTGCCCTGCCCGTCAGCGAGAGGGTCTATGAGGGAGAGGATATCCCGGCCTACAGCTTCTGCGGAAGCGAGACGGTAACGGAGCTTGTGTTTGACAAGCCCGCTGTTATCGGGAAGTATGCTTTTTCGGGCTGCAAGGACCTGGAGCGGGTAGTGATAAACAACAGCGGATGCATCATAGAAAGAAACGCCTTTGAGAAGTGCGGATCCCTGCGGGAGGTAAAGGTGCTGGCTGGCAGGATAGAAAAGGGAGCCTTCTCCTTCTGCCGCAATTTGGAGCGCGCCGAGATCAGCGGCGTCACTGCCCTTGCTGACGAAGTCTTTGCGGGGTGCTGCTCCCTTAAAGAAGTGAAGCTCTCGCCGGAGGTCTCGGAGATAGGCAGACGATGCTTTGACGAGTGCACCTCCCTGGAGAGCATGGAACTTGCAAATATCAGAGCTGTGGGCGAGCGTGCCTTCGAGCGCTGCGACAGCCTCAAAGAGATAAGGCTGACAAATGCTGCCGTGGGATATCACGCCTTTGCGGACTGCTCCGGGCTGAAAACCATGATTCTTGATAAGGATGTATCCCTGCGCAGCGGAGCCTTCTTCGGCTGCACCTGTGCGGACACGGTAGTCTATGAGGGGGAGCGTTACAGCTTCTCGCGGTTCTGTGAGAGCAGGAACACAGCCGGCAACAAGCTGCCCTGCCGGGTACAGGAGGTCATCGGCAGCGTATATTCCTGCTTCACGGTGAGCCGCGAGCTCGGCATCGTGAGATACAAGGGGGATGCTGCGGCGGTAAAGCTTCCGGAGGATATCATCTCCGTGGGGGACGAGGCCTTCCGCGACCGGCTGAGGGTCAGCGAGATCATCTTCCCCGAGAGCGTGAAGCGCAGCGGAAAGATGGCCTTTTCCGGCACCGGCTGGCTTGAAATTAAGCGCCGCGAAGGCAGCTTCAACGTCGTGAACGATATGCTTATAGACGGCGTCTGCTGCGGAGAGAGAGCTGTTATCCCGGAGGATATCAAGCGGATATGCTCCTGGGCATTTGCGGGCTGCACCCAGCTCCGCGAGCTGGTGTTAAGTACCGACCGCATAGCCGTTGACGCCTTTGCTTTCCGCAACTGCCTGAACCTTAAGACCATATGCCTTGCGGACGGCAGCACATACACTCTTGAAAACGTAAAGGATATAGAGGATAAGGATTACCCGGAGCTTGTGCGGCGGATCTTTGCCGAGGGCATAAACTGCTTCAAGCTGAACGGTGAGGGGGTGCTTACCGAGAGCACGGGAAACATCAAGGATCTGGTCTTCCCTGCCGGGATAAAAGCCATCGGCGATGAGGTCTATATGGACTGCCATCTGCTTGAAAGCATAGTGCTTTCGGAGGACACCTCGGTGATAGGCAGGGCGGCTTTCAAGAACAGCAAGTGGCTTAAAACCGTGGCCAACGCCGGGGGTGTGGAGAGGATCGAAGCCCAGGCTTTCAGCGGGTGCAAGAGCCTGGAGAGCATTGACCTTTCCGGCAGGCTGGAGCAGATAGGCAAGCGCGCCTTTGAGCATTGCTGCTCCCTGCGGGAGATACAGCTGCCGGACGGGATAACGGTCATCCCCGAGATGGCGTTTTTCAGATGCAAGAGCCTCAGACGGATAGTGATCCCTCCCTCGGTGAGGGAGATAGGCTCTCAGGCATTTGCCTATTGCAGCGAGCTTAATGAGGTCGTATTCTCCGACCGGGAAAAGGTCAGCATAGCTGACGATGCTTTTGCGTGGTGTGACAGGCTATGAGATACAGAAAACTCGGTAACACTGGACTGACGGTGTCGGAGATCGGTTTCGGCACCATACCCATACTCAGCGGGAACGTCCCTGTACTCCCCGATTATTGCAGCCCCGATGTCCCGGAGGCGGTGGAGATAATGATGGGAGCTTATAAAATGGGCTGCAATCTCTACGACACGGCTATCCCCGAGGAATACGGCGACGCGGAATACAAGCTGGGAGTATTTGCCCGGCAAGTCGGAAGAGAGAACATCATCATCTCCGACAAGGCGCGGTTCATGGACGGCAACGATATGTTCCGGGAGGTGGAGCGCTCGGCGGAAAATCTCGGCACGAACCCGGATATCTATTTCGTCCATCAGGTGGACGAGAAAAATCAGGAGGAGACCTTCTCACGCTACGGAGCGCTGGACGCTCTCTGCGACCTGAAAAAAGCCGGCGTGATCAGATACACCGGCATAGCTACCCATTATTACAGCGTTGCGGAGCGTGCTGCCCGCGACAGCAGAGTTGACATCATCCAGACCTGCGGGAACATCCTGGAGCGGGGCATAATGGACCGCATCGCAGAAAATGATATTTTCAGAGGCAAGGGGCTCATACTCAACAAGGTCTATGCCGCAGGCTGCCTGCTGAGTGCATTCACCCCCTCGGAGCTGATAGGCGGAGTGCTGCACTGGCCCTTTTCCTGCGCCCTGATAGGTGTCGGCACCCGCGAGCAGGCCGAGGCAGCTATGAAGGAGGAATACCCGCCGAGGGACTTCACCTTTGAGAAAGTGATGAGCCGGCTCTCGGAGCATTTCCGGCCCATCCCCTGCACCAGATGCCAGAGGTGCCACTGCCCCAAGGGGTATGAGATACACATCCTGCTGCGGCAGTACAATTACTATCATCTCGGCAAGCGCTACTGGGCGATGAAAAAGATGAAAATGAACATAGATGAGGTATATGAGAGCTGCCGCCGCTGCACCGACAGGCGGTGTATGGCAGACTGCCCACAGGGGCTGATGATACCCGAGCTCATCGAGCTGCTTCACGGTCTGGCAGAACGTGCCTGACCCGAATGGTTGAAGATAACAACAGACCCCACGGCTATAAAAACCGCGGGGTCATTCTTATCAATCGCAGTCTGCGTAGAGGAAATGCTTTCCGCAATGGAGGCATCTGAACAGATAGCCCTGCATACTGCCGTCGTTCATCAGGTTTTCCTTGATGTCCTCAAAGTCAAAGCCGCAGACATCCTGATCGTAGGTCTCCTCGATCTCCTTGTCGAGACCCATTTTCACGATCTCATCCCAGCCGACGTATCCCACAAAGGCGCAGAAATCGTCGCAGTGGGCGAGCCAGTATTCCTGCTGCCAGCCGCAGTAGCCGGGGGTGCGGTGGACGAGCTCGTCCAGCTTCGCAGGGTCGGAGACATCGTCGGTGTTGGCGGCGCCCTGAAACTCGCCGTCAAACTTCTCCGCAGCCCTTCCGCCGGCGATACATTCGGGGCAGATACAGTCAACGCTGTCCTCAGCGGTATAGAAGGGGTTTTCGTACCATATCCCGGTGGCTTTGCCGCAGCAGCTGCATTCCTGCGGTTCGCCCTGTATAAAGGCTCCGGTGCCTATTGGGTCGGGGTGATATTTGAACGTGGGTATCATAGTATTCCTCCTTCAGCGGTTTTCGGGGCAGGTCAGTAAGCCCGTCTGTGAGCATTATACCACAACATCCTGAAATAATCAACCCCGGGGATCAAAGCGCTCAGGCAGCCAAAAACCGCGGCTTTCGTTGACGGTGTTTTGTGATGTTTTACTCTTGACTTCCGGTACCCGCTTTGGTATACTTTATATTGTGTGTTTGTGTGTATACCGGTATCAGCGCTTTTACAGCCTGCCCGGCAAGCGGCACATTACAGTACAGAAATACAAGTCAAGAAAGGAAAGTAAGAATGAAGATCAAAAGAACATTGGCACTGATCGCAGCAATTGCCTGCATCGGTCTTACAGCCTGCGGCTCCGAGGACAGCTCTTCCAAGGGCGATGACTCAACTGCTTCTGACAAGGAGATCACCACCACTGCCGAGTCCGCTGAGGACAGCAAGGAAAGCGAGGATGATAAGCCTGCAGAGTCAACTCCCGATGAGTCCCAGGAGGACGAGGTCCCTGCAGCTCCCTCAAAGTCTCTTGACGAGATCAAGGCAGACTACGCTGAGGCCGAAGTAAAGAGCCCCGTACTCAAGGAGATCGGCAGCTTTGAGATAGAGGATGTCGGCTTCAAGGATGACAACATCTACACCTTCAAGAATGAGGACGAGGTAGTCCTTTACGATTATATGGGCAAGGAGCTTCTCGGCGGCAAGGCTGAGTATATCAATAAGCTCGGCAAGACCGGCCTCTATGTATATCAGGCAAAGGGCACCGAGGAGACCATCTACTGCGGCATCATCGACGCCCAGGGCAACGAGATCGTATCCTCCGACGAGAAGTGCGGACTCTTCAAGGAGCTCGACGACCGCTTTGTTATGGCATTCTTCCCCGAGGCTGAGACCACCAATGAGGAAGAGGCTATCTACTATGCCACCAAGAGACAGTTCAGCGTTGAAGCCCAGGAGGGCGACGTTTACTACAAGGGCAAGGTAAAGGTATACGACACTCAGGAGCGCAAATTCCTTGAAAGCACCACCGAGAGCTATGCTCCCCGCTACAATGTCTGCGGCGACTTCATCTCCTATTATGACAACGACTACAATGAGATCATCGTAAGCACTGCAGAGGACAAGAAGATAGAGCTGGCCGACACCTGCTCCCTCACCGGCTCAAAGCTCATCACCTGCTGGAAGAACGATAAGACCTATGCCTACGATCACGATATGAACCTGCTCTTCACTACTCCCTACAGTGTTTCCACCCTCACCGACTGCGAAGAGTTCTACAGCCTCTGTGATACCGACAACCACAAGTACGGCATTATCCACTATACCGGAACTGTTATCGTCGAGCCCAAGTACAGCGGCGTTGACTACCTCGGCGGCGGCTACTTCTCCTATCAGGCAGGGGACGATTACAACAAGAAGGGCATCTTCGACCTGGACGGCACCGAGCTCACCAAGGACGACTACAAGTACATCACCTACGAGGGAGTTCCCGGCTGCTTCAGCGTCTGCAAGGCGGATGCCAAGTATGAGCTCATCAACCTCAAGTCCGGCAAGACCGTGGGCACCAACGGAGATTACAGCTTCTCCGTAGGCGGCTACATGAAGGACGGCGACCTCTACGCTTATCATGTTATCGGCAAGGACGACACCTCTCTCAAGGTCAAGTACAGCGGAACATACTTCGGCAACTACATTCTCAGCGTCAACAACGACAAGGTGATCTATGACCTTGTTACCGGCGAGAAGATGATGGAGGGCTTCGATAAGGCTTACTCAGCCTTCGGCTATGTATATGTTCTCAAGGACGGCAAGGTAACTGTTTACGAGGCAGAATAAGCAATTCTGAATCTAAAGATGAGGCTGTTGCTCGCGCAGCAGCCTCTTTTCTTTTGGATGATCAGCATAAAACAAAAAAGACCTCATCGCTTTACGATGAAGCCTTTCTGGTGGAGTATAGGGGATTTGAACCCCTGACCCCCACACTGCCAGTGTGGTGCGCTTCCAGCTGCGCTAATACCCCAAATTCGGTACTTGACTATTATAGCAGATTTCTTTTCGTTTGTCAAGTACCGGGGAGAAAATTATTCAAGTTTTTTTGTTCTGCCCGGAAAGCAGCCGTTCACTCACCCTCGGGGAGCTCATCACTCGTATCCGCCAGACCGAGGATCGTCGAGCTGTTGTCGGTGGGGAGGGCTTCAACGGCGCTGAGCTTTCTTTCGATAGCCCTCGTCCTGGTGCCCACGAGAGACTCCAGACTGTTTTCGGCGGTCTGGAGCTGCTTCTGGGTCTTTTTCAGAGCCTCGGCAAAGGTGCCGAACTCGGACTTAACTGCCGAGAGCACCTGCCATACCTCATTGGAACGCTTCTGTATCGCCAGGGTCTTGAAGCCCATCTGCAGGGAGTTGAGCAGCGCCGCCATAGTGGAGGGCCCTGCCACGTTCACGCTGAATTCCCGCTGGAGGATCTCCACCATGTTACTGTTGACCACCTCGGCGTAGAGCCCCTCAAAGGGCAGGAACATAATGGCAAAGCTTGTGGTGTGGGGCGGTACGATGTACTTCTCCTTGATATCCTTGGCGCAGCGCTTGACCTCGTCGAAGAGGGTCTTCTTGGCACGCTCCACCAGCTCCCGGGAGCCGCTGTCGTAAGCCTCCTGCAGGGCGTAATACCTGTCGCCGGGGAACTTGGAGTCGATAGGCAGGTAGATCGTCCCCTCCCCCTCTCCGGGGAGCTTCACCGCGAACTCCACCCGCTCCTTGCCGGCGGGGTTGACGGCGGCCTCGGTCTCGTACTGCTCGGGAGCTAGTATCTCCGAGAGGATAGCTCCCAGCTGTATCTCCCCCATAATGCCTCTGGTCTTGACGTTGGAGAGCACCCGTTTCAGATCCCCAACTCCGGAGGCTATGGTCTGCATCTCGCCCAGACCCTTGTAGACCTGCTCCAGCTGCTCGCTCACCTGCTTGAAGGACTCGTTGAGCCGCTGATCCAGCTTCTCGTTGACGGCGTTCTGTATCGTCTCCAGCTTTTGATTGTTGTCCTCGCGGATAAGCTTCAGATTGCTTTCAAGGGTCTCGCGGATCTGTTTGAACTCGTTTTTTAGCTTGCTGTCAAGCTCCTCCCCCACCGTCCTGCGGACGGAATTGAGCCCCGAGGTGTTCTCCTCACGGAGCTCCTTGATCTCCTTGTCCATATAGGCGCGGATGTCGGAAAGGCTCTGGGCATTGCTCTTTTCCAGAGACTCGAACCGCCCCTCCAGACCGGTGATGCGCTCGGAGAGGTTCTTCGACATAGTCTCGAAGGACTGCCGCTGACTGTCCGAGGCTGTGCGCTGGCTCTCGCCCAGCATCCCTCCCAGGGAGCTTATGCTGTTCTGAAAGCCTGCCGTCACCTCCTGCCTGAGCTGGCGGTTCTCATCGGAGAGCTTCCGCTCAAAGGCTCTGACATCAGCCTCGGAGCCTCCCCCGCCCGAGGTCATCACCTTAACTGCGATTATGACCAGCACCACCAGACACAAAATCACCGTGACAAGAATGAGTATATCCATATAAATGCCTCCTTTTTGCGATCTTTGAAAGCATTATACCATATCTTAACATCAAATTCAAGCATTTACCGTCCAATTTACGGGACAGTTAGCAGCTGTCCCGAATTTTGGACAGATAAGCTTATCCGGATGCAGTTTCAAAAAAGAGTTCGGGTGTCATCGGTCAAACAAAAATATCCTATAATACATCTTCCGCGGCATACAATACTAAAACAAACCCGAAGAAAGCCAAAAAGAGAGTTAAGGCAACACCGTGCAAAGCAGCGTGAGTATTATCACAGAAAGAAGGCCGAAAGGCAAGGCATAAGCTGCCGCCCCTTTATCAAACCGCAGTTCAGAAAGTATCCGGCGTAAGGGATAGGAAGCAATGGATAGGTACCTGCAAAACAGATCCATATCCATTTCCAGACAACCGCAACAATACTCCCCCGAAAGACAAAGCCCCCGCCCGGGATATTCCCGAGCAGGGGCTGAATTGTTCGTCAATTCTCATTAAGCTTGTTTCTGAATTCCGTCACGCTCACGAGATAAGTATCGGCGTAGCCCGTCCATTCAGACAGACATTTTGCAAGTATCGAAAGATCTTCCAGATCGGGAGCTCCGGAATTGTTAAAGTCTGCGGTCTGAACGTCCACGATCTCGTCATAGCCGGTCCATTCAGCGATATACTTGGCAAGATCCGAGTAATCGGTGAGATCTACAACGCCGTCTCCGTTGACGTCGCCCATGAGCCTGTTGTCGGTCATCGTCACCTTGATGCTCTTCTTGGCGGTGGCGTTGTAATTGTCTGTGGCTTCGACGTAATACCATACCGTGTACTCTCCGCCCTCAGTCGCAGTGGGGATCTCCTCGGAGTAGGTGCCGTTCTTGGAGAGAGAGTAGAGTATCGTTCCGGTCTTGCAGCTGCCTGCCTTTACAAGCGCCTGCGGCTTGCCGCTGCAGAAAAGCTCAAGAGCCTTGGGCGCCGTTACCTTGTGGTTCGCCTTGGCGACCGTGAAGTCTGCGGTCACGCTGCCGGACTTGTAGTGCTCGGTCTCGGTAACCTTTGCACGGACAGTATATTCTCCCGCATTGACGGGAACATCTGCGGTGTAGGCCGTATCCGGGGCGGTCTTGAGCTTGTACTCAAAGGTCTCTGCGCCGTCGCCTGCGTTGCCGGTGAGCACGGGAGCATTGGCCTCCGCGCCGTAGGTCCAGCCGTCGATGGTAAGGCCAAGGCTGAGAGGACGCTTTGTGACTTCAAAGGTAACGCTCAAGTTCTTAGCCCTTGAAGGATCGCTGTCGCTGTCAACGGAGACGGTAACTGTCTCGTTATACTTGCCCGCATCGAGTCCGGGCTTGGGCCTGAAGCCGAAGTATATACTGTAGCCGCCGCCCAGTGTTGCTGAGCTGCTCCCGACGATCTGAAGATTCGACGAAGCAGTCAGATTGAATTTCTCCTTGAGTGCACCGGTGTTTTCAACCAGAATACTAAACGGGAGGGCATCGGTATAGCCCCAGACATACGTGCCGAGGTCGGCAGTCGCGGGAGATACGGTATAGGTCGCAGGGTTCCTGCTGTACTGCGCGTAGAGGGTCGTGCCCGAGCTGCTTTCAAACTTATCTCCGGGCTGATATCTTTCGCCGGTGCCGTCCGTCTTGGTGTCCCACCCGTTGAAGGTATAGCCTGCCATGGCTTTGACCTCGGGGAGGGTGAGTTTATCGCTCTTGAGGATGATCTTGTTCTCGGTGACGTCCGCCTTGTCAGAGGAATAGGGACCGTAGACGAGGTTTATCTGCTTGCTCAGAGAACAGAGCATAGGATGATCGGGTCCGGTGACCCAAACGCTTCCGAAAGCCCAGCCTGTGCCCGACTTGCCCTGGAGCTGCTGCAGCTGGAGCGCGGTCAGGGTCTCGGCCTTGTTGGTATAGTCGGTGTTATTGATCGCCTTGACGCCTGCATTTGCTGCATAGTTGTGTGATAAAGCCGCATCGATCTCACTCTCTCCGGTGTTCCCGACAACGCCGCCGCAGCACGCATTGTCCGAGGATATGTCGGTGATCCTTCCGATATGATGACAGTTGGTCACGAGCGAGGATTCGGGCGATGCAAAGAAGAATATCATAATGCCGACTATTCCTCCGGCAGTAGGTGTCTCGGAGGAGTCCTTGCTGCCTGTTGCCGTGACGCTGCCGATATGGCAGCAGTTCTTGATACTGCCGTAGAAGCTCGATCCTACAAGGCCGCCCGTATAGAGGCTGCCTGTCACATCACCGTAAAAGGCGCAGCGCTCGATCTTACCCAGGAAAACATTTCCCGCGATGCCGCCCGCGTTATTTCCCGAGGTGACAGTTCCCTTAACGCAAAGGTCGTGAACAACGGCGTTGGAATTCAGGGCGTTGAAAAGGCCGTTGTTCTCGCCTCCGTTATACGGTGCGCTGGTCAAATTATATATCGTGTGTCCTGCACCGTCGAAATCGCCGTCGAAGCTCCTGCCGCTGACCGCGCCGATGGGGATGTGGGTCAGGCCGCTCATGTCAATGTCGTTCTCGAGCCTGAAATACTTGCCCGTATAGAGGGTCTCTGTGCTGCTGTCCGCCATCATCTCGTTGGACATCGCCACGAGATCCTTCGCGTCTCTGATGAGGTAGGGATCATCCTTTGTGCCCCAGCCGGACATTACCTCGCCGTACTGCGAATAGAGCACCAGCCCCTCCGACGGAACGCATTCAAAGCCCACCTTATATGCAATCCCATTGCCGTCCTGAGCGGAGTTCCAGGTGAGGAAATAGTAGTTCGCTGAATCAGCCGCCTCGTCGGAGATCGTCAGCTTTTCGCCAGATCTCCTGAGATATTTCGCCATCGTCTCGTTGCGGTGATACTTGGACTTGCTGCCGTACTTGAAGGTCACGGGGATTGAAAACTGCCTGAGCACAGGCAGCGCCTGGCCCTGAGCCCATACGTTCGTTGTGTCCCAGTTCTTTACATAGGAAGCGTAGTTTTCCAGCTTGGCGTCACTGAGCGTCTCGCCGCATTGTTTTACGTCCGACCGCAGCACCTGATCCATCGAGGTGCCGAAACAGCCGATGTCCGTGCCGCCGATATAGTTCTCAAACACCTGCGGGATGACCGTCGGCGCAATGCCGGCGGCCACTTCCGACTCATCGGGAGTATAGGGGCCGTTGATGCCGATAACTCCGCCCATCTGGTCGGGGTTGCCTCCGCTGACGGCGCCGTAGTTGAAATTTCTCCTGACTACCGAGCCCGCATTCGTGGCGATGATGCCGCCGAGTATGCTGTCGGTGCTGTTGGAGGTCACGCTTCCGACGTGTACGCAGTCGGTGACTGTGCCGTTCGTAAGCCCTGCGACTATACCGCCGTAGGCGCCGACTCCGGTGCCGGTGACATCGCCGTAGAATGCGCATCTTTCAATGGTGCCGCCGCAGAATGCCACGATACCGCCCGCATAGTTGTCAGTGGTGACGTTCCCGACTATGCAGAGATCCTGAACCTTGCCCTTATTGCCGACCCGTGCGAAGAAGCCGGCAGGATAGAACATTCCGGAGGATCTGGCATTCATACCCTTGATGATATGGCCGTTGCCGTGGAAGGTACCCTCAAAGGAGGTCAGGAGATCTCCGATAGCCGACCAGGAGACGTCAGTGAGGTCGAGATCCGCCATAAGGTAAACATTCGCGCCCTCAAAGGTGTCGCCTTTGCTGACCATACTGCTGAACCGCAGCAGATCCGAGACCCTGTTGATGTACATATCCGAGCGGACAGGAGTATACCCACCACCGTAGTACCAGTCGCCGGAAGAGCTGAAACTGATGTTCAGGTTCGGGTGCCCGAGGTCTTCATCCATATACCATACAGTATTGAAATCAAAGCCCGCGAATTTATCCTGATCATCCATTGAGATCTCATAGATGTGCTTGTAGCCCTTATCGTCGTCCGGGGAAAACATATCCCAGTCAACAGGATAATTTATGCCGTTGGAGTAGTAATTGTTCTCCATCTTGGGGAGATTGTTTTCGCCGGAATTGTTGTATGAGATCAGCTTGTCGGAATGGAACTCCACAAGCCACCACGGATTTGTATGTACCTCCGGGTTATCCTTCGACCAGTTGAAGCAGCATTTCATGGTGTGGGTCTTATTGCAGATAGCAAGGATACCCGCCGCAAAGTTATATGCTTTTACATAGCCCTTGTTGTAGCAGTTGGTGATAGTTACATCATCGTTGCCGTATGCCAGAATACCGCCCGCAGCACAGGCAGCTGATTCGACTTTTCCGGTGTTGTAACATTTGTTGATCTTTGATTTATAGACCGCATAACCGGCGATACCTCCGGTGTAATTCTTCCATTCAGTACTTTCGGCAAGGTTGGTCACTGTGCCGCTGTTATAGCTGTCGGATATGGAGAACTGCTTGGGATGATCTTTTTCACCATTGCCATCGAAAGCTCCTATAGAACCCGCTATTCCGCCCACATACTCACCGTTTCCCGTAACGCTGCCTGTGTTATAGCAGTTGCTGACTGACGCGGCTCTTCCTGTGATACCACCGACTGCTGTTTTTCCGTTGACACTGCCGGCGTTATAACAATTAGTTATAATGCCTCCTACTGGGATATTATCAAAATTATTAGCACAATCGCCTACGATACCTCCGACACGTTCCTTGCCGTATACTGTTCCTAGATTATAGCAATGATCGACCACGGCATCAAGTAGTGTATGTCCGACGATACCTCCAACCATTATTCCAACGCTTTCGGTACCGACTACCGCACCGGCAGAATTGAAGCAGTAGTAGAGATTACCGGTAAGATAATCAACTATACCTCCTGTACCCTTTGTTCCTTTAACAACTGCTCCGTCGGCATTATAACAGTAAGAGATCTCGCCAGCGGCATGGACATAACGAGCACAGCCAGCGCCAGGATCGCCGCCGCCAACCGTCCCGGGAACGATCTTCTGATATTTGTCATATACATACACCCCACAATAGTTCAATGATATAACTATACTATTATTATAACACATATCCTTTGGTTTTTTAATAGGATGAAACAGAAGATTTCGGGGGGAGCTGCTCCGGAGGGGGATATGCATGGCGGGGACCATAATATCCCGCTGAGGTCGGAAAAATACGGTAATTATTTACCAAATATCTATTCTAATATTCGCTGGGAATTGTTACAATTTTTTGTAAAATCGTTTACTTAACCCTTGACATAAGAAAACGATTGTGATATAATCGTTTTATAAAGGTGTACTATGCCCATTTGAATAATTTGTAAATTTTTCAAATTGACGGCGGCTCTGCTTTGCGGCTATCCGGTTCCCGGAAGAAAGCATTTTCACCGTAACTTTCAATGACAGTATACCTTATATAAAAGCAAGTTCCGGGAGCAGTTCCGGGCGGGCTTTTAATGCTTGCAAAAGCAAAAATAATGTTCGGCGGTCAGTGCCGGGCAAAAGTATGAAAGGATAGGTGATTATTAGATGACCAAAACAGTTTCACAGCGCATAAAGCGCGTATTAGCAGCTGCCTGCGCTGTGGTAATGCTTGGAACAGGCGCTCCGATCCAGCAGTTGGGCGACTTCCTGGGTTCAACTATACCGGTAGTAGCGTATGCACCGGAAACGACGTATAGCATCCATTGCGACACTAATGTTTCGGTTGAAAACATTACCAGCATTAAGATCGACAACAATGATGTTGGTCTGGATGGCCTTGCTCCCGGAAGCAGAGTTGTCATTACCTCCAACGAGTCGCTTGATTTCAAGCGAATGAACAACAGCCACACTCTCGTTGCTTACACGCAGGTAGGCGTCAGCTCCAACTCGGAGTATGATGAGGAAAAAGGATGGTTCGTGCCGACTTATACCTACACGATCTATTCTATGCCTTCGTATGATCTGTATGTTCAGCATACTCACACCCCGATGATCGTCTACGGCGAGAACAACAGCTCTCTGAGCATCGGATGCACACAGGAAGGAGCGGCTCCGGCTCTGCTGGCATCAATAGATGCTCCTGATCAGGTGTTCAACAACGCTGCATATGATGGCAGTGAAATCGTATCTACTTACGAAACAGACTATAATGTGCAGTTCGGCGAAGGGGTCACATACTATCAGGGCAATAACGAGCTTGACGGTGCTCCTACAAATGCCGGCAGCTATACTGCTAAGTATTCCGTTACGTTCAACGAAGAGGAATACACCATCGAGGACGATTTCGAGATCACTCCGTTTGACATCACAGACGCGACACTTACTGCCTCCAACCTGCAGTTCAATAATGCTCAGCAGTGGCCTCAGGTAAGTGTTCAGCTGCCTACTGGTTATAATGACCAGGGTGAGCCGATTGCCTATGAAACCTATAATATGGTTTACAGGAACTCTGATAATCCCAACGGTGATTACCAGACCGATCCTGCCCGCGTCAGCAAGGTTAAGGATTACAGCCTTACTGTAACCGGTTGCGGCAACTTCACCGGTTCTCAGTCTGACGTTACTATGAAAGTGACCCAGAAGGCTCCTCTGAATGTTACTGTAGATAACAAGACCATTGTATTCGGTAATGAAACACCCGTTGCCGATACGATTGACGACCAAGGTTCAATACAGAGTGAATTTGTTATCCACCACGGTGAGAGCAACGACTGGTCCGATTGGGCTAAATACAGGCCTTATGTTAAGGAAGTCAAGCTGAGAACCGTAGTTGACAACGAGCCGCTGCTTGTAGAGCTTTCTGCTCTTGAGTCGGTATTCAAATGGACTGATGCACCGGGCGAATACAGAAGGCTCCCTGCCGGTAACTATAACCTTGTTTTAACTGTCAGCGACCTTAACGGCAACTATGCCGATCAGACTGTTCCGATCAATCTGACAGTTACTAAAAAGGAGATTCCCAAGTCCGCTCTCAAGCTCGTGATCAATGCTCCGAATACGGAAGAGGACGGCGAAGATTATACCGCTGCTTCCTTTACCTATTGGCCCAATCAGCAGAGCGGGGTAAGATTTGCATTTGCTGATGACAGCGGTATGTATTATCAGGATACTCCTGACGGTTTAGAAGGCTTTACCCCTTATACCTCGGGCGATGATTACGCATACACTGCAACAAATGCCGGCGATTACTATGCTGTTGCGGCTGTTGCGTCTGATTCAAACTATTCTATCCCTGCGAATGACGACGGGACGACGAGTGATGGCGAAAATATGTATAAGATCCCCTGGAAGATCAACCCCCTCAACATTAATGATGAAGCCGTTACCGTAACTGCTGCCGATACTACCTTCAACGGCCAGGTGCAGTTCCCCACGATCACTGTTTCGGTCGCTGGTGTAGACTATACAGCGGTCTTCCCCGACGATTATAATATGACCGGCTATGGCGGAAACATCTCTGCCGGTACCTATAACGAACCGATCGATTTCACCAATGCTGCAGGCTTTGAGAATTTCACCGACATCAGATTAGTTCCCTGGACGATCAAGAAGGCTTCTCCGTACATTGCTAATGCTGTTCCCGGTGTAGCCGGCGGCAATTACATTTACGACGGCGATGCACTCAGCAAGGGCGATTTTAATTTTACGCCCGACTCCGGTTATGAAGGCGTTTATAATGATCTGCTCAATAACGACCCCTCGTATACTGATTCCTATGGCACTACCCGCGTCTATGTAACTACCGATACATTCAATACAGGCTCTAATCAGAATGCCGGCAGATTCCTCAGAAGAGGCGTTACTTACAAGTTTAAGGATATGTTCAACATCTATCACGAATATGGTAATGGTGATGTTAATATCTATGCTGACGACACCGCTTCTACTGCTACGAGAACTGTAAATTATGATGAAGCTGTCAATTCTAGCATAGTATACGAAATAACCGAAAACGGTCAGCTCAGTATCAATGGACAAACAACCAGCCTCAGCGCTAAGGAAGGTTCTGAGTTCTTTGTTGAATTAGCAGGAGCATTATACGATGATTCCAGCAATGCGACTTACCAATCTTTCAAGATCTACCCCAAGAAGGTAAGCGAGATCAAGGACGTTAAGTTAACGATGGATGTTAATTCAAAATACGTCCCTGATTCATACGCTGCTAACATCTACGTATTCAACCCCAATTTCAACGATTTCCATACTACTAAAACGGTAAAGATCTTGCCTCGTACTGTTGACGTTACTCCTGTCTCTGCAACTACCGAGTTCGGTACAGCAGTAGCCAACAGCGAAATAGATTACACCGTTGAGGAAGCTGAGCTGGATGCAAACAACAAGCCTAAAGGTACCAGCGGCTTTATCGCTTCTGATGTTGTAGGTAACTACGACACGATATCTGATTATGTTAAGTCGAAGTTCACCGGCAATAATGCACTTGTCTGGGCCGTTGATTACTACGGTGCAGCCGCAGCCGTTGGAACCTATGACTATCAGGTCGGTCAGACCTACGGCCCCGATTTCCTCGACAACTATCAATTCTCCCTGGCAGACACTACCGCAGCCCTGACAGTTACTCAGGCAACTATCAAGCCCGAGTGGTTCCGGGTCTATAACATTGAAGACAGCGATGAGACAAAACCTGTTGAATTCATTTTCGACGGCACAAGGCATAAGATCGCTGTTAAAACAACAGTTAAAGCTCCTGTGAATCTGACAGATGCTGACTGGAAGGTCACCACAGTTAAGTGGGGCATCTATCCCGGCACCTACTATGTAGGTATCGAGGGTCAGGGCAACTACACCGGCACTATCCTGAACACACCCAATATGACAAAGGTTATAGTTGGTGAAGAAGAGCAGGATGTTGACCTCAACGCTACCCTCAAGTGGGGCATCAAACGCGCAAAGGTTAACGTTGAAGTAACCTTCAATGCTGATGGCGATTACGAAAACTCTTACATCTATTCCGGCAAACCTTTGACTGTTGATCAGGCAATACATACAAACCCGCAGGAAGATGCACTTGATGAACCTGATATAGCAGTAGATATCTATGATGGTAACGGCGTACTTACCAAGGTCGAGCCTGATTTCGAGCCTGAGATCAGTTATTATCCTTGGCCTTTCACTGATGTGGATGATGAAACTCTGCTCTTGCTCTTTAATGCTTATCGTGAAGATCCTGAGTTTGAACCTGCCTTCGCTGAACTGGTTGAGAAGAACGGCCTTACCAATTATGAAAACTTTGATGATTTCTATGAAGCAGTAAATTGCTCTGACAGCATATTTGTTCAGTTCCAGGAATACCTCGGCAACAGACTCGAAAGCGCACCTGTAGATGCCGGTGAGTATTTTGCAGTATTCAAATTCGCAGTAAACGGAATTGATTTCGATCCTGGCGTTCCTGATAACGATCCTGATGATTCCGATGACGGCAGCTGCATAATCGTTAAGTACTTTGAGATCGCTCCCAAGCCCGTTGATTTCATTGTTCAGAAGCCCGTTGAGCTCGTTTACGGCGATGTTCAGGTAACCGATAATAAGATTGACGGCTATGTTGCAAACGTTACCGACCTTTACAATCCCGAAAGCGAAGACTATCAGACTATCCCCGCTGCTATCGTAAATAAAGGCTTCTATGTATTTAACAACACCGAAGATCCTGATTGTGTAGTCGATGAAAACGGCAATCACGTTTACAAATACCTTGCTATCGGTGGCTATATCAACCCTTCTTTCGATGGTGAAGAAGACATTACCAACGGCAAGTATCTGAACGCAGGCGCATATGGTCTCGACTATTATAACGGTTACGAAATGTATGAGCTGAGCGTAGTATGCGATCCTAATACAGAAGCATATCGGTCTTTCACATCTAAGGAAACCAAGAACTATGTGTTCGCAAACATTCCTGTAGAGCCTGAAGAGGCTGAGGCTGAAGAGGCTGAAGAGGTTGAGCCTGAAGAGCTTGAAGAGGCTGAGGCTGAAGAGCCTATAATAGCCTTCACAATAGCTCCCAAGCGCATCAAGCCCGAAATGTTCAAGACCAACGACCGCATCCTTTCCAACGGCTGGGCAGACCTCTCCGGCTGCGTAGACGTTGCAGATGAATACGCAGATATGTTCAGAAAGAACGCTGACGGCACCTATGTTGACTTCGAGACCAACGCAGGCAACACCCAGCAGACCGGCACAAACGTTATCTCGGTATACGCATACGAAAACGAAGACGAAGAGCTCGGCGACCTCACCGCCAACTTCACCGGCGTATGCGAGGTGGATGTGAATGTTAAGGCACCCGAAGCGGATGAGAGAAGCGCAGTTATTTCCAAGGTTTCACTTGATCTTAACGAGTGCGTTCGTATCAATGTTAAGCTTGCAATTAATGATGCAGCAATGGCTGACGAAGGTGCATATGTACTCTTTACCGCAGAGGATGGAAAGACTGTTGAGATTCCTCTGACAAGCGGAAAGTTTGAAACTAGCTCAGATCTGTATGTATTCTCTTATGATGTATTACCGCAGAGGTTTACAGATAATCTTAATGTTAAGATTTATCTTTCCGATGGCGTAATAACTGATGAAGCCAATTATTCGGTAGTATCTTATATCAATCAAGCTAAGGAAAAGAATCCTAACAATGCAAATCTTCTTTATCTGCTTGATGCGATACTGAACTACGGTGCGGCTAATCAGGTTTATTTCAATTACAAAAAGGATAGTCTTCCTAACGTTGGCGTAGATCAAGAGCAGTTCCCTGAAGCCCTTACAGTCGACGAAGAGTATTCCAAGGTTGTTAGTGAGACCACTGCAACGGGTGTTAATGATATTAAACTTAGTCTTGACCTTAGTGAGAAGATAATACTCAATGTTAAGTATTATATGAGTGGGAACACTAAGGATTATACAGTTACTTGCAGGAATCTTACAACTTCTGAGGAAAAGACTTTGATACTCAAGCCTTCAAGTGCGTTTAATTATGTACAGATTGAAGGATTAACGCCCAGAGGCTTTGATGATATGTTTGAGATTACTATTACCAATAACAATGATAGTTCATATTCTACTGTAACATATGGTGTACTTTCACATGTTAAGATGCTTCTCGAGACAAATAATAATGCAAATCTGAGAAGCCTGGTAAGATCAATCTATTATTATAACGATGCAGCAGATATCTATTTTGGATAAGGAGAGTGAGATAATGAAGCAGTATACTGAAATAGAATTAGAGGTAATTCGATTCACGAGTGAGGATGTAATAACTGAATCGTGTCCTGATCATGAATATACGTGTAATGCAGAGATATAATTATGATTAACTCAATTCTTTTATAATCAGTTGGCAGGCCAGCCCTCCGGGCTGGCCTGTTTCCTTTTCTTCTCTCTTGCATTTTCCCTCAGAATAGTGTATAATATACCCGAGGTGTTATTTATGCAAACTATTAAAGAACCCAACGAAAAAGTCTCAGCTATAATCAATACAAAGCATCCCGAAAGCGAGGGGCTGCGGCTCTCGCTGTGGGCGGTGCCTTTCTCCGAGGGTGGGGTCAACCTGATGAAGCATACCTTCTCCGGCGAGATCCTCCGCCTCACCGATGAGGAATTCGCCGATCCGCTCCGCGTCCCCGGCCTGGCGGAGCGCCGCTTCACCGTCCCCGCCGATTATAACGAGGCAGATAAGTATTCTGAGACCCTCGGGCTCATCAAGCTGATGCACCGCGAAAGCCCCGGGCTCAGTACCTATACTATTCTCCCCACGCTTGCGTGCAATGCCCGCTGCACCTACTGCTACGAGGAGGGCTATGCCGTCTCCACTATGAGCCAGGAGACCGCCGAACGCCTTGTTGATTATATCTGCAAGACCAGGCAGGATGACGAGATAAAGCTTTCGTGGTTCGGCGGCGAACCACTTGTGGGCGCTAAGACGATCTCATATATCTGTAGATCTCTCAAAGAGAGGGGAGTTCCCTTTAAGTCGCAAGTAGTCAGCAACGCCAGCCTCTTCACCCCTGAGCTAGTCCGCGAGGCTAAGGAGGTCTGGAACCTGAAGTTTATTCAGATTTCCCTCGACGGCGACCGCCGCGATTACACCGAGCGCAAGCGCTATATCGACCCGGAGCGCTTCACCTATGATCTTGTGATGCGCAATATCCACCTGCTTGCCGAGGCTGATATCAGGGTCAATCTCCGTGTCAACTATGACCGCATCAATCTCGCCAGGATGCGCCCGTTCTTGGAGGAAATGAAAGCCGAATTCGGCAATGAGAAGAACGTTACTCTCTATCTTGCACCACTCTATCAGGAAAAGCCTAACCCCGATTTTATGGAGCTGGAAAAGAAAAGGCTGGAGCTTGACCACTATATCCACAAGCTTGGTCTCGTTTACGAGAACCGCGAAAAACAGCAGACCAAGTTCCGTCTGAATATGTGTATGGCCGACGGCCTGAGCAAGAGCGTCGTGATTGACCCCAACGGAACGCTCTACAACTGTGAGCATCTCTCCGCAGCCAGTACCTGGGGCAACATCTTCGATGGCGTCACCGACCCGGAGCTGTTTGAGAAGCTCTCTGCCCCCCACCCCATTGACGAAAGGTGCCGCTGCTGCCCCTTCCTGCCCCAATGCACGCCCTTCTACATCCACGGCTGCCCCGGATGGTTCGAGAGCTGCCGCGAGTTCCTTACACTCAAGACCGAGTACGAGCTGAGGCGCATTGCCGAAAAGCTTGCAAATGAATGATTCCCGGTGAGCTTGCCTTCATCTCAAACAAAAATTTCCTCTAATAATTCATTCTACGCGGCATACAATACTAAAGCAAACCCGAAGAAAACCAAAAGGAGTGTTAAAGATGAAAGGCATCACAACTCAGCAGGGCAGAGATACCCTCAACCGTTTCAAGATGGAAGCTGCCAGCGAGGTAGGCGTTAACCTGAAGCAGGGCTATAACGGCGACCTCACCTCCCGCGAGGCCGGTTCTGTCGGCGGTCAGATGGTCAAGAAGATGATCGACGCCTACAAGCAGCAGGGTCATAACTGATCGGGCTGCCTAAGTGCGGAGGGGCTGCTGCATCTGCGGCAGCCCTTTTTCGTTGTCAGAGGGGCTCCGGAGGCTGATATTTACTTGACAATCCCCCGTTATTGTGGTAATAATATTGAGTAAAAACAAATTCCGCCGTGCGGCACAGAGCTTCAAGGGGGAGTTTAAATGCAAGGGATCAGAAATCGCAGCCTGTCCGTTATCACGGCAGTGATCTTGGTACTTTCGCTGTTCTCATTTCTGACGGAGGGCGTTTTGAGAGCGACTGCGGCGGTGAGCTATTACGAACAGACCTTTTATTCGCAAAGAGCCGGATATAGCTTTGTTTATACTCCGAAATACGGCGAACTCGATAGCTGCCTCAGATTTTCCGACGGTACTCAGCTCAGCCGCATTTTGATCACAAGCGCTAAATCCGGGTCTACCGTTTCTGTTGTAGCTGAGGACACTACATACTATTATTTTGCTTATTGGGAGGATCTTTCCGATTCAAATAACCGCAAGGTGTCCGAAAACCCTGTTTACACCTATACGGTAACAGGCGAAACGAAGCTCCGTGCGATCTACTACGAAAAGCTTCAGGTGACTTACCGTGATGAGATACCTGCCGAGAACAGGAATTCTGCATATTCCTATGTTTACAATAACTATGAGGATCTCAAACCCGGCGAAAAAGCTACCGACCCCTACGGCAAGGAATCCACTCCCTATGTTCGCAGGCTGCCGACCTGAACAATTCCGGCGCTCCCGACCTGGAGGACCTTTCCATCCTCGCCAAGTGCTTCGCCGAATGGACAGGCTACAGGGAGACCTATCTCGACTGAATATCACAAAACGGCTGATCCCAATACGGGGTCAGCCGTTTCTGCGGTTCTTTACCAAATATTCAGAAAACGTTAAAATAATATCCTCGCGCAGAGGCTATAATTAAACTGTTTCAAGGAGAGCAGGCTGTTTCGGGCTTCCCTGCCCTGCGGTCAGACAGCTGCCCCCAAAGCGAGAAATATACCCGTCCTCGGCTTACAGGCCGGGGGCGGTGTTTGGTTTTGTCGGGAAAGGCCGGGCTTCGGCATCAAAAACGGAGTATAAAGCCCCAAAAGCTTGACGAGATCGCAATAATATAGTATAATCATAAGAGACGCGCCCTACGGCGCAGGAAAGGCGGAATATAAATGAGAGCGATAGTAACAGTAATAGGCAAGGACGCAGTAGGCATACTCGCCAAGGTAGCTTCAAAGTGTGCAGAGCACAATGCGAATGTAATGGAGGTAACACAGTCGGTGCTCCAGGAGATGTTCGCTATGATAATGCTCGTTGACATCACCAAGCTCTCGGGCAGCTTTGCGGCGCTCGCCGACGACCTCACGGCTCTGGGTGACTCTATGGGTCTGAAGATCCATACGATGCACGAGGATATCTTCAACTGTATGCACCACATCTGAGCCCCGGAGGTAAACTGAAATGATAAATACATATGACGTGCTCGAGACTATTCGGATGATTCAGGAGGAATGTCTCGACATAAGAACGATCACTATGGGCATCTCCCTGCTGGACTGCATCGACGCCGATATCAATAAGGCCTGCGATAAGGTCTACAAGAAGATCACCGAAAAGGCTGCAAGGCTCGTTGAGGTGGGTGAGCAGATCGAGAAGGAGCTGGGCATCCCCATAATCAACAAGCGTATCTCGGTAACACCGATAGCTATGATCTCGGCGGCCTGCCACTGCTCCCCCATTCCCTTTGCAAAGGCTATGGATGAGGCTGCTAAGGCTGTGGGCGTCAACCTTATAGGCGGTTATTCGGCGCTGGTACAGAACGGCTTCTCGGCGGGTGACAGGGAGCTCATCGAGTCCATACCCGAGGCTCTGGCCTGCACCGAGAGAGTCTGCTCCTCGGTGAACGTGGGCTCCACCAAGGCAGGCATCAATCTGGACGCCTGCGCTCTTATGGGACGCATCGTCCGGGAGTGTGCTGAGAAGACCGTGGACAACGCCTGCTTCGGCGCTGCCAAGCTGGTAGTCTTCTGCAATTCCGTTGAGGATAACCCCTTTATGGCGGGAGCCTATCACGGAGTCGGTATGCCCGACTGCATGATAAACGTGGGCGTTTCCGGTCCCGGAGTTGTCCGCGCTGCGCTGACCAAGTATCCTGACGCGGATATCACCCAGATCTCCGACGTTATCAAGAAGATAAGCTATAAGATCACCCGTGTGGGTCAGCTGGTGGGAGTTACCGCCTCCCAGAGGCTGGGCGTGCCCTTTGGCATCGTTGACCTTTCCCTTGCACCTACCCCTGCGGTGGGCGACTCGGTGGCTCACATCCTGGAGGAGATCGGACTGGAGCGCTGCGGCACCCACGGCACCACCGCCGCTCTTGCCCTGCTGAACGACGCGGTGAAGAAGGGCGGCGTTATGGCCTGCTCTCGCATCGGAGGGCTTTCGGGAGCCTTCATCCCCGTTTCCGAGGATGCGGGCATGATCGCTGCTGCCAAGGCCGGCACCCTCTCTATCGAGAAGCTGGAGGCTATGACTGCTGTCTGCTCGGTGGGTCTTGATATGATCGTTATTCCCGGCGACACCTCGGCAGACACCATTGCTGCCATCATTGCCGATGAGGCTGCTATCGGTATGGTGAACACCAAGACCACGGCGGTGAGAGTTATCCCCGCTATCGGCAAGGAGATCGGCGATGAGCTGGACTGGGGCGGCCTTTTCGGGTCGGGTCCCGTGATGCCCGTAAGGAAGGAGTCTCCCTCCAAATTCATCGGCAGAGGCGGACAGATACCCGCTCCCCTGCACTCCCTCAAAAACTGATAAGTACAATGTTTTGGACAGCAAAGCGTCCGCAGGAGGGCTCCTTCTGCGGACGCTGTTTTTTGTTATCTGTACGTTTATTTGGACAGGATCATTTTCTGCCGGAGCGTTTCTTGCTGCGCTTTACCCGTACAGGAGGAGCCTCCTGCTCCTGCGGGAGCTGTTCGGCAGCCTGCACTGCCGGCTGTTCTGCATCTCTCTTTTTGTTGTGCTTGTAGGCACGCCAGATGAGCAGCGGTGTCAGCCCCGCAACATAGAGCAGAACGATGACATTGAATACATTGATCGCACCCTTGGGCAGTATGCTCTCATCAAGAATGGTTATGGGCAGCATTGTTATTCCTCCTCGGTATCGTCGTCAAGACCGCGCAGCGCTGCGTTGATGTCGGCAAAGGAATAGCCCTGCCGCACCAGCGCGTTCTTGACCTTTTTGACCCCGTCCTCCTCTGAAAGGCGGCGGGCGTATTTTTTCTTTACCAGCTCCCTGATCCTTTGGCGGATATCCTCCGGGTCGGAGTAGGGCTCCAGCGCCTCGTCGATGAGCTCACGGGAGAGACCCTTTAGCTTCATCTCCTGAATGGCGCGGTGGCAGCCAAAGCCTTTGACCTCGATATACTTTCTTGCCAGGGATGCGGCATAGCGGCGGTCGTTGATCATTCCCAGCTCCGCCAGCCTGTCGCAGACCTCATAGCAGATCTGCTCGGGGTAATTCTCCGAGAGCTTTTTGAACATCGAAACGTAGGAATAGTCCTTGTAATCCAGCAGGTATAGGGCGCGCTCCCGCGCACGCCTCAGCTCGTTGGCATACACCACCTCAGCCCATTCCTCGTCGGTGAGGGTGAGGCCTTTTTTCAGCCCCTTGCCGATTACGACCTCGCTGTTTATAAAGGCGGGCTCGCCCTCGGCAAAGTCGACGCGGAGGGTCTTGCCCTTGAAGGCGCCTATCTCGGTTATTGTAGGCACGGCTTAGTCACCGAGGCCCGTGATATCTACGGGTGCGAATTCCTCGAACTGCTCATCGTCGTCGTCAGAGGGCTTGGATGCCTCGGCAGCTGCGGCAGCCTTTTCAGCCAGCTTGGATTCCTTCTTGGTCTTCTTGGTGGTGACCTCGGCTTCGGCAGCAGCCTTGTTTTCCTTGATCTTAGCCTCGATCTCGTCCATGATCTCGGGGTTGTTCAGCAGGAACTCCTTGGAGTTGTCTCTGCCCTGCCCCAGCTTGGCATCGTTATAGCTGTACCAGGCGCCGCCCTTCTTGACGATGCCCAGGTCGGTGGCCATATCCAGCACCTCGCCCACACGGGAGATACCGGTGCCGTACATTATATCGAACTCGCACTCCTTGAAGGGGGGAGCCACCTTGTTCTTGACCACCTTGCACTTTGTTCTGTTGCCGATGACCTCATTGCCCTGCATGATCTTCTCGCCGCGCCTTACCTCGATACGGACGGAGGCATAGAATTTCAGAGCTCTGCCGCCGGGAGTGGTCTCGGGGTTGCCGTACATAACGCCGATCTTCTCTCTCACCTGATTGATGAAGATAGCCGCGCAATTGGACTTGGATATAACAGAGGTGAGCTTTCTCATAGCCTGGGACATAAGCCTTGCCAGCTGACCCACGTGAGTATCGCCCATTTCGCCGTCGATCTCGGCTTTGGTGACCATAGCGGCTACCGAGTCGATAACGATGCAGTCGATAGCTCCCGAGCGGGCGAGAGCCTCGGCAATCTCCAGAGCCTGCTCGCCGCTATCGGGCTGGGATACCAGCATATTATCGGTATCTACGCCCAGCTGCTTGGCATAAACGGGGTCGAGGGCGTGCTCAACGTCTATGAAGGCCACCTCACCGCCTGCCTTCTGCGCCTCTGCGATGCAGTGGAGGGCAACGGTGGTCTTACCCGAGGACTCAGGGCCGTAGATCTCGATGATCCTGCCCTTGGGGATGCCCCCTACGCCCAGAGCCATATCCAGGGTCATAGAGCCGGAGGGTATGCACTCGATATCCAGAGCCTTGGTATCGCCCAGCTTCATTATGGCACCCTCGCCGAACTGCTTCTCGATATAGTTTATGGCTGTATCAAGAGCCTTCCTCTTTTCTTCCTTATCGGTGATCTTGGTAACTGATTTGCTTTCCTTCTTTTTCTTGTCGATTCCCATAGTATTATCCTCCTGCGCCTTGCGGCTCATTATTTTTTACAGGTATATTATAGCACACTTTCAGAAAAAGTGTGTATCATTTTTTGGACAGTTGGCATTTTCACGCATTTAATAGTACAAATTTCTGTACTTATTTCTTGAAGCCTATCACGGCTCTGTCATTGCCGGAGAGATCCCGCCTTACGCGGACGTCCTTAAAGCCGTGCTGGATGAGCATATCCGAGACCTCCTTGCCCTGGGTGGATCCGATCTCGAATAGCATTGCTCCGCCTACATTGAGCACATCCTTCCAGATGCGGATGATGCTGCGGTAGAAATCAAGCCCGTCCTCGCCGCCGTAGAGGGCCTCCACGGGCTCTGCACCCACCTCGGTCTGGAGCTCCTTCATATCCTTTGCGGTAAGGTAGGGAGGGTTGCAGACGATCAGATCGGCCTTGCGGAACTGCTTGGGCAGGGTCTCATCATTGACATCCCCCTTGACGATCCTCGCAGAGGAACCGAAGCGCAGCCTGTTATCGAAGAGGTACTCGATGGCATCAGTATATTTCTCCACCATAGCGAGGCTCACTCCTGAGAGCCGCTGCTCGATGGTGAGGCCTATGCAGCCTGAGCCGGCGCAGAGGTCTATGACGGACAATCTATCCGGATTTTTGTACTGTTCCAAAACTATGTCTATGAGCAGCTCGGTATCCTGCCTGGGAATGAGCACGCCCTTGCCCACCTTGAAGGTCTTTCCGTAGAAATCCCACTCGCCTATGATATACTGGAGGGGCTCGCCGTGGAGCCTGCGCTGGCAGAGGTCGAAAAACCGCTGCTCGGAGTCGTCGTCAGCCTCCTGCCAGAGCTTTTCGTCAAACTCGGCAGAGCGGCAGTCCATTCCCAGCACCAGTCCAAGCAGCTCCTTGGACTCCAGCGCCGCATCAGAGTATTCAAGGGATGAAAGCTCCCTTACCGCATCGGTGATAAGCTGACCGTATGTACTCATATTTCTGCACGCTCCTTTTATGATCTGCCCTGAGGGAGGATCATTCCGCGTCCTCCCCGCCCTCGGGGATAACGGCTTTAAGTGCCGCGATGGCGCACTCGATCTCGTCCGCCTCCGGCTCCTTGGTGGTGATGCGCTGTATCCAGAGCCCCGGCGCCGATACTGCCCGCATCACGGGGTTATCGTACTTGCCGGCGAGCCTGATTATCTCATATGAAATGCCCATGACCACCGGCAGCAGTGCCAGCTTGCAGAGCACACGCAGCAGCACGTTGCTCCAGCTGAGGTTGAATATGGTAGTCACGAAAATGCTGATGAACAGCACCAGGAACACAAAGCTGGTCCCGCAGCGGGGGTGGAAACGGCAATGCTGCTTCACGTTCTCCACGGTGAGCTCCTGACCGTGCTCATAGCAGGCGATGGTCTTATGCTCGGCGCCGTGGTATTCGTAGAGGCGGCGCATATCCTTGGAGAGCCCCGTAAGGGCGGTATAGCCTATGAATATGGCTATCTTTAGGATGCCCTCGATGATGTTCTTGACGATCATGGGCATCTCAAAGAATTTGCCCAGCAGCTTGAGTATAAGGGAGGGCACCAGCATGAACAGCAGTATGGCCAGACCCAGACCCAGCACTATTGAGATAAAGGAGATCACGGGCATCAGCTTATCGCCCAGCTTTTCCTCGATCCATTTTTCAAAGCGGGAGGGCTCCTCCTCACCGTCGTCTGTCATCTGCTTATCGGCGGCGCGCATAAGGCACTTATAGCCGTCTATCAGTGAGATACCGAAGCTGAACACTCCCCTTATAAAGGGTACCTTGCGGTACCAGGGCAGGTCATTGCCGCCGCGGATGGGCCAGGTCTCCAGATCTATCTCACCGTTGGGGAGGCGGTTAGCCATTGAAGCGGTATGGATGCCCCGCATCATAACCCCCTCGATCACCGCCTGACCGCCTATTTTTGACTTGAATTTTTCCTCGCCGAGCGAGTTGCTGCTCTTGCTCATCTGAGCTCCTCTCTATTGATCCGACGGGCTGACATCGTTGCTTATCAGCTCGACATTTACTGTGTCTTTATCTTCTTGCTTCTTTTTCTGCTCTATGCAGGGCAGGGTTATCATTACCGTGGTGCCCACGCCCTGCTCGCTGTTTATTGTAAGTGTTCCGCCGTGGCGGGCGATTATCTCATCCGCTACTGCCAGGCCTATGCCGGAGCCGCGGCGGGTGTGGTTCGCCTTGAAGAACTTGGTCTTTATCCTGGGGAGATCCTCCTTGGAGATGCCTATTCCCGTATCGGATACGGAGATACAGATCTCGCCGTCCTGCTCGTAGGCCTCCACCGAGACGGTGTCGCCCTTATCGGAATACTTTATGGCGTTATCAACGATATTGATGAACACCTGCCTGAGTCTGTTCTTGTCGCCGTAGACAAAGGGGAGCATCTCTGGCTCATAGTAATCCAGCTTGATTCCCAGGGCTCTTGCTCTCTCCTGATATATCAGCACCGTTTCGCCCAGCTCTGCCAGGATGTCAATTGTGGCCTTCTGCAGCAGCAGGCGGTTATCCTGGATGCGGGAGAAGTCCAGCAGCTCCTCAACCATCTGAGAGAGCCTTTCGGTCTCGGAGGTTATAACTCTCATACCCTTGCGGAAGGTCTCCTCGTCGTCGCCGCCCACAGTGGTGAGGGTCTCGCTCCAGCCCTTTATGGCGGTGAGAGGCGTTCTCAGCTCGTGGGACACTGAAGATATGAACTCATTCTTCATCTGCTCGGTATTGGAGAGCTCGTCAGCCATATAGTTTATCGAGTCGCAGAGCTCGCCGATCTCGTCGTCGGAGCGCTTTTCGATACGCTCCTTGAAATCGCCCTTTGCGAATTTTCTCGTTATCTCGCCTATCTGGATAACGGGGTAGACTATGGAGCGGATGAAGAACATACCCGAGAAGAATATGACCATCACTACCGCCGCCACTACCACGGTTATCACCGCGATGACGAATAGGATCTGGGAGTCCACGCCCTTCATGGAGGAAACCATCCGCAGCGCCTCGAACTCGCTGCCCCTGGGGGCGATCATCGAGGTGACGGCGATGACCTTCTCGCCGGTAGGCAGCTTAAAGATCGCCGAGGCTGTACCGCTTGCCGCCTTTTTCGCGGCGTTGTAGTCCTCCAGGCTCACATCGTTTGAGGGTGAGAAGCCGGAGGAGGTGATGTCGATACTGCCGTCGGTCTTGACCGCCATAAGCTCCACCTTATCCTTGTCGGGATAGCCCTCGACCACCGATCTTATCTCGGAGTTGTAGTTGGTCGTGGCATCATCGGCATTCTGCATCACGGCATTGGTAACGATATTCATTTTTGAGGTGATATACTGCTTTGCCGCGCTGTAATAGTAGCTCCTGACAGCGAGGATGAGCAGTATCTCTATTATCAGCAGGACTATGAGCACGGTGCCCATAGTGTTTATGAGCCAGTGCCGCGTAACGCTGTGCCTGCCGTGATGAACCCTTTCAGCCAATGATCAGCTCTCCCAACAGTCCGGAATTTTGGACTATAATTCAACTGCTCGCCTCACGAACCCGACCACTTGTAGCCGTAGCCCCAGATGGTCTGGATATACTTCGGGTTGGAGGGCTCGTCCTCTATCTTCATTCTGATCCTGCGGATGTTTACGTCTACGATCTTATCATCGCCGTAATAGCTCTCGCCCCAGATATGGTTGAGTATGCTGGTACGGTCGAGGGCGGTGTTCTGGTTCTTGAAGAAATACTCCATGATCTGATACTCCACCTGGGTCAGATCCACCGTTTCGCCGTTCTTGGAGACCGTTCTGCTCTTGAGGTTGAGCACGAAGGGGCCGGAGATTATGGTCGAGGAAGCCTCGGGCTTCGCGTGGGACATACTAACTCTCCTGCACACCGCGTCCACTCTTGCCACCAGCTCGGATATGGAGAAGGGCTTGGTGATATAGTCATCGGCGCCGTTCATCAGGGAGCTGATCTTATCCATCTCCTGAGACTTGGCCGAGAGCATGATAATGCCCATAGTATCCGACTTCTCGCGGAACTTCTTGCAGACCTGCTGCCCGTCGATACCGGGCATCATAATGTCCAGAAGAGCCACATCGAACTCGCCGTCGTTCTCCTCAAAGGCAGTGATAGCATCCTCGCCGCAGTTCACATCGACTACCTCGTAGCCGCTTCTTGTAAGGTTGAGCACCACGAACTCGCGGATAGAATCCTCATCCTCACATACAAGCACTTTTCTCATTTTGAATACCTCCCCGGTTTATGATTCTATAACATAGAAATTATTCTCGACCTCGTCGATGGTAAGTATCAGCTGTTCCCGCTTATTGGTGGGCAGCTTCACCAGATAATCCAGCTGGCCTGCGCTGGTGACTACCTCATAGCCGTCATAGATATAGGACTGGGACTGCTGCTTGGCTGCCACCGCGACTCTCATCAGCTCTGTCATATCCGCATTGATATCCCCGCCGTATTTGTAGAAGACGGTCTCGCCGGTGGAGCTGTCCTTCTTGACGGTGACCTTATCCGCCCACCTGCCGGGGAACATCATAGCATAGCCGTCCGAGACGGCGTAATAGCCGGAGAACTTTTCTTCCAGCTCGTAGAAATCCTTATACTGCATCCAGCTGGTCATCAGCAGCTGTTCCTCTGCCACCACGTTCTCATAGCCCAGCATAGGCTTGGTGGAGGGTATCTCTATCACCCCGTCACCGTCAACGTCGGCGCTGTAATAGCCTGCGGGGCGGGTACAGATAGGCAGCAGCTTCTCGCTTCTGAGGGCCATAGGGTTCTGCAGGGCCTGATAGCGGTAGTAGACCAGCTCGGTATGCAGATTGCCCTCGGCATTGAGGCAGTCTGTGCAGAGCACCCGTCTGCCGTCGGAGAGCCTGCCAACCTTTGCTTTGGCATAGGAGGTGACGTTATCGCACATATCTATGCTCTGCTGCATCACGACTTCCTCGCCGTCCATTTGCAGCAGCGCCGCCTTGGAGGTGACCTGCCCCGTTTCGGAATTGGTCATGCGGCGAATGGCCACAAGCTCGTTGGAGCCGTCGTTGTTGATATCGAGGGTCTCAAGCACCGAATAGTTGGTGGTACCGATACGGGCAAGGTCGCCGCTGCGGTAGCTGTATATCTCCAGAGTTTTTTCATCGCCGGAGAGGGTCTGGTATCCCACCAGGATATTCGTCCTGCTGTCGTTGCCCATTTTGGTGAGGATGACCTTATCCACCTCGGTGCCTGCACCGGCGATCTCCTTGACAGAGATCCACCTGCCGTTCTCGTCCTTATCCAGCAGGTTGACACGGAGGCCGTCCTCGGCGGCATCGCCGGTATATTCGTAGAAGACCAGGGCTTCGTCCCCGGATTCGTTATCTATATTGGCGATAACGTAGGCTGAACGGTTGGCGCCGTTCTTGGGGTATTTAAGGGTGATGTTATTGCCCACGGCGGCGATCAGCGCCTGATGTATCTGGGTCTGTTCCTCGGTGAGCTTGGGTGCTGCCAGGAGGGTATCCACGCCGAAATTGATACCCGAGCAGCCCGAGAGCACCGTGCAGGCAGAAATGCACGCCGCAAGTCTTTTGATTTTCGATATCACCGCGCACACTCCTCTCCCGAATACAACATCTTCTCCGCATACACAGTTTATTATACCACATCTATACTGATTTTGCAAGCATTTTTGCTCCGGGCGTACAAAAAAACAGCAGGCCCGGAGGTCTGCTGTTCCTTACGGTTTTATTCACTTATGGGACTTGCCGCCGTTTTTGCCCCGGTTGCGGTTTGAGCGGTTATGCTGCGGCTTTTTACGGCCGCTGTTCTGCCTTTGACTGCCCTGGGGAGCGGGCTTTTTGGGCTCTATGACGGGCTTGACCTCTTCGGTATCCTCCGGGGCGTCAGCTTCGGGCTCAGGCTCGGGAGCAGGCTTCTTTTCCTCCCGGATGACGGCTTCCTCCGGCTGTTCCTCGGCAGGGGTCTCCAGGACGGTCTCAAAGCCCCGGAGGGAATCCTCGTCGGGCTCCGGAGGGGGTTCCTCACCATCGGGGATAACAGGGGCGGGCTCAGGCTCCTTAGCAGCCTCTATGGCCTGCTCGATCTCGGATCTTGCCGGAGGCTCGGCGGGGGTGCTGGAGGACAGCAGCTTATCGTTGCGGGGGCACTCCACCCAGAAGCTGGAGACATCGGCTCTCATCCACAAGAAGAGGCCGAGTATCATCATAAGCCCCGATGAGGCGATGGGCAGCACATAGTAAAGCACCGCCAGCACCTGATCGAACTCGATCATATCGGTATCCAGCATAGGGATCAGCAGGGTCGCCCAGGTGTATTCCATAGTTCCACCGTCGGAGCTGCTGGCGGCTGAGGTCAGTGAGGCGAGCAGCAATCCGAAGGACACCAGGGTTATCAGCGCCCCGGCATCGGAGCCGATACGCCGGCGTTTCCTGCCCTCGAAGCAGATGAACATAGCTCCGATGGAGAGCAGGAAGATGATTATGTGCTTATCGTAGCCGGTGAAGAAGGAGTACCAGGCTTTACCGGAGAACAGCCCCACGTCCTTGCCGAACATCTCCAGATGCACGAAGTATCCGATGGGCTCCAGAAGTATCCCTCCCAGCGCCGCCGCGAATGCAACGGAGGCCATCAGCGTAGCCACGCTGCCCGCATTGGTCAGCTTCTTGGTATCATTAGTCGTCTTGCTCATTGCATCAGCTCCCTTCACCGAGTTCTGTTAGTGATATTATACAGTATTTTATGACACTTTGTCAATAGTTTAGGCGAAATAAGCAGGCCGTTGACAGACAAAAAAAGCCCGGAGAGCTTTACTCTCCGGGCCCGGTATTATTCTTCCTGATCCTCTTTTATCACGCTTCGGACTATCTCGCCCAAGTCGTCGTCCTCATCGGGGCCGCTGTCGGGGATCACAGGAGGCACGGCAGCCTCGGCCTGAGGCTTATCCTCTGCCTTTACGCCGCGGAGCTCCGCCTTGACGAACAGCCTGCGCATCATCCTGCCCTCCTTGTATTCAAGGAAGAAGATAAGCAGCAGAATGATAAATCCGCTTATGGTGATGATGACCGCCAGCTTGTGGTAGTTGGGCGCAAAGCTCATAGTTACGGTATTCTCGCCCTCTTCGAGGGGGATGGTTATAAGGGCGTCAAGGGATTTGAGAGGCTTTACATCCTTGCCGTTGACGGTGATCTCCCAGCCCTCCTCATAGGGGATGGTGGTGAAGAGATACTGCCCTGCCGTGGCTGTCACCTTGCCCTCAACATACTTATCCTCGTGAGTAGTGAGCTCCCAGGTGCGGGTCTTGAGCTGGTCTATGGCCTGCTTGAAGGCTTCCCTGTCGAAGGTGCAGAAATACTCATCCAGCCAGAAGGCTTCCTTATCGTCGTTAGCGATGGTGATCCTTATCCTCACCGACTCGCCCTCGGTGAACTCGCCCAGGTTGAGAATGGAGTAATTATCCCCGACGAAGAACTGTCCGCCGAATTCCATCGTGGTCTCACCCGCCTGGTAAAGATCCTCCGGCTGATACCACACGTTCACGCTTCTCTCGTACTTGGTGGGCAGGAACATATAGAGCTCGGAGTCCCTGTCCATCCTGACGACGTAGTCAACATGACACTCGGCCTTGGTCTGATCCTTCACCTGATACTTAACGTGGCCGTCCACGAGAGGCGCCTTTCTCAGGTTCTCATCGTCCAGCTTATAGGGACGCAGCTTGTGGAAGAACTCATAATCACTGTCGGAGGATATGAGAGAATTAAGGATTATCTCCTGATTCTCAAAAGGATCGGTATCCGAGAGGACGATCTCAAGCACCTTTGGGTCGGCAGCTAGGCCCAGACCCAGAGCATAGGGGTTCTTGTAGAACTGATACTGAGCCTCCTGCTCGTCGATATGGGTGGCGAGGTGATAATCCTTGGGGATCTTGTTGCGCCCGTCCTTGAAGCGTCCCTTGCGGCGGTCCTCGTACTCGTCCTTGGTCATTATATACTTGATGTCAAAGAGGGCATCGGTGATCAGAGTCTCGCCGTCATACTTGATATAATGCCCGCCGTAGGCATAGCCCAGCTGGTGGAGCATTGTAAGGGCGGGGGAATTCATAGTTGAGCTGGAATGGGAAACACCCATATAATCCGTGCCTATCGGGTCATTCACCGTTCTGTGGAAGGTGGACTCCACCCGGTAGAAGGGGGAATCGTCAAACTGCCTGAGATTCTCTATGGCGTCCCGGGTATCGCTCATATAGGGCTCGTAGGAGTCGTACTTGCTGTAAGCCACATCCTTGTCTATCTTATGGACGGTATCCATGGCGTTTACCATAAGCTCCATTGAGAACAGCAGGACTATTGCCACCGAGAGCACCTTATGCCCCTTATATCTCTTCCAGAGGTAGATAAGCAGGAAGAACACCGCCAGCGCTATGGCAGAGAACCATATTCCCTGGATGACGCCGTATTTCTTTTCGCCCTCTGTCCTGGCCTCGAAGATCTGGAAGTGCTCGTAGTTTTCCCGCTCGCACCAGAAGAGGAAGGCCATCAGGGCTGCAAATACCCCGCCTATCTCCTTGACGGTGAAGCCGTCGGATTCCTCCCAGGCTCTGTAAGCCATCAGCAGCAGCACGAAGGAGAAGCAGAAGGAGTAGCGGTAAGGCAGCCAGTTGGGCACCTGAAAGCCGTGCCATACGATATCAATGGGCTTGATATACATACAGATGACCAGCACCGACGCCAGCAGCACCTTGGAGACCTTCTCCTTTATGGGGATGCGCTTGTTCAGAAAGAACAGGGGCACCAGCAGCAGCACAGCGCTGCCGCAGTAGATCATCGGCAGCCCCTTGGGGTAGACCGTATCGTAGGTCATGGGGAAGAGCTTGGTGATGAAGGTCATCATATCGAACTGAGTCGCCAGGCTCCAGTTGGGGGTGGTGAATTCAAACTTGCCCAGCTTCAGCGAATTATAGACGGGTATCAGCACGATAGCTGCGATCATCAGAGCCGTTACAGTTGCGGCGACGGCCTGTAAAAACCGCACGCCGAAATGCTTGGGGACTATCCTCCCCGGCTGGCTGAAGCTGACGAATATGAAATAGCAGAAGGTGAAGAACGCCACCATATAGCCGATATAGAAATGGGAGATGAACATCAGCGCCAGGGGCACGATGTAGGGCACCATTTTGCCCTCCTCCATAAGGCGGTGGCAGCCGTGGCAGATCAGCGGCAGGAGGATGAGCCCGTCCAGCCACATAGGATCCATAGTCTGGACTACCATATAGCTCATCAGGGCATAGCAGCTGCTGAACACGATAAGAGCGGTATTCGATGGGTTATGCCGCTTCCGCATAAAGAAAGCGAAGGTCACGGCCGAGCAGCCGATCTTGGTGAGGATCATCATTTCCACCGCGCCGCACATCCAGGTCCTGGGCAGCAGGCAGATTATGAGCATAAAGGGGCTTGCCAGGTAGTAGGCGAAGATGCCGAACATTTCGCCCGAAAGGTTCCGGGACCAGTCGTACATCAGGCTGCCGTCGCCCCAGAAGGAATCTCTGAGAGCCTCATAGTAATAGACATACTGCCCGTTGAGGTCCAGCACCAGCACGGAGTTATTGCCGTAGGGGTGGACGCCGAAGGCAGCATAGGTTATATACATCACTGCTATGGGTATTATGAAGATCAGCAGATAGATCTTCTTACCCGGAAAAAGAGCCTCTATTCGCCGCAGGAGCGGCGCGCGTGTTTCGCTCACTTAACTGTCTCCTCTGTTATTCTTTCTGACTATGTCCCGGATTATATACCTGGGGCGCTGCTTGACCTCTTCATATATCTTGGATATATAGAAGCCGATTATACCCAGGCTGAACATAATGATGCTGGATGTAAGCAGCTGGAGTATGATGACCGTGGGGAAGCCCGCGTCGGATTCGCCCAGTATCTTCTGGACGACGGTGGTTATGCCCAGTATCAGCGAGATTATGAAAGTTATCACTCCGCAGACGGTAACTATCTGCATAGGCGCCGAGGTGAAGGAGGTTATATTGTTGATGGCGAACTTGATTAGCCCTCGGGTAGTCCACTTGGACTCGCCCACTTCCCTCTCAGCCACCTCAAAATAGACCTTCTCGGTCTTAAAGCCCACCCAAGAGCTCATAGCCCGGAAGAAGGTGAGCCTTTCGGGCATCCTCATCAGGGCGTCCACGGCTCTGCGGTCAAGGAGCTTGAAATCCGAGGCTGCGTTCATATCCAGCCCCGAGGCCTTGTTTATCATCTTGTAAAACAGCAGCGAGAATCCGCGGTAGGCTTTCTTTTCCTTGCCCCTGTCGGCTTTCCTGCCCTCTACCACGTCTATATCATTGTTCTTCCAGATCTTATACATCTCGACTATGGTCTCCGGCGGGTGCTGGAGGTCGCAGTCCATAAGGACGCAAGCGTCGCCCGTGGCAGTTTCCAGTCCGGCGAAGATAGCGCTCTCCTTGCCGAAATTGCGGCTGAAATTCACGGCGACTATCCGCTCGTCACGCTCAGCCATTTTTTCGAGGCGATCCCAGGTGCCGTCCGAGGAGCCGTCGTTGACGAAGACCAGCTCAAAGGGAATGGAGTTTTCCTCCATTATCTTGGTCACCACCGCGGCGGTATGATCCACGTTGCCCTCCTCGTTATAGCTGGGGATGATTATAGATATTTTCTCTTTCTTTCCCATTTCTGCTGTCATTTCCTTCCCAAAGGTATGCCCGGAAGCAGACAGCCGGTATCGTGGGGGATACCGGTTCTCTGCATCCGGTCATTGCTTTTCCCGTAAAGCAACCAAACTGCTGCGGAAAAAACTCCCGCAGCAGTTGATGCCTGATTATTTCTTTGCGATGCCTACTATGAACAGCACCAGACCCAGCAGTGCCAGGCCGAGGCCGCCGACCAGCGAAGTGGTCTGGGAGCTCTTCTTGCTCTTGAGCAGCTGCTCCTCGGATTTTGAGGTCACGATGAAGGGATCCTTGCCGTTCTTCGGGGGGCCGATATAGATGCGGTTGGACATCATATAAGCCTCACCCAGCACGTAGAGCGCGGTATTGAGGGCAAAGGTCTTCTCGATCAGCTTATAGCCGATGATACGGTGCCCTGTGCCGTTGGCTCTTACTCCGCCGAAGCCAAAGCTCCTGGCGGGAGCGGGGTTGCCCGTATTGCTCCTATCGAGGACGTCGTAGCTCTTATCCAGCTCCAGCTTGTTCTCGATGCCCTTGGTCTCGATAACTATCTCATTGCCTGCGGGATCCTTAACCAGCAGCTCGGCGTTGGAAACTTCCTCGCCCATCTTCTGCTCGCTGCGGTTGGTGCGGATCCTTTTATTGCCGTTGGCATCGCGGTACTCCTCGGAGTTCTCGCTCACCTGATAGTTCTCGGCAACGTAGAAGGCCACTCTGGTATTGGAGTAGGGGGTGACCACATTCCCGTTGGTGGAAGCGATACCCTTGAACTCCACCAGCTCGCGGTAGTTGGGGTCGTAGTCCTGCATAGCCTCGAGGGCTTCCTTGATCTCCTCATAGGTCTTGGTAGGCTGTGCCTGGATCTCGAGCGCCACATTGGCGCTCTTGGCTCTCTGGAAAACGCAGAGATAAACTCCCAGCGCCACCAGAGCTATACCGATGATGATAAGCACTATCATACTCTTTAATTCCCGTCTTTAAGTATTTTCAGTAATTATACGCCGGCAGTACCGTCGTCAGCAGGAGCGGAGGTCTGGCCCAGCTCAGCCATAAGTCTTGCCATCTCGGCGTCAACGGCGGAGTCAGCTTCCAGCTGAGCAAAGGGATCGGGCTCGTTGGAGGTGCCTGCGAGATCGGTGAAGGCCTCAGCCTGAGCTTCCTTAGCCTCGATCTTCTCTTCCATCTTGTCAAGCTTATTGAAAGCAGAGGAAGAATCCATATTGCCGAGGGTCTTTGCCATGCTCTTCTGAGCGTCTGCCATCTTGGAGCGGGCGATGAGCATGCTCTGACGGCTCCTTGCCTCGTCCAGTTTCATCTTGAGGGCGTCTACCTGGCCCTTGATGGTGTTTACCTGAGCGGTAGCGGTATCGTACATCTGCTGATACTGCTCGACCTGCTTGTCTGCATTGACCTTTCTCTGGAGAGCCATCTTAGCCAGATCCTGGTTGCCCTGCTGGAGAGCAGCCTTAGCCTTGTTCTCCCAGGAAGCGGACTCAGCCTTAGCCTTGTCGAGCTGCTTGCCCAGCTGTCTCTGCGAGCCCATAGCCTGGCCGAGAGCGTTGGTGCACTTCTCCAGCTCCTTCTCCATATCAATGATGATCTGCTTGACCATCTTCTCCGGATCTTCGCACTTGTCCAGCAGGTCGTTGATGTTTGCCTTCAGGATATCTCCTATTCTCTGAAAAATTGCCATAGTGTTTTCCTCCTATAATTGAATATTATGTTCCGACATCAATGTCGGTCAGTTACTTTAGCTTTGCGCTCCTGGGTGCGTTCAAACTGTATCCTCAGTTTGTTGAAGCCCAGGCCGCAGTCTGCCAGCAGGATGTAGCCTGCTATCTTGATCACCGCCAGCACGGCACCCGCAGCGTCCGCGGCGACGGTGCCTTCGGCTATGCGGTTCACGATATCAGCGGCGATGACCGTTCCCATAGCTGCCGCGAAGAACAGGAACTTCTTTGTGACCTTCCCGGTCAGCGGCTCGTTCTCGAACACCTCCGGGTTATCGGCGAAGATGCGCAGGAGCCTCCAGAAGAACAGCAGCGCCAGCAGGACAGTTGCCGCCTGATTGACAGCCCCGTCGATATTGGGGAGCAGGCCGCTCTTGTCTCTCGTCACAAACGCCCCCACAGCGGCTGCCGCGCAGGCCCCGATAAAGAGCAGCGCAACGCTTTTGAGCCTTCTGGCCTCGGGGACGAATTCGGAAAGCTCGGCGATACCGCCCGCCATAAACAGCCCGCCCACCAGTTTAAGGGCATATCCGAAGGCCCAGGCGGGGTTGAGCTGAAGGTTTGCAAGCAGAAAGCCTGCCATAAAGAAATTCATAGCTTACAGTTTGAACTGGTCATCGTCATCCTTGCGGGAGGGCTTCTTCTGGAAGAGCACCTTTGCCACAAGGCCTGCGCCCGCGAAGATCAGACCGAATGCAAGCACATAGACATACATCGAATCGCTCTTTGCGGTAAAATGCACCGAGTTGATCATTGCGATTATTATTACCACTACACCGAGGGCCGTGACTATCCCCCCGACGGTCTTCTTTTCCATAAGGAACATCAGGAAAATACCTATGAGCAGCGGGAAGAGCATGACGCCCGCCGTCATATTCCAGTTGCCGATTCGCCAGCCGAAGTTCCAGCTTACGGAAAACAGGTTCATAGCCCAGAATATTCCGCCGCCGAGCATCATTACGCCCAGAAAGAACTGCAGGAGCTCGTGATCGGCTTCGCCCCTGACATTGGCCTTGAAATACTTAGTCAATCCTTTCATTCATCATACCCCTTTCTTTATACGCCGGGATCCTGCCCGACTACATCAATTATATATTATTTTTTTGTGTATGTCAATATTTTTGACCTATTTTTGCAGCCGAAAAGGGTTATTTCTACCAAAACGATAACGTTTGAGACAGCGCGGCTCACAAATTTCAGCAATTATCCGAACGCTAAAGCCCCGACAAAGAACACTCCCTGCGGTATAGTGAACTTTTCGGGGATTGCTCCTGCCTGTCAGGGGTTCGTCTGACCTTGAAAGGGGCGGTGCTGAGGCATAAGAAAAAGCACTTCCGCAGGTCTGCGGGAGCGCTTTTGAGTGTCTTTACTGTGCTGCCGGCTGCGGCTCGGCTTTCTTCATCTTGGTGGTCTGGCGCTGAGCCATTACAAGACGGTAGTAGACGCCGCCCCGCTTCATCAGCTCGTTATGGGTGCCTACCTCAGCCAGCCTGCCCTTATCCAGAACTATGAGCCTGTCGGCATTGGAGAGGGTGGAGAGTCTGTGGGCGATGGCGATGGTAGTTCTGCCCTCGGTGAGCTTGGCCAAGGCCTGCTGTATCTGCTTCTCGGTCTGGGTATCGAGGGAGGCTGTGGCCTCGTCCAGGATGATGATCTTGGGGTCGTGGAGGAGGGCTCTGGCGATGGCTATACGCTGGCGCTCGCCTCCCGACAGCTGGAAGCCCTTGTTGCCCACCCGGGTATTATAGCCGTCGGGCAGCTTGACGATGAAATCGTGGGCGTTGGCGATCTTTGCCGCCTTGATTATATCCTCCAGGGGTGCGGAGGGGCGGGCATAGCAGATATTGTCCAGCACCGAGCCGTCGAAGAGGAAGGTCTCCTGCAGTACCACGCCCACCTGGGAGCGGAGGCTGTGCTGGGAGATATGCTTTATGGGCACGCCGTCTATGCGTATCTCGCCCTGGGTGGCGTCGTAGAGGCGGAGGATCAGGTTTATCATCGTGGATTTGCCCACGCCGGAGTGACCCACTATGCCTATCATCTCGCCCTTGTTTATCTTGCAGGATATGCCCTTGAGTACCGGCACATAGGCCTTATAGCCGAAGTAGACGTCGTCGAACTCGATATCGCCCTGAATGTCCAGCTCAACGCTGTCGGAGCTGTCACGGACGTCAGACTGCTCATCGAGTATCTCAAACACCTTCCCTGCCGAGACAGAGGTGTCGGCAAGGGTACGGGGTATCTGTATCATCCAGCGGATGGGCTCGTAGAGCATAGCCACATAGGTGGTGAACTGTATCAGCTCGCCCAGGCTCATCTGGCGGTCGAGTATCATCGAGCCTCCGAAATAGAGCACAAGGAAGTTGCCTATGGTCAGCACGAACTCTGAGAAGGGTATGGTGAGGTACCACATTATCTCAGCTCTTACGCAGGCCTTTGCCCAGGTGGAGGAGCAGTTCTCATAGCGCTGGATCTCTCTGGCTTCGCTGCCGAAGGACTTGACTACCCTGATGCCGTTCAGGATATCGTGGAGGGTCTCGCTGTGCATTTTGGAGTGCTTCCAGACGGCGGTATAGCGTATGGCCATAACGCTGAACAGCTTCTTGACTATGAGGAACACAAAGGGCACCGGGACTATGGTCAGCAGGGCGAGACGCCAGTCCATAAAGAAGAGTATCCCACCGATGATGACCAGGGAGAGCAGCTTGACTATGGCGTCCTTGCCGTTGGCGGTGATGAATTCCTCCAGCTTTGCAGCGTCGTGGGAGACACGGTTTATCAGCTCGCCCGCTGTCCTCTTGGAGATAGACCCCAGCGAGAGCTGCTGCGAGCGCTCAAAGACCTCCTGCCTGAGGTCGCGCCCGATGCTCAGGGCGGTCTTGAAGGAGTTCTTCATATTGAAATACTCCAGCAATCCTCCCAGCAAAAGCATCGAGACTATGGTGATCACGATGGCTATGAAGCCCGACCACTCGTCGCAGCGGGGGGTGACGTAATCATCAATGATCATCCTGTCAAGATAGGGCATTATTACCCATATGAGCTGTGAAAGCACGGTGCAGACCACAGCCGTCAAGAAATACCTTTTGTAGGGCCCTATCCGCTTTATCAGGCGCAGCAGGGTCGAGCCCTTGCTCTTGCAGAATATGCACTCCGACGCACCCTCCAGGGGGAGGCCGCAGTTGGGGCAGGTGGGCTCGTCGTCACCGGTATCGGTGATGAGCTCCCCTGTTCTGATGTAGTGCTCCAGCAGCTTCATGACCTCGGCGAAGCGGACGAACATATCCTGCGAAAAGCCGCAGAAGCAGACGGCATCGCCGTTTTCAAGTATACCCTGCGCCATTGAGGAGCCGATCATACGCCTGCACTCGAACTCCTTGAAGTCCAGAATTTTGTACTGCTGATCCAGCTTGCCGTCAACGAACACATATATATCCTCTCCCGCCACGGTGAACACGCCCTCGCATTTCTCGCCGTCGCCTATAAAGGAGAATGGCAGCGAATAGGCCACGTTCTCAAGCTCTGTGGGGGGAGAGACCAGGTTCAGTTTCATTTGTTTTTCATCTCCTTTGCGGGGAGTTTAGAGGGGTCAGGTGAACATCTCCAGGATGCCGCGGCTGCGCTTATCCAGCCTGTTGATGTCCTTGCAGAAGTATTTGTTGCCGTCGGCATCGTTGACGTAGAGATACTCGGAGGAGAGCATACGGAAGTTTTGGTACCAGTCCCTCACGCAGATGGTCTTCTCGCCGGAGGTGGTATCCGCCTTGACGAAGATAGAGCCCCGCATATTGTCTCTGATGCTGTAGATCTTGGTGATCTCAGGCATATAATACTTATATTCAAGGTATTTGTCCAATAGATCGTACTGTTGTCCGCTCAGCTCGTTCATATTCCTGATGACGCCTATCTCGCGGAATTCCTTCTCCTCGTTCTCGTAGGAGAGGCTGATATACTCGGTCTTTGAGTAAAATGGGATAAGCCTTGTGGGGTCCACCCTCTTATACTCCCTGCCATCATAGACCGCGGTCAGGAAGCCGCTTTTCTCTTTGGTGATCTGAAGCTTCGAGCAGTCCAGGATGGTCAGCTTGTCCACCTCATAGACCTCATCCTTTAATATCTTTTCATTGTTTTCCATAGGCTCACCTCCTTAATCGTTGATGAATTTCAGGGCATCGGATTGCAGCTTATAGAGCTCAAAATACTTGCCCTTGAGCCTGATGAGCTCGTCGTGAGTGCCGCTCTCCTTAAGCTCGCCGTGCTCGATGACGCAGAGCTTGTCCGCATCCCTGAGAGTGGAAAGGCGGTGGGCTATGGAGATTATGGTCCTGCCCTGCTTGAGCTTGTCTATCGCCGCCTGGATCTTCCGCTCGGTGCGGGTATCCATTGAAGCCGTAGCCTCGTCAAGTATGAGGATGTTGGGCTTCTGGATTATTGCTCTTGCTATGGATATCCTCTGCTTCTCACCTCCGGAAAGGGAAACGCCGCCCTCGCCTATCCTGGTATTGTAACCGTCGGGGAGCTTGGTGATGAATTCGTGGGCGTTTGCCGACTTCGCCGCCTCGATGACATCCTCCATAGTGGCATCGGGGTCGGAATATCTGATGTTATCGGCTATGGTACCGATGAAGAGGAAGGTCTCCTGAGACACAATGCCTATATTTCTGCGGAGATCCTCCCAGGCCAGCTTGCGGATGGGCACGCCGTCAATGGTGATCTCACCGCCGGTAACGTCGTAGAGCCTGGCCATAAGGTTTATTATGGTGGACTTGCCCGCACCCGTCTTTCCGACGATGCCGAACATCTGCCCTGCCTCTACCTTCATAGAGAGCCCCTTGATGACGGGTCTCCCCGCCTCATACTCGAAGCTGACGTTTTTGAGTTCTATATCCCCCTTCATTTCGGGGAGCCTTACGGGGTGCTCGTCCTCTTTTACGCTGGGGAGAGCATCCATTATCTCGAACATACGGGAGGCGGCGTCCATACACCTTGCCCAGCGGTCGCCTATCCAGGTGAAGAAGCTGATGGGCTCGTAGGCCATATCCGTATAGGAAAGCAGCGCCGACAGCGCACCGAAGAGGATATGCCCCTTGATGACCATTACCGCGCCCAGGCAGAAGGCCAGCTTGTTGATGACCCGGTAAAATGTCCAGATAACGGGTATGGTATTGGCGAGACGCCCGTTGATGCGGGTGTTTATGGTATAGGCGTCGGTATTGCGGCGGGCGTATCTGCCGATCTCGCGTTCCTCGTTGGAGAAGGCCTTTACCACCCTCTGCCCGTTCATAACGTCCGAGAGGACGGAGTTAGCCGAGCGCATTGCCACGTCGTACTTGCGGTAGAGCTTCCGCTGGCTGCGGTAGAAGCGGTGCTGGATGAGCTCTATCACGGTGATGGTCAGTATTATCCCTATGGAAAGCAGGGGCGAGAGCAGCAGCATTATCACCGCTATGCCCACGATCTTCACCACATTGGTGAGGCCGTAGGGGACGATATCGGTGAAGAACCAATAGATGTTATTGCTGTCCCGGTCAACGCGGCTCATAAGGGAGCCGGTCTGCTTGCTGGTGAAGAAATCCAGCGAGAGGCTCTGCATCGAGGAGAATATCTTGACACGGAGCCTGTGGGTCACCATGGGAGTGACCTTTGAGGTGATTATTCCCGATATGACCCTGACGATCAGCGAAGCCAGGTTGACCCCCATTATCACCAGGACGATCATCAGTATCTGGCCGTAGTATTTGCCGTTCTCGGTCAGCACCTCGTCATAGAACATCTTAGCGCCGAATATAGGCGAAAGGATAGCCAGCACGCTGCTCAGGGCTATGGTCAGGAGTATGAGCAGCACCGCCCACTTGAACTCCCAGAACATTTTCAGCAGCCGTCTGAACACCGAGCGCCTGTCAACGCAGCGGGGGCAGACGGGGCGGTTGGGGTCTGGGAAAGGCTCGCCGCAGATGGGGCAATGGGTCTTGACACCTTCCAGGAGGCTGTCGTCGATCTCCTCGCCGTTCACGGTCTTATTGAGCCTGTCGCAGAACTTCTCGAACTTATCGGCAAAGCCCAGAGAGAAGCGGGCGATATGGAATTCCTCACCGTTATTATCCTCTATCATCAGCCTTGCGGAGTTTGAATATCTGTCAACGTAGAGCCTTTTTATATCCGTGAGCTCGTACTCGGAATAATCCTTCACATCGAAGGCGCTCATAGAGCGGCGCTTCTGCCCGCGCTTGAGCTTATCGTAATGCTCATAGCCGGAGATGACCGCCAGGGTATCCTTTGTAAAGGTTATATACACGTCTATATATTTCCCGTCGCCGTCCAGATCTGCTTTTACACAGTAAAGCAGATCCTCGGGGAGGATGCCGCGCTTCAGCAGCTCGTCCTCGATAAGCGGCGCCAGGACGTCAAAGTATTTCAAATCTTCTCACTTCCTTTTTCCTTCCCCTACCCCAATAGTTCTGTGCATAGCACCGGCTCGGTCTGCCCTCCCCGGAGGGGAGGGTTCAGGCGCAGATTTGAACATTAGGTTCGCTCATATAGCCTCGGGAGATTTAAGAAGACACTCACGAGAGTGAGTGCTGACCGGCCAGATCGGTATAAAACAAAAGCCGCCCCGGACCTGCACGGTCAGAGGCGGGCAGAAATAATCTCAGCTTTTAACGCTCGCAACGCTTCGGAGCGCTCTGACGGTAAGGTTTGGTTTTTCGATGCTGTTATGGGTCATTTTACTGCGCTCCTTTCGTAATATCACGGCTCCTGCGAGCCGCACTTTGTGTATTATAGCTTAATTTGTGCTGTTTGTCAAGGGTTTTATTGAATATGATAATTTTATGCTGTTATACAGCATATCAAAAGCCGGTATCCTACTGCGCAAACGCCTCCGTCTGTACTAAAAACGCCCGCGGCGTATATTTGAAGGCAAGCTGAGCGCGCTCCCCGTTTCAGCGAGGTGTCCGGTCGCCCCCTTCGGACGCAAGGGCAATACCGCACAACCCCTGTGCGTCAGATACGCAGTCAATTTTTCCGTCAGAGTGCATAAATTCGACGCAGGCGGGCTAGCGCCCGGCAAGGAGAATTTGTGTGCTATGACGGAAAAAGTGCAAGCAGATGACGTGCAGAGCGCTAGCCGTGGGTTGTGCGGTGTTGCCTTAAGCATTATTGTTATTCATTTTTACCTCGCAATGTATCTTTTTCGCTCCTTACAGCAGGCATACGATGAAAAGTGCGATAGTTCCTGCTGTTGCTGCGATACCCATACCGCCTGCAACGTATCCGAATATATTAGCCATTTTGCTCTCTCCTTTCGTTCAGTTTTTTATTGCTTGCTACCGAACCTTGCAACACCCTTGCAGATCTCAGACTTTTTTAAAAAACTTGAAAAAAATATTTTGAGACCCGAAAAAGCCTCCTCTTATAATGTAAGTTTATGTTGCTTTCCCGACAGTTTTATGGTATAATTCCGATAGACCGTACAGCTTTTTCGGGCGGACGGTAAGTGTGACTGATACAGCCTCCGTTCTGCCCTGTGCCGGAAGCAGCTATGATCAGGAGGCCATCTTTCGGAGCAGTTATATATTTTATAAGCATCTGTTATGGTATGATATAATAAAGCAGAACGGCTCTGACCGTTCTGATGCAGTACGACAAGCTATGGGCAACACCGCACAACCCGCGGCTGACGCCTCTGCACGCCATCTGCTTGCCAGCTTTCCGTCATATTACCCAAATTCTCCTTGCCGGGCGCTAGCCCGCCTGCGTCGAATTTAGGCAATCTGACGAAAACCTGGACTTCGCATCTGACGCACAGGGGTCGTGCGGTGTTGCCTATGATATCGGAGGTAAAGCTATGACCGAACCCGAATTGAATGCCGAGCAGCTGGAAGCTGTCCGAGCGACGGAAGGATATGTGAGAGTAGTGGCCGGGGCGGGCTCCGGAAAGACCAAGGCGCTGACCCACCGCTTTGCATTTCTCGTCAATGAAATGGGTATACTGCCCGAGAATATACTCTGCGTGACCTTTACCAATAAGGCCGCCAACGAAATGCGGCAGCGGATCCACAACCTCATCGGCGACAACGACACCGGGCGCATCAACACCTTCCACGGCTTCTGCGTTTCGGTCTTGCAGGAGGACAGCCACGCGGTGCAGTACCCCAAGAGCTTTCTTGTCCTCGACAACAGCGATATCGACGCCATGCTGCGGATGATCTACGAGGAGCGGGGTCTCACCCTCCGGGATATGACCTTCTCCGATGCCCGTGATATGATCGAGATACAGAAGCTGTTCAAAAAGCCGGAGTACTACCTGGATATGCTGGATATGTCCGAGGAGGCGCTGAAAGAGAAATATCTGAACGCCAAAAACACCGACGATATCATCTTCTACGGCTATCTGTACCAGGAGAAGAAATGCTTCGGCCTGGATTACAACGACCTGATAAAGTTCACCCTCTACATCTTCTCCCGGAATGAGGATATCAGGCTGAAATGGCAGCAGCGGCTCGAATACATAATGATCGACGAGTTCCAGGACATCGACGCCTTACAGTACGAGCTTATGGAGGTGCTGAGCGGGTTTCATCGCAACCTGTTCATCGTGGGCGACCCCGACCAGACCATCTACACCTGGCGGGGCGCGGATGTGAAATATCTGCTGGATTTCGACCAGCATTTCTCACCCTGCAAAACAGTTATGCTGCTGAAAAACTACCGCTCCACCCCGCAGATACTTGCCGCCGCAAATTCGCTGATCGCCAAGAACAGGCACCGCATCGAGAAGTCCCTTGAAGCGGTGCTGCCGGAGGGCGAAAAGCCTGTGTTCAGCTTCTCGGGCAATACCGAAGCCGAGGCCGCAAGGATCGTTGACAGGATAAAGCAGCTCCGCGAGGGCGGCGTACCCTTCCGGGATATGACGGTGCTTTACCGCGCTCACTATGTCACCCGCCCGGTGGAAGAAGCGCTGCTGAAAGAGAAGATACCCTACCACATTTACAGCGGCGTACCCTTTTTCGGCAGAGCGGAGATCAAGGACGCCCTCTCCTATCTGCGTATGATCGCGGCGCAGGACGATCTCTCCTTCCGGCGTATCGCCAACAACCCCAAGCGCAATATCGGCAGGCGGCGAATGGAGTTTCTGGAGCAGTATGCTGCCGATAAAGGCTGCACCCTCTACACCGCCCTGAAACAGACCCTCGACGACGATATCTTCGCCGGGACGAAAGCCCGCAGCTTTGTGAACCTTATCGAGACCTTCTCCGAGGGCTGCGAGAACAAGCGGCTCTCCGACCTGCTCACCGCTATCCTCACCGAGAGCGGCTATGAGAAGATGCTCCGCACCGAGGGCAGTCAGGAGCGGCTTGACAACCTTGCCGAGCTGAAACAGTCGGTGCAGGACTACGAGAACACCTGCGGCGAGGAAGCCTCAGTATTTCACTATCTCGCCCACGTTGCGCTGTTCACCGCCAGCGATGAGGATGACAGCTCCGACAAGGTCAAGCTGATGACCGTCCACGCGGCAAAGGGTTTGGAGTTCCCCTACGTCCTGCTTTGCGGGATGAACGAGGGCATCTTCCCCTCAAGAAAGGTCAGAGACCTGCTCGGTATGGAGGAGGAGCGCCGCCTGGCCTTTGTCGCAATGACCAGAGCCGAAAAGGGGCTGTATCTCTCCGGTGCGGAGGGGCGCAGCTTCGACGGCTCGCCCCGCTACCCCTCCCGGTTCGTCCTAGATATCGACGACGGCCTCCTTGGATTCGACCCGCCCCAGACCGACACCCTTATCCGCGACGCAAGGGAGTACATCGCAAGCCGGGACAGGTTCCTCCCCGAGGACTTTGAAGGCGGGCTTTTCCCCGTGGGCGCAAGGGTGATCCACGCTTTCCTCGGTGCGGGCACTATCCTTGAGCTCGACCGCAAACGGAACGCATATCTTATCAAATTCGATGAGCTCTCAACGCCCAGAAAGATCTCGCTTAAAGTCAAGCTGACCGGAGCGGAGACCTGAACAAGAAGATCTGAAAGGTCTCACGGTAAAGACAGCGGGACTGCTTCACCCTCGAAGCAGTCCCGCTTTTCAGTATGTCAAATGACCTACGGCAGCAGCCATTCCTTTGCTTTTTCGTAATCGTTGAGGAAGCTGACGGCTATCCCTTTGCTTTTTATCGCCATGAACGGCTTTTGCTGCCGGGAGCTCACCCCGACAAATGCTATTTTCCGGAAGACCTTGCCGCTCTCCATAATGGTTGTTACTATCATCTCTGTGATGCGCTTTGTGATGTCTGTTTTATCCAGGTTCACGATCATAAACGCGGAGCCGGATGGGCGCAGAAAGCTGCTCTTATCTCCCGAGAACTTTGCGATCACCTCGTCCTCATATGCACCCATGCCGTCCAGGTGCTCGCACCATATGCTCCCGCCGTTATAGAACAGTTCAAAGGATCTCTTTCTGACGGCAGCCTGCTGAATAATATCCATACTGTTTCCTCCGTGATGATGCTTTGCGTGCCTGAGGGGAGGCCGGGGCTGAACAACGAAATGGCTCTATAATATATATCACCTTGACATAATTATTAATTTAACCTATAATTGGTTTATAGCTAATAGACACACTATACTGAAAGGGTGAATTCAATGGTATCTGTTACAATGCGCGTAAATAATTTTTCACAACCGTTTGGTGGTTTTGTTCCTGCAGATTTATTTGAAATACGGGGTTATGTAGATCATAATGATATTATGGATATACCGTCTGCTGCTAAATCTGTACAAGGATTAGCTGTTGATTATATGTCAAGGTTTATGCTGACAAAAGACAAAGAAGCAGCTTTTGATATATCAATAAAAGGAGCTAAGATAATTGATAAGACTTATGAAAACAACAATGAGACTAGAATAATAGAATCAATGTTGAAAAATGTTAAAGGATTGGATGATGTATCGATTTTTAATGCGTGTAGGATTGTTTGCTATGATGTTGCCATGAGAATGGGAGTGTCATATTTTAGACCTATTGAAGAATTCCTACCTTCAAAAGAACTAATAAACAATATCCGTATCATGGTTAATAGGTGCTTGACGTTTTTTAGCAAAGTAGGCGGAGTGATCTTATCTGGGTTCACTTTTGAAGGTGGTTATACTAAATTGGTTAGTTCTGGTGACGGTGATTATTTGACAAAAGATACTTTGATAGATCTTAAAGTAACCAATAAGTCCTTATCAACAAAGTGGTCTCTTCAAGTGTTAGTTTATTACCTATTAGGTTTGCATTCGATCCATAGGGAATTTGATAGAATAGAAAAACTATGTATTTTCAACCCGTTGAAGAATATGAGTTATACTGTAAAACTATCTGAGATTGACAATAAAAGTAAGTATTATGTATCAAATCAAGTTATTGGCTATAAAATGAAAGAAAAGAAACCGGATTATTCAAATTGGAGAGAAATAGATGGAGAAGATGTATCTGTATTTTCTAGGTTTATAAGAGATAATAGTGTTAGAACTAGTTTTGATGTCAATGTATATAAGGATGGAATCTATGATATTACAACTGATGATTATTGGTCATATGCTAAAAAAATCAACAACAACAATAATAAACTTAGACCAGTTTTTAAAACTACAAAGTCTGTAAAATTCATTAAACATAACGGTTTCATTATGTTCGTTTCAGAATCCTATAAAGGTGTTTTAAACATATTAAGCGGTGGCTCACTAAAAAAATGCACACACTCTTTAGAGTATTACTATGATAATATTGAGAAATACGCCAAAACAGTTTTAGCGTTGTTTTCTGAATATTGGAAAGTGTTGTTTGAAATATCCAAACAGATTAGCAGTTTATCTCCAAGCGAAGAATACTTAAGGAAAAACGCATATTCTAAGTACTTAGAATCTTATGAGAAAATGCTCAAAAGATTAAATAGTGGGACCAGAAAGCCATTGGGCTTTGATGAATGGTATAAACTATTTGGACATCGTTCTAGTCCGGAAGGAACGGTTCATGGGAGTATAGTTGATATTGATGAAACCAATCATATATACTTGAATCCATATGATGGAAAGATAGTCCCATACTCTGCAGTTTCGATGTATGATAAAAATGTATATAGAAATGTTGTAAGTTTAATATCAAAAGAAAGACCGGAACTTCTGTCATCATTTCAAAGCAGAAAGAATGATAAAGATGATAGTTTATCTCTTGTTCCCAACACTGTTTCAAATATGATTTTCAATCCAAATGATGATATTAGTACAGAGACAATAAAGGTGTATGAAAAAGATATGTATGATGTTTCAAAAAAGTTGCTAATGCTACAATCAATATATACAGATAAACTTGTAAAAGCGTGGTTTGATGATATTCTTGAGAAACATAGTGATGGAATAACTATAGATAGATTACTTGAGGTAATCGATGTATATGAGCAGGAGTAAAACTACCTTTTTTCTTATATGGTGATATCATTGTATCGTCAGACCATTTCCTCTCTGTAACAGATCACATGATCATCCTGCTGATAGTGCCTGTCGGGGAGGCAGGAGAAGGGGTGCTGCCTTGCTTCGCCGTCGAAGTACCGGTAGGGGAGATCATTCCCCGTTTCGCCCCGGATAAGCTCTTCCACACCCTTTCGCAGGCAGCGCATCAGAGATATATCGTCAAGATCGTGGGCATGACCGTGGAGGATGACATCGGCTCTGTCCTCCAAAAACATCAGCCTGTCCAGAGAGGCGACAAATTCCTCAAAGGAGGGGCAGCCCTCAAGCTGCATCCAGAGGTGATGGTTGATGCCGTCGCCGGTAAAGAGGATGCGGTCCTCCCGCAGCAGGAGCATTATCCCTCCGGAGGTGTGCCCCGGCAGCTCGTAGACCTCCAGATGCCTGCCGCCCAGGTCTATCACGTCCCCCTCGCGGATCTCCCCGAAGGGGGGCATTTTTAATCCCCGGGCCTCGCAGTCCTTTAAAAATTCCGGATCTTCGGTGAACATCTTGGCCAGAGGCAGGTCTGCGGGATGTATAAGCGCCTTGTCAAAATAGACGTTGCCGAAGATGTGGTCGGGATGGCCGTGAGTGTTTACCACCGTAAGGGGCTTGTCGGTGAGACTGCGAACCGCCTTGTAAACATCGTTATAGCCGTTCATCGTGTCGATAACGCAGGCGCTCTCATCACCGATTATAAGATAGCCCGTGGATTCGTGGGCTTCGTCCATAAGGTAGACGCCCTTGCGCATCTCTTTGATATAAAGCTTCTTTTCCATAGCAGCCTCCCGTATCATTTCTTAGTCAGCACCGCCAGAGCGGCGTAGTGCAGCACCTCAAACTCCTCCGGAGCTATCCGGTCGAGCAGAGCCCGGTGCTCGGCGTCCCAGGCGGCAAGCTCGCTGCCGGAGAGGGAAGCCCCTATGCCCCGGCTGGCTCTTATCCTACCGTGCCAGCTCTCCTTTGTAAATGGAACTTGGAGATCGTATTCCTCGTGAGCTTCAAGGTCAAAATACCTGTATGCCGCCTCGGGGATGCCGATAGGGCGGCGGCGCTCCCCCGCACCCGTCCAGTGAGGGCTGTATTTCAGGATGAGCCGCTCGCTCTCGCCGGCTATCCTGTCTTCCTCCGGCAGCCAGGCCATATAGAGGATCAATAGCTTCCCGCCGGGAGTCAGAAGCTCCGACAGCTTAGGCAAAACTTTTTCGTGATCGAAATACCAGAAGCACTGGCAGGCGGTGATAACGTCAAAGCTCTCCCCCGGGAAGTCCAGCTCCTCTGCGGAGACGGGAAGAAAGCGTATCTTCATATCCTGAGCTTCGGCAAGGCGCCGCGCCTGATCTACCTGCTCCGGGGAGATATCGGTGCCCGTCCACTCCGCGCCGAAGCGGTACATATTCCGGGGGAGCACCCCAGTCCCCGTGCCCAGATCCAGCACCCGCTGTCTCTTTACGCACAGCCCCAGATCTGTTATCCTGCGGTAGAATTCCTCCGGGTAGATATCCCGGTATTTTGCATATTCGCCGGATGTCCTGCCCCAGTCAAAGGCCTTGCCCGCATCTATCCTCTTATCGGAGATCTCCATAGTCCCTGCCTCCCTTGCAAATAGCTGTCTTAAGGCAACACCGCACGACCCGCGGCTAACGCCTCTGCACATCATCTGCCGTGTCAAGCCTGCTTGACGACCGGCTTATCCGTCATATTACCCAAATTCTCCTTGACGTTGCGTAAAGCGAAGTGAACTTCGCTTACAAGCCTG
>JAFXXU010000045.1 GCA_017542125.1 Ruminococcus sp.
ATAATAATAATGATGATGATAAACAGTTCGCAGTAACAGCAGTAACAGAAACGGCAGTAACAGAAAATTCAGGAATATCTGCGTGATTTATCGCTTTAAAGTCTTGCCATATCCGTTACTTTGTGCTATACTGTACTTAGTATGGATATGGCTGCTTTTTAGAAAGGAGTAGAATTATGGCAAAGCAGACCATATACAATGCAGGGATATATGTCAGGCTCTCGCAGGAGGATATGAGGGCAGGAGAGTCCCTTTCAATAGAAAATCAGAAGCTGATACTGACGAAGTACGTCAAGGAACAGGGCTGGAACTTGATCGACATTTATGTTGATGACGGTTACAGCGGCACCGACTTTGACAGACCGGGGGTGCAGCGGCTTTTGGATGATGCAAAAGAGAAGAAGATCAACCTCATTATTTGTAAGGACCTTTCTCGTTTCGGAAGAAATTACATCGAGGTCGGAAGGTATGTTGACTATATTTTCCCGAGCTACAATATCCGTTTTATTGCGCTTAATGACAATGTCGATACAGCTGCTAAAGATAGTTCAGCTCTGGACATGATGCCGATACTCAATTTATTCAACGAGTGGCACGCCGCTTCTACCAGCAAAAAAATAAAGGCTGTCATTGAAGCAAATGCTAAGGCAGGGAAATACAGAGCCCGCTGCGCTCCGTATGGTTATGTCAAAAGCAATACCGAGAATAGGCTGCCGGTTCCCGATGAGCCTGCGGCAAGCATCGTGAAACGAATTTTTGAACTGCGGGCAAAAGGTGTAAGTCCTCGTCATATCTGCGATATGTTTAATGATGAGCATATCCCCACTCCGGCTGATTATGCAGCAGAAAAGCATGGCATTTTCAATTCCCGTACCGTTAATCACCTCTGGTATCCCGAAGGAATAAGGCGAATCATAAGCAACCCGCTTTATCTCGGACATTTGGTACAGCTAAGAACGACTACGGTCAGCTACAAAAATCATAAGGTCGTGAAAAACAGCGAGGAGGAAATGGTGATCATCAAGAACACCCATGAGCCGCTTGTTTCACAAGAACTTTGGGATAAAGTCAGGGAAATGGAAGCATCAGTCAGCCAGGGCAAGCGTGACAAGCATGGTGAGATCATGCCGCTTTCGGGGCTGATGTACTGTGCAGACTGCGGTGATAAAATGCGGCTCGGCTGGAACAACACCACAGCAGGCAGCAAGAAAAAGCCCCGCAAGTATTTGAGGCATAACTATCAGTGCGGTAAGTACAGCAGGTTCGGCAAGTATCTTTGCACAAGTCATCACATCAAAATGAAAGACATCAATGCAATAGTCCTTGCGGATATTCGGTCAAAGGCGGCATTGGTAATTGCAGACGAGGAGTATGCAAGAGAATTCTTTCTCTCGCAAAAGGAGCAGTACAACACCAAGCAGTCCAAAACCGATACAAAGCGTCTGCGTGAGTGCAGGGCAAGACTTGACGAGTTGGCAAAGCTGATACCCTCTATTTATGAGGACAAAGTGATCGGCAAGATCCCCGAGGATATTTGCGTTAGCCTGTTGGAAAAGTATCAGACGGAGCAGACCGCTCTTACCGAAGAGGTCGAGCAGATAGAAGGCAAGCTGTCTGCTGCAACGAAGGACAAGCAGGATGTGGAGGAATACATCCGTCGCTTAAAGAAATATGCCGATGTTCCCGAGCTTACCCGTGAGATGTGCTTGGAGCTTATAGAGTACATCACCGTTGACGAATATGCGGCTGACAGACCGAGGGATATTCACATTTACTATAAGCTGCTTGATAAGCCGTTGCCGAACAAGATGAGGCTGGAGATCAACGCAAATGATGAAACCGCGTGAATGCGCGGTTTTGAGCAACAGAAGAATGTGTGTCCTTTTAAAACATTGACTACTTTGAGCGTTTACAGCCATGTCATCGCCGAAAGCAAGTCACAGGAGGGCGCGGCTCTGAGTATGCCGTTTGATCCGCCAAAAACGACAGCAACGGTAAAGATAAAAAGGAGTAAGCCACAAGCAAGGAACAAGCCCTGTTTCGTGGCAAAAAAGAAAACCCGCAAACCGCGTAAATAAGCGATTTGCGAGTGGATTGATTGGTGCGGCAAACGGGACTTGAACCCGTACGTCGGTTGACACACGCCCCTCAAACGTGCCTGTCTGCCTATTCCAGCACTGCCGCATTCGACTATACTATTATATCACACAGCCTCCTGTTCGTCAAGTGGCGGACGGGGGTTTTTACAATTTGTTCATAAACGCATCCGGTTATCAGATACACCCCCGGCGGAGGGATCTCTGTGAGGGTTTCTGTCTGCCCGATGATCCCCCTGCTGCCTTTTTGCGGGCATCCGCAGCTCCCGCCTCAGAGAGCGAGAGTGTATGCCGTTTCACGGAGTGGCTTGCCGCCGATCTCATCGTCGATGAAGGCTCCCGTTGGGGTAAAACCCAGCTTTTCGTAGAAGCGGCGGGCCCGGAGATTGTCCTCCAGCACCCAGAGCATCGCCCGGGTGAAGCCCTCGCTCCGGAGGCCGTCAAGGCACTCCTGCATCAGCAGACGCCCCAGTCCCCTGCCCGTGTGTTCCGGCAGAAGATAGATGGACACGATCTCACCGAAGCCCCGGAATTCCTCCCAGCGTGAGGCGCAGAAGCTGGCTGTGCCCAGGGGGACGCCCCCCTCTTCAAGTATCAGATGCTTCATATCCGTCCTGCCGAGATGCCTCGCCCACTTGCCCTCGGGGATGGAATCCAGCCACTCCTGGGGGATGATGCCCTTGTAGGCGCTTTTCCAGCTTTTCTCGTAGATGCCGCTTATGGCCGCGGGATCGTCAGCCTCCGTGATGTACCTCACCGTCATGCCGGCGCGCCCTCCCGTTCCTTCACGGTGTTGACCACCTTTTCCACTGCGTTCTTCTCGGTGATCTCCACCCGGTAAGCGTAGACCTTCTCTGCGCCGTCCTCCAGCACCTTAGTGGTCTCAACGAAATACCGGAGCTCATCGCCCTTGAAGTAGTAATCCGCAGAGAAGCCGGTGACCTCCCCGCTCTCTGCCTGAGCACCTATCTTCTTCACATCGTAGATGTGCTCGATGTGGGTGATGCCGTCCTCCTCGGTCTGCTTCGCACTTGTCACAGCCGTGGGGGAATAGAGTATCAGGCCCTCATCCGCCTGGGGATGGGTGGTGTCCCTGGTGTAGAGGACAAAGCCGTTCTCGCCCTTCTGGATATAGCTCTCCTCACCGTTCTGATAGGTGAAGAGCTCCATCCCGTTGCTGTACTGTGCGTACTCGTTCTTGTCGCTCTTTCCCTTGTAGGAGAATATCAGTATATCCTTCTCGTCATACTTGAAGACGAATTCCTGCTCGACCTCGCCGGTGGCGGTGTTAGTCATTATGACCTTAGCGCTGTCCAGCTTGCGGTAGGCCTCCCGGGCTTTTTTGATGAGCTCTCCGCCCTCCACGTCCTTTACCGTAGCACAGGAGCAGAGCAGCAGCGCCGCCATAACAGCCAGCAGACATAAAAGCTTTACCTTCGACATAGTGCCACCCCCGTTACAGTGACTTGCAGGTCTTGGCGTAGATGACTATCGCCAGCGGTATCGTGAACAGCTGAGAGATCGTAGCGTTGAACATCAGCCCGAAATTAAGCCTGACGACATAGAGATCCACCTGGAAGTTGGGTATCCCCAGCTCCTTGCCCCAGGCCAGCCAGCCGACATAATCCTTCCCGGAACAGAGGTACGCTATGAACGCCCCCAGAACTATCCCCGCCAGCAGAAACATTATAAACGCAAAAGTCTTTTTAAAGCCCTTCATTTATTTTTTCCTTCCAAAACAAAATCCAATGCACTGTCTCTCGGAACGGGAGACTGCACAAGGCAGTCTGCCCGAATGGGCATAAATCCGCGCAGCGGACACCTTCATTGTGCATTGTGCATTGTGCATTGTGAATTGCAAACCGTGCATTGTAATTCGCTCACTGACAATAATAAAGCTGCCGCACGCATAAGCACGGCAGCTATTTCATTACTTTCTTCTCGATGTGTTTCTTCTCTTGCCGTCCATAACGTGCTTGAGGTCGGAGATGCGCTCCTCACTCGTAGCCTTGAAGCGGCTGAGCATATCCTCAAAGCCTGCGTTGCCCGAGTTCTCGTTCGGGTCGTAGACCGGGGGAGGGTTCTTGGCGAAATCCTGGGGCTCGCCGCGCTCAAACGTCCTCTTCCTGGGTGCGGGGGCTCTCCCCTGATCCCCGGCGGGACGGCGCTCGAACTGCTTCTTCGGGGGTGCGGGGAGCGCCTTCTTGATCGAAAGGCTGATCTTCTTATCCTCGCCCACCGAGAGCACCTTGACCTTAACGGTCTGCCCCTCCTGGATGTGATCCTTTATGTCATTGACGAAGGTGTTGGCCACCTCCGAGATATGTACCATACCCGTAGTATCCTTATCCAGCTCGACGAATGCGCCGAACTTGGTGATACCCGTTACCTTACCCTCGTAAATCTTTCCTACCTCAAGCTGCATCGATTATTCTTTTTCCTCTCTCATAATGTGCCTGCCTTCACGGCATCAGTCGTTTTTCTCAACGATGTAGAAACGGCGCTCGTTCGGATAAGCATACCCCAGCTGCTCCACAGCCACACGCTCCATATACTCGTTCTCGTCGCCGGTGCTGAGCAGACGGTTGAACTCATCGTTCTTCTGCTCCTGCTCGGTTATCTGAGCCGAGAGCTCGCTGCTCTGCTTCTTGAGCTGAACTATCTGAGCCTGCTGCGAGATTATCGTGAATATGGAATACACTATCAGGCAGAACACTGCAATAAAGGCGATGATATGCCCCAGCCTCTTTTTTGACGGCTTTACGGCAGCAGCCTGTGCTTCCTTGTTTTCAGCCATCGCAGCACTCTCCCTTCCTCCGGACTCACCTATTTTTACTTATATATTATACACAACAGCCCGACAAGTTTCAAGTGTTTTTTCCGATTTTTTTCTCCTTTTTTAATTTTGTGGCACATTTTACAAATTCAGTTATCATCTTTTGTTTGATTTTACCAACGGCTTTCCCCAGGGTCCTGCTCCATAAATACCTCACCGCCCGAAACAGCCTCTCCGAGAGAAAGACTATCCCCCGCCCGGCGGTGGACCTCTCGGCAGCGGCTCCCAGAAGCATCGAGGCCAGCGTGAAAAGCCGCAGCGAGCCTGTCTGCGCCACCGAGAACAAAAACCAGCAGAAGAAAAACAGCAGCGCAAAGAAGAAGTCTCCCAGGTTCTCTGCTATCCTCCCCGCCCGGAGACCCCGCCTGATACCCCTCAGCAGGTCATACACCGCCCCCAGAGCTATCCCCAGGATACAAGCCAGCGAGAATACCTCCCGCCCGCGGTAGAGCAGCTCGTTGAGCCGCAGCACTCCCGTCATCAGACGCAACGGCGGCACCTCATTTCAGCAGCCTGCCGAACAGCGAGAGCTTTTTCTTTCTGTCCTTGTCCCCGTAGATGAGGGCGGTGATGTCCCCCTCCACCGAAAGCTCTCCGCTGCCGACGCTCATTTCGTTTATATGCAGGCTCCTCCCCCGTATCGTGAGCTCCCCCAGCTGCGTGAACAGCAGTATCTCCTCCTCGTTGAAGCGGTCAACGTCCGTGATGCCGGTAAGCTCCAGCCTGGCTCTGTTTTCAAGGATGATCCCGTGTCTGCCGTTTGCATCTGCCATAAATGCTCCTCCCTTGCGACCTGCCGCGGACGGCGTTTTTAACAATAATTTGTCAAAAAACTTAAATTATTTTACGCTATTGACGAATGACGTTTTTTTTGTTATCATAAAAATGGTATAGTGTTTAATGCACAGTTATACAATGCACAATGCACAATGAAGGTATCCGCTGCGCGGATCTATGCCCATTCGGGCAGACTGCCTTGTGCAGAGTTATTAACTTGAGGGGATATACCCGGTAAAGCAAAATAATAACACCAAGCCTGCCGTCTTCACTATCTGCGGCGGCCGAATGGCCATAATGTGCGCCGGAGGCGCACACCTTAATTGTGCATTGTGCATTGTGCATTGATACAGTATATGTCCCCCCGGGGCGATCCTATGACAGGAGTGATAAAAAATGAACGATCTTCTTATGGCGACCATCACCCGCAAGCTGGAAAGAACAGCTGAGAACCTCCGCAAAAACAATATCGACGCCTATATCGCCGAAAACAGCGCCGAGGCCGTTAAGCTGGCCGAAAGCCTGATGAATGAGGGAGATACCATCTCCTGCGGGGGCTCGGTGTCCCTGACGGAAAGCGGAGTGCTGGAGCTGATGAAAAGCGGGAAATATAACTTCCTCGACCGCTCCGCCGCCGCCGACAGAGAGGCGGTCGAGCAGATCTACCGCGATACCTTCTCGGCTGATGTTTTCCTAACCTCGGCAAACGCCGTCACCGAGAACGGCGAGCTCTACAACGTTGACGGCAATTCAAACCGCGTCGCCGCTATATGCTACGGCCCCAAGTCGGTGATATTCGTGGTGGGCTGCAATAAGCTGGTGAAGAACATAGACGAGGCCATAAAACGGGTGAAGTGTTATGCAGCTCCTCCCAACGCCGACCGCCTGAACTGCGATACTCCCTGCGCAAAAACGGGAGAGTGCATCTCGGTGGCTAAGGGCGGGGATATGCCCTCCGGCTGCCTCTGTGAGGGGCGCATCTGCTGCAACTATGTGGTCTCAGCCTATCAGCGCAAAAAGGGCAGGATGAAGGTCATCCTCGTCAAGGAGGAGCTGGGCTTCTAATTCTCCGTGAAAGGTCAGACTCATATGATCGAGTATAAAAACAAGCAATATAAGCTGGTAGCTATCTGCACCGCCGGCCTCCAGAAGGAGGATGTCAGCGATATCGTCTGCGCCACCGCCGAGAGCTGCACCAAGCTTGGGTTCAGGACTGTCGTCCTCAATGCCTTCAGCGACCTTTTCAAGGACGACAGCTATTCAAAAGGTGAGGCGGGCATCTTCGGCCTGGCAGGCTCAAAGCTGGTGGATGCGGTCATCCTGATGCCCGAGGCTATCAAGAACGACACCGTCTGCGAAAGTATCGCCGAGAAGGCACACGCCCGCGGAGTCCCCGTCGTTTCCATCAACGGCAGGATAAAGGGCTGCACAAGCATAAGCTTCAATTACGGCGACAGCTTTGAGGAGATAGTCCGCCACGTTATCTCGGTGCATAAGTGCTCCCGGATAAACTACGTCGCGGGGCTCAAGGGCAACCCCTTTTCCGAGGAGCGCACAGAGCGCTATAAGGCTGTGCTGAAAGAGTACGGCATCCCCTTCGACGAGCGCAGGCTGGGCTACGGCGATTTCTGGGAGGCTCCCGCCGAAAGAGTGGCTGAAAGCTGGTTTGAAAGCGACCTCCCCCTGCCCGAGGCTGTTATCTGCGCCAACGACAGTATGGCTATGGCCGTCTGCAAGGTGCTTAAAGCCCACGGCCTCAAGGTGCCCCAGGATATCATCGTCACCGGCTTTGACGGCATAAGGCTGGAAAGATACCACACTCCCCGCCTCACCACCGCCTCCGCCGACCCAAAGGACGCCGGCAGGGCTGCCGCAGAAGCAGTAAAGGCTCTGCTCTCCGGCGAGAGCTTCCCGGAGGAGACCGAGATACCATTCAGGATGAGGGCGGCGCAGTCCTGCGGCTGCCATAAGATACACAACACCGCCATCGCCGACAGAATAATGGAGCTCAATACCGAAATGGTGGGCATTGACGCCCACGAGACCTATATGTTTGAATACCTGAGCCGCGCCCTCAGCTGCAAGAGCCCCAAGAAGCTGGCTGATGTAATGAAGCGTTACAGCCACGTCGAGACCTGGTGCTGCCTGGATTCGGATTTCTTCGGCGACAGCTGCCGCTCCACACGCTTCGGGGCGCTGCCCGCCTGTATGCAGCAGCTTATGACCACTGAGGAAGAATACGCCGCCTCCGGCTTCTGCACCGAGGAGATACTCCCCCACCTGCCGGAGATCCTGGCGGAGAAGCATCAGCTGATCCTCAGCCCCCTGCATAACAACGCCCAGTTCTTCGGCTATACGGCCTTCGCCATAGATATAGGCTACTACGACCTCCGCCGGGCAAGACGGTTCATTATGCTGACCGATCAGATACTCGAGACCTTCAAGAACCGCCGCACCATAGAGCTGGCTAACGAAAAGCTGGCGGAAATGCATATCCGCGACCCCCTGACCGGGGTGCTCAACAGGCGGGGCTTCTACAAGAAGGCATCGCGGATGATCCGCCGCCTGAATACCGCCAACGGCGGCGCAGCCATATTCTCAGCGGATATGGACGGCCTGAAACAGATCAACGACAGCTACGGTCACGCCCTGGGCGATAAGGCCATAAAGGCTCTGGCTGCGGCACTGGTAAAATGCTCCGGCGAGAACGACATCTGCTCCCGCTTCGGCGGCGATGAGTTCATCATTATGTCGGCAGATACCGATGAGGAGCATATCCAAAGCTTCGCCGGCAGAGTCCAGCAGACCCTTGACGACTACGTCCGCCGCACCAGGCTGCCCTTCGGGATAAAGGTCAGCATCGGTGTTATCAGCAGCAGGTTTTCCTCCGCTGAGGGACTGGATGAGTGCATAAAGGTCGCCGATGAGATGATGTATAAGACCAAGCGCAGGCATAAAGAGGAGGAGCAAGGCAGAAATTAGGCAAATTGGCAATAATTTTTCACCCCTTATCCTGCCGATTTATGTCAAATGTGATTGACAGAAACGATTATTTGAGATATAATTAAGAATGAGCCCGGCTCTTGTCGGGCTTGATCATTGTTAAGGGAAGTGTTGTTTTGAAGGGACGTCCGTCTTTCCTCCAGAATTTCAATAAGAGAAAGCTGCTGCTGGCCTTCGCCGACTGCTTTATGATAGTCGTTTCAGCGCTGATGGCGAATTTCATCCTCTCGGCTTTCGCTACGCCCATCGGCGGCAGAGCCGTGGTGAAGTGTATGGTGCTGGGAGCATTCTTCTGTATCGCGTCCATGACCTTCTGCGGGCTGTATACGAAAATGTGGCGGTATTTCAACCTCTACGATTACATATACTGCACCGCGGGGGCACTGTCGGGCTTCATACTGGCCTACGCCGCCTTCTACCTGATGTCGAACACCTTCTACCTGAACTTCGCGCTGCTGCACGTCTTTATCTCCATACTGGGGATAACCCTGTTCAGGCTGCTGTTCAAGAACGCATTTATCACCATATCCAATACCGGCGAGCATAAGCACGGCAAGCGGACTATGATCATCGGCGCCGGAAAGGCCTGCGAGCTGCTTATGAACGAGATCAAGCGCGCCAGGCTGCTGGGTGAGAACAATGCCTCAGCCAAGTTCCTGCCCGTATGCATCATCGACGACGACCCGCTGAAGATCGGCAGCACCATCGAGGGCGTTACCGTAGTGGGTCAGACCGGGGATATCAAGCGCTTTGCCGAACAGTTCGCGGTGGAGCAGATAATCTTCTGCATCCCCTCCTGCCCCGAGGAAAAGAAATCGGAGATACTCGACCTCTGCTCACAGACTAAGGCAGCGGTAAAGATAGTCCCCTTCCTGGGCGACCTTATCTTCTCGGACAAGCCCATTATGGGTCAGATCAGAGATATCCGCATAGAAGACCTTCTCGGCCGCGACCCCATCAGCTTTGACAATAAGGAGATACGCGATTTCATCTCCGGCAAGGTCTGCATGGTAACGGGCGGCGGCGGCTCCATCGGCTCCGAGCTGGTAAGGCAGATCGCCAAGTTCGACCCCAAGCAGGTCATAATCGTGGATATCTACGAGAACAACGCCTACGAGATCCAGCAGGAACTGCGCATGGAGTACGGCGATGCTCTGAACCTGGTAACGCTCATCGCATCCGTCCGCGACTACCACAGAATGAATCAGATCTTTGAGAAATACAAGCCCCAGATCGTCTTCCACGCCGCTGCCCATAAGCACGTCCCGCTTATGGAGGTCAGCCCGATGGAGGCCATCAAGAACAACGTGATCGGCACCTTCAACACCGCCACCCTCGCGGAGTATCACTGCGTTGAGAAGTTCGTGATGATCTCCACCGATAAGGCGGTAAACCCCACCAACGTCATGGGCGCCTCCAAGCGCTGCTGCGAGATGGTGGTACAGTACCTCGCCCAGCAGCCCGATGTGAAGACCGAATTCGTCACCACCCGCTTCGGAAACGTCCTGGGCTCCAACGGTTCGGTCATCCCCCTGTTCAAGAAGCAGATCGAAAAGGGCGGCCCCGTTACCGTTACCCACCCCGAGATCATCCGCTACTTTATGACAATTCCCGAGGCTGTCAGCCTTGTAATGGAGGCTGCCGCCATAGCTCACGGCGGCGAGATATTCGTCCTCGATATGGGCAAGCCCGTCAAGATCGTCACTCTTGCCGAGAACCTTATCAGGCAGTACGGCAAGGTGCCGGGTGAGGATATCGAGATAAAGTTCACGGGCCTGCGCCCCGGCGAGAAGATCAAGGAAGAGCTGCTGATGATGGAGGAGGGCCTCCAGAAGACCAAGAACAAGCTCATCTTCATCGGCAAGCAGATCGAGATCGACCCCGACGAGTTCATCAAGGAGCTGGAGGATCTCAAGGAGGCTGCCGCTCAGGACGACGAGCCCACCGCAGTTGCAGCGCTGCACCGTATGGTGCCCACCTTCACCACCCCCGAGGAATTCAACAGCAAGCAGCTCGTCCACAGCTGATATCAATGAGACCCGCACCGTTATCCCGATGCGGGTCCTGTCTTTTGAGCCGAAAAAGCCCGGCTTTTGAGGAAAATTCATTTATTTTTCTTGCATTTTATATAAACATATGCTATAATCAATTGAACAGCGTACAATAAAGACAAGCTGTCATTATCAAACAGAGGAAAGAAGGACCTTCTCCGAAGGGAGGAACGGAATGAAACAAAACCGCGAACAATTCAAACGGCTTCTGATATTCATTACATCACTGATAATAATCGCAGCCTTCGGCGTGCTTTACTGGAAGACCTGGAACGACAGCTACAACAGCGAGATGCGCGACCCGTTCTGGAAAAACGGTAACATCCTGATGGCTATGATCTATATTGCCATCTATGTGATAACCGCCCGCAGCGTCAACGGCTTCAAGGTGACTTACCTGCGCCCCGCAGGGCTGTTCGGTTCACAGATACTGGGCATCCTCACCGCCAACGTGATCTCCTTCGTGCAGATAAGCCTTATCGGCAGAGGCCGTCTCAACGTTATGCCCATGGTGAAGCTCACGGGTATCGAGATAGCCATAGCCCTGGTCTGGAGCATCGCCGCCACACAGGTATTCAAGCGGGTCTACCCGCCAAGACGGATGATAATAGTCTACGGCAATCAGAACTCCACCAGCCTGATACGGAAAATGAGCCTGCGGCAGGATAAATACCACATCTGCGCCTCAGTCAGCTGCGACGAGGACATCGAGCGCATCAAGGAGCAGATACTCCGCTATGAGGCGGTGATAATCTCCGACGTGCCCAGCCCCATGCGCAACAAGCTGCTGAAATTCACCCTTGACCGCTCCATCAGAGCTTATATCACCCCCAAGCTCTCGGATATAATCATCCGGGGCTCCGAGGATTTCAACCTCTTCGACACTCCCCTGCTGCTGAACCGAAACGAGGGCCTCTCGGCGGAGCAGCGTTTTATGAAGCGCAGCTTCGATATCATCCTGGTGCTGATAGCAATAATCATCGCATCACCCTTTATGCTGCTCTCGGCGCTGGCTATAAAGCTCTATGACCGCGGCCCTGTGCTCTACAAGCAGAAGCGCCTCACCATCGGCGGCAAGGAGTTCAATGTGTTTAAGTTCCGCAGTATGGTAGTGGATGCCGAGCAGCACGGCGCCCGGCTCGCCGGCAAGAACGACGACCGCATTACCCCCGTGGGCAGGATCCTCAGAGCCATCCGCTTCGATGAGCTGCCCCAGCTGTTCAATATTCTCCGAGGCGATATGTCCTTCGTGGGCCCCCGCCCCGAGAGGCCGGAGTTCACCGCCAAGTATGAGGAGACTATGCCTGAGTTCAAGTACAGGCTCAAGGTCAAGGCAGGGCTCACAGGCTATGCCCAGGTAATGGGCAAGTACAACACCACCGCCTACGATAAGCTGAAGCTGGATCTTATGTATATCGAGAACCAGTCGCTGCTGCTGGACTTAAAGATAATGCTGATGACCGTCAAGACGGTCTTTGCCCCCGATACCACCGAGGGCGTCTCGGAAGAGGGCTCGACGGAGACCTTCCGCGAGGAGCACCCCCAGCGCGACGAGCGTGAGCTGGATCAGATACTGAAATAAAAAACAGACGAGTACAACAAAATGTACTCGTCTAATTTTTGTCCAAATATTTGTACTGTTGTCAGAAGCTCGGGCGGTAGGGACTCAGCACGTTTGAGTAGATAACAGGCGTGCCGTCGCAGACAGGCTCAACGCCCTTTTTCTCAAACAGCTCCGACACCGTCACAAAGCGGAAGCCCCGCTCCTTGAGACCGTCGATGATGCCGTCAAGAGCTTCAACGGTGTTGAAATTGTTCTCCATATCATGGAGCAGGACGATATCCCCGTCCTCCGACTGGGCAAGCACCGTCTTCTCCCGGTAATCCGCAGGAACATCCAGCTCCCAGTCATTGCAGCCCTTGCCGCAGATAAAGGGCAGCCCCACGTTGTCAAACAGCGTCTGATTGACCGCTATGTAGGGCGGGCGGAAGAACCTGGGCCTGTACCCCACGGTCTTCTCTATCAGGTCTGAGGTGTACTCTATCTCAGAGCGTATCTCCTCGGCGGAGAGCTTGTCCATATAGGAATGGGTCTTTGAGTGATTGCAGATCTCGCAGCCCATAGCGTGAGCCCGCTTCATCTGCTCGGCCGACTCAGCGGTAACGCTGTCGGCTATGATAAAGAAGGAACCGACGATGCCGTGCTTCTCCAGCTTGTCCAGCACCAGAGGTGTGGCTGAAAGGTTCGGGCCGTCGTCGAAGGTCAGCGCGATGAGCTTTTCGTCTGTCATATCAGATCAATCCTCTTCCTCATCCTCGGGCATATTGCCCCAGTTGTGGTAAACGTTCTGAACGTCGTCGTTGTCCTCCAGATGCTCCAGAAGCAACCCCATCTTGCGGACGGCCTCCTCGTCATCCAGGTTGGTGTAGGTGGAGGGCACCTTCTCAGCCTCAGCCGAGAGCACGGTATAGCCCATAGCCTCCAGCGCCTCTCTTACAGAGCCCACGGAATTAGGGTCGCAGCTGATCTCCACAACATCGTCCTCGACGCTGAAATCGTCAGCACCTGCCTCCATGCAGTCCTCCATAAGCTTGTCCTCATCGGCGCCGCTGTTCTCAAGGATAACGGTACCCTTGTCGCTGAACATAAAGGAAACGCAGCCGCTGGTACCCATATTGCCGCCGAACTTATCGAAATAGTGGCGGATATCGCCGGCGGTACGGTTCTTATTGTCGGTCAGGCACTCAACGATGACCGCAACTCCGCTGGGGCCGTAGCCCTCATATACCATATCCTCATAATTGTTCTTTTCGCCGTCGCCCGCAGCCTTCTTGATGATCCTGTCGATATTGTCGTTGGGGACGTTATTGGCCTTAGCCTTAGCGATAAGGTCGCGCAGCTTGGCATTGTTGGCAGGGTCGGGACCGCCCTGCTTTACGACAACAGCCATCTCACGGCCGATCTTGGTGAAGATCTTAGCCTTGACGCTGTCGGTAGCTTCCTTTTTTCTTTTGATATTAGCCCACTTGGAATGTCCTGACATAAATATCTCACTCCTTGACAGAATATTATAACTGTATAATTATACTACAAAGCCCTCTATAAGTCAATAGAGAAATTTTGAACAGCTCAGGTCAGCGCCATAACTCCCAGCAGCGAGAGGACGGTCATTATGATGCCCGCCAGCAGCACTCCCAGGATGACCGCAATGATGCTCTTCTTGAATTCCAGATCCAGCATACTCGCCGCCAGAGTACCCGTCCAGGCACCCGTCCCGGGGAGGGGTATCCCGACGAACAGCAGCAGCGCAACATAGATGCCCTTGCCTGCCTTAGCTTTCAGCTTCTGCCCGCCGTGCTCGCCCTTTTCAAGGCAGAAGGTGAAAAACCTCCTGGTGTATTTCTTATCCGAGCCCCAGACCAGCACCTTCCTCGCAAAGAAGAATATGAAAGGCACCGGCACCATATTCGCCGCCATACAGATGGGCAGCGCCACATACCAGTCTATCCCGTAGGCTATGCCGAAGGGCACGCCGCCTCTCAGCTCAACGAGAGGCACCATCGAGATCAGTATCGTCAGGATGTATTTCTTCATTTATGCTCTTTCCTTTCCTTGTTCAGTGTGAGTAGGCTGCCTCCAGCTTTTCCCGGAGCCCCTCCACATATCTCATCTGATATACCGATACCGCGTGGGAGGCTGCGGCTCTCGCGGCCTGTGCGGCGTTTGCGGGCTTGTTCAGCTTCATATAGCAGAGCGACAGGAACATCTCGCACTCACAGAGCGAGGCTTTGTCCCGGGAGGCTGCCCTTGCCTGCATAAAGTAATTCTCCGCCCCGGAGATATCCCCCTCGGCATAGCTGAGGACACCCAAGGTGTGCAGCACCGCCATCGGGTGCCGCCTCATACGGGCGCGGTCGAAGTACATCGAGGTGCGGTCGTATATCTGCCGGGCTGCCGCAGCATCCCCCAGCATTAAATTTGTATAGACGTAGATGTTGAAATATTCCTCCTGCCCTGCCTGGGAAAGGTCGTGGAAGTTTATCCCCGCCAGTATCTCAAAGCAGCGGTCGTAAAAGCCCCCCTCGCTCAGCACCGATGCCATCACCAGCTGAGCCGAGGCTCTGTCGCCGTCACTGACGGCACTGTCGATGCTCTCCCACAGGAAGCCGATGAGCCAGGGAGTGACACCCTGCTCCCTGAGAGTTCGGGAAGCGAGAATGTTCTTCCTGCGCAGGCGTATCAGGCTTATCACCGAGAGCAGCAGGAAAAACGAGAGCAGCACCAGCAGCGCAGCACAGCCGTACTGTATGCACTCGGAAAGCACCAACGCCCTGCCGGTTATCATCCAGAATACCACGACGAAAAGCACCGATCCCCAGAAGGATATGACTATCTCCTTCGTAAGGCTGGTAAATACTCCCTTCATGACCTGCACCTCCCCTCGCTGCGGTAAACATACATTGATATGATAGCATATTCCGGCCAAAAAGTAAAGCCCGCCGGCGCAAAAACTCCAAATCTGCAAAAAATCGCTTATTCTTGCCCTCATTCCTTGACAAATCCGCTCAATATGGTATAATTACTATTAAAGCAATCTGACCGTACATATATAAGAAAGGACAGCATACAAGATGAAAAAGCTACTCTTCGTCTACAACCCCCACGCGGGAAAGGGTCTTATCAAAAACCATCTCTGCGACATAATCAATATCTTTACCCGGGGCGGATATGAAGTAACGGCTTACCCCACCCAGGCCCCCCGTGACGGGATGAACAAGATAATCCGGGACTGCTCCCGCTTTGACATCCTGGTCGTATCCGGCGGCGACGGCACTCTCAGCGAGGCTATCAAGGCTATGATGCAGCTGGAGCATAAGATACCCATAGGCTACATCCCGGCAGGCTCCACCAACGACTTTGCTTCCAGCATGGATATCCCCAAGAAGATGTGCGAGGCTGCAAGAGCCATAGTCAAGGGCGTGACCTTCGATTACGATATAGGTGAGTTCAACGGGGAATTCTACGTCTACGTTGCAGCCTTCGGAGCCTTCGCCGACGTTTCCTACGAGACCTCACAGGTGGCAAAGAACCGCTTCGGTCATATGGCCTACTTAGCTGAGGCTCTGCGCCGTCTCCCCACATACACAGGCTACAACATCACCGTGGAGCACGACGGCGGCACCGTCAAGGGCAGCTTCATACTGGGTATGGTGACCAACTCCACCTCCGTCGGCGGGCTGAAACGCCTTATCGCCGACAATGTGGCCTTCGACGACGGCCTCTTCGAGGTAACGCTGGTCAAGACCCCCTCAGGGCCCATAGCCTTCCAGAGCCTGCTGCGGGACGCTGCCATAAACAAAATGAGCGAAAAGAACTTCGTCACCTTCAGGACCTCGTTCCTGAAAGTACACTCCGCTGCGGATATCGCCTGGTCTCTTGACGGCGAGTCGGGCGGCTCCCACAACCATGTGGAGATATACAACCACAAGCAGGCGGTGAGCATCATCATCCTCCCCGACGATAAGACCGCCGAGCAGCAGCTCGTCCACGCCCTCGACAGCGAACGGAGCATAGAGCTGCCCGAAAACACTCAAGGAGCATAAAATGGATCTCGATAAGAAAAAGGTCATCCTCTCCGCGCTGATCGCCACGGCGATAAACGCCGCAGCTGCGGTCATCTGCGAGCTCACCCTCGACAGCATCACCGCCGAGGTAGTGATATGCTCGCTGCTGGGGCTGGTATGGCTCGGCTATGCTGTCGGCTTCTGCCGAAGAAAGAGTGACGGCTGATGTATATCTGTCCCTGCTGCGGAGAAAAGCTGAAACAGTCCGATAATTCGTACACTTGCCGCAACAGGCACTCCTTTGACATCTCCTCGAAGGGCTATGTGAACCTGCTGCTCACCAAAGGGCGCAACCCTGCCAAAGCCGGGGACGATCCTGCGATGATCCGCGCCCGCAGCGATTTCCTCGACACGGGGCTCTACTCCCCCCTTGCGGATAAGCTGGCCGGGGTGCTATCAAAGTCCCTGGCCGGGGTGAAGGATCCTGTTATCATCGACAGCGGCTGCGGCGAGGGGTATTACACCGTCAGGCTGGCGGGAGCTCTCCCCGGGACAAGGCTGTTCGGCATCGACATTTCAAAGAGCGGCATCGCACACGCCGCCTCCCGAAAGAAAGCCCTCAGGGCGGATAACCTGGAATTTGCGGTGGCGTCCTCCTTTTCCCTGCCCTTCCGGAAGGGCTCGGCGGACGGGGTGGTATCGGTGTTCGCCCCGGTCTCAAACGACGAATACGCACGGGTGCTTAAGCTGGGCGGCAAGCTGATAGTGGTCTCGCCCACCGAGAGGCATCTGTTCGGGCTGAAAGCCCTGCTCTACGATGAGCCCTACGAAAACAAGCCCAACCGCTACTCCCTGCGCAGCTTTGAGCTGATCGGCGTGGAACGCCTTGAATACACGGCGGAGCTCACCACCGACAAGCAGGTGCGCGATCTCTTTGCTATGACGCCCTACTACTACAAGACCTCCCCCGAGGCAGCGCAGAGGCTTGAGGGCTGCGCTCCCCTCTCCACCGAGATAGGATTTCTGATACAGACCTACGCCCGTCGGCTGTGACCGCCGCCGGGCTGCTTAATACAGCAGCGATACCGATTTCTGTAATCTCTGCTAAAATCTGAGCACACCGCGAAAGGAGACGTTTCATTATGGAAAGACTATTCTGCAAGGGCTATACCTGGGGCTTCTTCTCGGGGAGCGGCACCTTCCAGACCCCGGAGGCTGAGCGCTCGATGGAACGCCTCGCCTCCAACGGACTTGACTGGATCTGCATACCCGTAAACTGCTTTCAGGAGACCTTTTACTCCCTCAACATCTTCTCGATGTTCGGCCGCACCCAGACCGACGAGGATGTTGCTTTTGCGGTAAAGAAAGCAAAGAGCCTGGGGCTGAAGGTCTGCCTTAAGCCGATGGTGGACTGCCTTGACCGTTCCTGGAGAGCCCGTATCGACTTCCCCCGTGAAAACCCCCTCTATCTGGACAGGTGGTTCGAGAGCTACACCCGCTTTATGCTGCACTACGCTGCTCTTGCCGAGAAGCTGGGCTGCGAGATGCTCTGCACCGGCTGCGAGATGGCGGGTATGGACAAGAACGCCTCCCGCTGCCGCGAGGTGATAGCTAAGGTCAGGGAGGTCTACTCCGGCCTGCTGATGCACAACATCAACCACGGCGACGAGCTGCGTTTCCCCTGGCTCAGTGATGTGGACATCATCGGCATCTCAGCCTACTACCCTGTATCCGCCCCCGGCGACAACAGTCTTGAAACTATGAAAAAGCGCTGGGCAGAGCAATTTGAGCGGGTCGAGGTCTGCCACGAGAAATACGGACGCCCGGTAATGTTTGCCGAGATCGGCGTCCGCAACGAACGCGGCTGCACCATGTACCCCTGGGATTTCCACAACCGTCCCGAGCAGCCGAACGACGAGCAGGAGCAGGCAGATTTTTACGAAGCTGCGATGTCGGTAAGCTGGGACAGGGAATGGTTCGCAGGATATTTCTGGTGGGACTGGAAAGCCAAGCTCCCTCCCGAGGAACTCGCTCACGAGAACCGGGATTTCACCGTTTACGGCAAGAAGGCCGAGGAGGTTTTGAAGAGGTGGTACGGCAAGGGGTGATCATTCCTTTTGCTGTGTGCTCTTAACTTTGTGAGTTACGGTGCAGGTCGGCAAGTGTTTAGCGGCTCTGCATAAAGCGTCTCTTTGACAGAATCGGATAGAAATGAAGGCGCTGCATCCCTTTTGTGTTTGGGATGCAGCGCCGTTTTTGGTCTTTGGCTTTGCGTGATCATCCTATTACCGGTTCATATTCTATCCTGATCTTCGGCAGCTTCTCTATCGTCTGATAGGAATTCATCAGGCCGTTCTCCGCAGTAAGATCGTTCTCTCCCGATGCCGGAGGTGCAAACAGTCTGAGCGTCAGATCGTCCGGCGTCAGCAGCGGATTCTCATAGAATGCGCTCATCAGGTCTATCACCTTTACCTTAGGCGACTTATAGAACCATCTGCCGTTTATCTCGATCATAAGGTTCGAGTCGTCCTCAAAGGTCAGCTCGCAGAAGTGAGGGTTAGCGTCAAAATGCAGCGGTATCTCAATGCCCTCTGCGTCCTCGGAACCGCCCCAGCGCAGGGTCACAGGGAAGCTAAGCTCCCCGCCCCTGGTCATCGAAGGCTTGAAGAAATCCTCATGGATGATCTCCTTATAGGTCTGCATTACGGGCTGCTCTACGCCGCAGTCGGCATAGTTGGGATCCTCGATCTCCAGACCCAGCCTGCCCCTGTCTCTGAACTGGTAGAAGGTGAAGCCCGAGAACCACTCCTCCGGGTCATATTTCAGCAGGTCGCAGAAGGTCCTGACCATTTCAGCCTGATCGTAAGGGCCTGTAACATCGCCGTCGGCATTGAATTCGCTCATTACCATGGGCTTTGCAACTCCGCCGTTGATCTCCTTGAAGCGGCGGTAGCTCATCTTGGTGAGGGCGTAAACATCGGCTACTCTGCTGCGGCTGAAGCTGCGGGGCTCCGATTCCTTCAGGGCAACATCGTAAGGCCAGCCCCAGTGGAGGGCCATATACTTATCCACCGACCAGATATCCGTCTCCTTGACCGCCTGGGAGAACTCCTTCTCCATAATGATCTCGGTGGCGTTGAGATCCTCTATACCGCCGATGCAGAGGATAGTGGAAACGTTGGGAGCATACTCTTTGAGTATCTTATTGAAGCGGCAGTAGAAATCAGCCACGCCCTGATAGGTAGTCCTCTTGGTAAAGGAGAACCAGTTGCCGGTAGCCTCGTGATTGATCCTGAGCAGCAGCCTTCCGAAGGGGCGCAGGTCGTTGGCTATGGCGATAAGGTGCTCGTCCGACACGTTGGGGTCGATGGTGAGGGTGAGAGTAACATCCTGGCCGTGGCGGCGGATATCCCTCATATAGTTGAAGGGCTCTCCCTCGGTATTGCCGTTAAGACCGCCCTTATAGGTAAAGTAGTCGTCGTAGGGGTAATCCCACTGGAAGGAGACCTCCTTATCCTTCATAGCCTCGGAGATCCTTGCGGGGAACTGCTCGTCCAGGGGGTAGTAGCAGTACATCAGGGAGATGCTTCTGTGAGGTCTGCCCAGCTTGCGGAGGATGTAGTCCTGGTTTACATACTCACCTCTCTCGGAGCCGTCGCCCAGATCCACCGCGCATTTTGCCTTTCCCATATGAACGGAATAAGCCTTGATGTCATTCATTTTTCTTTCCTCCTTATTTTGTGATAACGTTTACATCCCTATTCTGCAAAACAGCCGCCGGGTGGGACGGCTGTATAGTTCCTTATCCGATGATGACGCTGTTGAGCCTGTCGAAGATCCTGGCTGTATCCTGGAACATCTTGTTTGCTGCATCTGTTTCGGGTACCTGATCGGTCATGATGACCAGCACGAAGGGCTGCTCCGCATAGCAGATAGCAACGTCGTGGTAGGAATTGGTCTCGCAGTCGGTGCCGTACTTATGTGATACGGGATACTTATCCCCCAGGGCGGCGCCAATCTGCTTATTGAAGCTGGAATGCTGCATCAGCTCGCAGAGCCACTTGCCCGTCTCAGTCCTCTCGCCCAGCTCGTAGATATCCTTATAAGAGAGCAGCAGGTCTGCGGGAGACACGGGGGTGAAGTAGTAGCCGCCGCTCAGAGCATAGCTCGCTCCGAGGTTCTGGGTATAGAGATTGAAAACATACCTGCCGTACTTCTCCACCAGGTTTATGTAGGCGGTGTTGTCGCTGAGGCTGACGGCGTTTGCGATCAGCTCTCTGGCGGTATAGGTCTTGCCGATATCGGCGCCTGTCAGATGCCCGGGCTCCGGCTCGGCGTCGTACCAGGCCTTGACTATTTTGATGGGGTCATCAAGGTTGATGCCGTTGTCGATTATGCTCTTGCAGTAGGGCACCTTGATGGTGGAGCAGCTGGGGAAGCGCTTGGTGGCATTATAGCGTATGGAAACGCCCGTCACCATATTCTGATAAGCGAAGCCTACCCTGTAGCCGTAATCCGCGACCAGCTTGTTGAGCGCCTCAACGCACTCCTTGAATTCGGGGTTATTGCCCACGGTGGTGATATTGGAGAACCACACGGGGCTTGCATCTATCACCGACTGATCCACGGCGACGGGGTTCATCTCAACGGGCTTTTCTGTGACGACAGGCTCGGGGGTGGTCTCAGGGGGAGCCTCGGTCACGGGTGCCTCGGTCTCGGAAGCGGGAGCTGTCTCAGTCTCCTCCGGCTCGGTGCCAGGAGCTTCCGTCCCCGGCTCAGAGGTCGATTCAGGAGCCGCAGTAGTCTCGGGAGCCGATGTGGAAACAGAGGAAACGGTTATGGGAGCGCTCGGCTCTCTGTCGATGGGGTTAAGCGGGTCGAGGGGCTGGATAGTCCCCCCGCAGGAAGCAGCCGTCAGCGCAAACGCCACAGCCGCCGCCAGGAAAACTTTCTTCTTCATATAAACCTTCCTTAACGGTCATTCATTTCAATACTCCTTATATATTAACATATCCCCGGCACAAAGTCAAGAAGAAAGGAATAAAAACTGCACCTCTGCGCCTTGACATTTTTGGTGATTCGGTGTATTATAGAAAGGTACGGGGCATCATCCCCGAATTGAATGAGAAAAGAGGTGATACGGGTGGACGAAGGAGGCAACAGTTTAGGCTGCAAGCCCCGATTGCGCTGCTGCGAGGCTGCCCGTATCGCTATGAGCATACCTCGCTGACAGGGATACTATCGGAGCATTGCGCCCTCATTGCAAATAAAACGCTCCCCTGCGGGAGCAGAGGGGGAACTATATGCTTTACGATACCGTAATAAGGCTGCTGGAAAAGCGGAACTTCAAGGTCATCAAGGAAATATTCGAGAATATGAACGAGGCCGACATCGCCGACCTCTTCGGGAACTTCCACGACAGCGAGGACGTTGACAAGAAGGATTTTCCCGTGCTTTTCAGGCTGCTGCCCAAGGACGCTGCGGCGGATGTTTTCGCCTATATGGAGCCCGATATGCAGGAGCTGCTCATCAACTCCTTTACCGATAAGGAGCTGGCTCAGGTCATCGACGATCTGTTCATCGACGATACCGTCGATATGATCGAGGAGATGCCCGCAAACGTCGTCTCGCGTATCCTGAAAAATGCCGACAGCGAGACCCGCAAGCAGATAAACCAGATACTGAAATACCCGAAGGACTCGGCGGGCTCCATAATGACCACCGAGTACATCTACCTCAACAAGACCATGACGGTCAAGGAGGCGCTGGAGAAGATCAGGCAGGTAGGCTTCGTCAAGGAGACGGTCTATACCCTGTATGTCACCGAGAACCGCAGGCTCATCGGCGTGCTCTCGGTGCTGGATATCCTCACCAGCGATGACGACGATCTCATCGCCGATATAATGCAGACCAACGTCATCACCGTGGATACCCTCGAGGATAAGGAGCTCGTTGCCAAGCAGTTCGAGAAATACGACTTTCTTGCCCTCCCCGTTGTGGATAAGGAGCAGCGGATCGTGGGTATCGTCACCTTTGACGACGCTATGGACGTTATGCAGGACGAGAACACCGAGGACTTCTCTCACATGGCAGGTATGGCCCCCATCGAGGACAGCTATTTCAAGACCTCGGTATTCAAGCACGCCCGCAACCGTATCGCCTGGCTGCTGTTCCTGATGCTCTCGGCTACCCTGACGGGTACCATAATCACCAAATACGAGGCTGCTTTCGCGGCGGTGCCTCTGCTGGTATCCTTCATACCCATGCTTACGGGTACGGGCGGTAACTGCGGCTCCCAGACCTCGACTATGATAATCCGCGGTATGTCCCTGGGGGAGATCAATCTGCGGGACTTCTTCAAGGTAGTGTTCAAGGAATTCCGTATAGCGCTGATCGTCAGCGTGATACTGGCCTTCGTCAACGGCGTCAGGATATATATCACCTACGCCTATATCTCTCCCAACGAGATCGACGACCCGCTGAAGCTGGCGGTAACGGTCAGCCTGGCGATCATCTCCACAGTAATAATGTCAAAGCTGATCGGATGTATGCTGCCCATGGCTGCCAAGAAGCTGCACCTCGACCCCGCCCTTATGGCAGCGCCCCTTATCTCAACGATAGTCGATACCTGCACCACGCTGGTATTCTTCAATATAGCAATGGTCATTTTCAACATCCATATGGTTTAGCGATACAAAAGCATCACCCGGGAGTTTCACGCTCCCGGGTGTTTTTGCTACTGCCTGTTGTAATAATCTATACCCTTGTCAGGGATGAAGAAGGTCCTTATATAGCCATCGGTGGAGAGGACGAGGAAATAACCCGTGGCTGTATCGAAGAACACATCGTCGCCGTCCTCCTTCTCGGTCTTGTGGAGGATGGTATCCGAATCGGAGTTGAGCATATCGTTGGCCAGCTTCAGGTATTCCTCTTTGGTGATGTTCCCGAACTCGCTGCCGTGCTTCTTGAAGTGATCCTCATAGAGCTTCTTTGAGCGGAAGCTGTAGGTCACATACTCCTTAGCAGCCTCGGTGACGCTTGCGGTCGTCTGCTCCTCCGGGGCAGTCTGTGCCGAAGTCACCGTTTCGGGAGCGGAGGTCACAGCCTCGGTAACTGTTTCGGCAGGAGCCGAAGTCACCGCCTCCGAGGAAGCCGAGGTACCGGTATATACCGTCAGCCCCTCCGATGAGCTGCCCTCGTCTTTCTTGCCGCCGCTGAACACCAGCAACACAACAACTATGAGCACCGCGCATATCCCTGCGCCGGCAATGCCTATCATCCGCTTCGTTCTGCTGTCCATACACAAGCCTCCGTTTCAGAGCTTTTCCGGGGAACGAGCCCCTCCCGGTGACTATTATACCACACTTTTCCTCCCTTGTAAAGTATGCACAAAAACAAAAGTTAAATATAAATGCATTTATTCAAAATTCTATATTTTCTATTGACTAAACGCCCGGAATATGGTATAATTAATAAGAGTATATGCGTATTCTTCAAGGAAGGAGGTGCGGGGATCGATGAAGATAGATTATTTCCATATAGCGCTTTATGCTGCGGCTCTGCTTATCAGCACCACCAGCTTTATCTTCACCGTCATCCAGCAGAGGACGGATAAGCTGCAGAACAAGCTCTATATCCTGCTGGTCACCATAGTTGCCCTCAATGCCGGCACTCAGATAGTCAATGAGTTCGCCAAGCCCTTCGTTCTTGAGGATCAGGCTTATTTCACCACCGTCAAGATCTGCGAATACCTATACTTCCTGCTGCATACGGCTTTGTGCCCCGCATTCTGCCTCTATGTTCTGAGCGTCTGCGGAGGGCGTGCGGCGATAACGGTGAAAAAGAACCTGCTATACTCCTCCCTGTTCCTGATAACCGAGTTTATGGTCATCATCAACCCCCTGACCCGCTGGGTATATCACTTCGACGATAACCGGCAGTTCGTCCGCGGCTGGGCCGAGAACCTGATATATGTGGCGGCGGCGGTATATTTCGTATTCTCGATCTTTATGCTGCTGTTCACCTGGAACGCCCTGACTATGAAGCGCAAGCTGGCGCTGATCTATTTCTTCCTGCTGGTAGTGGCGGGCGTTGTGGTGCAGTTTATCAATATCAACATCAAGAGCGAGCTCTTTGCCGAGGCTCTGGCGCTGCTGGGCGTTATGACCGCTATCGAGAGCGAGGACGACCGCATCGACATCGACACGGGGCTCTATAACCGAAAAGCCCTGCAAACGGATCTTTCCAGCTTTATCATCAACAACCGGGCCTTCTGCATCATATGCCTTAAGGTCACCAACTCCGAGCTGGTAGAGCGTGCCACGGGTTCCGAGAACACCGACAGGCTTCCTATGGCGGTAGCCGCCTACCTGCGCACCCTGGTCCCGAGATACTGTGTCTACAACACCAGCCCGGGGACTTTCATCGTCACCGTTATGGACAGCAGCGAGAAAAAGGCTCTGGCTATGTCATTTACCATCATCAAGCGGTTTGACGAGCCCTGGGTCTTCGGCGATACCGAGCTTATGCTCAACGCCGTTATTATGGAGGCTAAGATCCCCGACAGGATCAAGTCCGCTTCCGATGCCTTCTATATGGCGGACTGCCCCGTTCCCTCCAACAACGATAAGAAGATACTCTCGGGCAGCGACCTCGACTTCCTTATGCGCCGTGCCGCCGTTGAGAGCGCCGTAAACCGGGGTCTCGACGAGAAGAACTTTGAGGTCTACTATCAGCCCACATTTAACCTCTCCGACCGCAAGCTCCACGGTGCCGAGGCGCTCATCCGCCTGCACGACAGCATCATCGGCAACATCTACCCCGATGAGTTCATCCCCATCGCCGAGCAGATAGGTATGATCGACGCCATAGACGATTTCGTCCTGCGGGAGGTCTGCGAGTTCGTCAAGAGCGGCATCCCGATGAAGTACGGCATAGAGTGCATAAACGTGAACCTCTCGGTAATAGAGTGTATGCAGCCGGGGTTTGTCAAGCACATCAACAAGGTCACCGACGAATACCGCATCGAGAAGAAGCATATCAACTTTGAGATCACCGAGTCGGTGGCAGCCAGCGACTACGAGCTGCTGAGCAAGGTGGTATCGGCGCTGAAAGCAGATGGCTTCCACTTCTCTATGGACGATTACGGTACCGGCTACTCCAATATGCGGGCCATCTTCCTGCTGGACTTCGACGTGGTGAAGATCGACAAAAGCATACTCTGGAGCGCCGAGGAAAGCGAGCTGGGCAAGATCATCCTGGAAAACAGCGTCAGGATGATCAAGCAGATGAAGCGGGAGATCCTTGTCGAGGGCGTTGAGACCCAGCATCAGATCGACCTGCTCACCGACCTCTCGGTGGATTACCTACAGGGGTATTTCTTCTCAAAGCCCATACCCAAATCGGATTTCATCAAGCTCATATCCCTCGGAAAAGAAAGCTGACAGAGCGCAAGGGAATAAGTACCCGGCGCTCTGTTTATTATATGCTAGGATTGACAACAGGGAATTTCTGCTATATAATGTAAATTGAAAAAACTATTCAATTACGGGGAGCGGTGTGAATGGGCATCTGGAGATTTGTGATAATAGGCGTCAGCATTGTGCTGGTACTGAGCATACTGTATCTTATTGCAAGAGGACGCAGAATAAGCATAGTTAAGAAAATAAGCGAAAAGAGCAAGCTGCTGGGAGCCCTCTGCGGGTTCTGGCCGGTGGTGATCTGCCTGCCCCTTCTCATCAAGAACCTCTATGCTTTTGTTATCGCCCTGATACACCTCTGCCTTATATGGGCTCTCTGCGACCTTATCGGCTTCATCATCCGCAAGGTGAGAAAGAAAGAGAAGCGGGAGAGCTATATCACCGGCTATATCGCCGTGGGGATAACCGTCTGCTATCTGACTGTCGGCTGGTTCTTCGCCCACCACGTTTTCCGCACCGAGTACACCCTCAAGACCGCCAAAGAGCTGGGCGCTGATAGCCTGCGCATAGTTGCGATAGCCGACTCCCACCTGGGTATGACCCTTGACGGTGATGATTTTGCCGAGCAGTGCCGGCGCATCAACGAGGAAAAGCCCGATGCTGTGGTGGTCGTCGGGGATTTCGTTGACGACGAATCGGAGCGTGAGGATATGATCAAGGCAGCCGAGGCCCTGGGAAGTATCGAGACGACTTACGGGGTTTTCTGGGTCTACGGCAACCACGACCGGGGCTACTACCGCCACCGGAATTTTGAAGCCGCAGAGCTTACCGAGACACTTGAAAAGAACGGTGTCAAGGTCCTCACCGATACGGCTGTGCCTCTGGGCGATAACATCTGCCTTATCGGCAGGCTGGATAAGTCCTTCGGCGAGAGGAAGTCCGCCTCGGAGCTTATGCAGGGCATCGACAGCTCAAAGTATGTGATAATGCTCGACCACCAGCCCAACGACTACGATGCCGAGGCTACCGCCGGCGCCGATCTGGTGATCTCAGGCCATACCCACGGCGGGCATATCTTCCCCGCAGGCGCAATAGGGCTTATCACCAAGTCCAATGACCGCATCTACGGCACCGAGACCAGGGGCGAGACCACCTTCCTTGTGACCTCCGGCATTTCCGGCTGGGGGATACCCTTCAAGACCTTTGCCATCTCGGAATACGTCGTTATAGATATCGCCGGCAAATAGGCTCCGATAATTGACAAAAAGCCGGTTTTGTGATACTATTATACCAGAACATCAAGCGCGGAAGGAGGGGTGGTTATGGGCAAGAAAGCCCTGCTCCTGCACCGTTTTCTGCAGCTTCTCTGCATCGGTGAGCTGGTGTGGCAGTTCGTTTTCTATCTGAGCCGCTGGAGCTCCCTCCCCGAACAGCCGGGCATACACTTTGCCCACGGTGGAAACTTCGACGTCTATGCCTCCAGGATCTACGGCTTCTACCCCCACCTTATGTCGCTTATCACCCTCACAGCTAACCTCCTGCTTACCTGGGTCGTCAGGAACGAAAAGCTCAGGCTGGGTCTGAAGGTCAACGAGAGGGGCAAGAGGCTGATCATCGGCTCCATAGTCATAGTCCTTGATCTGGTGGCTGCAGCTGTTGAGCTTTGCTTCTGCCTGTGGGTGTATGCAGTTTCGACCCAGGATCCCGCCGCAATGGATAAAGGCCCCGGCTATGTCCTGTCCGCCGCTTTGATCATCGCTTTGGCGGGAGTGATCTTTCAGTGTATCGTCAACGCGGTGTGCAGGGAAAAGTCCCCGGAGGATGAAAGCCTCACCCCCGAGGAAAAACGCAAACGCCGCTTTCGCTTCCTGCTGACGGGGAATGCCGAAAAAGCCGAGCCTGCAAAGCATCACGCCCTTTTCCGTGCAGCGAGCTGGATAATCGTGGGTATAATGCTTATGATACTGGCCTTCGTCATTGAACGTCTGCCCAAGGACGACATTGCCGACAACTACCACGGTCTCGCATATTTTGCCAATCTCGGGGACTACTACGCCAAGTGGCTGGTGTTCCTGCCATTTATCGTTATGGTGCCCTTTATGGCGCTGTTCGAGGTCATCGGCATAGTCTCGCACAAAAAGGGCAAGGCGCAGCTTACGGCGCTTGCCGACAGGCTGAAACTGATCTTTGCCGTCTTCGGTGCCTGGTGGGAGATACATCTCGGCAGCGAGCTCCCCATCGGGATAGTGTCGGTCACAGCTTTTGCGGTGCTGTGCATCGGCTCGGCGGTATCGTATATCTTGGGGAAGCACAGAGATAACACAAAGAGCTGACCGCGGTCAGTTTGTATCGAATAATTAAGGCAACACCGCACGACCCCTGTGCATCAGTATGCGCAACCTCAACTGGCGTTGAGGCACAGATTTTCGTCAGATTGCCTAAATTCGACGCAGGCTTGCAAGCGAAGTTCACTTCGCTTTACGCAACGTCAAGGAGGATTTGGGTAATATGACGGAAAGCTGAGCTGGCAAGCAGATGATGTGCAGAGGCGTTAGCCGCGGGTCGTGCGGTGTTGCCTTAAATCCCAGAATAAAGGAGTGTTGCCAAATGAAAACCCTTCAGCAGATCATCGACTCCTCCGATAAGATCGTATTCTTCGGAGGAGCGGGAGTATCCACCGAGAGCGGCATACCCGATTTCCGATCCCAGGACGGCCTCTACAATCAGAAGTACGACTACCCGCCGGAGCAGATAATCTCCCACACCTTCTTTATGAAGCACACGGAGGAGTTCTACCGCTTCTACTGCGATAAGATGCTGGCTCTTGACGCCAAGCCCAACGCCGCCCACTTAAAGCTGGCTGAAATGGAGGAAAAGGGCAAGCTGGACTGCGTCATCACCCAGAATATCGACGGGCTCCATCAGGCGGCAGGCAGCAAGAGGGTCTACGAGCTCCACGGCTCTGTCCACCGCAATTACTGTATGAAGTGCGGCAAGAGCTATTCTGCGGAGTTCGTGAAGAACTGCGGCGGCGTGCCGAGGTGCGAGTGCGGCGGCCTCATCAAGCCGGATGTAGTGCTCTACGAGGAGCAGCTGGACTCTGAATGCATCGACAACTCCATAGCGGCGATAGCCTCCTGCGACACACTTATCATCGCAGGAACATCCCTGACGGTCTACCCTGCGGCGGGATTTGTAAGGTACTTCAAGGGCAATGATCTTGTGCTGATAAACCGCGATCCTACCCCCATGGACAGCTCCTGCGATCTTGTGATCCACGACAGCGTGGGCAAGGTGCTGGGAGCTATAACCGTATGACAGACAAACAATAAAGCAGCAAGGCACAAGACCCAGAATACGGGTCTTGTGCCTTTACTTTTCCCCACAAAGAAAACCGACAGCTTTCGCTGTCGGCTCAGGGAGAAATACATTATGAGACTTTTCTCATTACACTGTCTTTTGCTTTGGCGCCCAGCCCCTTGATCTTGCCCTTAACGTGAACACCGATCTCCAGAGCTGCTGCGTATTTGTCAGTCACCGCTATAACATAGCTTTCGGCATACTTAGGCAGCTTCAATGTAAGCGGCCACATATGCTTTACAATAATATCCTCCTCACGCTTTGAGATCGCAAAGTTGGACTTGGCATTCTCCAGCGCTATCTGAGGGTGACGCATACCGTGGGGCTTCTCACCCTTCTTGCGGGGCTGATCCCTCCAATCGTAAAGGTAAAGATCGTGCAGGAGACCCGCTCTCGCCGCCTTCTTGGCATCAAGCCCGAGCTTGCGGCAGATAAGATAATTATAATAAGCTACATTTATACAGTGCTGATAACAGGTCGTACTGTAATGATGACGAAATTTTTTCATTTCACAGACCACATCATTGTCCATAAGGTCTTTGATAAAATGATAGAACTCCTCGGCTTCCTTCGAGTTCTCGATGCTGTATCTTGAACCGATAGCCTTGGACATCGGCAACACCCTCCTTCTTTTGTCTATTTTTGTTAAATTTTTAACAGAGCCACATAGAGTCTGCCTACGCTAACTCTATATAAATTATAAATGATTTCGCCGGATAAATCAATTCAATTATATTATCAATTATGGTTCATTTTAAGTATTTGGTAAATCAAAATACAAATGATCATAAAACTCCGGGATGTAGTCCTCCATAGCGGAGCTGCGCTCCTGGATAAAGCCGTCAAAGCCCGCGGCCTCAGCCTCCGCAAGGACGCTTTTGTACTCAAAGGTCGTGACCCGCCTGCCGAGGCCCAGCTCCCCTGACCTGTAGACCGGCGTGAACTGGCTCATAAGGCTTATCAGTATCTCATCCGGGGCGAAGCTTTCCCGCAGAGCACGCATCAGCGCTACGGAGTCGTGCCTGTGGTGAGGCAGCACCAGGTGCCGCACTATCACTCCGCCGATGAGCCTTCCCTCATCATCATATCTGGGCTTCCCCGCGATATCTGTCATTTTGCGCAGTGCGGGGAGGCTTTTTTCAAAGTAGTCCCCTGCCTGGGCAAGACTCCCGGAAAGGCCGGGATCGAAGAATTTCAGGTCCGGCAGGAAGATATCAGCATACCCCCGCAGCAGCTCCAGGGTCTCGGGCTTTTCGTAGCCGCCGCAGTTGTAGATGACAGGTATCCCCAGCTCGCCCATGACCATATCCAGCGCCGCTATGACCGAGGGCACGAAATGGGTGGGTGTCACCAGGTCGATGTTCTCGGCGCCCATATCCCGCAGCCGCAGGAAGGTATCGGCAAGCTGCCTGTCGGTCAGCGCAAAGCCCAGGTTTTCCGCCGAGACGGGGTAGTTCTGGCAGAAGCCGCATCTTAAGCTGCACCCCGAAAAGAACACCGCTCCCGAGCCGTTTTTAAGGCTAAGGCAGGGCTCCTCCCAGCGGTGGAGCTCGGCTCTGGCGATCCTGACCTGCGCCCCCTCTCGGCAGAAGCCCACAGTTTTAAAACGATCGGCGCCGCATTCCCTGGGGCAGAGAGTGCAGCGGGAATAAAGCTGCTTACAATCCATACTGCGACAGGAGATCGTTCCAGTAGGAATCGGTATCGTAGTAGTCGTTGCTGTAGTCTCCCGGGTAATAGCTGTCGAAGTCAAAGCTCTCAAGGTCGGGGATAGTCTCATAGCTGTCGTCAGTGAAGGGATCATAGCTGTCGGAGGTGCTGCTCATATCGTCCGAGTCCTTGATCTCAAGGACGTCGTCCAGCTCAAGCAGGCCGAAGCTGTCGTCAATGTTCTCATAATTGTAGTACCGCAGGATTATCTCGCATTCCTCGGTCTTGCCGTCGGGGCCTTTCATAGCAACATAGGCTCTGATCTTATCCGCATCCGTGGGGACAAGGCAGGTGCAGTTCACCAGAGAGCCCTCCTTTTCATCGTAAGAGAGCATATAGGAGCGGCAGATCTCCTCACCCATCCTGTCCATACAGAGCAGATAGGTCTCCGCAGGAACGATGGAATAGGCATCCTCGGTCAGGTCCTCGGGAACAAGGCTGAAGGTCATTACCCGGAAATCGTCGGCCTCGCCGCCCTTGACCGTTGCCCATTCCTCCTTGGTGAAGAGCTCTTTGGCATCGCTGCGGCTGAAGGGGAGATACCTCTTGATGAACTTCATATCCACACTGTATTTGCCGGTGATGGTCACCTGCTCATGGCGGACGTCGAAATCACTGTAATCGGGTATCGAGATCTCCGGCATGGTGACAACGATGCTCACATCCTTCAGGGGGCTCCTGGAGGTGGTCTTGGATTTATTCTTATTTGAATTGGCGCTGTTCATAGCCGCTATATAGATTATAAACGGCAGCAGGAAGGTCAGCAGCAGGAACACCGCGATGACTGCCCCCACCGAGGTCTTCTTGACCTGCGGCACCGGCCCCCTGTTGGGGTTGAAAGGAGTATTGCCCTGCCCGTAGTTATTCTGGGGCGGGACGTAGGCGCTGCGGGGCTGTGTGAAATTCGACTGGGGCCCGTATCTGCCCTGCTTTACACCCTGACGTATCTGACGGAGTATCTCGTCGGGGCTGCGGTTTCCCCTGAAACCCGCTCCCTGCTGCTGCCCGGGACGGGAATAATTGGGGGGAGTATAGCTGTTCGCCGGCGGAGGTGCCTGCCTCTGATCGTATGTAGCCGAGGGAATGGGGTCCTGTGCCTCATCCCTGCGCTGCTGATCCACAAAGCTGCGCTCGGAGAACTCCTCGTAAATATCATTGTCCGAGGATGCGGGATAGCCCTGCGAGTGAGTATGCTCTTCGTTTGAGAACTGATCGCAGCCTATATCGTCCTCACGGGCGGTAAAGCACTCGGGACAGATATCCTCGTTGCCTTTAAATCTGTAGCCGCATATACGGCACTTCTTCGGTCTTGCCAATCATATCACCCCTGTTGTCTCTATACCCTCCGCAGCCGGCTCCAAGACCTGCGCGAAGGCGTAATCCTTCATTCTTTCTATACATCTTTCCGCAGCTGCCCTGTCGGAGAAGACCCCGAACACTGCCGAGCCGCTGCCTGTCATCATCGCTCCGAGAGCGCCGCCCTCTATCAGGCGTGCTTTGGCCCTGTCGATCTCCGGCTCGCTGACCGCTGCCTCCAGAGCATTGAAAAGCCCATCCGCTATGCCCGCAGCGTCACGGGAAATGACTGCGGCTTCAAAGCTCCCGTAGATTTTGCGCTCTATATCTCCCAGGCTGTCAAAGGCTCTGTAAGCCTCGGGTGTGGAGATCCTCACCTCGGGTCTCACCACCGCGAACCAAAGGTTTTCAAGTGGCGGCAGAGCCGTCAGCTTCTCACCTATCCCCTCGCAGAGGACTGTCCCGCCTATCATGGTAAAGGGTACATCCGCACCCAGACCCGCTCCCAGTTCAAGCAGCTCATCCCTGCCGAGAGGGCTGTCAAAGAGCTCATTGAGAGCGATGAGGGCTGCGGCACAGTCGGCGCTGCCTCCTGCCATACCCGCCATAGAGGGGATCCGCTTTTCCACAGTTACCCTGAGCCCGCAGGGCGCTACCCCCGCTCTTTCAAAGAACCTCACCGCAGCCTTGCAGATAAGGTTAGAGCTGTCCTTCGGGAAATAGGGATCGGCACAGACAAGCTCTGTTCCCTCGCCCTCCGTCCGCTCAAAGATCAGGGTATCGTAGACCGATACCGACTGCATCACCGACTTTAACAGGTGATAGCCGTCGGCTCTCCTGCCCGTGATATCCAAGTAGAGGTTCAGCTTGCCGTGAGCTTTAAGGGTTATGCTGTTCATAACGCAGCTCCTTTACAAATTCGCCTATACGCACCAGCGCCTCTTTCAGGTGGGCTATTGAATAGGCGTAGGAAACTCTAACAAAGCCCTCGCCGCACTCTCCGAAAGCATTTCCGGGAACTACCGCCACCCGCTTTGAGTATATGAGCTTCTCGCAGAATTCTTCGCTGGAAAGCCCGGTTGAGCGTATACAGGGGAATACATAGAAGGCTCCCTGAGGCGTGAAGCAATCCAGCCCCAGCTTGTTGAAGCCGTCCACCACGAAGCGGCGGCGCATATCGTATTCCTCACGCATGGCGGCAACGTCGTCATTGCAGTGCTTCAAGGCAGTGACCGCAGCGAACTGGCTAACCGTGGGGGCGCACATTATCTGATACTGGTGGAGCTTGAGCATCTGCTTCAGCACCGGCTCGGGGCCTGCGGCGAAGCCAAGCCTCCAGCCCGTCATGGCGAAGCTCTTTGAGAAGCCGTTTATGACTATCGTCCGCTCGCGCATACCCTCTATCTCGGCGATGGAAACGTGCTTGCCGGAGTAGGTCAGCTCGGAGTAGATCTCGTCCGAGACCACGAACACATCCGTCCCCCGGAGCACCTCTGCGATCTGCTCCAGATCCTCCCTGCGCATAACGGCACCCGTGGGGTTGTTGGGAAAGGGCAGGAAAAGCAGCTTGGTCTTATCGGTGAGCTTTTCTTTCAGGGATGCAGCGGTGAGCCTGAACTCGTCCTCAGCCTTGGTCTCGATGACCACGGGCACTCCCCCCACCAGCCTTACCAGCGGGGCGTAGCATACGAAGGAGGGCTCGACGCAGAGCACCTCATCGCCGGGATTCACCAGCGCTCTTACGGCAAGGTCGATGGCCTCCGACCCGCCGACGGTTATAACGACCTCGCTTTTCGGGTCGTACTTGGTATGTATGGTTCTTTCAAAATAACGCGCACACTGCTCACGGAGTTCCGCGAGGCCGGCGTTGGCGGTATAGGTCGTCCTGCCCTTTTCAAGAGCGTCGATGGCGGTCTTTCTGATGCGCCAGGGGGTCTTGAAATCCGGCTCGCCCACACCGAGAGAGATAACGTCGTCCATTTCGGCGGCGATATCGAAGAACCGCCTTATGCCCGAGGGCTTGATATCGACGGCAGTGCGCGAGATCAGCTTATCGTAATCCATCATCAGAAGATCATTCCTCTCTCGTCCTTTTCGGCATCGGTCTTGATGATGCCGTTCTCCTTGTAGCTCTTGAGGACGAAATGGGTGGTGGTGGACTGCACGGCATCAATGGCGGCAAGGCGCTGATTGACGAATTGGGATATCTCCCTGATATTCTTCCCCGTTACCGAAACGAGGATATCGTACCCGCCGGACATAAGCCTTACCGACTCAACCTCGTCATAGGAGGCGATAGTGGCGGCGATCTCGTCAAAGCCGCTCTGGGACTGGGGAGTTACCCTCAGCTCGATAAGCGCCAGGACGCTGTCGTCATCAAAAGCGGTGTCATCGATAACGGCGGTATATCCCCTGATGACTCCCTTGCGCTCCAGCTCCTGGATCTTCGCCTCAGTCTCCTCCGGGGTCGTTCCCATCATAACGGCGATCTCCTCCGCCGAAAGGCGGGCATTCTTTCTGAGTATCTGCAGCAGCTTCTGCATAGTAATATCTCCTTTCATCCGCATAGTCAGACTTACCTATCCTTATTATTATACCACATTTATCCGATAAAATCAAGAGCGTAGAAGTGCCGGCGCAAAAAAGCCGTGCGATTTTACACGCACGGCTGTGATTACCACGGCTTGACCGTTCCTACTATCTCGCTTACCGACTTGACGCCGTTTTTATCGCACCACTCGTTGAGACCGTCGATGATCTTAACGGGGGCGTAGGGGTCACGGAAGATGGCTGCTCCCACCTGTACCGTGGAGGCTCCCGCCATCATCATTTCGACAGCATCCTCGGCGGTGCTTATGCCACCCATACCGCAGAGGGGAATCTTGACCGCGTTGGCTACCTGCCATACCATCCTCACCGCTACGGGGAACACCGCAGGCCCCGAAAGGCCGCCCACATTGTTGTGGAGCACGGGTCTTCTCGTCTTTATGTCGATGCGCATACCCAGCAGAGTGTTGATGAGGGAGAGAGCATCCGCGCCCGAAGCCTCCACAGACTTGGCGATCTCGGTGATGCTTGTAACATTGGGCGAGAGCTTGACCATAAGGGGCTTTTCGCTGGCATCCCGGACAGCTCTGGTCACTGCCCCCGCTACGGTGCAGTCGGTGCCGAAGGCGGCTCCGCCCTGCTTGACATTGGGACAGGAGATGTTCAGCTCGATCATATCCACGGCAGTGCCGTTGAGCATAGCCGCCAGCTCGGCGCATTCCTCAACGGTGGAGCCCGCGATGTTGGCGATTATCCGGGTGTCCTTGGTGACAAGGTTCGGCAGCTCATACTTGATGAACTTCTCCGCGCCGCCGTTTTGAAGTCCCACGGAATTGAGCATACCCATGGGTGTCTCTGCTATACGGGGCGGCAGATTTCCCGTCCGCTCGTGAAGGGTGGTGCCCTTTACCGAGATGCCTCCCAGCCTTGAAAGGGGATAGAGAGCCTCGTATTCCCGTCCGTAGCCGTAGGTGCCGCTGGCGGGGATGACGGGGTTCTTGAACTCAACTCCCGCAAAAGATACTCTCAGATCAGCCATCGAAGATCACCTCCTCAGCATTGAAAACGGGGCCGTCCTTGCAGACGTGCTTGTAGACTTCTTTGCCCTCCTGCTGGGTTCTGCAGGCGCAGCCGAGGCAGGCTCCCACACCGCAGGCCATCCTCTGTTCGAGGGATACCTCGCAGCGCACGCCGTACTGTTTAGCCAGCGCAGCCACAGCTTTAAGCATTGGGGTAGGGCCGCAGGCATAGATAATGTCCGTTTTTTTGGACTGTAAATGCTGTTCGAGAGCGGTAGTCACAAAGCCGTGGATGCCCGCAGAGCCGTCATCTGTGCAGAGGACGGTCTCACAGCCCGCAGCCTTGAGATCCTCCTGGAGTATCACCGCCGCAGCATTGCGGAAGCCGGTGATGACCGCGGCATCGCTGCCGTATTCGGAGGCTATGCCCAGCATGGGCGGCACACCGATACCTCCCCCGACGCATACCGCCTTGCCATCGACTTTCGTGAAGCCGTGGCCCAGCGGAGCTATGAGGTCGATGTTGTCACCTACATTGAGATGCGAGAGCTCCTCGGTGCCCTTTCCTCTCACCTCAAATACCATTCTGATAGTCCCCGCAGCCTTGTCGATCTGACAGATCGAGATAGGTCTGCGCAGGAAGAATCCGGGAGCAAGCAGCTGCGCGAACTGACCCGCCTCTGCCAGCTCCGCCGCCTCCGGGCAGAGCACGGTGAGATCGAATATCCCCTTAGCCGAAGCGGTCTTTCTGATTATCGGGTAAAGACCCTGCTTATACATTTTTATCCCTCCAAAACATTTTTCAATGCACAATGCACAATTCACAATGCACAATGAAGGTATCGCCTTCGGCGATATTATCTGAACGCAAAGCGTTCAGATTGCCCATCTCGGGCAGACTGCAAAGTGCAGAGAGGTAAGTTTGCAGAACTGCATAACAGCCAGGTAAATGCTCAAAGCGCGTTGTCAGCACGATCTGCAGTGTCCGAATGGACATCCGTGCGCCGCAGGCGCACACCGCAATTGTGCATTGTGCATTTTGCATTGTGCATTGAAAGCTGTGCATTGAACTAATTATATCCTATTTTTCCCCCTCTGTCAACCGCATATCCGGCGGATATCGGGTCATAATACCATAAAAGGAGATGATACCTGTGAAAAAACACAAAAAGCCCGCAGGGGCTGTATTCGACGACCATAAGGATCTTGAACTGGAGGACAAGGCTCCCCTGTTCGACCCCGACGCTCCCGATGTATGGACGGGGCTTGACTCCGGGGCTGCCTCTGTCGGAGAAATGACCGGGCTTATCCCAACCGGAGCCGACCTCACCGAGGAAGAATACGAAGCGAGCAAGGATCTCTTCCCCTTCGGCGGCGCGGCGGATATAATCTCGGGCAGGCAGATATAAGGCTTTATGCTCAAAAAAGGCGTCCCCCTGTGGACGCCTTTTTCCCGGGAAATGAAAGACGCCTCCGCCAGGGGGATGACGGAAGCGCCGGGTCAAAATATAGGGGGAGAAATCATTTAAGCTTGAAATGCAGGGGCATACCGTTCCGCATTGCGATGTTGACCTCGCCCTGTATCAGGGGGAGGAAATAGCGGAACGCCGCCTCGGTGACATCATTGCCCGCATCGTTTATCCACGCGGAGGGGAAGAACTTCTCCTTGTTGGCGACGTTCACAGCCGGGGTAGCCTCTACGGTCACTACATAAGGGATATCGGAAATGCGCCTGAACACCATAGTCTTGCCGGTCTGACCGTCAAGTGCGGCGCGGACGCCCTCGGAGCCGATGAACTCCGCCTCGTCGATATCGGTCTTTGAGCAGATATGGGAGGAGCAGCGCTGCATAACATTGAGCTCAACGCTCCTGACCTTGCAGCCGATCTCCCGCCTTACGATGTTTTCCAAAGCTTTGCCCACGCCCGAGAGGTACTCGTGTCCGAAATTATCCACAACTCCCGAGCGGCAGTTTTCCTCGGGTATCTCAACGCCCTCGGAAACGGCTACCACCACGGCCTTGTGCTTTGCCATCATAGCCCTTACGTCCTCGACGAACTGCTCTACCGAGAATTTCCTCTCCGGGAGGTAGATAAGGTGAGGGGCGATCTCATCATTGGCGCGGAGCACACAGGTGGAGGCAGTGAGCCAACCGGCGTGCCTGCCCATTATCTCAACGATAGTTACGGATTCTATGGAATAGACCGAGCTGTCGCGGATGATCTCCTGCACCGTGGCAGCCACATACTTTGCCGCCGAGCCGAAGCCGGGGGTGTGGTCGGTGACGGGCAGGTCGTTGTCGATGGTCTTGGGGATGCCCACAACTCTCACCTTAGAGCCCCTGCCGATAAGGTACTCCGAGAGCTTTACCACCGTGTCCATAGAGTCGTTGCCGCCGATATAGAAGAAAGCCTCGATGCGGTGCTTCTCAAAGCAGCGGTAGATGCGCTCATAGACCTCGGTATCCTCCGACTGTGCAGGCAGCTTGTAGCGGCAGGAGCCCAGGACAGTCGATGGGGTCTGGCGCAGCAGCTCCATATCCTCGTTGGTCCTGATGACCCGCTTCAGGTCGATGAGCTCGTCCTTGATGATGCCCTCGATACCGTTTATCGAACCGAAAACGGCGTCGATCTCCGGCGTCTTCAGCGCCTGACGGAACACCCCGACAAGCGAGGCGTTGATAGCACAGGTAGGTCCTCCCGACTGGGCGACAGCTATGTTCATTTGATTACCTCCGTTATTTAATGCACAGTATCTCCGTGCAATTGTATTGTACCATATATTGCGCTCAATTGCAAGAGATTTATCATTTTTTGCGCATTTTTGGTCATATGACAGGTGAAAACGTTTCCAGAAATATGATTTTGGGCGAGTTTTACCCCTCTCCTTGACTTTTCTCGCGGGATTTGCTATACTTTGTATTGGATACTCCAAATAATGCTGTGTATTGCCGATCCGGTCAACTGTCTCCCTCGCCTGCGGCGGGGGGAGAGCATTTTCCGCCGGATATCTCTCTGCAATACACTTTCGGATCGTGATTTGGAGATACTTGAATACCGAAAGGATGTTACAATATGTCACAGACAAGGACACGTTTTGCTCCCTCACCCACGGGATATATGCACGTCGGGAACCTCCGCACGGCGCTTTATGCCTACCTTACCGCCAAGCACGATAACGGCAGCTTTATCCTCCGTATCGAGGACACCGACCAGGGCAGATATGTTGAGGGCGCGGTGGACGTCATTTACAGCACCCTCAAGGAGAACGGGATGAACTGGGACGAGGGCCCCGATATCGGCGGAGACTACGGTCCCTACGTCCAGAGCGAGAGAATGGGTATGTTCAAGCAGTATGCCGAGCAGCTGGTCGAAAAGGGCAATGCCTATTACTGCTTCTGCACCGAGGAGCGCCTCAACGCCCTCCACGAGGAGCAGAAGGCTGCGGGCGAGACCGTGGGTCATTACGACAGAAAGTGCCGCTGCCTCTCCTGCGAAGAGATAAAGTCCAACCTGGAGGCAGGTATGCCCTACGTCATCAGGCAGAAGATGCCCACCGATGGCATCACCTCCTTCGATGACCTGATCTACGGTCATATCGAGGTGGACAACTCGGAGCTGGAGGATCAGATACTTATCAAGACCGACGGAATGCCCACCTACAACTTTGCCAACGTGGTGGACGACCACCTTATGAAGATAACCCACGTTATCCGCGGCTCGGAGTACCTCTCCAGCACCCCCAAGTACAACCTGCTCTATCAGGCCTTCGGCTGGGAGATACCCACCTACATACACTGCCCGCCCGTTATGAAGGACGCTCACAACAAGCTCTCCAAGCGCAACGGCGACGCCTCCTATCAGGATCTGGTGGCTCAGGGCTATCTCTCCGAGGCGGTGCTCAACTACCTGCTGCTGCTGGGCTGGAGCCCCAAGGGTGAGGAGGAGATCTTCTCCCTCCCCCAGATGATCGAGATCTGGGATCCCTCCCGCATCAACAAGTCCCCTGCCATTTTTGACAGCTTGAAGCTCCGCGCCATCAACGCCGCACACATCTCCGCCCTCTCGGACGAGGATTTTGTGCGCCTCGCAGAGCCCTGGATCAGAAAGGTGGTAAAGAGCGAGATCAATATCTCCCTGCTCTGCCAGAATTTAAAGCCCCGCTGCGAGATACTCTCAGACATCCCCGACCGCGTAGCCTTCATCGACGCTATGCCCGAGGAGTACGACCTGGAGCTCTATAAGAACAAGAAGTTCAAGACCGATGCCGAGACCTCCCTTACCGCTCTCAAAGCCCTGGAGCCCAAGCTGGAGGCGGTGGAGAACTGGGATAAGGACGGCATCTATGAGGCCTGCCAGACCGCAGCCGCAGAGCTGGAGGTCAAGAACGGCTGGCTGCTCTACCCGCTGGGCATCGCCCTCTCCGGGCAGCGCTCCACCCCCGGCGGCGGCACCGATATCGCAGCCATAGTCGGCAAGGAAAAGACTATGCAGCGGGTCAAGGCCGCCATAGAGCTGCTTTCAAAATGAGAAAGCTCTCTCTTGCCGGTGTTACGGCGATCTGCTATGCGGCATTCATCATCTGGGATATATCCGGAGGCGTGACCGGGAACGAGCTGCTGTTCTCGCTGATCGCTCTCTACATATTCCCCGCCGCCGTGACCATGATAGCCGCTGCGGGCATCCGCAGAAGCAGAATGAACCTTATCCCCCTCACAATGATCCTCTGCGGGCAGCTCCTGCTGCCGCTGCTTGTCTTCAAGACATTTCAGGCAGGGCCGCTTATCGTATTCGCCGCAACGCTTGCGGCAGGGCTTGCGGTAAGCCGGATCATCCCGGAGGGCAAAACTCAGGACTGACCCCGACATTTCGGGCATCACACATAAAGGAGGAACTATTATGGCATCAAACGCTATCCTGGAAAAGTACAAGGGCAAGAAAGTGACCTTCCGCGAGGTAAGCTCCTTCCCGGATCTGAAAGTGCAGTATGTTGACAGCTTCCCCGATTACGAGATCAAGGTGGCATCAAGCAATTCATTTTCGGCTGAGATCATCAAGGTCCAGACAGTATCGTCCTTCCCCGATGTGAAGCTGAAAAAGGTCACAGCCTTCGGTGATCTGGAGATCTACTACGAATAAACAACGCAAAAAGCGCCCGGCGAAAAAAGTCGGGCGCTTTTTTCTTTTTGCGGTGAATAATCCTCTCAAAACTGCGCAGAATAGCATCAGAAAGCAAAAATCACCGCAAAAGGAGAAATACAAAATGAAAAAACCAAGTCTCGCAGGTATCAAGAAGCTGGTGGGCGGAAAGGGGCTGTATATCGCCGCTGCCGCCTGTATGATAGCCGTCGGCGGAGCCGGGGCGGCTGCCTACAACAAGGCTGTGAAGCAGATCAACGACGGGCTTTCCTATTCCGCACCCAAGGTCTCGGAAAGCAAAAAGACCGCCGTAGCAGCTGACGAAAAGAAGCAGGACGTTCCCAAGGAGGAGAGCAGCGCCGCTCCCGAGAGCCTCCCCGAAACGGCAACGAAGCAACCCGAAAAGGCAGCCGAGCCGGTGAGCCAGCCCAACGTGATGCCGGTGAACGGCGAGATCATCGTGCCCTTCAGCTTCGGAGAGCTGGTAAAGAGCGAAACTCTTGATGTCTGGAAGACCCACGACGGTATTGACATCAAGGCCGAAAAGGGCACGCCTGTCAAGGCCATGAACCACGGCGAGGTAAGCAGGATATGGGAGGATCCTCTCTGGGGGAACTGCGTCTCCATAGATCACGGCATGGGTATTGAGAGCTTCTATTTCAGCCTTTCGGAGGCGCTTACTGTCACAGAGGGTGACACGGTAGATGCGGGTCAGATAATAGGTACCGTAGGCGACACGGCACAGATTGAGATCGCGGAGCCCTCACACCTGCACTTTGCCTTAAAGCGCAGCGGAGAATGGATCGACCCTGTAAGCTATATTGATCCTGTCTCAAACAAATAGCCATCCACGGGAGCCGGGTCAGTGACCTTGCCCGGCAGGGCGGCTTGAGCCGTCTCATATTTCCTCTATAATGCGCAGGCGCGGTCATAGGACCGCGCCTGCGTTCAGTGTTTATTATGCAGATATCCGGCGATTGGAACGCAAGGTCTGACCGCGTTTTCCGGGGCTTTTTATCTTACGGTGCAGATCAGCTTTATGCCCGTCCGCTCCTCATCGTCGATCACTATCGACGCAAAAGCCGGTACGGTTATCATATCTATGCCCACAGGTGCCAAGTATCCCCTGGCAACGGCACAGGCCTTTACCGCCTGGTTGACAGCCCCTGCGCCCACCGCCTGGACCTCTACCTCGCCCTGCTCTCTTATGACAGCCGCTATCGCTCCCGCTACCGAGTTCGGCACGGAGCGTGATGATACCTTCAATACCTCCATATTACGCCCTCCGTTTATCGTATTATCAGCCGCTCTATCTCTTCGGCACGGCCTGTCCTCTCGTTGAATGTGACGATCACTCCGTTCAGGAAGCAGGGGCTGGTGCTCTCCTTGAAGGCTACGGGGCAATGATCCCGCAGCTTTTCTATGGCAAGCTCCTTCTTTACACCCAGCACCGATACCTCCGGGCCTGTCATCCCCACATCTGTGATATAGGCGGTTCCTCCCTCTAAAACCGTTTCATCTGCGGTCTGAACATGAGTATGGGTGCCCAGCACAGCGGTTACTCTCCCGTCCAGATAGTAGCCCATGGCCTTTTTCTCGGCGGTGGCCTCGGCGTGGAAATCCACGATGATATTGGGGGTGTCGGCATTCTCCAGCAGCCTGTCTATTACATAGAACGGGTTATCCAGGCTGTCGAGATAGACCGTACCCATAAGATTTATGACCGTTACTCTGGCTCTGCCCAGATCAACGGTAACGCTTCCCCGGCCGATGACCCCCTCGGGGTAATTGGCAGGACGTATAAGGCACTCCCGGCTCTCGTAGAGGGGAAGTATCTCCCTGCGGCGGAAGCAATGGTTCCCCGTAGTGACCACATCCGCACCGATGCGGATAAGCTCCTCGAAGGAATCGGGGGTTATGCCGTTGCCCTCGGCTGAATTCTCGCCGTTTATGACGGTTATGTCGATGCCGCGCTCCCGCTTGATCTTCCAGATATTATCCTTCACGAACTTAACGCCGGCGCTCCCGACCACATCTCCCAAAAAGAGCAGTTTCATTTGCAACTCCTTAACCTGATACACTGTTTCGTACACTGTAATTATACCCTATCGGCGGAGGCTTGTCAATAGCTTCCATAACGCGGGCCCTGCCGAAGCAGGGCGAAAAAAGCAGCACCCGTTTCCGGATGCTGCGCTTTTATATCGGTTTATTCCTCGCTGCCCTCTGTATCGGCTGAGGGGGTATCCTCGATGACGGGTTCCTCGGGCAGGATGTTGTGATCTGCCTGGGGCTCATCCTTCGGATCGTCGGGAAGGTTCGGGATAACGAACTTCTCCTTAGCGGGCTCGTCCGTCAGGTCGGGATCCTCAAGCTCGCCCTTCATCAGCTTCTCAAAGTTGATGCCGTCGATCTTCTCGAACTTCATCAGATACTTGGCTATGAGGTGGAGCTTGTCGATATGCTCACGGAGCAGGGTCTCGCACTTCTCGTAGCAATCCTCGACGATAGCGCGGATCTCATTGTCGATCTCAGCGGCAACGTTCTCGGAATAGCTAGGAGTGGAGCTGTAATCTCTGCCGAGGAACACCTCGTGCTCTCCCCTGCCGTAAACTACGGGGCCGAGATTATCGGAGAAGCCGTAGCGGGTAACCATATTCCTTGCGGTGGCGGTGGCTCTCTCCAGATCGTTGGAGGCTCCGGTGGAGATATCGTCCAGGATGATCTGCTCTGCCACACGGCCGCCCAGCAGGACGATGATATTCTCGATCATCTCATGCTTGGAGACAAAGGCCTTGTCCTTCTCGGGGAGGCTCATAGTGAAGCCGCCCGCCTGACCTCTCGGGATGATAGTGACCATATGGACCTTATCCTGCGAAGAGCAGAAATAGGTACAGATGGCGTGACCGCCCTCGTGGTATGCGGTGAGCCTTCTCTCAACATCGGTAACGACCTTCGATTTCTTCTCGGGGCCTGCTACCACCTTGATGGAGGCTTCCTCCATATCGTGCTTGGTTATAGCCCTGCGGTTGTGGCGGGCTGCCAGCAGCGCTGCCTCGTTTGCAAGGTTCTCAAGATCTGCGCCCGTGAATCCCACCGTGGATTTTGCGATGGTGGAAAGCTCAACATCGGGAGCAAGAGGCTTGTTTCTGGTGTGGACTTTAAGGATCTCTTCTCTGCCCTTGACATCGGGATAGCTTACAAGCACCTGCCTGTCAAAACGTCCCGGACGGAGCAGTGCGGGGTCAAGGATATCGCGCCTGTTGGTAGCCGCCATAACGATGACCGAATCGTTCTCCTCAAAGCCGTCCATCTCGACCAGCAGCTGGTTAAGGGTCTGCTCTCTTTCGTCGTGGCCGCCGCCGAGACCGGTACCTCTCTGTCTGCCGACAGCGTCGATCTCATCGATGAAGATGATGGCGGGGGAATTCTTCTTTGCCTGTTCAAACAGGTCTCTTACTCTGCTTGCGCCGACGCCGACGAACATCTCAACGAAATCCGAACCGGAGATCGAGAAGAAAGGAACATTGGCCTCGCCCGCAACGGCTCTTGCCAGCAAGGTCTTACCTGTACCCGGAGGGCCTAGCAGCAGCACGCCCTTGGGGATGCGTGCACCCAGCTCGTCGTATTTCTTATGATCCTTCAAAAAGTCAACGATCTCACGCAGCTCCTCCTTTTCCTCATCGGCACCCGCCACATCGGCAAAGGTGGCCTTTTTCGAGGATGGAGCCTGCTTGGCATTGGTCTTTCCGAAAGAGTTGATCTTTCCGCCGCCCGCGCTTCTCATCATGAACACGAACAGGAAGATCATAACGCCCAGCATCAGCAGCGTGGGGATCAGGTTCAGCAGGAAGCTGTTGTCCGAGATCGGTATAAGGTCGTAATTCAGTGCGCCCTCGCCGTACTTGTCGTTATAGCGTTTGCGATAAGTCTCTGCCTTTTCGCCGCCCAGCACCTCCTGAACGAAGATCGAAACATTCGGGACGGTGTAGCTGTGCTTGGTATCCGCCGGCTCGTCGCGCAGCTTATAGCTCATTTTACCCGAACCTAAGTCAAGGGTAAAGTCCGAGACCTGCAGCGAATCGAATTTCTGCATGATATCGGAGTATTTCTCATCGGTCTTGTTCTTGCTCATCGAGGTGAGCATATACACAAGTCCGCCGAGGACAAGCGCCGAGACCAGCAGGTAGATCAGCAGCGATTTACCGTTGTTCTTCTTCAATGCATTTCCTTCTTTCTTTTGCTGTATTTTATCTGCAAATAAAAGTATAACTCATATTTGTGACAGTTTTATGATATGGACACCTGAAAGCAAAGGATATTTTCGGTATTTTCATCCGGGGCGCACCTTTCGGCGGCACCGATACCCTCAACGGCTATAACACCCTCGCTGTCGCAGAGCAGCAGCACTGCTTCGCGCTTTTCTAAGGGTATCTGCTCGGAGAACAGCTTCTTTATGCTCTTGGTGCAGCCCCGCCCCGCAAGGCGGATACTGTCGCCTGCACGCCTTGTCCTGACTGCAAGCTCACCCTTTATTTTATCATAATCGAGAGCAATGTATGTAAACATTTTATGAACTTTATTGCCCGAATGTGCATTTTTTATTATCCTGAGGCTCACAGTCTTGCCCGTAAGCTCAAATTCGCAGTCGGGGACGGCCTTTATTTCGTCTGTTACGGGCTTTTCCGGCTCCGCGATGCGAAACTCCCCCTGTGAAGCCAGAGCGCAGATATCCCGGCTGAGAGTAACTCTCCCCTGACCCTTGCGTATCATACCGCAAAGCTCGGTCACGCGGGCAGTATCATAGGGCAGAGAACGCTCAGATAGCAGCAGCATAACGGCACGGCTAAGCACCGGCTGCTCTGCCTGAGCCAAGGTTTTTACGGTATAGCCGTGCTTCCCCCTTGCCTCGGATAGCAGCCTCTCCGCCTCACGGAAAAGATACTCGTCATCGGCGCTGAGGGACTCCGAGAGCCGCAGGAATGCCTGCTCTGCTGCGGGGTTTATCCCTTTCAGCACGGGAACGGCCCCGTGACGCAGACGGTTGCGGGTGTATTCATCTGTGAGATTGGTGGAGTCGGTGACGAAGCTCTGGCCTCTTTCAGCCAGGAAAGCCTCCACCTCGGCACGGGTACACTCTATCAGAGGGCGGATGATCTCTCCCCTTACGGGGGGGATCCCGCAGAGACCCTTGGCCCCCGTTCCTCTTGCCAAGTTAAAGAGTGCGGTCTCCAGGCTGTCGGAGAGGGTGTGGGCGGTGGCGAGCCTGCCCTCGGTGAGCTTTGCAAACTCCCGGTAGCGCAGCTCCCTTGCCGCTTCCTCCACGGACTTACCCGTCTCGGCAACAAAGGCTCTGACATCTATCCTCACCGCTGTGAAGGGCACTCCAAGCCTCTCGCAGAGCTCACGGCAGAACTGCTCGTCCCGGTCCGCTTCCTCGCCCCGGAGGCCATGATTTATATGGCAGGCGCTGACATTGCAGCCCAGCTCATACAAGCACAAAAGGAGGGCGGTGCTGTCCGCGCCGCCCGAAAGCCCGCAGAGGACAGGATCACCCTCCGATAGCATACTGTATTTTTCAATGGTACTTTTTACCTTTTCAACCATATCAGTATTCCTTGTGGATATTGTCGGGGTCGGAGAACAGCGTGTACTCCCCTCTCCAGACAAGATTTATGGTATCCGTACCGCCGTGACGGTTCTTGGCAACGATACACTCGGCAGTGCTTCGGTCGCTCTCCTGCTCATAGTAGGAATCGCGGTAGAGGAAGAGGATGATATCCGCATCCTGCTCGATAGAGCCCGATTCACGCAGGTCTGAGAGCATGGGACGCTTGTCCGTCCTCTGCTCGGCGTTTCTCGAAAGCTGCGAGAGCGCCAGTATCGGCACTCGGAGCTCCTTAGCCATCAGCTTCAGCTGACGGGTGATCTCGCTGACCTCTGTAACACGGTTGGTATGGTGGTTCGGGCTGCTCATCAGCTGTAAATAATCGATGACCACAAGACCCAGGTTTTTCATTCGCCTCAGCTTGGCCTTCATGGCGGGAACGGTCATTCCGGCGCTTTCGTCCAGGTAGATCGGCAGCCTTACCAGCCGCTCGGTGCCGTTGGCCAGCTTTATCCAGTCCTCGGGGGAGATCTCGCCGGTCCTCATAGCGGTATTGTTCACCAGCGCCTCACTTGCCAGCATACGGGATGCCACCTGCTCGGGGGACATCTCAAGGGAGAATATGACCGTATCCTTCATGCTTGCGCGGCAGGCGTTCACGGCGATATTCAGCGCAAAAGCTGATTTTCCCATAGCGGGACGGGCCGCAAGGATGATAAGGTCGGTATCGTTCAGGCCGGTGGTTATACGGTCCAGCATAGAGAAGCCGGTACGGGTGCCCTTATGCTTTTCGGCATCGGGGCCGCTGAGCTCCTGCAGGTGATCGTAAACATCGAAGATGACGCTCTCCAGCGTTACCAGCCCCTGAGTAGCCCTGCCCTGACGGATATTGTAGATCTTCTGCTCCGCCTCGTCGATAAGGGTCTGGGCATCGGCTGCGCCCTCGGCAGCCATATCCATTATCTCTATGGAAGCGCCTATCAGCGCCCGGGTGAAATACTTATCCTCGATTATCTTGCAGTGGGCTTTTACGTTCCCGAGGGACACAAAGCCCTCCAGCAGCTTTTTGAGATGCGCTCTCGCCATTTCGGAGGTCGTGAACAGCCCTTGGGTCACCACTTCCTCCTCGACGGAGATGATATCTATCTGCTTCGCGGCAGCCGAGAGCCTCACCATAGCGGCGAAGATGCCCCGGTTTATTGGGTTGTAGAAATAGTCGGCGCGGAGCGTCTCGTACACATCCGAGAAGGACTCGGGGTGGACGAGTATGCAGCTGAGGACAGCCGCCTCAGCTTCGAGGTTATAGGGCAGCTCCCTGCCCAGCACCTCGCTTATGCGCATCATCGACGCACTTTCGTTATTGTTTGCGGGCATTATTCCTCAACCACCTTGATCTTCACAGAGCAGGAAACGCCCTGGGTCATCTTGACAGTGGCGGTATAGTCCCCGAAGCTCTTGATCTCGCCCGAGAGGACGATCTTCTTCTTATCGACGGTCTGGGAATACTGCTCGGTGATAGCGTCAGCAACGGCGCCTGCGGTAACTGCTCCGAAGAGCTTGCCACCCTGACCTGCCTTAGCCTTTATTGTGATCTCCTTGCCCTCAAGCGCGGCGGCGATCTTTTCGTTCTCGGCCTTTTCCACATCCAGCTTATGCTGAGCCGATGCCTTCTTGCCTGCCAGCTCATTGAGATTCTTGGCATTTGCCTCTACTGCAAGACCCTTTGCAAGCAGGAAATTCCTGGCGTAGCCGTCGGCTACATTGAGAGTATCGCCCGCCTTGCCCGAGCCCTTAACGTCTTTAAGTAAGATTACCTTCATTGATTTTTCCTCCGATCAACTGTTATTTCTGATATAGTCGTCGATAGCATCCTTGAGCATATGCCCTGCGGTATTCAGATCCGTCTTGATCTGGGTGGCAGCCATTGTGAGGTGCCCGCCGCCGCCGAGCGCTTCCATTACTATCTGAACATTGAACGCTCCCATACTTCTGCCGGAGATATTGACGATGCCGCCCATTTCGTATAGCACAAAGGAGGCGTTCACGCCGACGATGCCCAGCAGGTCGTCCGCAGCCTGGGATGCTGCGACGCGGATATTGTCAAATATCTCATCGGCGCAGGCGATGGCGCATTTGCGGTAGATCTGAGCGTTATTGATTATCTGTGATTTATGCTGGTAGGTCTCTATTGAGTTTGCGAACAGCTTCTTTACGTTGACGGTGTCCGCCCCCAGCTTGCGCAGGAATGCGGCAGCCTCGAAGGTGCGCACTCCGGTCTTCATAACGAAATCCTTGGTATCCAGCATTATACCCGAAAGCATAGCCTCCGCCACAGGTGAAGGTATCTTGCTGCTTATGCCGAAATACTCGATAAGCTCCGCCACCATTTCGCAGGCGGAGGAAGCCGTAGGCTCCTGATAGAACATAACGGCGTTGTCTATGGACTTGACCATCATCCTGTGGTGGTCGATGACCACGATGGTCTGAGCTCTCGCCAAAACCTCCTTGCTCTCGACAAGGTCGGGGTTATGGGTATCGACCACAACGAGCATAGTGTTCTCGTTCATCTTTTCGATACCGTCGGCGGGAGTGATGAAATAGTTGTTTATATCGTTCTCGTCCAGGTAGCTGATGAGCAGCTTGGCCAGGCTCTGCTCCCGGTTGACTACCACATAGCTCTCCTTGCCCATTTTTCTTGCCGCCGAGCACATACCTACGGCTGCGCCCACAGCGTCAAGGTCGGAGAATCGGTGCCCCATGACCAGGATCTTCTCAGCCTGCTGCATAAGATCGAGCATCGACTTGGCGACCATACGTGTCCTGACCTTGGTGCTCTTTTCAACGCCCTTGGAGATACCTCCGAAGAACTCATAGCCGTTGTTGTCCTTACGGACGGCAGCCTGATCTCCGCCGCGCCCGAGGCACATATCGAGGGCTTGCCTTGCATAGTATTCGCTCTCGGCCAGGTTCTCGGCGTGAGCGCCCACGCCTATGGAAAGGGTGAGGTTCTGCCTTTCGTCAACTCTGATCTGCCTTGCCATTTCGAGGATCTTGAACCTGTTCTCCACGATGGGACGCAGGTGCCTGTCCTCCATAATCACATAGAACTTATCGGAGCTGACCTTCTTGTAGAAGGCGGTGGTGCCCTCGGTGAACTCCTCGATGAGCTGCTCTATGCGGACAAGGGCGTGAGCCTTGTCGCTTTCCCTGGCGCCCGCCATCAGATCCTCGTAGTTATCCACGGAGATTATGATGACGTTCTTATGGCTCTGCCTGTGCTCGTATTCCAGCTCAACGAACTCGGTATTATCGTTGAAATAGATCATTGAAAGGTCGCCGGAGCCCTCGGTATGGATGCCTCTGGTCTGATAGAAGCGGTTTTTCAGGCAGACGAGCTCGCCCTCAGCCGAAAAGACCTTAGCCATATCCATATCGACTATATCCAGGATACTGAGGCCGTAAGCCTCCCCCTCGGTATAGACCTGGCTGCCGAAGCGCTTATTGTACCAGATTATCACAGCCCTGTCGTCGATTATGATGACGGGAGCCGGGAAATGCAGCAGGCTCTCCCGCTCGGTCTTGCTGTTGTGGGCGGCGAGCTTCAGCACCTCCTTCTCCATCCTTCCGCGGAACAGTATGGACTCCGCGACGAACAGGAGAGTGAAGATTATAGCGACGATGAAAAGCACCTTGCCCCTTCCGGAGGTGGAGGGGGTATCGAAAACGAAATAGGATGCTATCAGCGCCGCAAGAGCGATAATGCCCGTTGTGACCTTGATAACTATATCAAAGCCCTTTAATCCTTTCATGTCAAAAAGTACCTCTCTTTTGTCTTTATCTCAGGCGGACGCTGTGCTAGATCTCCATAATGATCGGGAGGATCATAGGGGTACGCTTGGTCTTGCGGAAGATATAGTCCGAAAGGTCGTCCTTCATACGTCCCTTGATGGTATTCCACTCGTGGATGCCGCGGTCGAGGCAATCCTGGAGCGCATCGGTGAGCAGCTGCTTTGCCTCGTCGATAAGCTCCTCGCTCTCTCTGACGTAAACAAAGCCTCTTGACACCACATCGGGGCCTGCCAGTATAAGGCCCTCTTCCCGGTCTATGGTAGCAACGGCGATGATAAGGCCGTCCTGAGCCAGACGCTTTCTGTCTCTAAGGACTATGGAGCCCACATCCCCGACGCCGAGGCCGTCCACCATCACCTTGCCGGCGGGGACGGTGCCGGTTATCTTCATATCCACGCCGTCGGTCTCTATAACCGAGCCGATATCGGCAATGATTATCCTTTCCTCGGGTATCCCCACGCTCATAGCGGTGGCCTTATGCTTGATGAGGTGCTTATACTCACCGTGGACGGGGATAAAGAAGCGGGGCTTGGTAATGGAGAGCATCAGCTTCTGCTCCTCCTGACAGGCGTGACCGGAAACGTGGACGTCGTACATATCCTCATACACGACCTCGGAGCCCAGCTTCATCAGCTCGTTTACCACTCTGGTAACGAAGATCTCGTTGCCGGGAATGGGCTTGGCTGAGATGATAACGAAGTCGTTGGGGTTTACCGAGACCTGCCTGTGCTCGCCCATAGCCATACGGGTGAGGGCGCTCATAGGCTCGCCCTGTGAACCGGTGGTGACGATACACATTTTCTCCGGAGCATATCTGCTGACCAGCTCGATATCCACCAGCAGCCCGTCGGGGACTTTAAGGTACCCCAGCTCTATGCCCTTGCCGATGACATTGACCATGCTCCTTCCGGAGACTGCCAGCTTTCTGCCGGTAGCATCGGCCTGATTGACTATCTGCTGTATCCTGTGGATATTGGAAGCGAAGGTCGCGATGATGACTCTTTTGCCGTCGGCTTTGGCGAAAAGCTTCTCGAAGCTGTCGCCCACCTTGCGCTCGGACATGGTAAAACCGGGGCGCTCGGCGTTGGTGGAATCGGACATCAGGGCGAGGACGCCCTTATTGCCCAGCTCGGCAAATCTGGCGAGGTCGATGATACCGCCCTGGATGGGGGTATAGTCCACCTTGAAGTCACCGGTATGGATCAGTACTCCTGCGGGGGTATGGACGGCGAGACCCACTGCATCGGGTATGGAATGATTGACTCTGATGAACTCCACCGCCATACATCCCAGCTTGACGGTCTGTCTGGGAGTAACTATATTGAGCTTACAGCTTGAAAGTATCTCGTGCTCTCTGAGCTTGCCCTCGAGAAGTCCCAGGGTCAGGGCCGTACCGTAGACGGGGACGTTGAATTTCTTGAGGAAATAGGGCAATCCGCCGATATGGTCCTCGTGCCCGTGGGTGATGACGACACCCCTGAGCTTATCTATGTTCTTCTCGACATAAGTGAAGTCTGGGATAACGATATCTATACCCAGCATCTCGCTGTCGGGGAACGCCAGACCGCAGTCTATGACGAACATATCGTTCGCGCACTCAATGACGGTAAAGTTCTTACCGATCTCATTGAGGCCACCCAGGGGGATGATCTTAACTGGGGTCTTTCTCTGGGGCTCTCTCTGGCGCTTTACTTCCTTTTCGGCAGTTCTCTCGTTCTTGGAAGCTGTCTGCGGCTTTTTAAGGGAAGAACGGGCTCTTCCGACAGCCGCGGCCTTCTTGCCCTCGGGGAGCTTCAGCCTTCTTGCCGACCCCTGCTTCTTCCCGCCGAGCTCGGCGGCGGCTTTATCCAGGGGGATGCCTCTGCTCCTGACCTTCTTCGATGATCTTTTTTCTGTCATTAGGTAATACGCACCTGCGCACGCAAAACTGCGGCAGGCGCTGCTATGCTCCTTCCGTATTGGTTTCGATTTTTCCGTTACAGCTTTCATAAGCGGGCTCTCTGCCCAGTAGGAACGCTTTTAATAGTGTTTGTTTGGTGGGTCGTACGTTCCCGTATGAAGCCGCCGTGGCGGCATATTCCGAACAAATAAATCTACATCTATTTTACTATCTTTTCCCTCTCTTGTCAAGCAGATTAGGTCGGTTTTTGAAATTTTAAAGCTGCGGGGTCCGGGCGGCTGCAAGCCGCCTGATACGCGCCGCCTATATCAGTCCAAATTTCCGTACAGTTCTCTCAACTTTGCCGTGATCTCCTCACAAAGCGACGCCGCGGTCTCGGCACTTGTCCCCTCTGAGAACACCATAAAGCCCCGGCTGCCCTTGACAGGTCTCACCACAGCCCTGCCGCCTCCCCTGACTACCTCTGCGCCGTCCCCGACGGCAGCAGCGCCGAAATGCTCGGGAGAAAGCTCCCTGCGGGAGGATACTCCCACGAACCGCTGCGAACAGTAAAACCGGGGTATCTCCGAGATGACTTCCTCAAAGGGCTTGCCCCGCTTGGCGGTGATCATCGTTACAAAAGCCGCCAGCGCCAAACCGTCCCGGATGAACAGATTGTCAAGTGAGGCCGCACAGTCACGGGCTTCGCGGTCACCCTCCCCGTCGGAGGAGGTGAAATACCGCAGCAGCCGCCCGCCCTCCTCCTCGGCAAGGCTGTCCGCCGCAGAGGGGAATTCCAGCGGAACCGCCACCGTCTGGCCGCACTCAAAGCAGTTCTTCATCACCAGCATAGCCAGACGCTCGTGCATAACATATCCCAGGCTGTGAGAGTAAGCCGAACAGGACATCCCGTCGTGAGAGATGTTGAAGATCAGCCTCTCCCCCGTGCTTTCGGCGTTTGCAGCGAAGATCTCATCCCCCAGCCGCTGGATGGAGCGGTCGGGGCAGCGAATAGAGGCGCAAAGCCTGGCCTCGCTGCCCGAGACTACCCGCCTGAGCCAGTCAACATACAGCTCCCGCACCCCCGAAAGCTCCGCAGACCTGCTGCGGTCGGATAAAGCCGCCGTCCGCAGCGAGACACCTGTATACGCCCGCTCTATCGCCTTTTCGGTTTCGGAGACCAGGGGCAGACCGCCCTTGCTCATAAGCGAGACCGTCTCCCCAGCCCTGCCGGTAACATAACATCCGCAGAGCAGCGAGCAGCGTGTGAGGGCAAAGGCCAGCAAGGGCTTGCTCCCCTCGCCGAGGTCAAGCACACGGCAGCCTCCCGCAGTGAGCCCCGTCCGCAGGCAGTCGGAGAACGCCTCCGAACCCGGTGACGCGCTTCTGCACACCGCAGCTATGCTCCCCCTCGGAAGTGCCGAGGCCACTGCTTCTCCGAACCTTATAAGGGACGAAGGTGCCGTCCGCAGAGGGAAGGAGCAGCTCCCGTCGTCGCCGATGCAGGCTGCCGGCACGTTCCCCTCGGTCACATCCTCGCAGAGGTACGCCCCCTCCCCGGCGGAGCATTCAGCATATACCGCCACGCCTGCACAGAGAGCGGCACCGTCCCCGATACAGGCATCCACGCCTGCTGCCGAGCCCTCGCCCAGCCTTACCGAAGCCCCAAGAGAGGCTCCGTCCAACACCGCAGCCCGTTTAAGCTCCGAGTGCGCCCCGATGACCGCTCCCCGGCCGATAATGCAGCCCTCCACCCTGGCTCTGCGCTCGATCAGCGTGTTGTCATCAACAGAGGTGTAGGGGCCTATCACCGCTCCGGGGGCGACAGTCACGTCCCTGCCGATATATACCGGCGGGATGAGCCTCACCCCGCTGAATTTCCTGCCGTCGGCGGTGTAGACCCTTTCCGGGAATGCCGTGACCCATTTGGGCATGGCCCTGTCCAGCAGGTAGGCCTGATACTCGCAGAGCGCCTGGACATCCGTGAACCTGAAGGACTTGTGAACGGCAGCCGATGCCGCCTTCTCCTCCAGGCGGGAGAGGATTTCCGATAGTGAGCCGCAGCCGGATATATCAGCCCCCTCCGGGAGGGCTATACCTCCCGCAAAGCCGAAGCTGCCCTTTTCCTCCCCGATGAGCCGCCGGCAGAGCTCATCCTCCTCAGTCTCGCTCCCCACCGGCTCGGAGCAGGTCAGCAGAGTCAGCCCCTCCGAGGCGATAAGTGCCTCAAAGCCCGCAGGATAGCCGTATCCGTCCCCCAGGAGCAGCAGCCGCTCCCCGGCTGACAGCTCACCCAGCTGCTCCGGCTCGCAGACGGTCAGCGAGGCTGTACCCTTATAGCTTTCCGCAAATTCTCTTACCTCTCTGAGATGTGCCGTGCAGCAGAGCAGCACCTCCCCGATGCCCGCTTTGCTCAGCTTTTCTATGGTGATAAGGGCAAGCTCCCTGCCCGCTGTTCTTATCAGCCCCACCGCTCTCCCCAGAGGGTCAAGGCTGCTTCCGTCCGTGAAAAATATGACTGCTTTCATAAAAGCACCTCCTTTCGGTCAGTATTGCCCCGCCGCAAAGGAGATATTCGCCCCCACAGACAAAGAAGACCCGCCGGTATTACCCGGCGGGCGTGGTGATCGCTGTTATACCTTGGTGATCTTGTGGAACACCTTCTTGCCCTTCTTTACGATAACGGGCTTTATAAGGTCTACAAGACCCTTGGGGTCGGTGAATTTGACATCGTTGACAGAAATGCCGTTCTGGGTGACGAGCCTTCTAGCCTCACTGGTAGAGGGAGCAAGCCCTGTCTTTACCAGCAGATCGAGTATGCCGATCTTGCCGTCGGTGAGTTCAGAAGCAGGGAGCTCGGTGGTGGGCATATCAGCGCTGTCGGTGCCTGCACCGAAGATAGCCTTTGCAGCGTCAAGAGCCTTCTGAGCCTCCTCCTCGCCGTGGACGAGCTTGGTCAGCTCAAATGCCAGCAGCTCCTTGGCCTTGTTGAACTGTGCGCCCTCCATAGTCCTCTCCATCTCCTCGATCTCCTCGATGGGAACGAAGGTGAGCATTTTCAGGCACTTGATAACATCGGCGTCGCCCACGTTTCTCCAGTACTGGAAGAACTCATATGGCGAGGTCTTCTCGGGGTCGAGCCATACGGCGCCCTTTTCGGTCTTGCCCATCTTCTTGCCCTCGGAGTTGAGCAGCAGGGTGATGGTCATAGCGTGAGCATCCTTGCCCAGCTTCTTGCGGATGAGCTCGGTGCCGCCCAGCATATTGGCCCACTGGTCGTCGCCGCCGAACTGCATATTGCAGCCGTAATCCATAAAGAGCTTGTAGAAATCGTAGCTCTGCATTATCATGTAGTTGAACTCAAGGAAGGTGAGGCCGCGCTCCATTCTCTGCTTGTAGCACTCGAAGGTCAGCATCTTGTTGACCGAGAAGCAGGCGCCCACCTCTCGGAGAACGTCGATGTAGTTCAGATCGAGGAGCCAGTCGCCGTTATTGACCATAAGAGCCTTTCCGTCCGAGAAATCAATGAAGCGGCTCATCTGCTTCTTGAAGCACTCGCAGTTATGCTCTATGGTCTCCTTGGTGAGCATCTTGCGCATATCGCTCTTGCCCGAGGGGTCGCCGATCATACCGGTGCCGCCTCCTACAAGGGCAATGGGCTTATTGCCGGCCATCTGCATCCTCTTCATCAGGCAAAGCGCCATGAAGTGGCCTACATGCAGGCTGTCGGCTGTGGGGTCAAAGCCGATGTAGAAGGTAGCCTTGCCGTTGTTGATCATATCGCTGATCTCTTTTTCGTCAGTTACCTGTGCGATAAGGCCGCGCCTTGTCAGTTCTTCGTAAAGTGTCATTTTAATATCCTCCGTATAATTTATTATCTTGTTTTATCTTATTCTTTCCGTGGACTCAGACTATCCGCTTTCCGCCGAAAGCGTGGATCGTCCTTGTTCCCTTTTTGACACGTCCGTGATGCGGGGTGCGCTTCGGGATAAGCAGCTCATCCCCCGAGTGAAGGATATGCTCTTCGCCGTCAAAGATCTCAACATACTCCCCCGATACGCAGAAGACATATTCATCGAACTCGTGGATGTTCTCCTTTGACTCTCTGTCTGAGAAATACGTCCAGACGCAGATCTGGCTGCCGTCCTTGGCTTCGTAATAGTAGCCGTCGATATCCGGGGTGTTCTGCTGGCTGCTGTCGATGCGGTTCAGGCTGTTTTTCATAAAATCCGGGAAATCATTCATCCTTTATCCCTCCGCCTCTTTCTTATGCTGCAAATGTATCCCTATATGTCCTATCCCGAGTATCACCGAGCCTATCAGCATCGGAAGGTTCCCGCCGTAGACCGAAAGCAGAATGAATGCCAGCACCGGCAGCGTCGCCCCCGCAACCGGTATTCCCAGGATGGAGGAGTACATATCCTTCATCGTCTTCTCGCTGCGGAAATACCTCACCCAGTAGATCTCGTAAAGCACCATCAGCAAAAACGATGCGAGCAGCACCGCGCTCCAGGGCCTTATGCTGCGGATGTTGAATTCCGAGAATATCAGGCAAAGCCCGCTTACCAGCACCTCGCCGATACGCTCGAAGCCCAGCAGCACCTTGTTCTCGCCCGCGGCGTATTTCTCATAGTCCTCGGGGAGGTTCCGGCTCCATATGATATTGGGGGTAAAGAGCATTATCAGATATATGAGCCCCACATAGGAAAACCCGAGGGTCATCAGGGCTCACCCTTTTCATAGATCACAAGCTCGTCGGGCGAACTCATATCTATCACGACCTTTCAAAGCATTAATCTTATCTCATATCGATCGATTCTTCCGTGGGGATGCCGCTCTCTTTGAGGGCCTCAAAGGCCAGCTGGACGTTCAGCTTCGAGAGATGCACCTTGCTGATCTGTGGAGCTGTTGGGGAATCGGGGTTGCGGTAGAAGTTGATGAAATACATCTCGGAATCCGAGCCCACAGCCTTGCCGTTGAAGTAGGTGCCTCCCACCACGTCTGCACGCCTTGCGAGGATGATATCCGCCCGCTTTATGGGGATGATCTCACCGGGAGTGATCAGAGTTATAAATTCATCACCGATGCTTACGGCGTTACCGCAGGCACCGACGATCTTCGAGCCCATATAACTGCGCTCCAAGCGCTCATAGTCCGGGCGGTCGGAGAGCTTAAGGTAAAAGCGCCTGGCTTTCAGCCCGAACAGCCCCGATGCTGCCAGATACAGCAGTATGATTATGCCGCCTATTACAATATACTTGACACCGGGTTCCCCGTTGCCCTCACGCTCCTCTGCGAACAGGACGATGAGTATAAGTCCCAGCAGGAGTGCTCCCAGCAGTTCAAGAGCGATAGCCGGGCTGCGGTAGCGGGCGATAAGGTCGCTTTTCATATCCTTCTTAGGGGAGCCGGGCTGATGCTTCTCTGCAAAACGCTGATACCTGCGCTCACCTGCGGCAGTACGGAACAGCTGCCCTGCCCGGAGCTCATCGGCGGTCTTGAAGGACTTCACATTATCCCGGTGCTGCCAGTAGCTGATAAAGAATATCACCACCAGCATTATCAGCGCTATAGGCACACATATATACCATTCTATTCCCTGAGCGACACCAAGCCCGATGCTTATAAGCACCGCGATGGATGCTATACCCGCATTCACAAGAACTTCCTTCAAAGCTGTCACCCCTTATCAGAAAAGCCCCCCGACGCGCAGAGCGTCAGAGGGCGAATATATCGCGGTACCACCTCGGTTTACGGGACATTGCCCCGCCTTTGAACGTTTTAACGCAGCGCCTGCGGACCGCCTTTGCAGATGCTCTGCTTTCTCGGCAGCCTGCTCCTCCGGTGTATTCGCCTGCGGGCTTCCTCGCCCTCACAGCTGCCGGGCGCTCTCTTTGCTCCGCTTCGCAGGTTACTTATCCGTGATCACAGCATTTTATGTATTTAGGGTATTATAACACACCTGCGCACTTTTGTCAAGTCTCGGAGGCCTTGACCATATCGCAGATAGTCCTGACACAGCCCTCGATCCCCAGAGACGTGCTGTTGAGGCACACATCGTAGGTCAGCATCGAAGACCAGTTCTGGCGGGTGTTGACGTTGAAGAAATCCCCCCGCTTCTTATCGTAGCGCTTCAGGCGGGAATCTATCTCCTTATAGGGGATGCCGTGCTCGTCGGCAGCACGGGCTGCGCGGCTCTCGTGGTCGGCGTAGATGTAGACCTTAAGCGTGGGGGTAAAGCTCTTTAAAATATACCCCGCACATCTGCCGACTATAACGCAGGGACCCTTGCGTACGATCTCGGTGATGATCTTCGTCTCGGCGGCAAAGACCTTCTCGTAGGCATCGAGGCTGCTCTCACGCCTGAGCATAAGGGTGCTCTTTATCGGATTGACTACCGATTCCTCCATAGCTGCCACATCCTCGGGGGACATTCCGATGCGCTCCGCTGCCATATCCACCAGCTCGTGGTCGTAGCAGGGTATTCCCAGCATTTCGGCCACGCGCCTGCCGATCTCGCTGCCTCCGCTGCAATACTGCCTCTCGATAGCCACTACATTTATCTTTGCCATACAAAAGCCTCCTTTTTATCAAAGATATTATCCATATCCATTATAACAAAGCCGCGGGGCAAAGTCAATTACAGTATTATTACAACTCCCCCGTCTTGCAATTTGCGGCGGGATATGGTATGATAATGGCGAGGTGATAATATGAGAACTGCACTTGTGACCGGCGGCTCGGGAGATATAGGCGCGGCGGTATGCCGCAGGCTGGCCTCCGAGGGCTTCGCCGTTGCGATAGGATATAATAAGAACGAAGCCTCTGCCTCCTCCCTCTGCGCAGAGCTGCGTGAGAGGGGCTGCACAGCTATGATCGTAAGGCTCGATCTCTCCGACCCGGCTTCGGCGGAAGAGGGATACGGACGAGTGAAGTCGGAGCTGGGGGCTCCGGAGGTGCTGGTCAACAACGGCGGCAGGGCTCACATCGGGCTGTTCACCGATATGACCGACAGCGAGATCGACGATCTCATCCGCACGGATCTTACCGGGGCAATGCAGCTTTCACGCCGGGCGGCTGCGGATATGGTCAAACGGGGCAGCGGACGGATAGTCAGCATCACCTCCGTATGGGGAGAGGCGGGCGCCTCCTGCGAGACGGTCTACTCCGCGGCTAAGGCGGGGCTCATAGGCTTTACCAGGGCTCTCGGCAAGGAGCTTGCCCCCGGCGGGATAACCGTGAACTGCATCAGCGCCGGGATGATCGACACTAAAATGAACGCTGCCCTTTCCGACGAGGACAAGGCAGCGATAGTTGATGACATCCCCATGGGCAGGATGGGCACCCCTGACGAGATAGCCTCCCTGGTCTCATTTCTCTGCTCGGAGGGGGCGGCATATATCACCGCCCAGTGCATCCGTGTTGACGGAGGCTGGATGTGAAGCAGTAAACAGCGAATAAAGAACGGCAGCAGTACGATTTTTTGTACTGTTGCCGTTTGTTTTTATTTCCAGAGCTTTTCGGGGTAGGCGCCGTTCTTTATGAGCTCGCCTATGGAATCGGCTACTGCCTGCCTGTCCTCCTTATAGGTGACGCCGAACCAGCGGTCGTGGCTCTCCAGGAGAGTACACTCAGCCTCGCCGTTTTTGAGCAGGCCGTCGATCATAATGGGGAGCAGGGATTCTGCGGTCTCGCTCTCGTCGTTCTGGCAAAGGAACCTTTCAAACTCCTCCTCCAGCTTATCCATAAACTCGGGGGGGCAGCCCCACATATTCATTGATACGCGGCTGTTCTCGTCCAGCTCCGAAGTCTCCTGCTTGCCGCAGAGCACCTTGCCGTCCTCGCGCCTGATATTGTAGGTCTCGGTTATGCTGACCAGCTTGCTGCTGTCGTCAACGCTGCAAACGCCTCTGGTGACAGCACCGTTCTCGGAGAGGGTGTTTTTCAGGATGAAGCCCGCCATGCAGAGATCCATCTTACCGCCCTCAAGAGGCTCACGCTCCGAGGTCAGATAGTTGTAGAGCTCAACAAAGGCCTGCTTGCCGTAATAGTCGTCGGCATTGATCACCGCAAAGGGCTCCTTGACAGCGTCTCTTGCGCAGAGGACTGCGTGGCAGGTGCCCCAGGGCTTTTTGCGCACTATCTTCTTATGCTCCTCGGGGATATCGGTGGTCTCCTGGAACACATACTGCACGTTGATGTGCTTGGAGATCCTGCCGCCTATACGGTCGATGAACTCCTGCTCGATATCGTGCCTGATGATGAATACTATCTTATTGAAGCCTGCCGCGATAGCATCGTAAACGGAATAGTCCATAATGATCTCATTGTCGGGGCCGACGGGTTCGAGCTGCTTAATACCCCCGCCGTAGCGGCTGCCTATGCCTGCTGCCATTATAACAAGTGTGCAATCCTTCATAATATTTCTCCTTCGTTTTCACTCCGCGCCGATACGCCAGCTTCTGAAACTATCATAGCATACTGCGTATCTGCGGTCAATGCTCTTATTGCCCCGATATCATCAAATATTGCTCAGACCTCCGGGGCGGCAGAGCATCTGTCTTATTATACCTTATTTTTCCGATTAAGTCAAGGAGGCTTCTCTATGCACAGTTCACAATGCACAATGCACAATGAAGGAGTGCGCCTGCGGCGCACAGGATGCGCATCCGCGCAGACTGCCGTGTGCAGATCTGTTAACTTGTGCAGCTATACCCGGTTAGCTGTATAAAACACCGAGCGTCCAGATATCAACATCTATGGTGTCCGAATGGACATAAAATCTGCGCAAAGCGCCGATACCTTCATTGTGCATTGTAAATTGCAAAAGTGCATTGCTGGCCCCCTCTTGACAACCGCTCCGTATTCGTGTATAATTGTATACAATCATACAGTTATACAAAGGAGCAATGTCTTATGAGCAGTGTAATGCCTAATATCAGCCTGAGTCAGGGAACAAATCTTCTGGAGTTCGACCCCTACGAGTATGAGCTCCAGGATGTGGCGCAGCCGGAGCTTTTCAGGGAGATGTTCCCCTATTCCGAAGTGCCGAAGACCGCCTACAACTACCGCCACGTTCCGATGAATATGCCGGAGAATATCTTCATCACCGACACCACCTTCCGGGACGGGCAGCAATCCAGAGCCCCCTACACCGCCGATCAGATGGTGCAGATCTACAAGCTGCTCCACCGCCTGGGGGGAGAAAAGGGCATCATCAGGCAAACGGAGTTCTTCGTCTACTCCAAAACAGACCGTGAGGCGCTGGAGCGCTGTATGGATCTGGGCTTTGAGTTCCCCGAGATAACCACCTGGATACGCGCATCAAAGGCCGATTTTGAGCTGGTGCGCAATATCGGCGTAAAGGAAACCGGCGTGCTGGTCTCCTGCTCGGATCACCATATCTTCAACAAGATGGGTCTCACCCGCCGTCAGGCGCTGGACAAATACCTGGGCATCGTCAAGGAGTGCATCGCCGCTGGACTGCGTCCCCGCTGCCACTTTGAGGACATCACCCGCGCCGACTTCTACGGCTTTGTGGTACCCTTTGCCATAGAGCTCCGCAAGCTCTCGGACGAAAGCGGAGTTCCCATAAAGATCCGTGCCTGCGACACTATGGGCTACGGCATCCCCTACCCCGGCGTTGCGCTGCCGCGAAGCGTTTCGGGTATAATCTACGGCTTGCAGCACTATGCAGGCTTCACCTCGGATATGCTCGAATGGCACGGCCACAACGACTTCTACAAGGGAGTGGTCAATGCCGCCACCGCCTGGCTCTACGGTGCGGGAGCAGTAAACTGCTCGCTGCTGGGCATAGGTGAGAGAACGGGCAACGTCCCGCTGGAGGCTATGGTATTCGAGTATGCCTCCTTAAAAGGCACACTTGACGGTATGGACACCCGGGCTATCACCGAGATAGCCGATTACATAGTCAACGAGACCAATTACGATCTTCCCCCCATGACGCCATTCGTCGGCAAGAGCTTCAACGTAACAAGGGCGGGCATCCACGCCGACGGGCTTATGAAGGACGAGGAGATCTACAACATCTTCGACACCACTGCCCTGCTGGGGCGTCCTCCCCTTGTGGCCATCAGCGCCACCTCCGGTCTGGCGGGGATAGCCTGCTGGATAAACAACTACTACCGCCTGGAGGGGGACAAGGCTGTGGATAAGAAGCACCCCTGCATCGCTAAGATGAAGGAGTGGATCGACAAGGAGTACGAAAACGGCAGAGTGACCGTTATCAGCGACGATGAGCTGGAGGCTCTGATGAAGCTTTACGGCCGCGAGATACTTGACAGGAGGGCAAAATGATCCTTGATGCCGATGCAGGCTCGCTGAGGATAAGAGTGTTCAATTCCATTGAGAACGCTATCTTAAACGGCGAGTATTCCGACGGCGAGAGCCTTAACGAGCTGAAGATCTCCAAGGAGCTGGGGGTCTCCCGCACGCCGGTAAGAGAAGCCCTTATGCAGCTGGAGCTGGAGGGGCTGGTGCGGAGCATACCCAACAAGGGCGCAGTAGTCGTGGGTGTATCCGAGCAGGACACCCGTGATATCTACGAGATAAGAGTGAGGATAGAGGGCCTTGCGGCACGCCTTGCCGCCGAGAAGATGACCCCGGAGGAGGTCCGGGCGCTTGAAAAGATCGTAGAGCTCCAGGAGTTCTATCTGATGAAGAACGATACCGAGCAGATCTTCCGCCTGGATACGGATTTTCACAAGATAATCTACGATGCCTCCCGGAGCCGTCCGCTGAGATTTATGCTCTCGAATTTCCATAACTATATCAAGAAGGCCAGAGATATCTCGGTACAGGCCGCGGGCAGAGCCGAAAAGACCGTAGCCGAGCACCGGGCCATCCTGGACGCTATCAGGGAAGGCAAGGGCGAGCTGGCGGAGCGCCTCACCGCCGAGCATATAATGAACGCCGAGCGGAACCTTTTCGCTGAAACAGAGGACGTCCTGCAGGAACGAAAGGAAAAAGATGGAGAAGGAACTGATCACGATCTCGGGTGAGGTCGATGCGATACAGCACAAAAGCAAGGACTCGCAGTTCGGGGTCATAATACTGCTCTGCGAGGGCAAGCTGGTGACTGTGGTGGGTGAGCTCGGCAGCGTCGAGGAGGGTGAGGACATCACCTGCACCGGCTACTACACCGATCACCGGGTCTACGGCGAGCAGTTCCGCTGCGTGACCTGTGAGCGGACGCTGCCCACCAAGCACGCGAATATGATAAAATATCTGGCGGGATCCTTTGAGGAGATCAAGCTGCGCACCGCCAAGAACATAGTGAACCGCTACGGCGACGATACCTTCGATATGATCGAGAACGACTTTGAGAAGCTGACAGAGTTCGGCGGGCTGAGCATCAAGCAGGCGAAGAAGATCTCGGAGAAATTCCGCGAGACCTATGCTCTGCGCTCTCTGATAAACAGCTTTGCAAAGTATGCCCTGCCCACCCATACCGCTCTGAGCGCCTGGAAGGCTCTGGGCAGCGACGCTGCGGAGATCGTTGACCGCAACCCCTATGTGCTCACGAAGGAAAGCATCGGTGTGGATTTTGAAAAGGCTGACAGGATCGCCTCGAAGCTGGGGCTCGACCCTGCCTCGGAGCAGAGGATAGCCTCGGGCATAAGCTACGTCCTGCGCCGCTTTTCAAACGACGGCCACTCCGCTATGCCTCTGGAGCGTCTTGAGACTGAGTGCTGCTCCTTCCTGGGGATAGAAAAGCTCCGCTTCGGGCAGGTGCTGGATGCGGAGGCTGAGGATAACAACATATATCTCTATTACAAGGGGCGCGATGCCTTCGTTATGAGCGCCGACCTCTACACCGCCGAGGATTACATCGCCAGGCGGCTTTCGATAATGAGCGAGATATCCTACGACAGCGAGGTGGATTTCTCGGAGGTCATAGACCTTGCGGAGCAGGAGAACGGCATAGAGTACGAAGATACCCAGCGCAAGGCGATAAACCTGGCGCTCTCAAAGGGCTTTCTCATCCTGACGGGAGGCCCCGGCACAGGCAAGACCACCACCTTGAACGCTATACTCTCGCTGTTTGAGCAGCAGGGCATGAGCGTTATGCTCGCAGCCCCCACAGGCAAGGCGGCAAAGCGCCTCTCAGACCTTACGGCTCATGAGGCCACGACTATCCACCGCCTGCTGGGGGTAAAGCCCCCCGACGGCCCGAAGATCTCATTTATCCACAACGAGAACGATCAGCTGGACTGCGATGTGCTGATAATCGATGAAATGTCGATGGTGGATTCCTGCCTGTTTGAAGCCGTGCTGCGGGCGATAAGCGTCACCTGCAAGCTGGTGCTTGTGGGGGACTCGGATCAGCTGCCCTCAGTGGGTGCCGGGAACGTGCTGCACGATATAATCGAGAGCGGCGTGATGCCCGTGGTGACCCTGACCGAGATATTCCGTCAGGCGCAGCAGAGCATGATAGTCACCACAGCCCATAAGATAATCCGCGGGGAGCAGCCCGACCTCACCGACCGCTCGGGGGACTTCTTCTTTATGGAGCGCCGGGAATACAACGAAGCCAGGACGCTGGCAGCCGATCTGGTGGAAAAGCGTCTTCCCGACACCTACGGCTATGACAGCTTCAACGACATCCAGGTACTTTCCCCTACAAGGCAGGGGCCTGTGGGGACGGCGGAACTCAACCGTCTGCTCCAGGAGAGGCTCAACCCCAAGGCCGCGGGCAAGTCTGAGGTGGTGATGCCCTTTTGCACCTTCCGCAAGGGGGATAAGGTGATGCAGACCAGCAACGATTACGACATCACCTGGAAAAAGATCGACGACGAGGGCAAGACTGAAGAGGGCGCAGGCATCTTCAACGGCGACATCGGGGTTATCACCGCTGCCAACAAGGTGCTGCGGACCCTGACCATAGATTTCGACGGCAGGGTCGCCGTATATCAGGCAGATATGCTGCAAAATCTGGAGCTGGCCTATGCCGTCACCGTACACAAGAGCCAGGGCAGCGAGTTTGAAGCGGTGGTGATGGTGCTCCCCGAGGGGTACGATCTGCTCTGCTACCGCAACCTGCTTTATACGGGCGTTACCAGAGCCAAGAAGCTGCTGGTCATCATCGGGTCGGTACGGCAGTTTAGGCGGATGATCGAGAACGACCGCAAGACGCTGCGCTACACCTGCCTCAAGGAGATGCTCACCAGCAGCGATCAGCTGGGCATTGAGGATATACCTGACGAATAAGGAGGGACAGCCGTGGAGGGCTACATAATGGAGCTGCGTAAGCTGGTGGGGCACCGCACTCTGCTGCAATGCGCGGCAAGCGTGATAGTCGAGAACGACAAGGGGCAGGTGCTTCTGGGCAGGCGCTCCGACAACGGCCGCTGGGACTACGCAGGCGGCTCCATAGAGCTGGACGAGCGGGTGGAGGATTGCGCCGACAGGGAGCTCTATGAGGAAATGGGGCTTCACGCCGAGGCTCTGGAGCTGTTTATGATAAGCTCGGGCCCTGAGACCCACTACATCTACCCCAACGGGGACGAGGTCTCAAATGTGGAGATAGTCTACATCTGCCGGGAGTGGAGCGGCGAGCCTTCCGCCCGGGACGGCGAAATGACCGACCTGAGGTGGTTTAACATCTCCGAGCTTCCGGAGGATATCTCCGAGCCGGTGATGCCGGTGATAAACGAATATGTTGAGATGAGAAAAAAGAGGGCCGAATGATCTGCCCTCTTTTAGTATTCATTTTTTAGCTGTCAGATCGCGTGTCCCTTTGCCTTGATAACGTCAACCACCTTATCCACAAGGCGCTGACAGGTATCCTCGGACTGAGCCTCGACCATAACTCTTACCAGAGGCTCGGTACCGCTCTCGCGGACCAGTATCCTGCCCGACTGACCCAGCTCCTCGGCAACAGCCTCAACAGCGTTGACCACATCGGGATCGTCCTGGGCGGCTCTCTTGTCCTTTACCTTGACGTTGACCAGCACCTGGGGGTAAACGGTCAGCGGCTCGGCAAGCTCCGAGAGCTTCTTCTTGCGGGCAAGCATTACCTCCATGATCTTGAGGCTGGTAAGGATGCCGTCGCCGGTGGAGGCATACTTGGAGAAGATGATATGCCCCGACTGCTCGCCGCCGATACGGCAGCCGTTCTTGATCATATATTCGTAAACGTACTTGTCGCCCACCTTGGTCTTGGCGTAGTCGATGCCGAACTCGTCAAAGGCCTTGTAGAGGCCGAAATTGGACATTACGGTGGTAACAACTGTGTTGTTGATGAGCTTACCCCGCTCCTTCATATATCTGCCGTAGATGTAGAGGATATGGTCGCCGGTGATGACATTACCCTTTTCGTCCACGCAGAGGCAGCGGTCGGCATCGCCGTCGTAGGCAAAGCCCACATCCATCCCGTTATCCACAACATACTTGCAGAGCCCCTCGATATGGGTGGAGCCCGCGTTGGTGTTGATGTTAGTGCCGTTAGGCTCGGCGTTGATCAGATAGGTCGAGGCGCCGAGAGCGTCAAACACCGACTTGGCGATGTTCCAGGCGCTGCCATTGGCGCAGTCGAGAGCCACCTTCACACCTCTGAAGGAATACATACCCAGAGAGATAAGATACCCGATATACCTGTTTCTGCCGGAGACGTAGTCCACGGTGCAGCCGATATGCTCCTTCTCGGCAAAGGGGATATTATCCCACTTCTGACCGAAGACCTCCAGCTCGCCGTCCAGATATGCCTCAACGAGAGTGATGGTCTCCTCGCTCATTTTCTCGCCGTTGCGGTTGATGAGCTTGATGCCGTTATCGTAGTAGGGGTTGTGGCTTGCGGAGATCATAATGCCGCAGTCGAATTCATCCACTCTGGCAACATATGCTACCGAGGGGGTGGTGGTAACGTGCAGCAGATAAGCGTCCGCGCCCGAGGCGGTAAGGCCGCCTACCAGCGAATACTCGAACATATAGCTGGAACGCCTTGTGTCCTTGCCTATGACTATCCTTGCAGGCTCGGTATCGCCCGCACGGCGCTTGAGCTCGCCGTAATACCAGCCGAGAAATCTGCCCACCTTGTAAGCGTGGTCGGCGGTAAGGTTAACATTAGCCTCGCCTCTGAAACCGTCTGTTCCGAAATACTTTCCCATATCAAAACACTCCCGTTATACTTTTATTCTGCCGTTTTGGCTGTATAAGTTTACTGCTGCCCTCGCCGCCTGCGGCGGCTCGGGGAAATGCGGAAACTTTATTCGTGCTTTGCAACTATGTCGTCCGGGGCCTTGTAGATGCTGTTCTCAGGCACCACTCCGCGGACCCTTGAAAGGGGATAGATATTTGTGTTGCGCCCCACCACGGTACCCGGGTTGAGGACGCTGTTGCAGCCCACCTCGACGAAGTCCGCCAGCATAGCTCCGAACTTTTTGAGGCCGGTATCTATGGGGTCGCCCTCGCCCTTGACAGCCACCAGCGTCTTGTCAGACTTGACGTTGGAGGTTATGGAGCCTGCACCCATATGGGACTTGTAGCCCAGGATGCTGTCGCCCACATAGTTGTAATGCGGGGTCTGGACGCAGTCGAAGAGGATGACGTTTTTAAGCTCCACCGAGTTGCCGACCACACAGCCGTTGCCTACGAGAGCCGAGCCTCTGATAAATGCGCAGTGCCTTACCTCAGTATCGGCACCGATGATGCAGGGAGCACCGAGATAAGCCGTCGGGAAGACCTTGGCGGTCTTGTGTACCCACACCTGGGGCTGCACCTCGTCGTACTCGTTCTTGTCGAGCTTTTCACCCAGTAGAATTATAAGCTCCTTGATCCCGCCCAGCGCTTCCCAGGGGTACTCAAAGCCCCGGAGATAATCGGCGGCAAGGGTATGGCTGAGATCGTACATCTGCGATATTTTAAGCATAGCAAAGCCTCTTTCCGGTATTATACGTTATGCGAAAGCATACTAGATCATTATATCATATATGATAGCATTTGTCAAATCCAGAGCCTTATGAACTCCGGCTTTCTCCTGCTGTAGACCGCCGTGTAGCGGAAGCCCGCCTCTTTTGCCAGCTCTGCGGCTTCTCTGAGACCCGCTCCTATATCGGAGATGCGGTGAGCATCCGAGCCGAGGGTGAGTATCTCTCCCCCGAGGGAGCGGTAGAGCTTCACATATTCAAGGGTCGGGCTGGGCTGAGCCAGCTTCCGGCGAAGGCCGGCAGTGTTTATCTCTATGCCCCTGCCCCTTTCGATAAGTGTACAAAAAATCTCCCTGATAACGTCCTCATATCTGCTCATATCCACCTGTATGCCGTACTCCCCCACTATGCTCCGCAGGGGGTAAGTGAGGTGCCCCAGGATATCGAAATCAGCTGTCATGCAGGTCTCCAGCTCCTCGGCAAAGTAATCGTCAAGGAGGGTGTAGACTTCGCTTGTGTCCATTTTATTGTACTCTATCCAGTAGAAGTCCGGCCTGCCGGCATTCATATGCAGCGAGCCGATGACAAAGTCCAGGCGGGGGTCGGCGGCCATAAGCGCTGCCTCCTTCGGAGCCTGTACCAGCTGCCCCAGCTCGGTGCCGCAGCGAAGTATAGGATATTGCTCCCGGAGCGCCGTGACCGCTTCGATACTTGCGGGGGCGTACTCCCCTGCCCCGAACATCATACTGTCGTTCTGCTGATAGTCGGGATAGCTGCCCTCTTCTGCCGTGAGCCAGTAGTTGCAGTCACAGTGGTCGGTGACAGTCAGGGCGTAAAGGCCCAGCTCCGAGGCTCTCCGGGCCATTGCTTCAATTGAAGCTTCTCTGTCGGCATCCGGTGAGAAGAAAGAGTGGGTGTGCATATCTGCAAGCATCAGTCATCGCTCCTTTCGGTGATTATTATGGCACAAAAGCGAAGCGTTGTGCCATAATTGCCCGATTCGCAGGGAGTGCCGTTTGCGGCACGGATCTGCGAGGGCTTTATGATAAATATAATATCAGCTTGCTGATATTATAGCATATCCCGGGCTGAATGTAAAGAGCGGGGAGCAAACCCCCGCCCCCGTAATATCTTATTAACATCAAACATCAAAAGCGTTAAAAAGTATTAACAATTTCACAAAAATTCATAATTGCAGTCTTGAAATTTGGTTAATATTGTGATATAATATAGAATAGCAGTAGTATAGGGCTGCTGCACAAACAGAAAACAGAAGAAAACAAGGGGTGATCCGCTATGCAGAAGGTATTCTATGTATCCAGAAACAGCGGTGACGGCTCTGCTCCTGATCTTGACCGCTTCGCGCGGATCGAGCAGCTGAACCGCCTGATCGCGCTCGGGTGGCGCATAACGTCCTTTGTTAACGAGGACAACAACGAATTCTTTATCCTGGAAAAAAGCTGAGAAAACGGAGGGTACGGCTATGGATATGACCGCTATGAACAAGATCTCCTACGGCCTTTATGTGCTCACTGCAAGATGCGGGAGCTTCTCCAATGGCTGTATCATCAACACACTGGCACAGGTGACCAGCTCCCCCAACCGGGTATCGGTCACTGTGAACAAATCCAACTACACCTGCTTTATGATCGCTCAGAGCGGGCGCTTCAATGTCTCGATGATCGACACGACCGCGGGCTTTGAAATGTTCACTCATTTCGGGTTCTCTTCCGGCAGGTGGGAGGATAAGCTCTACGGCACCGAATTCAAGTATGCCGAGAACGGTGTTCCCTACATCCCGTACAACACCTGCGCTTATCTTTCGGGGGAGGTAGTTCAGCAGATAGACCTGGGCACCCACATTATGTTCATTGCCGATGTCACTGCGGGCGAGGTGCTCTCGGACAACGCTCCGATGACCTATGCCTACTATCACGCCAACGTCAAGCCGAAGCCTGCCGCAGCTCCCGCTGCGGATAAGAATGAGGTCTCCGGTGAGAGATGGATCTGCAACATCTGCGGATACATCTACGAGGGGCATCTGCCAGACGATTTCATCTGCCCGCTGTGCAAGCACGGCGCAGCTGATTTCTCCCGCTTGGACGATGCCGCTCCCAAGGAGGAAAAGCCCGCTGAAGAAAGCGGCGAGGAAAAATGGGTCTGCTCCGTATGCGGATATGTTTACGAGGGAGCATTGCCCGAGGATTTCGTCTGCCCCATTTGCGGGGTCGGCGCTGATGAGTTCACTAAGCTATAAGAATATTTACGCCCGGGAGCATTGGCTGCCCGGGCGCTTTTTTATGCGTTGGGATCAAAGGTAAGGCCGTTGTCCTCGGCGATCTTGGTGAGGATCTCTGTAACTTCGGCTTCGTCCATTTCTGCGAGCTGCTCGTAGGTGTAGCCCGCAGCGGTCACCATTTCCTCGGTAACGCCGTAGGCTGCCAGACCCATCTTGATGGTGGCTACCTTATCAAGCTTTTCACCCTGTTTCAGCTCCGTCCAGTCCGTGAGGTCGGGGAGCTCGATCTTGATGTCCTCAAAGGAAAGGCCGGTGACGGTGAATACCGTCTCACCCGTAGCGGGGAGGTTGCCGGAGACCTTTTTGAGTTCCTTATTCGTGTCGAAATAGTATCTGCACTCATAGCTTCCGCCGTCAATACCCAGGTCTATGCTCACATCGGTCTTGTTGACGATAATGGGTATCTCGTACTTCTCGACGATGAGGCCGTCCTCCATTTCGTTGCCGATGAACTTGGCACTCTCGCTCAGAGCATATGTATTCACGCCCTGCTGCTCCACTGTGGTAGCCTTGCTGACGGTGTAGGTCTTCATCTGGGGCATAAGGTTATATGCCACGCCGTCTATCTGGCAGACCTCAACGTCGATGCCCATAGTGGTCATCTTCACATAGAGATCCTCGCCGCTGACCTTTACCGACATGGGCGACTCTCCGAACATAGCGGTCTGGACGGTCCCCTCCAGAGCATATACGCCGCTCTCTATCTTCCTGGTGAACTCCTTGGCATACTCGCCGTTTGTCTCGATGATCTCCTCAGAGGAATCCTCTTCCGAGCTTTCGGGAGCTGTCTCGGCAGGAGTGGTGGTAGTCTCGGGAGCCGAGGTCACAGGCGCACCGGATATCTCCTTGCCGCCGCAGGAGCACAGCAGCATACCCGCAGCAATGAGCGCGAGTGCTGTTGCAGCTGTCTTTTTCATAGTGTTCTCCTTTCGTTCATTTCCGCCGGAGCATCGGGGAGCCTCTCTCTGCTCTCTGACCCCTCGCCCCCAGCGATCCTTTTCCATACTGCTGTTTTTGAAACAGCAAAGCATATTATAACACATCTTTATGAAAAAATCAAGTACACGAAAAAAGACACCCCCGGATCACTCCGGAGGTGCCTGAAAAACCGTGATATTACTTGTTCATAGCCTCTTCAACAGCAACTGCGCAGGCAACGGTAGCACCAACCATCGGGTTGTTGCCCATACCGATAAGACCCATCATCTCAACGTGAGCGGGAACAGAGGACGATCCGGCGAACTGAGCGTCGGAGTGCATACGTCCCATAGTATCGGTCATACCGTAGGAAGCAGGGCCTGCTGCCATATTATCGGGGTGGAGGGTTCTGCCCGTACCGCCGCCGGATGCAACAGAGAAGTACTTCTTGCCGGCATCTGTGCGCTCTTTCTTATAGGTACCTGCAACGGGATGCTGGAAGCGGGTGGGGTTGGTGGAGTTACCGGTGATGGAAACATCAACGTTCTCCTTCCACATAATAGCAACGCCCTCGGTAACATCGTTGGCACCGTAGCAGTTTACCTTAGCGCGGAGGCCGTTGGAGTAAGCCTTGCGGAATACTTCCTTTACCTCGCCGGTGTGGTAATCCATCTCGGTCTCAACATAGGTGAAGCCGTTAACTCTTGCGATGATCTGAGCAGCGTCCTTGCCGAGGCCGTTCAGGATAACACGCAGGGGCTTCTTTCTTACCTTGTTAGCCTTCTCAGCGATACCGATAGCGCCCTCAGCAGCAGCGAAGGACTCGTGGCCTGCCAGGAATGCGAAGCACTCGGTATCCTCTTCAAGCAGCATCTTGCCCAGGTTGCCGTGGCCAAGGCCGACCTTTCTCTGATCGGCAACGGAGCCGGGGATGCAGAAGGACTGGAGGCCCTCGCCGATAGCGGCGGCAGCGTCAGCAGCCTTGGTGCAGCCCTTCTTGATAGCGATAGCGCAGCCTACAGTGTAAGCCCACTTAGCGTTCTCAAAGCAGATGGGCTGGATGCTCTCAACCAGCTTGTAGATGTCAAGACCCTTTGCCTTGCAGATCTCGGCGCACTCCTCGATGGAGCCGATGCCGTACTGACCGAGGACTTCAAGGATCTGTTTTTCTCTTCTCTCATAAGATTCAAATAAAGCCATAATACTGATCCTCCTTATTCCTTTCTGGGGTCAACGATCTTGACCGCGTCGGCAACTCTGCCGTACTGACCCTGAGCCTTCTCGAAAGCGGTATTAGCGTCGTCGCCGGCCTTGATGAAGTCCATCATCTTGCCGAAGTTAACGAACTTGTAGCCGATGATCTCGTTATCCTCATTGAGTGCGAGGCCGGTGATATAGCCGTCGGTCATCTCAAGATAACGGGGGCCCTTTGCCAGGGTGCCGTAGATGGTACCGATCTGCGAACGGAGGCCCTTGCCGAGATCCTCAAGGCCTGCGCCTACAACGAGGCCGCCCTCGGAGAATGCGGACTGTGAACGACCGTAAACGATCTGGAGGAAAAGCTCTCTCATAGCGGTATTGATAGCATCGCATACCAGGTCGGTATTAAGAGCCTCGAGGATAGTTCTTCCGGGGAGGATCTCACCTGCCATAGCTGCGGAATGGGTCATACCCGAGCAGCCGATAGTTTCAACGAGGCACTCCTGGATAACGCCTTCCTTAACGTTGAGGGTCAGCTTGCAGGTTCCCTGCTGGGGAGCGCACCAGCCGATGCCGTGTGTAAAGCCCGAGATATCCTTGATCTCCTTGGCCTTTACCCACTTTGCTTCCTCGGGGATAGGAGCAGCGCCGTGAGCAACGCCCTGTGCGATAGGGCACATTGTTTCAACTTCGTGCGAATAGATCATTATACAATACTCCTTTCGATTTATGGGCAGAAAAAGCCCTTATTATCATAATACTACAAAACGCCCTTTAAATCAAGTCTTTTTTATAAATTATTTGGGCTCACCGGGAAGCTGCGCCTCTGCTGCTTGATTTTTCCGCATTTATGTAGTATAATAGCTTTCAGAACTTTTTACGGAGGCTTTGTTATGGAAAACGGTCACGTTGAGCAGGCGGTAAAGAATTTTGCAGAGGGGATGAACTGCGCCCAGTCGGTATTCGCCGCGTTTACCGATGTTACGGGGCTTGACAAGGATACGGCCATGAGGCTGGCCTCCTCCTTCGGCGGGGGGATGGGCAGGCTGCGGGAGGTCTGCGGCACCTGCACCTCCATGTTTATGATCGTCGGGCTGCTCTACGGCCTCGGGGACGGCTTTACCCACGAGGAAAAGACTGCTCACTACAGCCGCATACAGGATCTGGCTGCCCGGTTCAGGGCAAAGCACGGGACCATCGTCTGCCGGGAGCTTTTAAAGGGTCTCGCCGTTACCTCCACACCCGAGCCGGAGCGCCGGACGGAGCAGTATTACAAGGTCCGTCCCTGCGTGAGATTCGTCCGCACCGCCGCGGAGATACTCGACGCCTATCTTGCCGAGAACCCGATCCCCAAAAGAAACGGAAATGTTGACGGGTATGACAAGTAAGTAATGCTGGATCCTTTTGAGCTATGCACAATGCTAACGGCAGCAGTACAATTTTTTGTACTGCTGCCGTTGCTTTGGATACGTCCGCGAAGCGGACACCTTCACTGTTCACTATTCATTATTCACTGATTCCGTTTCCCAGAAGAACTTGCGGGCACACTCGGGGAAATCAGACATTACCCCGTGCTCCGGGTCGTAGAACGTCCCCTCACAGTAGAGAGACCAGTGCCAGCAGCGGGGCGTTTCCAGGCTGAGAATACACAGGGGAGGGAGCTCGCTTTTATCCCTTACTGCCTTCCTCTCGTCGCTGATGAGGAAGCCCGCTGCCCGCAGGTAGGACTTCATCTCTTTAAGGTCGGTCTCCCGGTCGTTATTAAGCTCCGAGACCACCTCGGAGACCTCCCTGCCCGTGATCATCGCCAGCACCGCCTGCCCGCACTGGAGGTCGGTGGGCTCGTGGATGTAGCGTATCCCCATAGCTTCACCTGCGCTCCAGAATAATCTTGATATGGGTGTTCTCTTTGAGCTCGATGCCCGTATCCTTTCGCAGCTGCCAGGAAAGATAAGGCAGCGTAAAGGGCTCGAAATAGCTGATCCTGTACCCGTCGGGGATCATACCGAGCATCTCCTCCACAGATACGGGGAAATAGTTCTCCCTGACCTCCCGCTCCCAGTTGTTGGTGTACTTGTATTTCAGCAGGAAATGCACCAGCTGCTTCTGGGTGGTGACCCTGCCCCAGATGCTCTCAAAGCTTTCCAAAAGCTCCGAATAGCCCGAGCGCTTCACCGCTTCAAGCTGAGCCGGGTCGGCAGGCCTGTCCTGAGCGTCGGAGAACATCATATCCCGTATGGCGATATATTTGAAGCCGCTGCCAAAGAGCCTCTCCCTGAACTCCTCTATATCCTCCCGGGAGCAGTATGACCAAACCTCGTGGATAACGCTTGAAACGTTTATCAGGCTTTTCTCAAAGGGGATATCTATGGCGTTCCAGTCGGTATAGAAGGAGGCCTCTGGGACGTTCTGCTTCGCTGCTTCTATCATTTCCTCGCTGATGTCATAGCCGATATAGCGGTACTCCGAGCACATAGAGCGCAGCGCCTTTATCAGCTCGCCGTTGGCGCAGCCGAAGTCCACGATATTCTCAAAGGGCTCGAAGACCTTGTCGATGAAGAACATTTTATCCAGCACCGAGCGCTGCATACGGGTCAGGTACATTTCAAGGTCGGCTATCCTGTTTTCGTCGATATTCACGGCTGTCCTCCTTAAGGCTGCCACTTGGAGCAGAGATTTGCTATGGTATCCGCCATCTTGCCCAGCTCCTTGTTTGTGAGCCCCTTGCTGGACTGGACTATGGCGGTCAGGCGGTCAAGTGATGCCACAAGCCGCTGATAAGCCGTGGAGGGCTTGGCAGTACGGGTGATATAGATAGGCTCCGCCTGAGTGAATTCGCCGGTGATAAGGTCAAGCTCTGCGCCGCTGAAGGGGCAGTAGGCGTCGAGACCCATATCGTCCCGGAGATGCTGGGTGTACTGCTCCGAGATAGCCCCCTCGCCGTGGTTCACGAATACCTTCTTGGGTCTCTCCAGGTGGGATATCCACTCGTCGAGTCCGTCCTTGTCGGCGTGCCCGCTGACGCCCGGCAGGATAGTTATCTCCGCACAGACGCTTATATCCTCGCCGAAGAGCTTTACCCTCTTGGCGCCGTCGCAGAGGGAGCGTCCCAGGGTGGCTGCCGCCTGGTATCCCACGAAGACCACGGTGCACTCCTGCCTCCAGAGATTGTGCTTCAAGTGGTGCTTGATCCTGCCCGCCTCGCACATACCGCTGGCTGAGATTATCACCTTCGGCACTCTGTCGAAGTTTATCGCCCGGGACTCATCGCTGGTGACGGCCAGCTTAAGGTCATCGAACTGTATGGGGTTTATCCCCCTGCTGACGTAGGACATAGCCTCCTCGTCGTAGCAGGAGCTCTTGTTGCGCATGAATATGCCCGTAGCCTCGATAGCCAGGGGCGAATCCACATAGACGGGGAAACCGTCGTGACCCTTGACCAGCCCGTGCTCCTTGACCTGACGCAGGAAATAGAGCATCTCCTGTGTTCTTCCCACCGCAAAGGAGGGGATGACCACATTGCCACCCCGGTCAAAGGTGCGCTGCAGCACCTCCGCCAGTGCCTTGGCATAGTCGGCGGGACGGCTGTGGAGGCGGTTGCCGTAGGTGGACTCCATAACGGCATAATCAGCTTTTTTGAGGAACTGGGGATCACGGAGCAGCGGCTGATGCTTGTTGCCGATATCCCCCGAAAAGACGATAACACGGGTCTGACCCTCCTCGGTCAGGGTGAGCTCTATGCTTGAGGAGCCCAGCAGATGCCCGGCGTCGATGTATCTGACGCTGATACCATCGCAGATATCTACCCGCTCATCGTATGAATGTGGCACCAGCAGACGGATAGCGCCCTCGGCATCGTTGATGGTATATAAGGGCTCGATGTTGTCCTGCCCTTTTCTTCTTGCCTTACGGGAGCGCCATTCCGACTCGAACTCCTGTATATGGGCGGAATCTCTCAGCATTATTGCGCAGAGGTCGGCAGTTGCCGAGGTGCAGTGTATCTCACCCTTGAATCCCCCCGCATAGAGCAGCGGCAGCAGGCCGGAGTGGTCGATATGGGCGTGGGTGAGCAGCACGAAATCAATGTTTGAGGGCGAAGTAGGCACCTGTGTGTTCTCGTAGACATCCACACCCTGCTCCATTCCGAAATCCACGAGAAAGCTCTTCCCGCAGGCATTTATATAGGTACAGCTGCCCGTGACCTCGTGGGCAGCGCCGATAAAGCATAGCTTCATAAAGACATCCTCCGTTCCCGCGCCGGGCGCGAAATAGTTTTCGGCTCATGCCGGAGGGCTTACAGCCCTCTTTAATCATTATAACACATTTCATACATTTTTGCAATAACAGAAAGCGATTTTTATATATTTTTCCGACAGTCCCGCTTTCCTGTCCGCCGGAGGGTAAGAAAAAGCCCCCGCGGCATCCGAAGGGGCATATCTCTTATTCGATGATGACCTTCTTCATTTTCTGCTCGGTCTTGGGTCTGTCGTTGAAGCCAACGGGGGTGTTGGCGATCTCGTCAACCACGTCCATACCCTCTACTACCTTGCCGAAGGCCGCATACTGGCCGTCAAGGTGGGGCGCATCCTGATGCATGATGAAGAACTGGGAGCTTGCCGAGTTGGGGTTCATAGCTCTTGCCATTGAAAGCACGCCGCGGGTATGCTTTATGGGGTTGGGAACTCCGTTTGCAAGGAACTCGCCCTTGATCTTCTCCTTGGCGCCGCCCATTCCGGTACCCTCGGGGTCGCCGCCCTGTATCATAAAGCCCTTGATAACACGGTGGAATATGAGCCCGTCATAAAAGCCCTCTTTTACCAGCTTCTCAAAGTTTGCGACAGAGATGGGCGCCGCATCGGGATAAAGCTCCAGCTTGATCTTCTTGCCGTTTTCCATTTCGATTACAACCATTTGTCATTCTCCTTTATAATAATGATCCCGGCAGGCTGAAAACCGCCCGGACAAAATACGTCTCCCCGCCCGCAGGCAGGGAGATGCGGTCATCAATACTTATCCTTTGCCTTGGGCAGCTTGCCCATAGCATTGAATTTCATCAGCTCGGCGAAATACTCCGCCTCGGGCGAGGGCTTCTTTCTTGCCAGCTTGCCCTCCTTGACAGTGCTGTCGCAGTAGATGAAGTCCTTTACTCCGTCCTTGACGACGCAGTATATCCTGTCGCACACCGCGAACTCGCCGTTCTCGTCGTAGAGGTTCTTATCAAAGCAGCAGAAGATATCGTGGGCGATGTCCGAAGCCAGCTTTGTGGTGATCTCATACTGGCTCTGCCCCTGCTCCTTCATCTTATCAAGGTCTGCCTTGAAGAAATCCAGAACAGGCACACCGTTGACCTCCATCTTCTTGAAGATCCTTGCCAGGCACCTTGCAGCGTCCTCCTCGGTGAGCTTATCCAGGCGGCAGTTCTTGAATTCCAGTATATAGGGCTCGATGGTGGCATAGAAGAGCTTCTCGTACTGGAAGGGCTTGCCCTTGTCGGCATAGCTGATTATCGGGTTCTCAACATTGATTATCAAATTCTATCGCTCCTGATCTGTTGTTATTGCGGGCAGTTCAGTCCTGCCTCTTTCTGTCGCCGTACTGCTTCATGAACTCCTCGGTCTTCTTGGCGAGAAGGTCGTCGTTTACGGCTGCAATATTCTTATACTCCTTATCCTTGGAGACATCCTTGGCTACCCCCAGCTCGGAGAGACCCTTATCCAGCTCCGACTGCTTGACCTTGTCGATGTTCTGATACTCGGCATCCTTGGTCTCGTCCTTGGCGACGCCCAGAACGGAGAGACCCTTATCGACCTCGCTCTGATCAACGTGCTCGATATCCAGGTTCATAGCCTCTCTGGCTCTTGCCCTTTCGGCTACCTCATCCACCATTTCGGTGATCTTCTGCTCTACGCCCGCATCGTTGGCGGAGTCGATCTCCTTGTTCTCGTGAGCGGCAAGAAAGCGCTCGTGCTCGATGCGATACTGCTCCTCGAACTCATCCTGTGCGGCAGAGACCTCGTTCTGAGCCACGGGATTGGTATCATAGTCCTTAGGTGTGAGGACGGGCTTGTTCTTCTGAGCCTCCAGCTCCTTCTCAAGCTCGACCATTTTCTTCTTGATAGTTTCGGGGTCGATAGCGGCGGGACCCACCGTCTCCGGCTTTGCCTCATCATACTTCGACTCCTTGATAACAACGGTCTCGCCCGTGGTCTTATTCCTCTTTACCGGGGCGCCCCAGATGTCATCGGGATTGACCGCAGGCTTTGCTGCAGGTGCGGGGGTGCCGTTGTCGTTTTGCTTTTTATGCCCGAAAAGTGCCATAAAAAGGTCCTCCTTATATTTGATATGGTAGCATTTAGTAAAATTCTCATAATATATTTATTATATTATACACTATTTTAGGGAAAATTGCAATAAGATTTGAATATTTTTTTGAAAAATATTAACCGAATAATTTGTGGATAATTTGTAAAGTTAACAATTATTCAATAAAATAGCAACGTTTTGTTATCATATTTCCCGGCTATCTTTGTTATAATTATTAAAGCATTATGATTAGATTATTTTGTGCCTATTTAATCAAAAGAATTTACCAATACATACTTTAAGGAGGAAATCACGTTGCTGAATCAGAAAATAGGTATTACAGCTACCGAGCTGTTTGCCTGCAACCCCTTCCGTGTGCTCGGAATAGCCGTAAACACTCCTCAGGCCGATATCGACAAGAGATACAAGCAGTTCCTCAATGCTGCTGCCTCGGGCGATACGTCCTCACTCAAAACAGAGTTTGATTTCAATTCTCTGCCCCCCTTCTCCAGAGATGCTGCGGCTCTCAGAACAGCCTATGCCAAGCTCGCGAGCAACGGCTACCGCTGCTTCGCTTATGCGGATCCCGCTTTCACCGTTCCTCTCAATATCGACGATGTTGCGCTCAACCTCCGCGATATCAGCTGCTATGATTGCTTCCTGAGATGCTATATGTGGCTGGTCATCAATGACCCCGATATGGAAGAGGAGGAGCTGTGGATCCTGCTTGCCAAGTACATCGACAGGCTCATCACCGCCTCCCCCGATAAGTTTGAGTATTACTTCGACAGCCGCTTCCCTGCCGAGATGATCGACGGCGCGAAGTCGATTTACCGCTCCTTCTACGTTACCTTCTCGGAGATCATTCTGCTCCCTCTGAAGGAAATGGTAAGAGGCGCTATGAAGTGCGATACTGCTTCCGATATCCTTACCCTTAAGGGCATCGACATCAAGCAGGAATTCGTGCCCATCGACATCCCCCAGGCAAATGCCCCCAAGCCGGGCGAGCCTGCCCCCAAGCTGAAGCTGGCTCTCAAGGACGGCGATGAGTATTTCGATATCTCCACCGGCCAGATGATGAGCTTCGAGGCTGTTACCGCTGCTAAGGTCGAGAGCAACGTGTTTGCAGAGGCTTCCACCGCTATCTCCGCTGACGAGATCCTGGAGGAGCCCGATGAGAGCAGCGTTATCCCCGACGAGCCCACCGTAACTCCTCACTACGACGATGACGATGACATCACAGGCCGCAAGCCTATGTCCTTCCAGTCTACCGAGAGCTCTGCTTCCACCACCGCTCCCAGAGTTATCAAGCGCCCCGTTAATACGGGCATACTCACCAAGGAGAGCGCAGAGGGTGCTCCCGCACCTGCCATCCGCAAGCCGGAGCCCAGACCCTTCACCCCCGCACCTTCCGCTCCCGCTGCACCCGCAGCCGATGCTTCCGATGGCAACGATTCAAGAGTTGTTGCTCCCAGCCTTATGAAGAAGAAGGCCCGCACCTCCCTTATCGACGCAGAAGCTCAGGCAGAGATGCACGACTCCACCGAGATCAACCTCACCGAGGTCACCGAGGAGGAGGAAGAGGAGCAGAACATCTACACCGCTGCTCTGGTACAGATGCTCCGCGCCAACAAGAGCCGCAACCAGTTCATGAAGGACGTTGATACCAAGCACGCCTTCAATAACGGCGACACTCTTGCAGCTCCCGCTACCCCCGACCTCAAGATGGACGACATCAATATGAAGACCTATGACCGCACCCGTCTTGATTCGCCCTATGAGGTAGTTGACCGCGGCAGCCAGATGAGCCTTGAGGAGAAGTACCGCAACGTCAAGATCGACGATATGCTCAATCCTGCTGTGGGCAACAAGACCCAGCGTGTTCACTACGAGCCGGATGCTATCGAGGAATTCAAGAAGCACAAGGCCAAGAACAAGTCCAACATAAAGAAGCTGGTATGGTTCTTCATAGTCATTCTCATTATCGTGGCTGCTATTGCAGGTCTTTCGCTTGCAGATCTTCTTTAAAAATGCCAAAGCCCGGAGGTTCGCCCTCCGGGCTTTTTTATACCGAAAAAGCGGGAGAAGCAATTCTCCCGCTTTTTGTATCACTTGAATTTTTCTTTCAGCTTGTCAAAGAAACCCTGACGCTTCTGATAGTTCTTATCGGTGAGGGATTCTTCAAAGGCTCTGAGCTTTGCCTTCTGATCCTTTGAAAGGTTCTTGGGTATCTCCACCGAGACCTTGACGTAATGGTCGCCGCGGTCGGTGCGGTAGAGCTTCTTGATGCCCTTGCCCCTCAGACGGAATACCGTTCCGGCCTGGGTGCCTTCGGGGACGGTGTACTTCACCTTGCCGTCAACTGTGGGGACAACTATCTCGGCGCCGAGAGCCGCCTGGGTGTAAGTAAGAGGAACATCCGTCCAGACATCGTAGCCGTCGCGCTCAAAGATAGGATCGGGTCTCACATCCACCCTGATGTGGAGGTCGCCGCTGGGGCCGCCGTTAAGGCCAGCATGACCGCCGCCCTGAATTCGGAGGGTCTGCCCGTCATCCACACCTGCGGGTATCTCTACCTCTCTGTCCTGGGCATTTCTTACGATGCCCTTGCCCGAGCACTTCTGGCAGGGGGTATCGACTATCTTGCCGCGGCCGCCGCAGCGTGTGCAGCTGGCGGTCTGGGAGATATTGCCGAAGGGCGTCCTCTGGGTCACGCGCCTTGTACCCGTGCCCTTACAGTCGGGGCAGGTCTTGGGTTGAGTGCCGGGAGCTGCTCCCGTTCCGTGACAGTCGGGGCACTGCTCCTGACGGTTGAGCCTTACGTTGACGGTCCTGCCCGCACAGGCATCCATAAAGTCGATGGTGACGGAGGTCTCGATATCCGCTCCGCGCCTGGGGGCATTGGGATTGGCGGAGCGCCCGCCGCCGAATGCGGATGAGAAGCCTCCGAAAATAGAATCGAAGATATCTCCCATATCGGCAAAGCCGCCGAAGCCGCCTGCTCCTGCACCGCCTCCGCCGTATGACGGGTCGAATGCCGCATGACCGAACTGGTCGTACTTGGCGCGCTTATCGGGATCGGAGAGGACCTCATATGCCTCGTTGATCTCCTTGAATTTTGCCTCGGCTTCCTTATCGTCGGGGTGAAGGTCGGGATGATACTGCCTTGCCAGCTTACGGAACGCCTTTTTGATCTCGTCCTCACTGGCGGTCTTTCCTACTCCGAGCACCTCGTAGTAATCTCTTTTATCTGCCATAAGCATTCTCCTTTGTCATAACTGAACAGCCCAACGCCGAAACCTGCTCCGGGTATTTATCATCGCCCCTGCGGGGGGGGGGAGAGCATTTTTTCGCTCGAATTCAGCGAACGGCTGCATAAATGAAGCCTGCATATAACCTCACCGAACCGCAGGACATTTCTGCCCTGCGGTTCGAGGTCTTGTATCTTCTGATAGTTAAGTGTTTCCGGGATCAGTCGGCATCTCTGAAGTCGGCGTCAATGACGTCGTCGCCGCCGTGGCTGCCGCCGCCCATGTTGCCGCCCATATTGCCCATGCCGCCCATGTTGTTGGGATCAAAGCCCTGAGCGCCGCCGGCTGCCTGCTGAGCCTGTGCAGCCTCCTGATAGATGCGCTGAGCTACGGGCTGGAAGGCATTCTCCAGCTCCTGTCTCTTGGCCTTGATGGCCTCAACGTCGGTGCCCTTGAGAGCATCCTTGAGAGCGTCTATCTTAGCCTGAACGGAGGACTTCTCGTCGGCTGTTACCTTGTCGCCGAACTCGCCGAGAGCCTTGTCGATCTGGAAGCAGAGCTGGTCAGCCTGATTTCTGGCATCGACCTCTTCCTTCTTCTTGGCATCCTCTGCTGCGAAGGCCTCAGCCTCCTTGACCGCCTTATCTATATCCTCCTTGGACATATTGGTAGAGGAGGTGATGGTGATGTTCTGCTCCTTGCCGGTGCCGAGATCCTTAGCCGAAACGTGAACGATACCGTTGGCGTCGATATCGAAGGTCACCTCGATCTGGGGGATGCCTCTGGGAGCGGGAGCGATACCGTCAAGACGGAACATACCCAGTTGCTTGTTATCCTTGGCGAACTCTCTCTCTCCCTGGAGAACGTTGATATCAACTGCGGTCTGGTTATCAGCATAGGTGGAGAAGATCTGGGTCTTCTTGGTGGGGATGGTGGTATTTCTCTCGATCATCTTGGTAGCTACGCCGCCTGCGGTCTCGATAGAGAGGGACAGAGGAGTAACATCCAGAAGGAGCAGGCCCTCCTTCACGTCGCCGCCGAGAACGCCGCCCTGATATGCAGCGCCGAGAGCTACGCACTCATCGGGGTTGATGCCCTTAAAGGGCTCCTTGCCGATGAACTTCTTAACAGCCTCCTGAACGGCGGGTATTCTCGAGGAACCGCCTACCATCAGTACCTTCTGGAGGTCGTTAGCGGAAAGTCCGGAGTCGGAGAGCGCCTGTCTTACGGGGCCCATGGTCATCTCGACCAGGTCAGCGGTCATCTCGTTGAACTTAGCCTGAGTAAGGGTCATCTCAAGATGCTTGGGGCCTGTTGCATCGGCAGTGATGAAGGGCAGAGAGATAGTCGAGGATGGAGTGCTGGAAAGCTCGATCTTTGCCTTCTCGGCAGCCTCCTTGAGTCTCTGCATAGCCATCTTGTCGTTAGAAAGGTCAACGCCCTCTGCGGCCTTGAACTCTCTGATCATCCAGTCGATGATGCGCTGGTCGAAATCGTCGCCGCCGAGGCGGTTATTGCCGGCGGTAGCGAGAACTTCGGTAACGCCGTCGCCCATCTCGATGATGGAAACATCAAAGGTACCGCCGCCCAGGTCGTATACCATTACCTTCTGATCCTCTTCCTTATCGATACCGTAGGAGAGAGCTGCAGCGGTAGGCTCGTTGATTATACGCTTAACATTGAGGCCTGCGATCTGGCCTGCATCCTTGGTAGCCTGACGCTGAGCGTCGGTGAAGTAAGCAGGAACGGTGATAACTGCCTCAGTTACCTTCTCGCCGAGATAAGCCTCTGCATCGGCCTTCAGCTTCTGGAGGATCATAGCGCTGATCTCCTGGGGAGTATAGGTCTTGCCGCCCATCTGAGCCTTATAATCAGAGCCCATATGTCTCTTGATGGAGATAACGGTATTGTCAAAGTTTGTAACTGCCTGTCTCTTGGCTACCTGGCCTACGAGTCTGTCGCCGTTCTTGGAAACGCCGACTACCGAGGGAGTAGTTCTTGCGCCCTCACTGTTGGGGATAACGACGGCTTCGCCGCCCTCCATTACTGCTACGCAGCTGTTGGTTGTTCCGAGGTCTATTCCTATGATCTTTGCCATAAGTCATTCTTCCTTTCTTATCAATGCACCGTTCAGCGGTGCTGAAATATTACTTAGTTGTTCTGCCTCACCGCTCCGCGGCTCGGCATGGATACGAGCTTCTTTACGGATTAGCCACTACCACCATCGCGTACCTGATCACCTTATCGCCGATCTTGTAGCCCTTCTGATAGGTCTGGGCTACGGTATTCTCACCAAGCTCGGGATCCTCGATCTGGGAGATGGCGTTGGCGATGTTGGGGTCAAAGGGCTGACCTGTGGGGTCGATGATCTCAACTCCCAGCTTGGCGATCATATCACCGAACTGCTTGAATATCATCTCTACGCCCTGCTTGTAGGCGAGATCCTCCGTCTCGGTCTGCAATGCACGCTCGAAGTTATCGAACAGCGGCAGTATCTCCGAAACGGTGTCGCCCCTGACGCTTGCCGAAAGCTCAAGACGCTCCTTGGCGCTGCGCTTTCTGAAATTGTCGTACTCGGCTGCAAGCCTTAGATACTTGTCGTTTGCTGCCGCAAGCTCTGCTCTGAGCTTATCCTCCTCAGAGGGCTCGGGCTGTTCCTCATCTTCTTTCGTTTGTTCTGCCTCTGCGGCGGGATCAGCCTCCAGCTGCTCTGCCTGCGCCTCGGCTGTTTCTTCTTCGATCATCTGCTCCTGAGAGATCTGATCTTCATTCTCTGTCACCGCTGCCGCCTCCTTTTCTTTATTTCTTTTCCTGAGTCTCATCGCCGTCGCCTTCCTCCTCGGTGAGCAGCTCGGTGAGCCTCGACGAGAAGTATTCCAGGTAAGGGATGAACTTCGCGTAGTCCAGCCTCATGGGGCCCAGGAGCCCGAGAGTACCGATCTGCCTGCCGTCCTTCGAGAAGGGCGCTGCGATCAGCGAAGAGTTGCTGATAACGAACCCCTCGCTTTCGGGAGAGAACATCACCTGCAGCCCCGAGAAGCTCTCGTTGACGAAGTGCATCATTTCCCGTTTATTATCAAGGAAGCTGATTATCTCAGTCTGGTCGAAATCCTTGCAGGAGAGCAGATTGTTCGCTCCCGCAACGGAGACCTCCTGAGAATTAAACTCCTTTGAAAGCTCCAGAAGCTCCGACATAAGGGGCGCCAGGGTCATCATATACGAGCCCATAGCTGCCGAGAGATCCTCAAACATCTTGTCGGAAAGCTCATCGACGGATACCCCCTGCAGGTTCTGCTGCATGAAGTTGTCGAAGAATTCAAGCTGCTCGTGGGTAAGGTCGAACTCCAGGCGGCAGATCTTGTTCTTGATGGTGCCGTTGGAGGTGATCATCAGGATTATATACATCCTCTTGCCCGTGGGGATGACCTCAACCTTTGAGATCATAGAGAACTTGGGTGCCTGACTTGCCACCACTGCCGCGCACTTTGTCAGCTCCGCCAGCGCGAAGGAGGCGCTGTTCACCAGCTCCTGCTCGGTAACGGCGGTATCGGGGATCATACTGTCGAGCCTTGCCTTTTCCTCATCGGAGAGGCTGTTTTTCTGCATAAGGCTGTCAACGTAGAGCCGGAATCCGTTATAGGTGGGTATCCTGCCTGCGGAGGTGTGGGGCTGCTCCAGATAGCCCTGCTTCTCCAGCTCAGCCATCTCGTTGCGGATGGTAGCCGAGGAGGCCTTGACCTTATCCATAATGGTCTTGGAGCCGACAGGCTCGCCCGTCGTGATATATTCATCGACTATCGCCGTAAGGATCTTCAGCTTTCGGCTGTCCATAAGCCCTCGTCCTTTCCCGCTTTACTGCCTGCGTTTTCTACGCCCTGACATCCCGTGATTAGCACTTGAACTTTTTGAGTGTTAGCACTCGACCTCTCCGAGTGCTAAATATAGTTTATACCCTTTTTGCGATTTTGTCAAGACCCTTACAGCTATTTTTTTGACAATTTTATATTTTTTTATTCCGCTGCCCTGCCGCATTGTGAATTGTGCATAAATGGGACCACGATTTTTCGTCCGGGGAGTTCGTTGACAAGGGTAGACAAATATGGTATAATTTAAGAACAGGCAGCACAATACTTAGTTTGGCTGCCCACATTTATATCTGAGGAGGTAATTATTATGACTAAGTGGGTATGTTCCGTATGCGGTTATATTTATGAGGGAGAAAATCCCCCCGAGTTCTGTCCGCAGTGCAAGGTCCCTGCCGAGAAATTCAACAAGATGGAAGAGGCGACCGAGCTCGTTTGGGCCGATCAGCACAAAGTAGGCATAGCACAGGGTCTCGATCCCGAGATCGTTGCAGGCCTCAAGGACAATTTCGCCGGCGAATGCTCCGAGGTAGGTATGTATCTTGCTATGGCAAGAGTTGCTTACAGAGAGGGCTATCCCGAGGTAGGTCTTTACTATGAGAAGGCTGCCTGGGAGGAGGCTGAGCACGCTGCCAAGTTTGCGGAGCTCCTCGGTGAGGTAGTTACCACCTCCACCAAGAAGAATCTCGAGCTCAGATATATGGCCGAGAACGGCGCCTGCGAGGGCAAGATGAAGATCGCCAAGCGCGCCAAGGAGCTGGGCTACGACGCTATCCACGACACCGTTCACGAGATGGCCAAGGACGAAGCCCGTCACGGCTGCGCATTCAAGGGCCTCTATGACAGATACTTCGGCAAGTAAGCTGCAATAAAACAACAAAGCCGTACAGGAACGCTCCTGTACGGCTTTTATTATGCTTCCTCGCCGGATGCTTCGTCGGCTTCGGGGGTCTCTGCATCGGGCTCCTGCTCGACATCCTTGTGCCAATGGGTCTTCTTCCACTGTTTCTTGCAGTAGTTCTTGTAGAGGACGTGCACGACCTGCGCCGCCACCAGCAGCACCAGACCGATTACCAGCACGATGTTCTGAACGAGTATGATTTTTTTCAGCGAGAGCTCCAGCATACCCGTCACCGTCTTGTGGATGTAGGTATTGGTGATAAAGAAGGAGCTGAAATACTCGGTCTTATAGAGATACACGCAGGGTATCAGGAACACCGCCGCCGAGACTGCCATAAGCAATCCCGCCCAGTAGATAAGGTCTCTGGGATGATGCCTGTCGATTATCACCATTATAACGATCATCAGCACTGCAAGTCCCACAAAGCCCCAGAAGGCTACGGTGATCAGCCCCGAGTGGTTATGCAGCGTCTTGGCAACACTTGAATCCGAGAATGAGAAGAGCATCATCGTATCAAGGCGGCTGCTGACCTGGACCTTTGCCATTTTAATGGTGTTATCCAGCAGCTCCCGGTACTCCTTATCCTTTTCGATGCTGCGCTCCTCGGCATCCTTCTCGATGTAATCGGTGATGCTCTTTTCGAGGGCGGTGAAATCGTAGGAGTTGGAGGGCTTGGGAGCCTGGCTGTCGGAGATGTACTTGATGGAATCATCCAGCATCTTAAAGGAGGCAGCGTAGAGATCCTCCTCCTTGATGGGGTCGGTGAACACATTAACGGGGATACCCGTGGCGGCCGAGAGGGAGTCGAAATACTTCACCAGCTCCTCGTACATCGCCTTGGAGACCTCCCGCTGATCCATAGCATCCTTATATATCTTGGTATCAAGCAGCACATTCTCGGCAAAAGCCGCAGCCTGAGCCAGGCAGATGAAAATGGCTGTAAACACCGAAAGGATCACCAGCGGGGTATAGTGGTAGAGCTTTTTCACTTTGCCACCTCCACCTTTTTCCACTGGCGCTCAACGAGGTCTCCGAGGATCGCTATACGGGTCTTGCTCATTCCGAGCCTGCCGTTGTTCCAGCAGGTATAGGCGGTGAGCCTGTCGTGGCCGAAGGTCGGGTCGATGTAGGTCGAGTCGTTCTCATCGAAGGTGACTATCTCGCTGATGATATAGGTCATCTTGACATAGTCGGTCTCAATGACGACTATATCCCCCTCCTTGCAGCGCGGGAGGTTATAGAAATAGGTATGGTTATGCCCCGCGAGGACGAGGTTGCCCACATTGCCGATATAAACCGAGCCGTTATACCAGCCTATGCCCTTTTCGAGGACATCAAGCCTGGTACCCGCATAGATGGGTATATCCTTCATCCCGGCATTCTCGCAGGTAAAGGAGCCGTAGTAGTCCCCGTAGTAGGGGTAGATCATGGTATGAGTTTCCTCGGTCTCCTCATTAGTGACCTCACGGATCCTGAGCGGAGCGTCATCGGCGTGGTAAATGCTGACCTGCTTATCGCCCTGGGTCTGTTTATTCTCTTCATTGAACACGAGGTTCAGGTAAGGCTTGAAGTCATTATAAGGCTTCAGGAGCCCCAGCACGAACACACCGCACACAACTGCTAAAACCAAAAAAGGTGTGAGAACATATGTAACTGTTCTCAGCACCTTATTCGACTCAGAATGTTTGCGGTGACGAGATCTGCTGTGTTTAACAGATTGTCTGTCACTCATTATTTACTTCACTCCGTAGTTATTGGCAGGAATTAGTTCTCCCTGTTCTTCTTAGCAACTACAACGATGCCGGTACCAGCAAGCATGATAGCGCAAGCAGCAGCAAATACAGCAGCATTGTTTACGTTCTCACCGGTAGGTGCGGGCTTGTCATCGTCGATAGGAGTCTTCTCGCCGTCAAACTCAACGATTACATCGTAGCCGTCGCCGGTAGCTCTCTTCTCGGTAGTGATCTTAACACCGTACTTAGCGCCGGTATCAACGAGAGCCTTGAGAACAGCTTCCTTATCAGCAGCATCCATACCATGCATCAGAGAAGTTCTCTCGTCAGTAGTGAGGTCAGCAGCCTGCTTGCCCTCGGGGAGATACTTTGTAACGATATTGTTGAAAGTATCCTCGATAGCCTTGCACATCTCACCGTACTGCTCGCTGGTGAACTTATCCTGATTCTTCTCAAGGAAGTTGCTCAGCTGCTGAACGTTGTGATCCTGAACGCCGCAAGCCTTTGCGGTAGCAACAACGCCCTCCCAGTTAGCGGGAGCAGCAAAAGCGGAAACGCTCATCGTAGCGGCGATAGCAAGAGAAGCAGCAAATGCGGTGATCTTCTTAGTCAGTTTCATTTTTGTATTCCTCCTAAAATATCATTGGCAGATATAAAATCTTACGCTATTAGTATAGCACACAGGTATTCAAATTGCAACGTTTTTTTTGCATTCGTCAATATTTTCGGCATTTTAAACAATATAAACTGTAACAGTTTGTAAAATAGTATGCAATTAAAACGATATGTTTGCTTTATTAACAATATATTCAAGAGTCCCCGAACCGATCACGGCTGCAAAAAGCCTGCAATATCGTCTTTTGGGAGGATTTTACTCGGAGTTCCGGGCGCTCTCCCCCGCTCCTGGAGACGGTTGGGCATAATCCACAACAACGCTTTACCCTGATATCAGTACACCTGAACGGTAAGCATTATATATAGTATATCGCATTGTCAGCCCCGAATTGTAAACAAAATATAAAATTTTGAAAGAATACGTTTTCAGGGCTTTCTTAATCGTTTTCTGCTCTTTCGGGGGGCTTGCAAATTTTGAGAAAATGTGTTTTAATATAGCTATGAGGCTGCAAAGCCCCGTAGTGATGGATATTTATATTTGAAAGGCGGAATTTAAATGAACGTGAAGATCATTAACGGACAGTCGATCCCGAACATTCCCTGGCAGGAAAAGCCCGCAGAATGCAAAGATGTTATCTGGAGATACAATGCCAATCCCATCATCCCCAGGAACCTTCTCCCCACATCCAATTCCATATTCAACAGCGCGGTCGTTCCCTTCGAGGGCAAGTTCGCAGGCGTGTTCAGAGTTGACGACAAGGTGAGGAACATGGAGCTCCACGCCGGCTTCTCCGAGGACGGCATCCATTGGAACATCGACCCCGACAGGATCGTTTTCGAGCAGGCCGACAAGGCCACCGAAGAGGTGAACCAGTGGGGCTACGGCTACGATCCCCGTGTTTGCTGGATCGAGGACAGATATTGGGTAACTTGGTGCAACGCCTACGGCTGGAAGCCCACCATCGGCGTCGGCTACACCTACGATTTCAAGAAGTTCTATCAGTGCGAGAACGCTTTCCTGCCCTTCAACAGAAACGGTGTTCTCTTCCCCAGAAAGATAAACGACAAGTTCGTGATGTTCTCCCGTCCCTCCGATTCGGGTCACACCCCCTTCGGCGATATGTATATCTCCCAGTCCCCCGATATGAAGTACTGGGGCGAGCACAGGCACGTTATGGGACCCCTCAAGGCCTGGGAGTCCAAAAAGATCGGTGCAGGTCCTATCCCGATAGAGACCTCCGAGGGCTGGCTCTGCTTCTATCACGGTGTTCTTGAAAGCTGCAACGGCTTCGTTTACAGCTTCTCCGCCTGCATCCTTGACAAGGATCAGCCCTGGAAGGTTAAGTACCGCTGTGCAGAGTATCTGCTGAGCCCTCAGGAGCTTTACGAGTGCGTGGGCGACGTTCAGAACGTTACCTTCCCCTGCGCTACCCTTGTTGATGCCGACACCGGCCGCATAGCTATCTACTACGGCTGCGCCGACACCTGCGTTTCCATGGCCTTCACCACTGTTGACGCTGTTGTTGACTACGTTAAGTCTCATTCTTCGGTCTGATCTGGCACAATGACCGTCGGATGACTTATAAATTTGGAAAAATGAAATGATGCGTGAGCCCCCTGACGGATCCTTCTGTCAGGGGGCTTTACGTTTTGGGTCTTGAGGGGGATGATTATTGCTGAAAAGTTTAAACTCTCCCCTTGTGTTTTCTCTCCAAGTGCGCAATAATCCTGTTGACTATGGGCGGCTTTTGCGCTATAATGGTATCAGTAAAGCTAAGTAATTACCGAAAGGCGTGTTGATTTGTATGAGAAAGACCAAGATAGTCTGCACAATAGGTCCATCTACCGATAACGAGGATGTGCTCCGCGAGCTTATGCTCTCGGGCATGGATGTGGCGAGGTTCAACTTCTCCCACTCGGAGCATTCGGTCCACAAGCAGAGGTTCGAGCAGGTCCGCCGCATAAGCCGCGAGCTGGGGCTGAACGTTGCCTGCCTGCTGGATACCAAGGGTCCCGAGATAAGGCTGCGGGATTTCAAGGATCACCAGCCCGTTTTCATCAAGGACGGCGACGATTTCACCCTAACTACCCGTGAGCTGGAGGGTGACGAAACTATCGCCTCAATAACCTTTGAGCACCTCCCCAAGGATGTCTCCCTGGGATCCAGGATACTGATAAACGACGGTGTTATCGAGCTTTCGGTGAAATCCATAAACGGCACCGACATTCTCTGTCAGGTCATTCATGGGGGCAAGCTCTCGGATCACAAGGGTATTAACGTCCCCGGGGTGAAGCTCTCCATGCCCTACATCTCCGATGCGGATATGGACGATCTGGCCTTCGGCGCGAAGATGGGCTTTGATTTCATCGCTGCCTCCTTCGTCAGGACGGCTGCCGACGTCATCTATCTGAGAAAATTCACCCAGAGCCTGGGCTGGAACAATCCCCGCATAATCGCAAAGATCGAGAATGCCGAGGGCGTTGAGAACATCGACGAGATCCTGGAGGCTGCCGACGGCATCATGGTAGCCAGAGGCGATATGGGTGTTGAGATCCCCTTTGAGCAGATCCCTGCGATACAGAAGGATCTGATCCACAAGGCTTATAATGCCGGCAAGCAGGTAGTCACCGCGACGCAGATGCTGGAGTCGATGATAACCAATCCCCGCCCGACGAGAGCGGAGATCACCGACGTTGCCAACGCCATCTACGACGGCACCTCGGCTATAATGCTCTCCGGTGAGACGGCTGCGGGAGCTTATCCCATCGAAGCGGTAAGGACTATGGCTCTCATAGCCGAGACCACCGAGCAGGATATCGACTATCAGAAGCGCTTCCGCCAGAGGGAGGACTCAAAGAGCGAGTCTGTGACCGAAGCTATCTCTCACGCGACGGTAACGACAGCTCACGACCTGGGCGCTGCTGCGGTCATGACCGTCACCAAGAGCGGAGCTACGGCGCGTCAGCTCTCAAAATTCCGTCCCGACTGCCCTATCATCGGTCTTACCACCGACGAGACCATCTGCCGGCATATGAATATGTCCTGGGGCGTGCGTCCTGGTATGATCGAAGAAAAGACCAACACCGACGAGCTGATCGAGCACGCCATCGAGGTCTCAAAGAAGCTGGGCTACATAAAGACCGGCGATCTTGTGGTGGTAACTGCGGGCGTACCCCTGGGGCGCAGCGGAACTACTAATCTTATAAAGGTCGAGACCGTGAAATAACATATCACCCCGCTCCGGAGGCATATCCGGGGCGGGGATCTTTTTGCATCAAAAAAGCAGCCTATTGGCTGCTTTCTTGATTGTGTAAAAATTTTGGAGAGGATGAAACGAACTAAGTCGAAAACTTAGCAGTTACATTGTTTCTTTCTATTGTTCTACAATTCCCATTATACTCATTTTAAACTTTTTTTCAACAACAGTACAGTTACATTTTACTACAAAACTGTTACAAAATCTTCCTCTGTGCCGAAACTGCGTGCTATGCGGGAACGGAACACCCTCTCATTATTCAACAACGGCTTTTTCAGTATTCAACACCGTAATCTGTGCGGTACTGCTTCATAGCGGGGAGATACTCCCTGCCCTCAACGATGCCGTCCTCGATAGCCTTGATGATATCGTTGATGTTCACTATGGAATAGACCTTTATGCCGAACTCAGCAAATGCGTCCTGAACGGCGGAGTTATCCGAGGTGAGGGACTTCTCCATCCTGTCAACGGTGATGACCATAGCGGTGACGTCAACGTCTGCGGCGCTCTTCAGCTTGGGGAGGGATTCTCTCATAGCCTTGCCGGAGGTCATGACGTCGTCGATGATGATGACCTTCTCGCCGTCGGTAAGGGTCTTGCCCACGAACATACCGCCCTCGCCGTGATCCTTTGCTTCCTTTCTGTCAAAGCAGTAGGAGACATTGATGCCGTACTTATCCGCCAGAGCGATAACAGCCGAGACTGCAAGGGGTATGCCCTTATATGCGGGCCCGAACAGGGTCTCAACGGGGATCTTGTTCTCGGCGATGCAGTCGGCATAGAAACCGCCCAGCTTCGAGAGCTGCTCGCCTGTCTTGTAGTTGCCGCAGTTGATGAAATAGGGCGCCTTTCTGCCGCTTTTCAGGGTGAACTCCCCGAAGGTAAGCACGCCGCTGTCAACCATAAACTTGATAAATTCTTCCTTGTAGGTCATATTGATACTCCTTTGCTCTATGGGTTTTCCTGTTGCGGGGTCTGTCCTTACGGCCCCGATGGGTGAGGTCATCCTATCCTTGTAATCGTCGATACTGTACACGGCAGAGCCCTCCTTTACAGAACATCCAGCATGATCTCGTCGCCCTCGGCGGAGATCCCCACTGCCTTGACGCTGCCCTCGCCCTTTTCGATAAGCAGCTCGGCTACCTTATCCTCCACCTCGGCACGGATAACGTGCCTGATGTCACGGGCACCCAGCTTGCCGCCGAAGGCCTTCTTAGCGATGAGGGCAGTAGCCTTGCTGTCGTAGGCAAGAGTTATGCCGTTCTCGGAGAGGGGCTGCTTCATCTCGTCAAGCATAAGGCCGGCGATCTTAGCATAATCCTCCTCGGTCAGCGGGTCGAATACCACGATCTCGTCCACACGCCCCAAAAACTCGGGACGCAGGAACTCTCTCAGAGCCTTCATAGCTTTATCCTCAGAGATTTCGGCATCGGTCTTGTTGAAGCCCACGCCCGTATCCTTGGAGGTGGAGCCCGCATTGGAGGTCATAACGATAACGGTATTCTCAAAGGAAACGCTCCTGCCCTGGGAATCCCGCAGGAAGCCCTCGTCAAGGATCTGGAGCATGATGTTCATAACATCGGGGTGAGCCTTTTCGATCTCATCAAAGAGGATGACCGAATAGGGTCTGCGGCGCACCTTTTCGGTGAGCTGCCCTGCCTCGTCAAAGCCCACATATCCGGGAGGCGAACCGATGAGCTTTGACACCGAGTGTCTCTCCATATACTCCGACATATCGACTCTGATAAGAGGCTCGGTGGCATCGAAGAGCTCCTCGCCCAGGACCTTTACCAGCTCCGTCTTGCCCACGCCTGTGGGTCCCACGAAGATGAAGGATGCGGGTCTGCGGCGCTTTGAGAGCTGGACTCTCGTCCGCTTTATAGCCTTGGCGACCTTGTCCACTGCCCTGTCCTGACCGATTATGCGGCGGGAGAGGGCTTCCTTCAGGCCTCTGATCTTCTCATATTCCGTCTCGACGATCTTGTTGGCGGGGATACCCGTCCACATCTCGATGACCTTGGAGATATCCGCATCCGTGACCTCCAGCTTGGAGATCACAGCCTCAACCTCCTTGAGCCTGTTTTCAAGGCGGGAGATCTCGGCCTTTTCGGTGGCGAGTATCTCATAATCCGGGTCGGACTTCTCTTCGTAACTGCTGACCAGATCCCGGTGCTTTTTAAGCTCGTCGTTGAGCTGATCGAACTCGGTAAGCTCCTTGCTGCCGATGCTGGCTACGGCGCAGGCCTCGTCCAGCAGGTCTATGGCCTTATCGGGGAGGTAGCGGTCGTTGATATACCTCTCGGAGAGCACAGCGCACATCCTGATGCAGTGCTCCGAGATGCTCACCCGATGGTGAGCGGTGTAATACTTGGCTATGCCCTTTAGTACGGCTACCGTGTCCTCCACGGTGGGCTCGTTGACGGTAACGGGCTGGAAGCGCCTCTCCAGCGCCGAGTCCTTCTCGATATACTTGCGGTACTCCTTGAAGGTGGTTGCGCCGATGACCTGCACCTCGCCTCTGGAAAGGGCGGGCTTTAGGATGTTGGCGGCGTTCATCGAGCCCTCGCTGTCGCCGGCTCCCACCAGATTGTGCACCTCGTCGATGAACAGGATGACGTTGCCCTCGCTCTTGACCTCCTCAACGAGGCCCTTGCAGCGGCTCTCGAACTGTCCGCGGAACTGGGTGCCTGCAACGAGAGCGGTAAGATCCAGCAGGTAGACCTCCTTATCCTTTATGCGGAAGGGGACGTTGCCTGCGACTATCCTCTGGGCTATGCCCTCGGCTATGGCGGTCTTGCCCACGCCGGGTTCGCCTATGAGACAGGGGTTATTCTTCTGGCGGCGGGAGAGTATTTGGATAACACGCTCTATCTCGGTATCCCGCCCGATGATATTATCCAGTTTGAACTCCCTGGCCTTCTCGGTGAGGTTGGTGCAGTAGTTGTTAAGGAATTTCAGTTCCTTTTTCTTCTCCTTGCGCTCACGGCGGCGGGGAGCATCACCGCTGCCGCCCGGGGCGGGTCTCTCTGCGGGGGGCTGCTGCCCTCCCGTGAGACCGCCGAACAGCTGGCTGAGGAATCCGGGCATGGTGCCGCTGCCTCCCATCTCAAAGTCGTTGCCGTCGTTGAGCTCCATGAGCTGATCGGTCATATTCTTTATTTCCTCGTCGGATATGCCCAGCATTTTCTTGAAATCCTCTGACTGGGATATCCCGAGCTCACAGGCGCACTGCAAACAGAGCGCCTCATGCTTTTTCTTGGAATGATCCTGGGGGTCGGGCTGCGAGATAAACACCGCAGCGGGACGCTTCCCGCATCTTGAACACATAACAGGCTCCATAGGTCTTGTCTCCTTTCGGGGGTTATTATCTATTTCTTAAGGATCACGGGCTCACATCTTGTAGAACAGCCCGAAGAGCTTGCCGAATAGCAGCGGCTCCTTGAACATATCGCTGTTTGAGATCGCACCGTTCTCGCAGAGCGCGGAGATTATCAGGGCTGCGAGGATAACGTAAAGCACACCCTTTACGATACCCAGCGCCAGGCCGAGGGACTTGTTCGCTCCCTTGATTATCGGCAGATGATCGAACACTCCCGCCACGGTGAATACCACCGCCAGCAGAGCCTCAGCAAGTATGAACAGCACCAGGAACAGCACATATCTGATGATAGTGGTTATCATCTTATCCACAACGTTCTTGACGATATACTCTACGCCCTTGGCGATGCCGTCCTTGGCGGTGAATGCCCTGACCAGGTCAAAGGCTTTGGCAGAGCTGATATCCAGCTTTGATCCCAGCTCATCGGCATTGTCAAAGCCGGCGCAGTTAAGGATCAGCTTGCCGAAGCTGTCCGAGAAGTATATATCCGTCTGAACGCGGAGCTTCTCCGCCTCCTCCTTGCTCTTTCCCGAGTCGAGGGCTGCACGCTCAAAGGCTGTGGGTATGCTGCCCGTATCGCTCAGTATCTTTTTGAGCTCGGCATCGGTCATATCCAGCTTGATGCCGGTCTGCTCCATTGATTTCCGGACATCGGCGGTGATGTCGAAGTCCTTCATCTCGTCGCTGATTGCGCTCTCCAGCCTCGGGGCCACGATATTGCGGTAGATAGGCTCACTGGCCATATCCGAGACTATCAGCGCGAAGATCACACAGGCTATGGTACCGGCGAGCTTTATCACATAGCGCACAAAGCCCCTCTTATAGCCTATGATCGCGGTAACTGCAATGATCGCAAGGGCGATCACATCTATCAGTATTGACATAGCTATCCCTCTTTTGTTCCGGGCAGGTCTGTCCGATATCAGGTCTTGAACTTGATCTTATTTATCTCTCTTCTGCCCAGCATATAGACCGCATCGTCGGCATATACCAGGTCATACTGCCCGCCGTCCACATTGGCGGTGGAAAGCAGGCTGCCGTCGGGAGCATAGGCGTTGAGCTTAGCCTCCCCCAGGACGAACACCATACCGTCATAGCAGGTTATCTTCACTATACCGCCCAGGTCGTTCTCCGGGGTCTTGGGGGTCAGGGTAAGATCCTCTGCGCCGAACACCAGCAGCTTCTCGCTCTCGTGACCGATGCCGCTCAGAGCTATGCAGGCGCTCTCGCCGCAGAGCCCGAATGCAGCCGGTTCGGTGGTGAAGCTGTAGCTGCCTATCACCTGACCGATATCCGAGAGCAGGTAGAGCTTTTCATCGGTTATCGCCCAGATGTTGCCCTCCTTGTTCTGCCTTGCCTGCATCACGAGGCCCTCCAGGGGCTCGGATACCAGCACGCTGTCGCTCCGTGACATATCCGCGATGCTGACCTTTGAGTACATCCTGCCCTCCGACACCGCAAAGGTGGCAAATACGCAGCCTGCGCCGTCATATGTGAAGGAGCTGTCGATTATCTTGTCGCCGTTGCTCCAGTTGTAGATAACGGAGCCGTTCTTGTCAAAGACCGTGGCATTGGTGGCGTATCTGTCGTCCTCGGTGACGATAAGGATATCCCCGTTGGCGGAGATACTGCCCATCATCACGGTCTCCTCCATACGCTTTTCATAGACCTCGCCTGTCTTGCCGAAGAGCTTGAAGGCCACGCCGCCCAGGTCGTAGAGCAGCATCCTCTTATCCTCGGACTTTATCACAGGGTTGCCGTAGTTATGGTAGGAGGTATCACGGAGCTTGCCGTTGGTATCGTAGGTCAGCACATGGCCGCTGTCCAGGACCACCAGGCTGCCATCCAGCCTGGAAACGGCGGTCGAGGTATCGGTGCCGATATCCAGGGGGAAATTCCCCGTCTGGAACTCACCGTCGTTGACTATGGTATCGTGCTTCTTGTCGAGTATCCCCTGGAGCTTGGGCATCCAGAGGCCTCTGGTATAATACACCGCTGCGGCTATTATCGTCAGTATCAGCACGATGATGAGACGCTTTAAGCGCTTGCGGTTTTTCAGCTTGTTTCTCGCCTTGCGGAAGTCGTCCATATCCAGGGCTTCTTCCTCGGAAGGGGGCGGGGGCGGAGGGGGAGCATCCTTTTTCTTGGGAGGCTCAACGGGGCGGTACTTCTTTCGCTTCTTATCGGCGGCCTCGTTCTGCTTGCCGGCTGCCTTGCTGTCCTTCATCAGCCCGCTTTTTACCGAGGGCTCTTCTTTTTTCTTTTTATCCCTGGCGGCGGACTTTTTCTTATCCGCCTTGCGCTCCGCATGAGCCCTCTTGCGCGCCTCTATTTCCTCGGCGGTGAGGTCCTCTCTGCGGGTATGCTCTATGAGCCTCCGGCGCTCGGAGCCGACCTCCGCACTGCGGCGCCGCTGCTCGCGTTCCTCGGCTGAGAGCTTATGCTTATCGTTGCTGCTCAACTTTCATCTGTCCTTTATCATAAAAAACTCTGTTCAGATAAAGCCCCTGGGGCTCCACCGTCTTACCCGCCAGGGTGCGGTCACGGGAGGCTATCAGCTGAGGTATGCTGCCTCGGGGGAGCTTTCCGTCGCCGATATAAAGCAGCGTCCCCACTGTTATCCGAACCATATTATAGAGAAATCCGCTGCCCGAAACGGTGAACCTGACCAGCTCGCCCTCACGCCTTACGTCAAAGGCATATATCTCGCGGACGGTATTTTCCTTATCACATTCTGCGCTGCAGAAGGTCTTGAAATCGTGCTCCCCGATGAAGTCCTTGGCTTCACGGTCAAGGAGCTCCGCATCTATGGGATGCCGCCAGCGCATTGCGGTATCCTTGTAAAAGGGGTTCTTAATGCTGCTGTTGTGGACGATATACTCATACTCCTTGCCCACGCAGCAAAACCTTGCGTGGAAGTCCTCCGGCATCTCACGGCATTCCAGAGCCGCGATATCATCCGGCAGCTTGTCGTTGAGGCCGATAACCAGCCCCTGCTCCGGGATAGCCTTATCGGTCTTGAAGCTCATACAGTAATCTCTGGCGTGGACGCCCGCATCGGTACGGGAGCAGCCGTTGACGGTGACGCTTTCGAAAAGCAGCAGCGAGAGCGCCTCCTCCACCGTCTGCTGGACGGTGACGGCATTGTTCTGCCTCTGCCACCCGTGATAGGCGGCGCCGTTATACGCAAGTCTTACCAGAAGGTTCCTCATAAAGCTAATCCTCTAAAAGAATATGTTCATTACCACAACGCCCGCTATAAAGGCGGCTACTATGAATATGGCCACGAAGTCCACAAGATGCACTCTGAGCTGCTTCATCCTTGTCCTGCCCTCACCGCCGTGGTAGCAGCGGCATTCCATAGCCATAGCCAGGTCCTCAGCCCTGCGGAAGGAGGACACGAACAGGGGTATCAGTATGGGTATCAGCGCCCTAGCGCGGGAGATGAGCCCTCCCGTTTCCAGATCGGCTCCCCTGGCCTTCTGTGCCGACATTATCTTGTCGGTCTCCTCGATCAGCGTCGGGATGAACCTAAGAGCTATGGTCATCATCATCGCCAGCTCGTGAACGGGCACTCTTATCTTTTTCAGTGGCGAGAGCAGCCGCTCAATGCCGTCGGTGAGGTCGATAGGCGAGGTGGTATAGGTCAGCAGCGAGCTGCCGACGATCAGGCAGATTATCCTGACGGTCATAAAGCCCGCGGTGGACACTCCGTCCTCGGTGATCTTTATGAATTTCCACTCCCAGAGCACATCCCCCGTTCTGATGAAGAACAGGTTCAGTATCGAGGTGAGTATTATTATCAGCAGTATGGGTCTCAGGCTCTTCAAGATCATCTTAAAGGGTATATCCGAGATCAGGAAGCTCACCAGCGTGAATATCACTCCCACAGAGAGCGCATAGACGTTCCCCGCCATAAAGAGCATCACTATGAAGGCGATGGTCAGCACCAGCTTTACGCGGCTGTCCATCCGGTGGATGGGGGAGCTTCCCGGGAAATACTGCCCGATGGTTATATCCTTGAGCAAGGTTCATTCTCCTTTTTGTACGGGCGCTTCTTCCTTGTCGTTTTCTTCTTTCTTATCTGCCTTTTCCACATCAATGAACAGCAGTATGAATACCGCTATCAGCTGGAAAATGACGAACACCAGCCCGGCTCTTTCCAGCGCGGAGCAGATCAGCGTGCCGATGATGACTCCCACGATAAAGAAGGCTATGATGCCGTAGAGCTTCATCGCTGCCGAAAGATGCTCGTGATCCTTCTCGTTGATGTAGAGTGAGATATGCTCGGTAGCCGTTCTCAGGTTGCCGGTACACATCGTGGTGGCAAAGCTGATGGAATGCACCTTCCGGAAGCTCTCCACCTGCAGCGAGCAGACGAAGGATATCAGCGTATTCGCTATGATATCGTAGCGCCCGCCCACGGGGATATACGTCACCGCGGCCAGCACCGCAGCCTCGATTATGATTATGTACTGCCGCCAGTGCAGCGAGGAGTTCGCCAGCCGCACCCTGAGCCTGTCGGCCAGCAGGACGCCTGCCACGAACATCAGTATTGGCATCAGGTACTTGGCGCAGCCCATCCAGTCACGCTCAAAGAAGCGCATACCCAGCAGGACTATATTGCCCGTCTGGGCATTGGCGAAAACGTGCCCCCTGACAAGGTAGCTGTAAGCATCGAGAAAGCCGCCCGCCGAAGCAAGTATCGCCGCGACCACATAGGTTTCGGACATCTGCCGCTTGGTAGTCATCATCTGCCTGCCTCCTTGATCGCTGCCAGCTTTTTGAGCAGCAGCTCCCTTCCGAAGCCTACTGTGTAGACATCGTCGCTTATGTCGCAGCCCATGGCTCTGAGCCGGTTGAATACTCTCGTTATCTGCGGCACCGCCAGGCCCATGCTCTCCAGCTCCGCCGCTCTGTGGAACACATTGGCGGGGGTGTCGAAGCAGAACACCTTGGCGTTGTTCATAACGAGTATCTTTGAGCAATGCTTGGCAACGTCCTCCATTGAGTGGGATACCAGCATTACGGTGTTTTTCTTTTCCTTGTGGTACTCTCTGATGAGCCCCAGTATCCTTGATCTTCCCTTGGGGTCAAGTCCCGAGGCAGGCTCGTCGAGGATGAGCACCTTGGGCTCCATAGCCATAACTCCCGCTATGGCGACGCGCCTTTTCTGCCCTCCCGAAAGCTCGAAGGGGGATTTATGCAGCGTCTCCTCCTTGATGCCAACCAGCTTGGCGGTCTCCCGCACGCGCCTGTCGATCTCCTCCTCGGAGAGGCCCATATTCTTGGGGCCGAAGGCTATATCCTTATAGCAATCCTCTTCAAAGAGCTGATATTCGGGGTACTGGAACACGAGCCCCACCTTGAAGCGGACGGCTCTGAGCCTGTTCTTGTCGTCCCAGAGGCGCTCGCCGTCGATATAGACGCTGCCCGAGGTAGGCTTGAGCAGACCGTTGAAATGCTGTATCAGCGTGGACTTCCCCGAGCCCGTATGCCCGATGACACCGATGAACTCCCCCTCGTCGATGGAGAGATCGACGTTATCCACCGCAACCTTGCGGAAGGGGGTACCTTCACCGTAGACATATGATATGCCTTCTGTTTTTATAACTGCCATTATACTTTCCTTCTGTCAGAATTGCCTTAAATACCGTATCAAGTAATTATAACATATTTTTCCGGAAAAATCAACTGCCGCCTTAAGCCAGCTCTACGGCTCTGAGGTTCAGCTCGCGGAATTTCTCGGGGATGCGCTTTTGTATGGCGTTTTTCAGCTCCTCCAAGGTCATGCCGAGGGCACCTGTCTTGGCTGCGGCGGCAAGGAGGGCTATATTCAGCACCTTGGGGGAGCCGCACTTGGCGCAGATCTCGTCGCCGTCGATGACCACCAACTTCTCCACGTTCTCGGAGAGATATGCCAGCGCCTCGCTGCCGTCATAGGATGAACCGGTGAGAGATGCGGTCACAGGCTTTACCGCCTTTTTGTTTACGATGACCGTTCCTCCCCTTTTAAGGTAGGAGATGTTCCTGACCGCCTCGGCGGGCTCGAAGGCTATTATCATATCTGCGGAGCCCTTGGGCAGCATAGGCGAGTTGATATCCTTGCCCGCACGGACGTGGGAAACAACGCAGCCTCCCCGCTGGCTCATACCGATAGTCTCGCTGGTGCGGACGCTGTCACCCCTCTCCATAGCGGCAAAGGCTATGAGCTTGGAGGCGAGCACGGTCCCCTGACCGCCAACTCCGCAAAGCAGTATATTATTCATCAGTCTTCCCTCCCGATAGCTTTTACAGGGCAAACCTGAGCGCAGATGCCGCAGCCGTAGCAAAGCCCCGGCTCGATCGCGGGTCTGCCGTCGGTGAGGACTATGGCCGGGCAGCCCAGCTCCCGGATGCACTTTTTGCAGTTTATGCACTTCTCCGGATCTACGGCGAAGCGTTTGGCGGGCTTGGTCACGGCTATGCAGGGCGACTTCATTATTATCGCCTTGACCCCCGTGAGAGCCATAGCCTCCCTGACAGCGCTCTCCGCTGCTGCGAGGTCGAGAGGATCAACAGTTTTGACGTAGGTGCAGCCCACGGCTTCAAGTATCTTCTCTATGGACACCGCCGCACAGACGTCGCCCATCATGGTAACACCCGTTCCGGGGTGGGGCTGATGGCCTGTCATGGCAGTGGTGGAGTTGTCGAGGACGATAAGGATTATATCCGTCCGGTTGTAGACCGCATTCACCACTCCTGTGATGCCCGAGGCAAAGAAGGTGGAGTCGCCGATAAAGGAGAAGTTCACCGTATCCGGTTCGACCCGGTGGATGCCCTGAGCTATGGTAACATCCGCGCCCATACAGAGGCAGGTGTCCACCATATCCAGGGGCATAGCGTTGCCAAGAGTGTAGCAGCCGATGTCTCCCGAATAGACCGCCTTTATTCCCTTGGTCGCCTGCTTGACGGCATAGAAGGAGGCTCTGTGGGGGCAGCCCGCGCACAGTACGGGCGGCCTTACCGGCAGCTCCGGCAGCGGGGGCATCTCGGGCTGATCAAATTTAATGTCCAAGAATTTGGACAGCACGTCTTTGACGGATTCGACTGTGTTCTCTCCTGCGGGAGCCACGGTGCCGTCCAGCTTGCCGCTTATCTTCACCTTGAGGCCGTACTTGCCTGCGATATAGGTCAGCGCCCGCTCGATGACCGGGTCAAGCTCCTCGATGCAGACTACCTCGTCCAGCTCTTGGAGGAACTCCAGAGCCAGCTTCTCGGGGAAGGGGTTGGGGGTGGATATCTTCAGCAGCTTGTATTCGCCGGCGCCCTCTGCGGAGGAAAGAGCCTCGCAGGTATAGGCGTAGCTTATGCCGTGGGTGGCGATGCCCTTCCTGCCGGAGCCCGTCAGGGTGTTGAAGCGGTAGGAGGAAAGCTCATCCCCCAGGGCGGGATCGCGCTTCTCTATCCTGCAATGGTTGAGATAGGAAGCTCTGGGGAAAATGACCCAGCGCTTGGAGTCCTTGACGAAGCCCTCGGGCTTGTGGGGCTCAAAGCTGTCCCTGACCTCCACTGAGGCGCAGCCGTGACAGACTCTCGTCGTCGGGCGGAAAAGGACGGGGGTGGAATATCTCTCGGAAAGCTCAAAGGCGTCCTGTATCATCTGATAGGCTTCCTCCGGTGAGGAGGGGTCGAAGACCGGCAGCTTGGCAAACTGCGCAAAATGGCGGGTGTCCTGCTCGGTCTGTGAGGATATGGGGCCGGGGTCGTCAGCCGAGACGATGACCATACCGCCCTTCACGCCCACATAAGCAAGGCTCATCAGCGGGTCGGAGGCCACATTCAGCCCCACCTGCTTCATAGTAACGAGAGAACGGGCTCCCGAATAGGCAGCACCGGCGCCCACTTCAAGTGCGGCCTTCTCGTTCACCGACCACTCAACATAGACCGAGCCCTCCTTGTTGTTCTTGGCGACGGTCTCCAGTATCTCGGTGGAGGGGGTGCCGGGATAACCCGATACCACGTTGACTCCCGCGTGTATAGCACCGAGGGCTATGGCCTCGTTGCCCATTAATAATCTTTCAGACATTGCTATCACTCCGAATTACAATATACATAGTTATTATATCACATCCCTCCCGAAAAGTAAAGTTTCCGGGCAAAAATTCTGTCATTTTGCCCGCTTCGGGAGGCACTTCACGGTATAACAATAATATGCCCTGCAACCTTGTGTACTTTTACTAAAATAATAAAATATTTATCCTCTGTTATTGACAATCCGTATTTGAAGTGGTATAATATATTATGTGCAGATATGACAGCGTTTTTTGACAGAAAACACCGCCCGTAACGGCACTGCGGGTATGAAATACAGGAGGATTGTGTTATGGCATTTATGCTTTACAAGATCGATGAGGCTATTGACTGCAAGTATATCGTCACCAAGACGCTCAACAAGCAGGCAAGAGCAGGCTCGCTCATCCACGTTATGGATACGACCGAGACCTCTGACGGCATCATCGTGGATTACAGAGTTACCAAGACCGGTCAGAACTTTGTTATAAGGTTCCCTACCGTTAAGGAGTTCTGCAAGTGGTGCAGGCCCGATTCCTTCTTGGCAAGGCATTACGATGCTTTCTCTAAGAAAGAGATAATGAATTATATGAAGATCAAGGACAGAACGGTCACAAGCTTCTGTCTGCCTATCATAGCTGTATCGCTGGTCATCATCTGGATCGCTGCGATCGCATTGATCGGAGGAGGCGGAGGGATCGTTGTAGGCATCGTATGCTCGCTGATCTCCGTGCTCGGCACCTTGTATATGTTCAAGGTGACAAAGGAGAAGATGCTGGTAAAGCTATACGGAAAGGTCAACACCGGCATCTCATTCAAATAGCGGAAATAAGGAAAAGCCCCGGAGCGAACTGCTTCGGGGCTTGTTGTTTTTCAGACGTATTCCCTCACCTTTTCTGCGGGAGCCGCCTTGACACGTTTTTCTCCGCGCTTTCTCATTCTCAGGTAGAAGCGCCTTGTCACCTTCCAGGGGAGTATGCAGAGCCCCAGCTGAACGGCGCTGGGAACGATAACATCAAAGGCCGAGCAGAAGCCGCTGCGGTGGATCATCCTGCGGACCTTGATAAAGTTCTTGGTGGACTTGAAGCTCTTGCGCTTTTTATAATCCGCTTCTGATATGCGGTAGCGCACCAGGGGCTCGGGGATGTTACGGGCTCTTGCGCCCGCTGCCAGCATCCTGACGGCGAACTCGTAATCCTCGCACTCATCAAGCTCGGCGTAGCCCCCCACTTCAATAGCTAGATCCCGCCGGAAGGCTAAAGTCTGGCGGCAGAAGGGATTGCGGCGCCTGGCGTATTTCTGTATCTTATCGCTGCCGGTGGGCATATGCTTCACGCCCACAGAGCGCCCCTCAACAATATCGAAGACCTCGGCAAAGGTGCCGATCATATCAAGGCTGGGCTTGTCGGCAAAGAGGCGCATCTGCTTCTCGCACCTTTCGGGGTAGGAGACATCGTCGGAATCCATACGGACGATTATGGGGCAGGAGCAGACCTTTATGCCCTCGTTGAGGGCTGCCGCCGCGCCCACATGCTCGTCTATGCGGACGATGCGGAAGCGGTTGCGGTACTCGCTCTCAAAGGACTTGGCGATGATATTCAGCTCACAGGTAAGGGTGCCGTCACAGACCAGAACTATCTCAGCAGGGGGATAGGTCTGCATCAGCATACTCTCTAAGCTGGTATTGAGGTTTTCGGGGAGCTCGCGGTCGTAAACGGACATCAGCACCGAATACTCGGGCAGCTCATCATAAAGCTCCTGCACCGTTACCCCTCCCCCTTTTGTGGCAAAGACGCTCTGCCACATACTACATATAGTATATCACACGTTTTGTCATATGTCAACAAAATTCTTATATAAACGACATATTTTTTTATCATCCGCCTTATAAGTTGTGCAAACAAAACAAAAGCCGCCCAGAGGACTGCATCCCCTGCGCGGCAGTTTCTTTATGGATATAAGTCTTATTTGGCTTTCTTTTTAACAGCGGTATAGCTCCAGGCAAGACCTATCAGTATGAAGAAGAAAGGCGAGCTGGTTAGAGAGCTGATATTGAAGAAGGCCTGAACGCTGTAAGCAAATATGCCTGCACATACCGCCGCCCCAGCCCAGCCGACCTCTCCCTTCACAAAGGAGAGCGCAGCCTTGATGGCCTTGAACAGCGAGATCAGCACGAAGAGGCAGTAAAGCGCCATTGTGATGAAGCCGCGCTGCATTGCAGTGTCGATGTACTCATTGTAGGTCCTGTCGATGGAAGCGCCGTTGGCACTGATGGTGGTCCAGTTATCGGGGCCTGTACCCAGCAGCGGGTACTGCTCGGCGATATACATACCGTCGTCCCAGAGGTAGGGATATACCCAGCTGTCGGCATCGTCCTTCTGGAGCAGCATAAGCATTCTGATGGAGTCGGTGCGGATGACCTCCTCATCCTTCAGCTTGACGTTATCCGTGGCGGCAAGGACGCCCAGAGCGGCTCCCGCAGCGACGATGGCGCAGCAGAGGGATATGAGGACGGTCTTTTTGGATACCGCCTCGCCCTCCTCGGGCTTGCTGCTCTTAAGGGCAAACAGAACGGCTATGACAACTATGGCAAATGCTGCACAGCCCAGACCTATCAGAGCTGTGGTAGTTCTTGTAAACACCGCTGCCGCCGCCATAAGGACAGCAGCCGCACCGCTCAGCAGCTTTATCACCGGCTTGGGCGAGAAGGCTGCCGCTGCCAGAGCTGCCGCAAAGCACACGGTAAGCAGGGCTGCAAGAGCGTGAGGCGTCATTGCCAAGCCGTTTGCCGCAGGGATGCTGACCTTATCATTAAAGGTAAGATTGAGTTCCGAGAACCAGTTAGGGATAGTATCCTTCAGCGCCGGGATGACCTGCAGAATACCTATTGCCGCATTGACGGAGCCCACGATTATCAGTATCCCGCAGAGACGGTTCCTCCAGCCATCACCGACTACCGTAAAGGCAGCGGCGAAGAAGCCATAGTAGCCTATAAGGGTGAGGAAACCCTCAGCACGGTCAAGGTAACCGGTCATCGAGGTGGTCATATCCTCACAGGCGACCGCAGAGATCAGGCTCATCACAATGAGGCCCGCCATTATCAGCAGCGCCTTGTTATCCTTTAAGGAGATCTCCTTTTTCATCTTGCCTATCATAAAAACGCAGAAGCCGAGTATACCCAGGCCGAACATTATAACGCCCGCCCAGTAGATCACCTTGTCGCTCAGATAGTGGGTGAACTCCATGCCGCTGTCTTCTTCGACATAGTCCACCACATTCTTTGTAAGATAGTAAGGCACAGCAGCCAGCTCGATGAGCAGCATCGCAATGATGCAGTACATCGCGCAGAGCTTATGCGTACCCTCTTTTGTCAGATTCAATATAAAATCGGATTTTTCACTTGATCCGAACAAGTGCTTTCTGTCCGCCATAAAAAACTCCCTTTCTCCGGGTATATGAAAGAAAAAACGGAGCGCAATACAGCGCTCCGTTCAGTGTACGGTTTCTTCCCGAGAGCTTTACTTTGCGTATTCTACTACTCGGCTCTCCCTTATCAGGTTTACCTTTACCTGACCGGGATAATCCATTTCGTCTTCTATTCTCTTTGCGATCTCTCGTGCCACGAGAACCATCTGCTCGTCGTTGATCTTCTCAGGCTGGATCATTATCCTGACCTCACGGCCTGCCTGGATAGCAAACGACTTCTCAACGCCCTCATAAGAGGTGCAGATCTCCTCCAGCTTCTGGAGTCTCTTGATATAGTTCTCATAGTTTTCGGATCTTGCTCCGGGTCTGGCTGCCGAAATAGCATCGGCTGCCTGAACAAGTGCGGCAACGACTGTTCTCGTCTCAACATCGCCGTGGTGAGCCTCGATAGCGTGGATGATCTCCGGGCTCTCCTTGTACTTCTTACATACATCTACGCCGATCTGGACGTGTGAGCCTTCGATCTCGTAGCTAAGGGCCTTTCCGATATCATGCAGCAGACCTGCTCTTCTTGCAAGCCCTGCGTCGATACCCAGCTCGGATGCCATCATACCTGCAAGGTGGGATACCTCTATCGAGTGGTCGAGAACGTTCTGCCTGTAACTGGTACGGTATCTGAGACGACCGAGCAGCTTCACGAGCTCGTGGTTAAGGCCGTGAACATTGCACTCGAGGACGGCTCTTTCGCCCTCCTGCTTGATCTTGTACTCGACCTCGCGCCTTGCCTTATCCACCATTTCCTCGATTCTGGTCGGGTGGATACGTCCGTCCTGGATGAGCTTCTCAAGAGCTATCCTGGCGACCTCACGCCTTACCTGGTCGAAGCAGGAGAGGGTGATGGCCTCGGGAGTATCGTCGATGATAAGGTCAACGCCTGTAAGAGTTTCGATAGTCCTGATGTTTCTGCCCTCACGGCCGATGATCCTGCCCTTCATTTCGTCATTGGGCAGCGGGACTACGGAAACAGCGGTCTCGGAGACCTGATCGGCTGCACATCTTGCAATTGCCAGCGAGATATACTGCCTTGCCTTGGCGTCGCACTCCTCCTTGATCTGCGATTCGTAGTTCGCGATCCTGACGGCTTTCTCGTGGACCAGCTCTCCCTCGAGGTTCGAGAGGAGATACTCCTTAGCCTGCTCCTTGCTGAACTCGCTGATCTTTTCCAGCATATCCAGCTGAGATGCCTTGATGCGCTCAGCCTCGGCCACCTTTTCGTCGGCAGTTTTCAGCTTAGCCTGGAGAGCCTCTTCCTTCTTCTCGAGATTATCGAGCTTCTTGTCGATCGTTTCTTCCTTCTGATTGATCCTGCGTTCCTGTCTTGAGACCTCGATACGTCTTTCCTTGAGCTCCTTTTCCGTTTCCTGGCGGGACTTATGTATTTCGTCCTTTGCCTCAACAAGAGCTTCCTTCTTCAAGGTCTCTGCATTCTTCTTTGCTTCGTCAACGATCCTCTCGGCTTCCTTTTCAGCCGAGCCGAATACAGCCTCTGCTTCCTTCTTGCGGGCTTCCTTGCCCCTCTTGAAGAAAATGAGACCGCTGACTGCAGAACCAACGCCGAAGGCTACTATGGCGATCAGAATTACAATAACCGGACCCATAGTGATGATTCCTCCTTCTCGTTTAGTTCGCCTGCGCACATCCCTGTCACCGATGCGGCAGACATAATATTGAATTGTAAAGATACAGATAAGCATAATATATTCTATATCAAAGCCGCCGATGCTCTTAATGTCCAAAAAAACGTACATCAGGGGCAATATATAAAAACATAATGCATAATATTATTGTATAACAAATTGCATCAATTGTCAAGTCTTTATTTAGCTATTTTAACATATTTCGCAGATTTTTTTCAAAAATGCCGCCCGGGAGGGCTCTCTCCTTGACAGAAGGATAAAATAGTGCTACACTTATCTTGTATCATTCGGAAGGGGGCTGTTCTGTTGCGCAGGATATTGGGATTTATCTGTTATGCCATAATGCTCGGGCTCTGCGGGACTGCCGGATGGTTCACCTACCGCTCCATCCACCAGGACATCTCCTACGAGCAGGGGCTGCTGACCTTTGTTCCGCTGTTTATAGCCTCTTACTGGTTCAGCACCTTTTTCAGCCAGCTGGTGGCGCCCCGCAAGGAGGAGCTGCTGATAAACAAACGGCTCTATAACGTCCTCTACTGGATATCCACGGTCATATCGCTGGCACTGATCGGCGCCTGGGGATATCTCGTCATCAGCAAGAAGCTGTATCTCTCATTATAAAAACTGCCCGCAGGCTCTCCTGCGGGTTTTATTATGCACAAAAAAGCCGCGCCCTTTCGGACACGGCTTTGTGCTTTTGAAATTAACCCTTTACAGCACCGAGTGCGATGCCGCGGATGATGTACTTCGAGAGAATGAGGTAAACAACTACAACAGGGAGGATAGCAAGTACCATGTAAAGGTTCATAACACCTGCATCGGCAACCTGCGGGTTACCTGCGATCTCAGACTTCATAGCCTGAAGTACGAGAGGGATGGTCTTCTTGCTCGAGAGGATCATTCTCGGCATGAAGTAGTTGTTCCATGCACCAACGAAGGTGAAGATACCCTGAACGGCGAATGCGGGCTTGAGTATAGGCAGAACGATCGAGTTGAACGTTCTGAACTCACCGCATCCGTCGATACGAGCTGCTTCAACGATCTCCAACGGCAGCGACGATTCCATATATTGCTTCATAAAGAAGTATACAGCGGGAGCCGCGATCGAAGGGATGATCAGAGGAATAACGGAATCCAGGAGGCCGAAGTTCTTCATCAGTCTGTAGAAACCGAGAGCGGAAGCCTGAGTCGGAACCATCATTACCAGCAGGATAAAGGTATGAGCAGCTTTCTTCAGCTTGAAATCGTAAACGTGGATCGAATACGCTGTCAGAGCCGAGAAGTAAACGCTCAGTGCGCAGGACAGAGCTGAGATCAGGAAGCTGTAGCCGAAGGATGCGAAGATGTTACCGTAACGGGATCTTGCATCTGAGTCGAACAGGTTCTTGAAGTTATTGCTAAGGTTGTCACTGAACCACCACTCGATACCGGACTGTACCTTACCTCTCGTGGCATTGATTATCAACAGATAGAAAGGGAAAAGCGAAATAATGACAAGTGCAACGAGAACAGTATATGCAATTATTCTTCTGATTAGCAAACTTGTCTGGCCGGTGCTTTCGCCGACCACATCAGCAGATCTTGGCATAAATCTTGTCCTCCTTACTTACTTTCTCGCGGGCTTTTTCTTCTTGGGCTTGCCGCTGTTGTCGCTCATGACCTTCAGCGTCAGGAATCCGAGAATAGCCGAAATGATAAAGATCATTACGCTTATGGCACCAACGGAACCGATAGCGGAATCCTTACCGTTCTGAATGATCATAACAACGGTTTTCAGCGAGCCCTTAGGACCGGCCTGATTACCGCCGATGAACTGCGGAACGTCGAACATCTGCAGACCGCCGATCATCGAAGTGATCAGAACGTAAGCAAGGATAGGCTTGATAAGCGGGATCGTGATTTTCCAGAATGTTTGTGTGGGCGAAGCACCGTCGATCTGAGCGGACTCATAGAGCGAGGTGTCGATACCCATGATAGCTGCCATCAGCATTATGGTCGTATTACCGTACCACATTATGAAGTTGATGAAACCTACTACTCCTCTTGCACCCCAGACCTTTTCGGTTATCGCCAAGTCCGAACCCTTATTGAGAAGGGTATCGAGAGCGCCGTTTCTGATACACAGGGTATAGAACAGCAGAGAGATAGCGGATGCCATGATAACGTTAGGCAGATAGATAACGGTCTTGAAGAAGCCCTGAGCCTTCAGCTTGAGGCGGATATCGGTGAACCAAACCGCGAGTATCAGAGATACAACGATCTGGGGGATAAAGCCTATCAGCCAAATGATAGCTGTATTGCCGAGACACCTGAGGAACTCACCCTCGGATGAGAGTGCGAACTTAAAGTTATCAAGGCCACAGAAGCCCTTGTTGATAACGTTAGCATCAGGATTGAAGATATCGGGTGCCATACCCGTATCTACCTTGTAATCAAGCACGCTGAAATAGAAGGTCTGCACCAGAGGAACAACAGCAAAGATCAGATAAGCTACGAAGAAGGGGATCAGGAATATGTAACCCCATTTTGCATAGCTGATACTTTTTTTCTTCATATAATACACCTACAATACATATTTCAGTCGCTAAAACGTGAATAAAAATCGGGGAGGGAGTAATCCTCCGCCCCCCGATCCTTATCTTTGGATTTTAATTATGCTTGTGCAGAATTAAACCTCAAGGTTGGAATAAACCTGCTTAACGTCGGTCTTGAACTTAGCAAGAGCCTCGTCATAGGTGGAATTGCCAAGGAAGTAATCCTTCATAGCGCCCTGGAACTTCTCGTTGCAGCCCTGGTCATAAGCAGACAGCTTGTTGCTGAGGTCGATCTTCTCAGCAGCCTCAGTCAGAAGAGCCAGATGGTTCTGACCGCCGAGGAAGTCATTCTTGTATCCGCCGTCGATGAGCTTCTTGATAGCAGTCTTGTTGTTGGTGTAGTCCTGCTCGCCCTCAGTGATGGAAGCCATGATGTCAGCGTTGCAAGTGAGCTTCAGCATGATATCCTTAACGATGTCATTGTTATCAGCTGTAGCGCAGCCGCAGATCCATGTGCCGCCCCAGAAGTAAGCCTGAGGACCGGGGCAAGCTCTCCACTCGCCGTAACCGCCGTTGCCGACCTTAGCGTTGGAACCGTCATCCTTGATCTCCTCGTTAACAGTGTTGGGCAGGAGGGTGAAAGGAATGCCCCAAGTGGAGAAGAAGTAACCGAAGGTCTTACCGTCGATCTTCTGGCCAGCCTTCCAGTTATCATCCCACAGACCGGTCTTGTTGTTGTAGCCGGCGTCAGTGAACTTCTTGGTCTGCTCAACCCATTCAGTGAGCTTAGGATCGATAGTGATCTTGTTATCGGTAACCCAAGGAGCAGAAACGTTGTTGGAGTAGCATCTGTAAGTATCATCGAAACCGGAAACGATAGCGATGCCTTTTTCCTTCAGCTTAGCAGCAGCAGCCTCGAACTTGGTCCAGTCAGAAAGCTCAGCCTGGATCTTATCGGGCTCATCGGTGCCGAATACATCTCTAGCATATACAGCGTTGTAGAGGAAGAGGCCGGGAGTTGCCTGCCAGGAAACGCCCTTCAGAACGCCGTTAGCATCGGTCATAACATCCTTGGTGTACTTGTACTGATCCTTCAGGTCATCATCGGTAAGACCGATGGTAGCCTTAACGTCAGAAGCAGCAGTACCGTTAACATACTTAAGAGCGTAGTCAGCCTCTACGAGGAAGATATCGATCTTCATAGCGTCGTTAGCCTGAGTGCTCAGAGCCTCATCGAGCTTGGTCTGGTAAACGTTACCCTCGTTGGTGTTTACCTCGAAGTGATACTTAACGCCATCCCAGAGAGCGGTGTCTCTGTTGGGCCAGTAATACTTCTCAAATCTGTCCTTGAACTCGGTGTTCCAGCAGTAGATGTTAACTACCTTAGCGGAGTCAAGACCATCAAGGCTCTCAGCGTTATCAGCTGCTACAGCCTCGCCGCCCTTGCTCTCGTCTGCTGCTTTGCTGGTGTTGTCGCCTGCTGCAGAATTGGTGTCAGCAGTGGAGCTAGAGCTGTCGCCGCAGCCTGCCATAAGGGTAGCTGCCATCATAACAGCGAAGGAACCAGCAAGTACTTTCTTTAACTGTGCCATAATAAATTTCCTCCTTAAATTTGCATTATATTTGTTGTCCGCGGCTTATTCCGCGTAACTAAATGCCTAAAGCTTCTTAACGGATCCTCCCTCGAGGAACTGTCCGTCAACAGTGATGACCTCCGTAAAGGTCGTCTGGGGGTTTTCGATCAGAGAGATCAGCTTCCGCGCCGCTGTAGATCCTATTCTCGGAGTATCCTGAGTATAGGTCGTCAGCCTCGGTGAAAGCAGCTGCGAGAAGGCTATACCGTCGTACCCTACGACCGATATATCATCCGGTACTGACAGGCCGCCGTCCTTGATGGCATTGAGGCCGCCTATCGCCGCATAATCGTCGGGCATAAAGATACAAGTGGGAAGCTCTCTGCCCTTCAGCAGCTTTTTAGTGAGCTGGTATGTATTATCGGGATTGCAGTAATCTCCGACCAGCAGCCATTCCGGTCGGACCTCGATGCCTCTGCTCACGCAAGCCTTATAGAAGCCAGCGAGACGTTTTTCAGCGACAGCCGATTTCTTTCCCTGAATGTATGCGATCTTCTTATGACCGCAGTCCACAGCATAATTGAGGAGCTTCTCCATCCCGCTCTCGTTATTTGAGACGATCGCGGTACGGCAGTCAAAGATGTGATCGATCGTAACGACGGGTATATCGCCGTTAATCACCTCAAAGACATCAGGTGTTGTGAAATCGGTGCATGCAATAACGATCCCATCAACACTCCGGTACTTACAGTGTTCATACGTTGACATATGCCTGCCGCCGATATCCTTATTACTAATGAACGTGATATCGTACCCCGCAAGCTCAGCCTCCGTCTTGAAGCTGTTGAGCACCTTAGCGAAGAACTCGTGGGTCAGACCCCTGCCAGCCTCGTCAAGAAACATAACGCCTAGATTGTACGTCCTGTTTGTTTTCAAGGCTCGTGCCTGAGCGTTAGGAAAGTATCCCATCTCTCTGGCAGTTCTGATAAGCCTTTCACGGGTCGCTTCACTGACATCCTTATGACCGTTGAGCGCCTTGCTCACTGTTGCAACCGAAACGCCGCAGCGAGCGGAAATGTCCTTTAACGATACCAATGGTATTTCCGCCTTTCTCTTAATTTAAACGTTTAAGTTAGCCTTATACGCTCAAATTACAGAAGTATCTCAAACGTTTCCGTTAATAAAAATATACAATATTTCTTTCTGAATTTCAAGCACTTTTCTGTTTTTTTCTGCTCTGTGTAATAAAATATGGAGATGTACACAAATATTAGCGTTTATATCTGTGCATCCTGCTCATATTTTAATGGGTATTGTAACCGATTTGTAACGATTTCAGAGCTTCCGGAGCCCTCTCCTCCCACCCCGGAAAAGCATTTTTCTACCCCTGAAACGGGGTGGGCAGTTTTGATACTAATTATCTAAAAATGTTGTTTACCCTTGGTGTAAATTTACTAAACAATTGTCACATTTCGGTCAAAGACAGCCCTTTTAATCGTTTTCGGACAAATTTCGGTCAGTTCCATATTTCCCCTGTATTTGAGGTCTGAACGGGTCATTTCAAGCCATTTACACCTTATATAGTACCCCGCTTCCCTGCCCTGTGACGCAAAAATGACCGGCGTATATTTCAACGCCGGCCATATTGATTGATTACTTCTGCTCTTTTCTCTTTGCGAGAACTATTGCAGCTGCTCCGATCAGCAGAACAGGTGCGAATGCTGCGCCTGCGCCGGTATTGGGAGTCTCGTCGTCGCCGCCGGGTTTCTTGCCGCCCTCGTCATCGCCGCCGTCGGTGTCTTCACCGTCTCCGTCGGTCTTTCTGCCGTCGTTGTCCTCGCCGCCCTTAGGAGTATCGTCCTCGCCGTCGGACTTGCCGGGCTTGTCGTCGTCTCCGTCGGACTTGCCGGGAGTATCGTCGCCGCCGTCGGTGCCGTCGCCGTCACCGGGCTTGTCCTCGCCACCGGGAGTGTCGTCGCCCTCGCCGGGAGTATCGTCGCCGCCGGGATTATCGCCGCCGGCCTCTTCGTCAGAAGACTTCTTGGCATCGCATACCTTGATCACAAGCTTGCCCTCGGTGCTGTTATCTACCAGATAGTAGCCGTCCTTGTTCTCTGCATCGGGCTGATCCTTCACATCGGTTCCGGTCACGCTGGTGATCTTGCCGTTTTCGTCAACAACGAATGTAACTGTAGAGGTTATTACCTTGTACTCGTCGCCGTCTTCGGTGGTGATCTTGTCGCCGGTCTCGGTCAGAGTATAGGTGCCCTTGCCAAGCTCGAAGGTCTTTTCCTTCTCGTTGGGAGTGGAGGTCCAGGTCAGGGTGAAGTTATTGTCGGTGCCCTTTACTGTGATAGTAGCGCCGTCGATCTCGTTCTCGCCTGTGATGTCGCGCTTGGTGATTGTTACGCTTGCCTTTTCCTCGGGCTTCTCAGCGTCACATACCTTGATGGTGAGCTTGCCCTCTGTGCTGTTGTCTACCAGATAGTAGCCGTCCTTGTTCTCTGCATCGGGCTGATCCTTCACATCGGTTCCGGTCACGCTGGTGATCTTGCCGTTTTCGTCAACGACGAATGTTACGGTAGAGGTTATTACCTTGTACTCGTCGCCGTCTTCGGTGGTGATCTTGTCGCCGGTCTCGGTCAGAGTGTAAGTGCCCTTACCAAGCTCGAAGGTCTTTTCCTTCTCGTTGGGAGTGGAGGTCCAGGTCAGAGTGAAGTTATTGTCGGTGCCCTTTACTGTGATAGTAGCGCCGTCGATCTCGTTCTCACCTGTGATATCGCGCTTGGTGATGGTGATCTGTGCCTTTTCCTCGGGCTTCTCTGCGTCACATACCTTGATGGTGAGCTTGCCCTCAGTGCTGTTGTCTACCAGATAGTAGCCGTCCTTGTTCTCTGCATCGGGCTGATCCTTCACATCGGTTCCGGTCACGCTGGTGATCTTGCCGTTTTCGTCAAC
>JAFXXU010000046.1 GCA_017542125.1 Ruminococcus sp.
AGTCCAGGTTTTCGTCAGATTGCCTAAATTCGACGCAGGCGGGCTGGCGCCCGGCAAGGAGAATTTGGGTAATATGACGGAAAGCTGGCAAGCAGATGGCGTGCAGAGGCGTCAGCCGCGGGTTGTGCGGTGTTGCCTATATAAACGGTATATCCCCTGCTGCTGCGGGAGATATACCGTTTTATTGTTTTCGCGTTTTTGTGCTTTGATCTCATTTCGCCGGCTGTTCAGATCATCGTTATGCCTGCTTTTTCAAGGCGCTTCTGCTGTTTGGTGACTTTCTTTTCGGGCAGGACGGTCTCGGTTCCGGCGGAGAGGATATATGCCTTGTAACCCCGCTTGGCAGCGCCGAGAGCCGTGGCGGTAACGCAGCCGTAGCGGTCAAGCCCGCAGAGGTGGAGCTCCTCATAGCCGCAGCGGCTTATATGCTCACGGAGCTTTTGGTTGGAAAGGGCATCCCCCAGCAGCTTATCAAAGCAGAGGTCGGATACGATGTCTACTCCCGGATAGATATCCGCCCCGGGAGTGCCCGCGATGGAATACCCGAAGAGCAGGCGGTTGGTGGGCAGGTTCTGTATGATGTGGCGGATATAGATAACATCACTGCCCTCGCCGGCAAAGCTGTGGATGAGCCGGTTCACACTCTCCGTCAGGGCTTTTGTATCATAGCTGAACTGTTTCTTCCTCTTTTCCCAGAGATAATCATTCTGCATATCAATTACAATAAGTGCTTTTTTGTTTGACATAACAAACCTCCTGTCAGCGCCGCAAGGGGCGTATGATTCTCCGTTTTTCTTCCTCAGTCCAAAAATCTTTCCGTGGTTGTTCTTACATATTCTTTCAGCACCTCATCGTCGGTGAGGTCAAGGCCGCAGGAGGCTTTGAGCTCCTCGTGACGGAGCACCGCAAGCTCGTGGAGGCTCGAAAGCTCAAAGGATATCAGACGGCACTCGCTCTCACTCTTTCTTCCCGCGAAGTGTTCAATGATACAGGGCAGGCTCTCCATACCTGCATCGCCGGTGCGGTTGAATAGGATATACCTGGTTATGGCCTTTGAGTAATTGAAATGGGAGAGCATCAGCCGCATCATATTATAATGGACGAGGATGACCCGCTCCCGCGGCACCAGCTCTGAGCACACTGCTTTTGCAAGCTCGGGGCTGGCGGCCTGGGCATCGGCAAGGAGCTGCTTGAAGACCTCGTAAAGCAGCACCTCCCGGGAACCGTAGCAATAGTTTATCATCGCAAGGTTGACCCCCGCCCTTGCAGCGATAGCCCTTGATGTGACCTCGTCCGAATCGGAGCAGCTCGTCATCAGCTCCTTGGCTGCACAGAGGAGCGCTTTCCTTGTGGCAGCGATATCACGTTTCTGCTTTTCAGCCATTGTATCATCTCCCGTTTAATTAAACGCGTTTAATTAACTGTGGATATTATACACCATAATGAGAGCTTTGTCAATAGGGAAAAGAAAAAAACTTCTGAAAAAGCAGCGAGCCCCGGTCATTGAGACCGCGGCTCGCTTTGGTTTTGTTTAAGGCAATACCGCACGACCCCTGTGCGTCAGATGCGAAGTCCAGGTTTTCGTCAGATTGCCTAAATTCGACGCAGGCGGGCTGGCGCCCGGCAAGGAGAATTTGGGTAATATGACGGAATGAGTCCCGGGGTCTGACCGCTCCTTTTATATAGTACAGCGGTCCGGATCGGTTTTTTGTAAAAGATTTGACAAACTGAAAGCTGCGTGATATAATAAGGCCAACTTGAATTATTTGGCAGACATTGAAGATCGGAATAAAAACGCAAAGGAGGAAATGACATGGCAAAGAAAACAACTGATTGGGACAAGGTATCCAAGGACAGGGAGCTGCTGGCAAGGGCGGAGGCTCTGGTGAAGGAGGGCTCGAGCATCAAGGGCGAGCTGCCCCAGGAGATCTGCGACGAGCTGAACGCTCTGACGGGGAACGGCTGGAAGGCAGCGAAGTACAAGGAGTTCTGCGACACCTACTTTTGGCCCTGGGAGGCGGATGAAATAGTATATGCGCTGTTCCACAACGGGAAATACCCCGACAAGAAGGAAGAAGAGCTCCACGCCTGGAGCATTGAAGAATCCTTTGAGAGCGATCAGGATGCGATCGCATTCTTTGAGCTGTGCACCTATCAGCATGACGCAGAAAAAAGCAGCAGGTACGATCAGGTGGATGTACGCCCTCTGAACAAAGAGCTGCTGGCGGCCTTTGAGGGCTGGGACATAGATGACGACTGGGAGGCCAATGATTATATCACCTTCTGCTGCTCCAACAAGGAAAACTACGGCTTGACCAAGGCTTTGAAAATATTCAACGGCTACGATCAAAGGATGCTGCATATCAGATTCTTTAATTTTGACGAGCAGGAGAAGGAGACCGTCACCAAGCTGCTGAAAAAATACTACAACCATATTTCCTCTGACTTTGATATGAACAAGGCTATGAAGCAAAACACAGCTACCGGCCTTGACGATGAGGATATGGCTGCCCTGATGAGCCTGCTGAGCGCATACGATGCCGAAACAGGTGATGCGGTTGCAAGCGATGCCGGTGCAAATGATGCCGGCACATCCGATGCGCCGGATGAGATCACCAGAGAATATCTGGAGAAGAACTGGGAGCTTTCAGCCTACGATGAGGACACCGATGAAGAGATCGACTATTATATCAACGGTAATAATGTCCGCCCGGGAGACAAGGCGTATATGTATGTAAACGAGGACGGTGAGCTGCGGGAGCTGGAGATCCTTCACACCGTAGCCTGCTCCGACGACCCGGATGAGTATAACAGGCTGCTGGAGGAAGAGGATGTCCTCTTAAGGCTGATCGACGAATACGGTGCAGACACCGGCGCTGAGTTCATCACGGACAAGGATTCTTATCTTATCTGCTTCAAAGAGATCGGCAGCAAATAATGGCTGCGTTCATTATACTGTGGGCGGCCTGCATCCTGTTCAGCTTCGGAGGATATGCCGTTAAAGAGCTATACAGGCCCGTTAAAATACCGGTCGATCTTCTGCTGACATCATTTTTGCTGCTCACACTGGGGACGCAGCTGGCAGCCATATATTACACCGCTCAGAGGTCGGCGTTCTTCTCTATGGCTGCCGTTATAGCCTTTGACTGCTACTGGTTCAGCTTTGCCCCCTTTTATCCCAACAGCGATGCTGCCGGCAACGGTATGGCCCGGGCCTTCCGAAGTGTTTTTATAGTGGGCGGGGCTCTGGTCTTCGGGCTGATATCCTTTTTCCTCATAAAGTTTCTGACCCCCGGCGGCAAGCAGGTCGGGCTGTATATCGTTTTAGCTTTTGCGGCGCAGATCGGGCTTTACAATCTTTTGCACAACCGCAGCTCCTTTCTTTCGGGGGATTCCTTTGATGAAGCTGCCAGATGGGCAAAGCTGCGGCAGGATGATTACCGCAAGACCCTGTTCAGAGCGGGTATGGTGGAGAAGAACGACTCCTGGCAAGCCAAGGAGCTGGATGCCAGCCCGGAAGAGCTGACCCACTGGGATGTCTACGGCAGCAAGTGTGTGGATATCAAGACCTTCGGGCTGCTGCCCTGTCTGCTGCTGGAGGGGCGCTTTGACTTCCCTATCGGCACATTCAAGGCCCGCCGCACAGGATTGGTAATAGGCTGCCTGGGATATACTAACGAAGGCGATGCCAACGACAGGACATACTTTATGCCCCACGATATGACATTGGTATGGAATGATCTCTCCGACGGCAGGACTTACAGGATCGAGACCTCACTGCCCAAGGAGCTTGACCGCTATTTTGAGGATACCGACCGCTTCTGGCTGGATGATATAGAGTTCCGTATAATGCCCGGGGGCAGGGTGCTGATGTATCACAACAGGCGCAATCAGATACACAACATAATGATAGATCACCCGCTGCAGAGCGAGGTGACAGAGGATCACGGGGAGAAGATCGCGGAGCTCATCTCGGAATACAAGATAGATGTGAACAAGTGCAGGGCGGCAGAAACGCCCTCTCCCGATACAGTCGGGGAATATCTGAACCGCTTTGCATACCGGATCCTGTTCCGCGCCGAAGAAGGCCTGAAGATCACAAAGACTATCTGCAATTTCTTCAACGGAGAGAAGATCCTATCCGACAGCGAGTGGAAAGAGGATATGGATCCTGCGCGGATAAAGGATGTTTTCGTAAGATTTGAGAGCGAACAGCAGAGATACGCAGCCTTTATATATTTCAGCGAGGATGAGATAGTTAAGACCTTTGACGAAGCCTTTGAGAACTGCGATACCACTTTGCAGGGGGAATTCATCATCCGGGCAGGTACGGCGCAGAATGAATTCTCATTTGCATTAAAGCTGGGCAAAAAAAGCTTTGATCTGAAAGAGACCGAGATAAGGCTCTACACCACCAACGCAAACGACGCAGGCAAGCTGGTTTTCAAAAACTATAAGGGCGAGCATAAAAACCGGCTAAGCAAGCTTGAGGTAAAGCTGAAAATAAAACCTATGAGCGGATACTATTAAGGCAACACCGCACAACCCGCGGCTGACGCCTCTGCACGCCATCTGCCGTGTCAAGCCTGCTTGACGACCGGCTTATCCGTCATATTACCCAAATTCTCCTTGCCGGGCGCCAGCCCGCCTGCGTCGAATTTAGGCA
>JAFXXU010000005.1 GCA_017542125.1 Ruminococcus sp.
GCAGTCAATTTTTCCGTCAGAGTGCATAAATTCGACGCAGGCGGGCTAGCGCCCGGCAAGGAGAATTTGTGTGCTATGACGGAAAAAGTGCAAGCAGATGACGTGCAGAGGCGTTAGCCGTGGGTTGTGCGGTGTTGCCTTAATGGTATCAACTAAACGATATAAGTCTCCTGATAGCCGTCCCATTCGGAGAGGCATTTTCCTAGAAGTGAAAGGTCATTCAGGTCAATGACACCGTTCTGATCAAGATCGCCGAGACCGAAATATCCAACATACTCATAATCCTCCCACTCTGCGAGATACTTTGCCAGATCGGAGTAATCGTTGAGGTCAACAGCTCCGTCGAGGTTTACATCGCCGTAGAGGTACTTATAGGGTGTTCCGGGTGCGGCGGAGCGGTCGTAGATATAGCCCTCCTTGGGGATAAGGCAGGAATTGCGGTCAGGCTTAATAGCTTTCATTTCATCGTTGGTGAGAGTAAAGCAGTCAAGAACGCTCTTGGCAACAAGCCCCTGCTCGACAAGCTCTTCGACTATGCTTATCGAAATAATCATTCTTTCCGGATCAGCATTAAAGCTCGAAGGATTCACTTCCCAGGAATCGGTTTCGCTGACGTAGCTGAACCGGACATTCCTGTTTTCCTCTTTAACAGAGACATTCTTGTAGTTTTTCTTCCATTCTTTCAGGGTGTAATCATATTTCCAATCAATATCGACCGAGATCACCGGAATGCTCATATTCGTAAATACCACGGGATCTGTGGGGTGATCCTCAAAGGCTGCGCCGATCTCCCATCTTTCCCTGCTGTCAATATATCTGCCGTCTACCCAGGCACTCGAATAGTAGCCAATATCGCCGCCCCAATAGATCTCAGAGCCGTTATTGCCGGCATCCTCCGCCCAGAAATCAGTGCCGTCTCCGCTTTTGTAAAGGTATGAGAAGGTAGTTGATGTTGCACCCAAAATGCCGTTGATGCTGATCAATCGCACCCACGTGCCGTCTCCCACCGTATTGTATACATCCTCCCAGTGAAGCCTGCCCTCCTCTGGGATGTCGCTCTCTATCTCGAGCTTTGAATATTCATCCAGTCTCTGCCTGGCTGAGGCAAGGGTCATTTTGAGATCATCGCCGCCAAAGGTGAAATAATGGTTTATCTTGTCCTTGGTGATCGCTTGGCCTTTTCCGTTGCCCTGACCTCCGTATTGCTTTGAAACTCCGTTGAGTGTCGCAGTAAAATGTGCGTGGCTGTAGGAATCCCATTCTATCGTTACATTACTGTTGAGCTGTTTGGCAATGCTTGAAAGCATTCCGGGGAAGCCGAGAGAATCGTATTTAAAAGGATATAGCGCCCCGGCAAAGAGGCTCTCGTTATCATTGCGTCTGTAAGGAGACTGGATATAATAGGATTGATCGGCGTGGGGAGATGTGGATAAGCCCCAGTGCTCCAGAGACTTATAAAGCTCACCTCTTATATAGGAGCTGCTGTAAAGGCAGATCGACGAGAAGCCAGCCTGAACGGCATCCATATTTTCAAAGAAATCCGCTTTGGTTGCATAGGTGTCGATGAGGTAATCAATATTGTTCTTTAATGCTGCGACAGTGATCTTCTTTGAGGTATCCTTATATTCCTTTTCCCAGCTGTAACGGCCCTGCTCCACCTTTTGCAGGACGAGCTGACCGCCGTCGGTATTATAGCCGCTGAAAATATAGCCGCCGTTGACCCGCCCTGTGGATATATCGGAATAGCTGACATCGGCATAGATGTTGAGGGTCTCATAGAAGCTGTCCTCATCCACGGAAATGTAAGCGTCCTCCCCGTATTTCGAGGATTTGTCGGCGAAGCGGAAGGAGGTGGGGTCGGGATTATCGGTCTTGACGAAGAAATAAGTGTTGAAGGGTGACAGCAGAGGTGTTACGGTATAGCTGTACTTGGTGATATCTGTGGTGCCCGCGGCCTCGGCGGAGAGGGTGAACAGCTTCTCGCCCTCCGGCAAAGAGAGGGGGAGGGTCAGCATCATGGCTCCCGCAAGGGCAGCCGAGAGCAGCTTTTTGAGTTTCATTTATTCGCTTCCTTTCGGGACAGTATTCTGATATAATCTTACTATATCGTCTGTCAAAAATCAAGGTTTAGAGCTGCTTTTTGTCATATGCGTTCCCAAGGCACCGCATTTTTGTGCGTATTGACGAAAAAAGCGCGCATCCGCTAAGGATACGCGCAGTTTTGTTTATTCCTTGACTGTCATCGTGGCCTTGACGTCAATGCCGGTCCCTGCGGCATCTGGGACGATAATATCACCCAGTGCTACGGGGAGCTTGGGGTGGGTGTTCTTGATCTGCTCCACCACCTCAAATATCTTGCTCTTGGGGACGTTGCCCGCTGTCTTTACGGGGACGGGCCTGCCCTGCTCCGAGATAGCTGTAGTGGTAACTACGCGGGTCGGGGCGCTGATCTCGCTCCTGGCGTAATTCTCACCGATCTTGCAGGTGTTGCCGCTGACCGAAACCGCCTCACCGTTCTCCACCTCGACGGTAAGCTCGCAGCCCATAGGGCAGCCTATGCAGGTAAGCTCTCTGATCATTTCGCTCCCTCCTCTATCTCAACTGTTATCCTTCCGGTGACACCGGTGAGCTTCTCGGGCTTGATGACCACATCCAGCATCTCGCTGGGGACGAATATCCTGCCCTTGCGTCGGAACAGCTCATCATCGCCGCACTTGACCACTATCGAAGCTCCCTTATAAACTCCGGTAACGCGGAATCGGATATGCACGCCCTCGGTGACGCTCTGGGTGTAGAGCCTGCTGGGGACGGTATATCTCACGCCGTTACAGGGGATGACCTCCACCGGCTCGCCGGGATTGGCAGGCTTGCCCTTGATGTATTCCGCGGCGTTCCTGCCGGCTCTGACAGCCTCCTCAGATACGAAGTCAACCAGGTCGTGAACGTGCAGGACGTTTCCGCAGGCGAAGACGCCCTCGATATCTGTCTCCAGGCTCTCGTCAACATAGGGGCCGTTGGTCAGGGGGCTGAGGGCAACTCCTGCGCTGCGGGAGAGCTCGTTCTCGGGGATGAGCCCGCAGGAGAGCAGCAGCGTATCGCAGGGGAAATATTCCTCGGTGCCGGGGACGGGGTTGTTCTTCTCGTCCACAGCTGCAACGTAAACGCCCTCAAGCTTTTCTTTGCCCTTGATATCCACAACGGTATGGGAGAGCATAAGGGGGATGCCGTAATCGTCCAGGCACTGAACGATGTTTCTTTTGAGGCCGCTGGAATAGGGCATAAGCTCCACTACAGCACGTACCTTCGCACCCTCCAGGGTCATTCTTCTTGCCATTATAAGGCCGATATCACCCGAGCCCAGGATAACTACCTCCTTGCCGGGGATGACGCCCTCGCAGTTTACCAGCTTCTGAGCCGTTCCTGCGGTATAGACGCCCTGGGGTCTGAAGCCGGGGATGCCGAGGGCTCCTCTGGGGCGCTCGCGGCAGCCCATAGCCAGGACTATCGCCTTGGCCTTTACAGTCTCCACTCCCCGTGAAGGAGAGATAATAGTAACGGTCTTGTCCTTGGAGATATCCAGCACCATAGTGCCCAGCTCATAGGGGATGCCCAGCTCCTCTACTCTGACGGCGTATCTCTCGGCATACTCGGGGCCTGTAAGCTCCTCCTTGAAGGTGTGGAGACCGAAGCCGTTATGTATGCATTGATTGAGTATCCCTCCGAGGCGGGTGTCGCGCTCGAAGATGACGATGTTCTCTATGCCTGCCTCCCTTGCCGAGATAGCAGCCGCCATACCTGCGGGGCCTCCGCCGATAACAGCCAGATCAAATTCACGCATCCACGCTCACCTCGCTCCCGTAAACTCCGTTCTTCTTTACTTCGCCTATGCCTATGCCCAGCTTTTCGGCTATCAGAGCCATGGTCTTGGGTGAACAGAAGCCTGCCTGACATCTGCCCATACCTGCTCTGGTGCGGCGCTTTACGCCGTCAAGTGTGGTGGCTCCGAGAGGACGGTAGATAGCCTCTCTGATCTCGCCCTCTGTGATGCCCTCGCAGCGACAGACGATGGTACCGTAGGCGGGATCCTTCTTTATCATCTCATTCTTCTCCTCGACGGAGAGAGCTGCCATATGGGTAATGCCCTTGCGCTCCGACTTGAAGGAGGATTTCTCGGCGGGGGAAAGTATCCCGACGACGATATCTCTTACATACTCGCCGATAGCGGGGGCAGAGGTAAGGCCGGGGGATTCTATGCCGGCCACATCAACGAAGCCCTTGGCATCGGGACATTCGCCGATGATGAAATCGTGGGTATCTCCCACAGCACGGAGGCCGGTGAAGCCGGTTATCGCCTTGCCGAAGGGTATCCCCTTGACAGATAATCCTGCCTTGGCTCTGACCTCGGAAAGACCGCCCCGGGTGGTGGCGGTGTTTTCCTTATCGTCGATATCTTCGGCAGTTGGGCCCAGCAGCAGGTTACCGTGAACGGTGGGGGACACAAGTATGCCCTTGCCCATCTTTGTGGGCTGCTGGAAGATGGTATGCTCTACAAGCCCGCCTGCATCCTTGTCGAGAAGCATATACTCGCCGCGGCGGGGGGTGATCTTCAAAGGCTGGGTACTGACCATAGCGTGGAGCTTATCAGCATACACGCCTGCGGCATTGACTACTGCCTTTGCTTCAAGCTCGCCCTTATCGGTCAGGACGGTAAAGCCGCTATCGGTCTTTCTGATATCGGTGACATTGCAGCCCAGCCTGAACTCGGCGCCGTTTTCAAAAGCGTTCTCGGCCAGAGCTATTGTGAGCTCAAAGGGGCATACTATACCGGAGGTGGGGGCATATAGGGCAGCTGCCACCTCATCGGTGAGAGCGGGCTCCATGGCCCTTGCCTCGTCACCGGAGATGACCTTGACTCCCTTGACGCCGTTCTTTCTGCCTCTCTCGGCAAGTTCCTCAAGGCCGCCGATCTGCGCCTCATCAAAGCAGAGGACAAGCGCGCCGTTATTGAGGAAGGCGAAATCCAGCTGTTTGGAGAGTTCCGGCATCATCTCGCTGCCGCGGACATTAAGCTTTGCTTTCAAAGTGCCCGGCACGCAGTCAAAGCCGGCGTGGACAATGGCGGAGTTCGCCTTGCTCGTTCCCTCGCAGACATCGCTCTCACGGTCAACGACACATACCGAAAGCTCATAGCGGGAGAGCTCTCTGGCTATGGCGCAGCCCGACGCTCCCGCACCGATTATCAAAACATCGTACATATCATCATTCCTTTCGATAAATGATCCCATAATATATGAATAAATTATAACATAGCGGGAGGATAAAGTCAAGACTTTATGCAATTTGCATCAAAGGAATATCGGCGGCTAAATAAGGCGTTTTCCTTGACATAAATGCGGCATTATGGTATAATGATTTGTGTATGCGCATATCAGGGGAAAGGGGGCTTTTTACGGTGAAAGAGCGTTACTGCGTGCTTATGAGCGTGTATCACGGCGAGAAGGCCGAGCATCTGCGTGAGGCTTGTGAAAGTATGCTCTCACAGACCGTGCCGCCCTCACAGTTCGTCCTTGTATGCGACGGCGAACTCACCCCCGAGCTGGATGAGGTCATCTCACTGCTCAGTAAGAAAGCGGGAGATGTATTGGAGGTAGTCCGCTGCAAAGAGAACAGAGGTCTCGCAAGGGCTCTCAACGCAGGGCTCGATCATTGCAGGTATGAGCTTGTGGCGAGAATGGATTCCGACGATATCTCCTTTCCCGAGAGGTGCAGCTGTCAGCTCGCCGCTATGAAAAAGCATGAAGCAGACATCTGCTCGGCGACCATAGCCGAGTTTGAGACCGACCCGGCTGTTACCGTGTCATACAAGACGCTGCCCCGCACCCACGAAGAGATCCTCCGCTATGCCAGGACGCGCAACCCCTTCAATCATCCCTGCGTGATGTTCAGGCTCTCTGCGGTAAGGGCTGTGGGCGGGTACGACGATTACCGTTTCTTTGAGGACTATCAGCTCTGGGTACGGATGCTGCAAAACGGTGCCAGGGGCTACAATCTCCGCAGACCCCTGCTGCATATGAGGACCGGCAGCGGGATGTTTGCAAGGCGGGGCGGCAAAGCCTATCTTGGCTACGCCCGGAAGATGGAAAGATACAAGCTCAGCACGGGCTTCTGCTCGCGGTGGGAGTATTTAAAGAGAATGGGTGCTTTCACGGTGTTCTGTCTGGCACCCACAAGGATCAGGGAGAAGTTATACAGATCATTTCTGAGAAAGAAAGAGAAAAAGGAGAACTGAAATGAGTTTAAAGGGGTTACTGAAAGTCCTGTCGGCACCGCTGACGCCGCTGAACCGTCTGCTCCCCAAAAAAGGCGACAGGATACTTATCTATTCAAATCTCGGCCTGCGGGATAACGCAAAGAGCCTGCTGGACTACCTAATCAGTCAGGGCTACAATCAGCGCTGCCGCATAACCGTCAGCTGCGAGGGGTACAAGAGATACAGAAAAAACGCTCCGGAGAACGTCCGTTATGTGGGCGGGATAAGGGCGCTGTTCTCATTCCTCGGCAGCAGGTATATGTTTTATTCCTTCGGGAAGTTCCCGATAAAGCCCTCAAAAAAGCAGGTGGTCGTCAATCTGTGGCACGGTATGCCTCTGAAAACCGTGGGGCAGCTTGAAAAGGGCGCCAGGTTTGACGGCAAGTGCTATTTCAATTACACGATAGCTACCTCTCCCCTGTTTGCGGAGATAATGCAGAAATGCTTCTGCTGCGAAAAGGATCAGGTACTGCTCACAGGCCAGCCCCGGGACGATGTGCTGTTTGAAAAGGACACAAAGCTCAAAAAGCTGATACTCTGGCTGCCTACCTACCGCACATCGGAGAAGCTGGGCAGCGTAAATTCGGGCTTTGAGAGCGAGCTCGGGCTGCCCCTTATCAAAACTGCCGAGGAGCTCCACAGGCTCGACAGTGTACTTACGGCGCTTGGCTTCAAGCTGGTGATCAAGCCTCACCCGATGCAGGATGTATCGGCAGCGCCGCCAAATCTGAAAAGCATCATATTCATCAAGGAGAGGACGCTGGAGCATCAGAACACGGATGTATTCCGGCTGATGAAGTCCAGCATAGCCCTCATAACCGACTATTCCTCGGTGGCATTTGACTATATGCTCCACGACCGCCCCATCGGCTACACGCTCTGCGATCTGGCCGATTACGATGACGCCCGGGGCTTCACTGTGGGCGACCCCCTCAGCCTTATGCCCGGTGAACACATCACCGACTTTGAGGGGCTGGAGAAGTTCATACGCACCAGCGCCGCCTGCAAGGATCCTCATCGCGAAAAACGGCGCGAGATCTGCGGGCTTGTCAATTCCGCACAGGACGGTCACGCCTGCGAGCGCATCCTGACCGAATGCGGGATAGTCTGAATTCAATGCAAAGGGACTGTAATAATGGGTCTTAGAACAAAAAAGGACGCTGTTGTAAACTCGCTAAAAAGCTCCTACTATGTGGGCTGCTATAAGCACGCGAGGATATGTAAAGATATGATACTGCTGGACTCCCGCCACGGTGAGGAGCTGGCGGGGAACATCCTGGCTCTTGCCGAGGCGCTTGCCCGCAGAGGCGGCTTCAGGCTGTACCTGACCACCTCCCCCGGAAGCAGAGCCAAAACCTTAGAGATACTAAGACAGCGCGGTCTGGCGGAGAGGATAACTCTCGTTGACATCAAATCCCTTGCCTGCTACAAGGCGCTGTGCAAGGCGAGATATATCTTCACTGATGTTTCTCTGCCGATGCGCTACATCAAGCGCAAGGGGCAGACGGTCATAAACGTATGGCACGGCACCCCCCTGAAATGCCTGGGGCGTGACGTTGAGGACAGCATCCACCTGATAGGCAACGTTCAGCGCAATTTCCTGCTCTCGGATTACCTGCTCTACCCCAGCGAGTATATGCGGGATATAATGCTCCCCGCCTATGATATCGACGGGATATACAGCGGCAGGATACTGCTGGGCGGCTATCCCCGCAACTCGGTGCTTTTCGATACGGAAGCAGCGCAGGGGCTCAAAAAGAGCCTTGGTCTTGCGGGCAAGAAGGTATATGTCTATATGCCCACCTGGAGAGGCGATAACAAGGCCGTCCACACCAAAGAGACGATAAAACAGCTGCACGGTTATCTCAGAGAGCTTGACCGCCGCCTTGGTAATGACGAGGTGGTAATAGCCAAGCTGCACCCCTTTGTGGGAGCCTCACTTGACCTGAAAAAGTACAGGCACATCATCCCGATGAAGGCTGACGCCTACCGCGTCCTGGCCTTTGCGGACTGCCTGATAACCGACTATTCCAGCGTGTTCTTTGATTTCGCGCTGACCCGCAGAAAGATAGTTCTCTTCACCTACGATGCGGAGGAATACACCCGCGAGCGGGGTATGTATCTATCGCTGGATGAGCTTCCCTTCCCGAAGGTTAGGACTGTATCGGAGCTTTACAGGGAGCTTTGCTCCCCCAGGAGCTATGACGACAGCTCGTTTATAAAGAAGTTCTGCCCCTACGAATGCCCCGATGCAGCGGAAAGGCTCATAGCCCACGTCATCGACGGCAAAAAGACGCTCATAGAAGAAAAATCCGTCCCCGACAATAAGGAGAACGTGCTGATCTTCGGGGGCTGTATGAAGCGCAACGGCATTACCGCCTCCCTCATCAGCCTGCTTGAAAACACCGATCTTGACAAGCGGCGGTACTTCGTTACCTTCCAGCAGGATGTGCTCAAGGAATACCCGATGCAGTGCACGCTGATCCCCCGCAAGGCCAGAGTCATGCCTATGTGCACAAAGCCCCAGTTCACATTCCTGGAGGGTGTGAGCGAGGTGCTGTTCTACAAGCTGGATTTCAAGCCTGCCCTGCATTTCATCGAAAGGATGTGCCGGCGGGATACCGGAAGGCTCTTCGGGGATCTTAAGGTCTCCTCGGTGATACAGTTCGAGGGCTACGGCAAGAATATGATTCACCTGTTTCGGATGTTCCGCTGCCCCAGAAGCATATTCGTGCATAACGATATGCTGAAAGAGCTGAAAGAAAAGAACATCCAGCACAGGCTGAGCCTTGAAGCTGCCTACCGCGATTATGATAAGGTGGCCTGCGTTACGGCAGGGATGATACCTCCCGTTAAGGAGATAAGCGGCAGAGAGGACAACATCACCGTTGTTAACAACATCCATCCCTACAAGAGAGTGCTGGAGCAAGCCTCCCAGCCTCTGCGCTTCGATGAGGACACCGAGGCGACAGTTCCGGAGGATAAGCTCAAGGAGCTGCTCTCGGGCAAGGGGACGAAGCTCATCACCATAGGGCGGTTCTCCCGCGAGAAGGGGCACGACCTGCTGATAAGAGCCTTCGGGCGCTTTTACATGGATCACCCTGACAGCCTGCTTATCATCATCGGCGGCTACGGCGAGCTCTACGAGCAGACACTCTCGCTGGCTAAGGCCTCCCCTGCAAAGGACAGGATAGTTGTGATAAGGTCTATGTCAAACCCCATGCCCGTACTGAAGGCCTGTGACCTGTTCGTGCTTTCATCCCGGCACGAGGCTCTGCCCGTTACCATATTTGAGGCTGACACGCTGCACAAGCCTGTGATCTCCACCGAGATCAACGGCCCCAAGGATCTTATGGCGGAGTACGGCGGGATGACAGTTCCCGTCAGCGCAAAGGGGATATATCAGGGGCTCACAGCCTTCACAGAGGGCAGAGTGCCGCTGCTGAACATCGACGGCGAAGAGTTCAACCGCCGCGCAGCACAGCAGTTTGAGAGCCTGCTCAAAAGTAATTGACCGAAAGGACACACTATGAAGAAATACATCGACAGCTTCAAGAAATACCGTTTTCTGCTTCGTGAGCTGGTCAAAAAAGGGATAAAGCTGAAATACCGCCGCAGCTATCTCGGCATAATCTGGACGCTGCTGGAGCCGCTTATGGAAATGGCGGTGCTCTCGGTAGTGTTCAGCGCTATGTACGGCAAGAAGGACCGTGCCTTCCCCGTATACATCCTGACGGGGCGGCTGCTTTACAGCTTCTTCTCACAGGGCACAAAGACGGCTATGCGATCTATCCGAGCCAACGGCGGGATGATAAAAAAAGTATATGTTCCGAAATATATGTACCCCCTCTCCTGCGTGATCTTCAATTTCATCATATTCCTGATCTCGCTGATAGTTCTGGCGGCTGTGGCAACGGTGCTGGGCGTTTACCCCAGCCTGTGGACGCTGACAGCGATAATACCGCTGTTCACCTTGTTCCTGCTGACCCTGGGCGTGGGTATGATGCTCTCCACCATGGCGGTATTCTTCCGGGATCTTGAATACCTCTGGGAGGTGGCGCTGATGCTCATTATGTACACCTGCGCTATCTTCTACGACCCCTCGATGCTCGCAAAGACCCATACCGACTGGATCCTAAAGATCAACCCCCTCTACGGCACGATCAAGACCTTCCGTGATGCGGTCTACGGCAGCTCCATGTTCACCGAGCCCTACTGGATAGTTATGCCGCTTGTTTTCAGCTTCGTGACCTTGCTACTGGGCTTCTGGATGTTCAAGAAAAATCAGGACAAATTCATTCTCCACATATGAAAGGGAAAGCGCTATGCCTAATTATGCGATAGAGGTCAACGACATCTCGATGAAATTCAATCTGAGCCAGGAAAAGCTGGACAGCTTAAAGGAATACTTCATCAAGTTTGTCAAAAGGCAGATAAAATACAACGAATTCTGGGCGCTGAAGCATATAAACTTCAAGGTCGAGAAGGGTGACAGGGTGGGAGTGCTGGGTCTCAACGGCGCCGGCAAGAGCACGCTGCTGAAAGTCATTGCCGGAGTGTTCAAGCCCACTGAGGGTCAGGTGATCCGCCACGGAAGGATAGTTCCCCTGCTGGAGCTGGGGGCGGGCTTTGACTCGCAGTACACCGGACGGGAGAACATCTACCTTTACAGCTCGGTGCTGGGCTACTCAAAGCAGTTCGTTGACGAGAAATACGATGAGATCGTTGAATTCTCCGAGCTGAAAGATTTCATAGACGTGCCCATAAAGAATTACTCCTCGGGTATGAAATCCCGTCTCGGGTTCTCAATAGCAACGCTGGTGGATCCCGACATACTTATCCTTGACGAAGTGCTCTCGGTAGGAGATGCAAAATTCCGCAAGAAGAGCGAGAACAAGATCATGGGAATGTTCGATTCGGGGGTAACGGTACTGTTCGTATCCCACTCGATAGATCAGGTAAAGCGCCTCTGCAACAAGGCTATCCTCCTCGATCACGGCGAGCTTAAGGCTCAGGGCAATATCGACGAGGTTGCGGCGATCTACGAGGAAATGACAAAATAACACACAACGCAAAGACGCTCCCGCGGAAATACGCGGGAGCGTCTTTAATAATTCTTAAATTATACGCGATCAGGCACGCTCAACCTTGCCGGAACGCAGGCATCTGGAGCAAGCGTAAACGTGTGTGGGAGTACCGTTGACCATTGCCTTGACTCTCCTTACGTTGGGCTTCCAAGCTCTGTTAGTTCTTCTGTGCGAGTGAGATACCTTGATGCCGAAAGTTACACCCTTTCCGCAAATGTCACATTTTGCCATTATTCGCACCTCCATTCATTATCTCGGAATAACTTCTTATTCACAATACCATATTATTATAACATATGATTTCCCAAATTGCAAGCCTTTTGAGAAATTTTTTGTAAAAAAATTAAAAACTGCGCCGCTATACGGCATAGAGCCGCTCTCTTGTGTTCGCATCGGGGGGAGCAAAGACGCTGTCGCGGTCGGGGTCATCGGTGTTCTCTCCCGACCACTCGCTCTCTGACTTATTTATCATATCGTAGTAGATTATGGCGTTGGAGATACTGATCCTCTCCTCGGCATAAGCCACATACTTGGCTACATAGTCCTCGGTGACGGCACCGTTGTTTGTGCGTGAGGCAGCTGCCTCGGTGCTGTAGGTGCTGTCGGTCAGGCGCTTGTAGGTATAGGTCTCGGGGTCACGGATCAGCAGGTTGGCTTCGTCCTTGTAGGCCTGATTGCAGGAAGCATACTTAGCTACGTTGTCATAGTCCCTCAGATCGAAATACATTTCCTTCTGGCTGTCGTAGTAGACGGTGTCGGTAACGAAATTGCCGTTGGGGAAGATAACGACGTTTTCCTCATCCTCCGGGATGGAGAAGATATCGTGGCCAAGGGCGTAGCTGTTTGAGAAGCCGAACATGTTGCCCAGCGTGGGCTGAACGTCGTACATACCCATAACGCGGGTGATCTCCTTGGGCTCCTTGAGATCCTTGCTCCAGATTATGAGGGGCACCTTGCGGTTGATATTATAGTAGAAGCCGTCAACGGGTACATAGCCCTCCTCGCCCTCGGAAATGACCTCCTGGGTGAAGGGATCGTAGTTGTAGTAATACTCATACTGATCCTCCTTGACCTTGGCATCGTGGTCGCCGTAGATGACCAGGACGGTGTTGTCAAGCAGACCTTCCTTTTCCAGATCGGTCATAAGCTGACCCAGGGCTTCGTCGGCATAGTGGGCGGACTTGAAGTAGCTGCCCAGCTTGGTCCCCTCCAGGAAAGGAGCAGACTTCTGCTCTACCACGCCGGTCTCTGGATCAACAACGCGGTACTTGAAATCCACGCTGTAATCGGAGACACGCTCGATATCGGTAAAGGGCGTATGATTGGTGAGCATCAGCAGAGCTCCGTAGTAGTTCTTGTGCTCCAGGGAGATGGCCTTGATCTTCGGCACAGCCTGCCTGAAGAAGGACTTATCCGAAAGGCCGAGACCGATCATCTCGTCGAGGACGAAGTCGTTGGAGTAATTATAGAGCTTATCGTAGCCCAGGGAGTTATGCAGGTTTAAGCGGTTCCAGTAGGAGCCGTTGTTGCCGTGCATCGAGAACACATAATAGCCCTTGTCACGGAGCATCGACTGGGTGGTGGTATAATCCCTGTCCCAGTAATTTATGGCGACGGTGCCGCTGGAGGCAGGCATCAGCGAGGATGCAAAGGTGAACTCGCTGTCGGAGCTGGTCCCCACCGACTCCTGAGCATAGAAGTTGGAGAAGTAAAGTCCCTTTTCCGAGAGTGCTTTGAGGTTGGGCATCAGCGGCTTGCCGTTGATGTAAGTATCCAGCAGATAGCCCTGAACGCTCTCGGCGTGGATGACTAGGACGTTTTTGCCCTTGAAGATATCGGTGTACTCGTTGGCCTTTTTATCCTGGGGGATCTCCTTGGTCTTGTCGTTGTAGAAATCCGCAAAGGCTTGCTGGTTCTCATCGTAGCCGAGCCACATATTCACCTTGGAGTGTATGCAGGTGACGGTATCCGAGAGCTGATAGGTATAGAGCCCGAAGGTACCCAGAACGTACTCCCGGTTCCACTGCTTGGCAAGACGGGAAACGTCGGTGCCGGTAAGGGTGGCGGCGAAGATACCGAGGGATACCATAGCAGCTGCAAAGGAGGTGAGAGCGTCCTTGCGGCTGAGGTGCATTTCCTCCACCTCATCGAAGTAGCCGGGCTTCTTTTTCCTGATGAGCACATAAACGACTATATGAGCGATTATCGCCCAGATGAACACGAAATGCTTGGGCTCGATCAGATTGGTAACGGCGTTCATCACTCCGCCCAGCTGAGAAGCTGTGGAGATCAGCGACACCGACAAAAACGAGCGGTAATTGGTATAGTAGATGGAATTTCCCGAACAAAGTATCGTGAAAAAGATGCAGACGGTCAAGAAGTAAGGAAACCTTCTTTTAGGCCTGAAACAGAAGCCGAACAGTCCGAAAAACAGCGAAAGCGCAATATCGGCCAGCAGCGGCTTTATAAAGTTGTAATTGAAACCCACGGTTGTTGCTCTGAGCAGAAACGAGTTGATGACCGACGTAAGAACGAAGGTCAGAAACAACAGGTTGCGGCTTATATATATCTTAGCCTTTGCTCTGAGCGACGAAAGCTTTTCTTTCATTTGTCCCTCCCTGTTATACACGGGCACACTGCCCCTTTGCAGACCCGATAAGTATATTTTACAAATGTTCTGCCTCAATGTCAATGATATTTAAGAATTTTCAGCGGTTTACCACAATATGCCGAGGTTTCAACAAATAATAGAGTGAAAAATGCCGACAGCGTGAGTATGTTGCTTAAATCATTTAACTATCACCCCCCTCAAACCCGCAGTTTTACGGGGTTTGAGAGCTATCGGGGATGTGCGGGAAAAAGCTCCGGATGTAATCGTTTCCGCTCAAGATCCGTCCTGCAATGCCAAAAAAAGAGCCCTCTGTTTCCCACAGAGAGCTCTTGCTGGAGGCGCCAGCCGGATTTGAACCGGCGATCAAGGTGTTGCAGACCTACGCCTTACCACTTGGCTATAGCGCCGATTTGGAGCGGATTACGAGGCTCGAACTCGCTACCTCCACCTTGGCAAGGTGGCGCTCTACCAGA
>JAFXXU010000047.1 GCA_017542125.1 Ruminococcus sp.
CAGATTGCCCAAATTCGACGCAGGCGGGCTGGCGCCCGGCAAGGAGAATTTGGGTAATATGACGGATAAGCCGGTCGTCAAGCAGGCTTGACACGGCAGATGGCGTGCAGAGGCGTCAGCCGCGGGTTGTGCGGTGTTGCCTTAATACTTCCCTGCTCCGGAGGGCTCTCTGCATTGACAGAGCCGCCCTTTTGAGTTATAATAGTATAAAACGACAGACCTTTGACAGGAGGCTCAGATATGAAGACGTTCAATGAAAAGGAATTCTCCCCGGATGAGGAGATAGAGGATCTTTACGGCCCGCCCATTGAGCCGGAGCCGATACCGGCAGAGTCCGAGCTGATAAATGATGCCCGCAACACCCAGATGGTCTACGGCCCGCCCTCCTGGTTCTCAGGCGGTATGATGCCCGCAACACCCGCACCTGTCACCGACATAAATCAGCGGGACGACTACGCCAGGCTCAGGGCGCTTCTGGAAACCATCCGCTCCTACACGGATTTCGTGCCGAAGGTGGGGTTGGTGTTGGGCTCCGGGCTGGGTGATTTCGCAGATGACTGCGTCGATATCAAGGTCGCCGTGGATTATAAGGATCTGCCTCAGTTCCCCCTCTCCACCGTTGAGGGGCATAAGGGGCGGTTCGTATTCGGCTATATCGGGGACGTCCCCGTGGTGGTGATGCAGGGGCGGGTACATTTTTATGAGGGCTACCCCATGCGCGACGTTGTCCTCCCCACCAGGCTGATGAAGATGATGGGCGCCGAGGCGCTCTTCCTCACCAATGCCTCCGGCGGCATAAACACCGACTTCACGGCGGGGGACTTTATGCTCATCAAGGATCATATCTCCTGCTTTGTGCCGAACCCACTTATCGGGCGCAACGTGGATGAGCTGGGTACCCGCTTCCCGGATATGAGCGAGGTCTACGACGGCCAGCTCCGGGGGATAATCAAAGCCGCAGCCGATGATCTGGGCATCGAGCTCAAAGAGGGCGTCTACGTTCAGCTGACAGGCCCCTCCTTCGAGACCCCCGCCGAGATCAGGATGCTCCGAACCCTAGGTGCAGATGCGGTGGGTATGTCCACTTCTATCGAGGCGGTAGCCGGGCACCATTGCGGTATGAGGGTCTGCGCGGTGTCCTGCGTGGCGAACCTTGCCTGCGGCCTTACCGACAAGCCCCTCACCCACGCAGAGGTCCAGGAGAGTGCCGACAAGGCAGCTCCCAGGTTCAAGGCCCTTGTCACCGAGAGCATCATCCGCATAGCAAAGGCTCTCTGAGCTGCTGACAAAGATAACTTATAAAAAAACAATATCCCGGCTGTGCAGCTGCACGGTCGGGATATTTCCTTCTCAGGCTACGAACAGCCCGAAGAGAACACAGAGTGCTCCGGCACCTATAAGGCTGAAGCCGGTCATACGGGTCTTTTGCTTCAAGGCGTAGAACACGCCGGATGCAAGGGATATCCCGCCGACTACCAGCAGAGCGGTCCTTAACATATATATCCTCCTTTTCAGGGAATGCCTGTCTTTTCTCTATCATACCACGCCCGGGGCTCCAAGTCAAGAGCGGAGGCGGTCTTTGATGCCCTGCATTATGATATCCCGGGCTTTTGCCGCAAGAGCGCTGTCAGCGGGAGGGGTGTCACCCAAGGGGTAGGGTATGCCCAGCCTCTCGTATTTCGCCTTGCCCATCGTATGATAGGGCAGAACATCCAGGGCTTTGAGGTTTTTAAGCTCCCCCAGGAACCAGCCCAGCCTGTGCAGAGCGCTCTCGTCATCGGTGAGCCCGGGGACTACAACGTGCCGCACCCAAAGCTCCACTCCCTGCTCTCTCAAAAAGCGTGCAAAGGCAAGGACAGCCTTGTTTGAATGCCCTGTAAGCCTGCGGTGAACCTCGTCGTCGATGTGCTTGATGTCAAGCATCACAAGGTCTGTGGCCTTGCATAATTGTACGAATTTTTGGACGGTTCTCCCGCTGCTCTCATCGAAAAGTATCCCCGAGGTATCGAGGCAGGTGTGTATGCCCCGGCGTTTGGCTTCCTCAAACAGCTCTGTAACGAAATCTATCTGCAAGAGGGGCTCGCCCCCCGTAACGGTGATCCCGCCGTTTTTATAGAATTCCTTCCCCGACTCATACTCCGCCAGCAGGTCGGGAACGGTGCGCTCGGTGCCCTTGCGGGGTTCCCAGGTATCAGGATTGTGGCAGTAAAGGCAGCGCATGGGGCAGCCCTGCATAAATATGACGAACCGCACTCCCGGCCCGTCAACCGTGCCGAAGCTCTCGGTGGAATGGATATAGCCTGTCATACGCCCGCCCCCTTTTAGCTGTGTGATATCATTATACCACGGCTGCGCTCAATTTGCAAGACAAAAACGCCCGGAAGCGTGAAGCCTCCGGGCGGATGTGATTTACAGGGGGATCATTCCGTTCTGAGCGCGATAACAGGGTCTTTCTTGGCTGCGATCTTCGAGGGGATAAGTCCCGCAATGAAGGTCAGCATCATGGAGATGAGCACAAGTATCGCGGCGCCGGCCCAGGGCAGCTTGGAAAGCCCGCTGATGTCGGTAATGCTCTTGATAATGATATTGATGGGTATGTTCAGCAGCAGCGTGACTATGATACCCATAGCGCCCGCGCAGAAGCCCACGATAAGGGTCTCGGCGTTGAATACGCGGCTGATGTCCCGCTTCGAGGCACCGATGCTTCGCAGGATACCGATCTCCTTCGTTCTTTCCAGAACGGAGATGTAGGTGATTATACCTATCATTATGGAGGATACCACCAGCGAGATAGCCACGAATGCGATAAGGATGTAGCTGATAGCGTTGATGATGGTGGATACCGAGCTCATCAGCAGACCGATATAATCGGTGTAGGTTATCTTATCCTTCTCGCCCACGGCGTTGTTGTAGTTGTCGATCTTCTCAACGATCTTTTCCTTGGACTCGAAATCCTTGGGATAGATGTTGATGCGGTAGGGGTCGGAGAGGTCGGAAACGCCCATTTTCAGCAGGTTGTCGTCATAGGTGGCATCGGAGCCCAGCTTCATCTGGCCGGAGAAACGCTCGAAGATATCGTTGGGCGAGAGGCCGGATTCCTTGAGCTGCTGCAGATATGCGCTGACGGTGGCCTGCTGGTCTGCGGGGAGGTTCTGAACATAAGCACTGAGCATCTCCTCGGTGACTTCAAGCTTCTTGCCCTCAGCCTTCTGCTGATCAACGTAAGCCTGCACCTGAGCCTTCTGCTCCTCGTCCTGGATAGAGGCTATATACATATCGTAGAGCTGCTCGGCAATATCTCTTTCCTCAAAGGGCATACCGGTGAATACATCAATGGTGGGATCAGCCTTCTGCTGCTTTACGATCTCGCTCTCGTTGACCTTCTCGATAAGGTGGGTCATCAGAGCGCTCTTATATCCGATGGTACCGCCTCTGGTGGAGGTGGTGACAGCTTCGGGGTTGGGTCTTAAGATACCTACTATCGTGATATCCTCGCTGGTGCTGAGCTTGTTGACGATAAAGGCTTCATCGTCAGACTTGTCTACCCAGACGCCGTCGACCTGCTGATCGTAATAATCGGTGTTGACCAGCAGCTTGAATTTCAGTTTCATGATATCCTCGTAGGTGAATACGGTATCCTCGCCCTTGGATTTTTCAACGCTCACGCCTGCCAGAGAGTCCCTGAGCATCTGCTTTATCTCCTCGGAATCCCTGAGGCCGAGGGTGTAGAGGGTGTAGTCATGGATGCAGTTGTTCTCGTCAACGATGAGAACGACCTCGTTATAGTTCTCGGGCATCCTGCCGTAAATAACGTCATACTGGCTCTTGAGCATATCATCGTTGTCGATGAGCTCGCTCCAGACGTTATAGTTCTGCGTACCCATGTTCATCATAGATCCCGCAGCGCCAGAAACGTTGTAGCTTACACCCATGCTGGCATACAGATCGTCGATGATGGTGGTGGGGTTGGTCTTTACCAGGCCGTTGTCAAAATCGGCGCGGTAAACGTTCAGCGGGGTCTGATAGGTGTACTTGATACTGGTGGTGAGCTCCTTGAAGCCGTTGGCATCGTCGTCCAGGAAGGACTTGAAGGATTTCAGGTTATTGGTGATGACCTGGCTCACCATAGTGTTAACAAGATTATACATCCTGTTGTTGGTATGGATCTTGCCGTCGTCGTACTTGACCTGATTGGCGGTTTCACCGGTCATACTGGTGAGCAGTTCACTGATATCAAAGGTCTGGTGCTCGATCTGGAGGGGGTAGCTGGAAAGGGTATCCTCCTGAACATGGTCGATATAGTTCTGAACACCGCTGGAGAGCGAGAGTATCAGCGCTATGCCGATGATACCGATACTTCCCGCAAAGGCGGTGAGGATGGTGCGCCCCTTCTTGGTGAGCAGATTGTTCATAGAGAGGGAAAGTGCCGTAAGGAAGGACATGGAGGTCTTCTGCTTCTTATCCTTCTTCTCCTGTGTCTTATCCTTGATGGGCTCGACCACGCTTGCCTCGTAGGGGTTGGAGTCGTCAGTTACCTTGCCGTCCAGCAGCTTGATGATCCTGGTGGAATACTCTTCTGCCAGGTCGGGGTTGTGGGTGACCATAATGATCAGCTTATCCTTGGAGATCTCCTTGAGTATCTCCATGATCTGCAGGCTGGTCTGTGAGTCGAGAGCGCCGGTGGGCTCGTCTGCGAGAAGGATATCCGGGTCGTTTATCAGAGCTCTTGCAATGGCAACTCTCTGCATCTGGCCGCCGGACATCTGGTTGGGCTTCTTGTGGATCTGATCCTTAAGACCTACCTGCTCCAGCACGTTGATGGCTCTTTCTCTTCTCTCTGCCTTTGAAACGCCCGACAGGGTCAGTGCCAGCTCAACGTTGGAGAGCACCGTCTGATGAGGTATCAGGTTGTAGCTCTGGAACACGAAGCCGATGGAGTGGTTACGGTAGGTGTCCCAGTCACGGTCCTTGAATTCCTTGGTGGAACGCCCGTTGATGATGAGGTCGCCGCTGGTGTAGCGGTCAAGTCCGCCGATGATGTTGAGCAGAGTAGTCTTGCCGCAGCCCGAGGGGCCGAGTATCGAAACGAACTCGTTCTCGCGGAACTCAAGATCAACGCCCTTCAGCGCATGGACGGTCTCATCGCCCGTCACATAGTCCTTGACGATTTCCTTTAAACTAAGCATATTCTGTCTCCTTCCGATGATTTTTCACAGCCGATCGCAAAAACTCCGAAGCCTGCATACTTACGAGGTGGTTTTACAATTCTGTTTTTACTCGCTTTTTGCTTTATCCTCGCCGGGTGCGGCGGGGAGCGCATTTTACGCGGAGTTTTACGATCGTCTAATGATATTGCATCATACTCAGGTATTATATTCCTGCTTTTTAAACTCAATTTAAACTTTCAGCCTGTTTTTGCCAAATCGTCAGTTTGGACTTATTTTACAAGCGGGAGGGTTATTTATTGTGGAAAAGCAACAGTTGAAATAGGGCAAAAAATGTTGTATAATATTTGTGTATGACGAAAAATCAGAGTTCCAAAGGAGCGAACCTATGGCAGATATGACAGCTAACCCCCGTCAGGCCTCCAAGGAGGAAATGGCGCGGAGAATAATGGAGTCGATGCAGGAAAATGAGGAACGGGAGCGCCCGAAGAAAAAGCACCCACCTCAGAAGCGCAGCGGGAGCGGGAATAATAAGTCCTCAAAGAAAAAGCCCGCCAAGAAGAAGCGTATGAGCGGCTTCAAGGCTGCGGTCATAGCATTTATAATAGTGCTGGCCATCGTGCTGATATTCCTGGCGATCGTGTATTTCCACGGCCTGCGTGAGGCGCAGGGCAAATTTCTCAAAAACACCACCATAAACGGCATCGACGTCAGCGGCATGAACGAAGCCGACGCCTACACTGCCGTCAGCGGAAAGACACGCGCAAACGACGCTATCACCATTCTGAAGATCGACGGCGGCAGGACGGAGATCCCACTCTCGGATATAGGGTATCAGGATAATGTCAAGACGATGATATCCCAGTATATGTCCCAGCAGAACTACTATGCCTGGTTCAGCGACAGCCCCAGGGCATACCGCTTTGAGACCGCCTTCACCTATGACAGGACCCTGCTCCGGGCCGAGCTCAAGACCAGGATCGTGGATACCTCCGGCAAGGTGCAGCCCGCAGACGCATATATAAAGTATGTAAACGGGACATTTGAGGTAGTCAAGGAGCACCGGGGCGATAAGATCGACGACACCAAGCTGGACGATCTCATCGACTTTGTTGAGAGCAAGATCAAGCTGGACGTCTACGAGATAGATCTGGAGACCTGCGATATCTATCAGGCTCCCAAGATCTTTGCCGCAGACCTGGAGGATAAGCTCAAGGAACTGGAAAGCCTGGAGGATGTGCTCATCAGCTTCGATTTCAATTATGAGACCACCACCCTCACCGGCACCGAGTTTATGAGCTGGGTGAGCTTTGAGGACGGCAACGCCCTCAACGAGATCACCGTTGACCGCAATAAGGCTATGGCTTATGTAGAGCGCATCGCCGAGGAATACGACACCTACAAGAAGCCCCGGAAGTTCAACTCCACCTCCAGAGGTGAGATCGTTGTCGAGCAGGGCGAGGGCTGCTACGGCTGGTGGATAGATCAGGAGAAGATGTGCGACCTGGTCATCGACCTTATCAAGAAGGGTAAGGATACCACCGCAAAGCCTATCTACTACATAACCCAGTATTCAAACTACGAGTATGCCTGCGACCCGAAATACCGCACCAAGGATACCGACTTCGGCAATACCTACTGCGAGGTAGACCTTGAAAAGCAGCATTTCTGGTACTACGAAAACGGCGAGATGAAGTACGAATGCGATATCGTCTCCGGTAAGGATACCGAGGAGAGAAGAACTCCCGGCGGCGTCTACAAGCTGTGGCTCAAGGAGAAGAACAAGGTTCTGACCGGCTCTACTGCCGCAGGCGAGACCTGGAACACCCCCGTGACCTACTGGAACAATATCTCCACCTTCGGCGTCGGCCTGCACGATTCCACCTGGCGCTCGGCCTTCGGCGGAAAGGTCTATGTCTACAACGGCTCCCACGGCTGCATAAATATGCCCTATAAGGCCGCAGAGTTCGTTTATAACAATGTTCCCATCGGCACACCGGTATTCATGTACTGGTAAAAGAAAAGCGGAAAACAGATACCGCTGTTATAAAGGAGATGCAGCTATGAACAAAAGAACGAGAATTGCAGCATCGGCTATGGCTGCCCTGCTGCTCTGCGCGGGATGCGCCAACGGCTCGTCCATCGCGGATAATATTTCGGCTCAGACCACTACCGCTGCCACCGCCTCGGCCTCCGAGACAGGCAGGGGCTTCGGCAGCCAGGACAATATCCCCGAGACGGTCACTGCCACGGTTTCCACGGCTGAGACCTCGGTAAGCACAGTGTCCGAAACTGAGACCGAGACCGAGACTGAAACGGAGACTGAGACCGATACAGTCACCGAGACCGAAGCCGTTACCGAGGCCGAGACCGCGCCACCCACTACCACCACCAAGGTGACTACCACCACCAAAAAGACTACCACCACAACTACCACTGCCGCTAAGAAGACCTCCGACGAGACAAAGAAGCAGGAGACTCCCGCTGAGGTGCCCAGCGAGCATATCGACGTTGGTGAGCAGGAGAAGCGCTACGACTCCTTCTACAGCTCCGGGACCACAGCCTCGCTCTACAAGAATGCTGGCTTCACCCAGGAGCAGATCGAATTCATCAAGAACATCACCTTCGTGGGCGACTCCATCTGCTCCGGCCTGAAGGTCTACAACTGGATGCCCAAGGATCAGGTGCTGGCGGAGGGCTGCGCAGCCGCAAGAAATATCTTCACCCTACACACCGATACCAACGGACAGTTCTGGTTCCATTACGGTAATCTGGTAAGCGATTTCAAGACCGTATATTCGGCGGCAAAGCCCAAGATAGTTATCTGCTCTATGGGTATGAACGACCTGAATATGGGCTCCAAGGAGGATTACTGCAACAAGTATCTCAAGCTCCTTGACTGGATGAAGTCGGTGACCCCCGATTCCAAGTTCTATGTCTGCTCTATCACGCCCACCAATAACAGCGGCTTCTCCAACAGCAGGATCGACTCCTTCAACAGCGCTATGAAGGCCTGCCTTGCCAACACCGAGTACGGATACATCGACATCAATACCGCACTTCGCGGCGGCAATGTCTGGGGCGGCGATGGGATACATCTCAACATCGCGCCCTACGGCACTATCCTGAAACAGGTATGCAATCAGCTTATGTAAACAGTTACCGCCCGCAGAGCAGCATGGCTCTGCGGGCGGTTTTATTATTCTATCAATGTCAGGTGTATTCCTTCTCCGTCACCTGATGCTCTTCCGTTTCCCGGTATGTGACGATGCGGTTCCTGCCGCCGTTCTTGCCCTTGTAGAGGCATTCATCGGCGCGGTTGACCATATCGTAAAGCTCCCTGCGCCCGTCATAGATGGCGGCGCCTATGGTGGCGGTGATAAGGGGCTTCCCTTCTTCATCCTGATCGATGCCCCGGATGTCTCCCAGGATGTTCTCAAAGCAGATGACAGCCTCCTGCTCGGAGCAGCGCATCCCCATCAGGAACTCCTCTCCGCCCCACCGGCAGACAAAGCCGTATTCGCTCACATACTGCCTCATTATATCCGAGACACCCACCAGCACCCTGTCGCCGTAATCATGGCCGAAGCGGTCGTTGAGGCTCTTGAAGAAGTCGATATCCAGCATCGCAGCGATGTATCTGTCGGTGCCGCTCTCCTTAGCAAGCAGAGCCGTGAACTCCGCTTCGCCTGCACGGCGGTTGTAAAGACACGTCAGCGGGTCGGTGGCGATGAGCCTCCGCACTACGTTGCCCACGTCAACGGCGTATCTGCCCAGGTCGCCCACCTCGTCCTCACGGTCGAGCACCGCCTCGGACATCTCAACATCGAACTTGCTCTTTGACAGCCCGCCTATGTAGTTCTTGATCTCCCGCAGCTGCCTGGTCATATTCCGCGAATAGAATATGACTATTACTATGGCGATCATCAGAGTAATGATGAACACTATCAGCATCTGCCTGATAACGCTGAGCATACCCTTTCGCACGCTCTCGGAGCTCTCGCCGGCAAAGACCATCCCCACCACCTTGCCGTCCACGATGTAGGGGGAATACATACCGTAAAAGCGCTTGCCCATTATCTTGAAGTCCTTGGCAAAGAAGCTCTTGCCGCTGCTGACCTCCTCATAGATCACCTCGTCCGAGAGCCGTGTGCCGATGGCCCGCTCGCCGTCCTCGCGGGTAACTGTGGTCAGCGCCCTGACGTCACCCACAAAGAAGGTGAACTCGGCGCCGGTGTTCTTCTTGAACTTATCCACCACGGAATTAACTCCCGTGAGCTCATCATCACCGAAGAACAGCCGCCCGCTCTGATAGGTGGGCATACCGCCGTACTCATCGTGGAGCACCGAGCCCAGCATATTGGCATAACCCGAAAGGCGGAGCTGTATCTCGCCCTCCATATTCTGGGTCAGCGACTTCAGACCGATCATCATAAGCAGCACTATCAGTATGAGCAGCGGTATCATCTGCACCGAAGCGAGCTTTTTGAATAGTCTGTTTGAATTATCGTTCATTATGTAACTCCTTTGGTATATGACCAAACGAATATATATACCTATTTTAACTATACCACACTTTTTCAGAGATTACAATAGCTTTTGCGATATTCTTATTATCAGACCTATTTTTTGGACAGAAAGCTGTATTGCCCTCATCTTTCAGGGCTGCGGGATCAGAATAGCTCCGGCGTTTCTATTGACATTTATACCGTTTGGAAGTATAATAGTTACTGTGATCAAAGGGATCATTATGCAAAAAAGGAGCAATATTTATGATCTTATCGGATAAAACCATTCTCAGGATGCTGGATGAGGGATCGCTGGTCATCAACCCGCTTACAAAAGAACAGATCCAGCCTGCAAGTGTTGATATCAGGCTGGGCGATACCTTCAGCGTCGTGGATGACACCCCCTCGGGGATAATAACTCTGGACAGCCAGATAAACTACAAGACCATAAAGACCGATACCTACCTGATACTGCCCGGGCAGTTCGTTCTGGCAACGACTATGGAATACTTTGAGCTGCCTGATGACCTCACCGCATTTGTTGAGGGCAGAAGCTCCCTCGGCAGGATGGGCCTGTTTATCCAGAATGCCGGTTGGGTCGATCCCGGCTTTAAGGGTGAGATCACTTTGGAGCTGTATAACGCCAACCGCTGCGCCATAGAGCTCAAATGCGGCCGCAGAGTAGGACAGCTGGTCTTTGCGGAAATGGACGATCATGCCCTGAATCCCTATAACGGAAAGTATCAGGGGCAAAGGGGTGCAACAGGCTCCAGAGTCTTTATGGATCCCGACAAACCCTGAGCGTTCCATCAAAAAGCAGCATAACGAACAAGCCCCGGGGCAATGCCTCGGGGCTTTGGTTTTTATATCCGCATCCTTTGAAAAACTCAGGACAGCTTCTCGGGAAGGATGATCGCAGCTACGATATAGGTGATAACACCCACACCCATGCATCCGAGGATAACGGTACCGATCCTTACTACGTTGGGATCCACCTCAAAGTATTCGGCAACGCCTGCGCATACGCCGCAGATCATCTTGCCCTCTCTCTTTCTGTAGAGCTTCTTCTCCATTACGAATTCACCTCCCCGCGGTTCTTGTTAACAAAATCGAGCTTTATTTCGCCGATGCCGCAGTCGATCTTCATCGGGATGTTCTTGGTGCTGCCGACCGAGGTATCGCCCTTGTTGATGTCAACGCCTCCGATACCCTTGTCGATATCGAGATCGTAGTCGTTGTAGTTGCCGTAGATAGTCAGCTTGATGGCACCAACGCCGCCGTCGATGTCCACCTTGTCGGAAATGCTGCCGCTGAACTCGGTCTCGCCTGCACCGCAGTCGAAGTCCAGCTCACCGACCTCGCAGTTAGAATAGCTCTGCTTGCCGGCGCCCATATCAGCCTCCAGCTTGTTCTCAGCCACGATGTTGTTGGCATTGACCTCTCCCGCGCCGGACTCTATCTTCACATACTTGGCGCGGATGTCGTCTATCTCCAGCTCACCGGAGCCGAGCTCCACCGAGAAGCTGTCATAGAGCTTGTCGGGGATGCTTATCTCAAATGTGGGACGGAGCTTGTTCCCCGCCAGAAGATTGAGCAGACCGTTGTTTGCGAACCAGAAGCTGCTGGTCTTCTTCTCGATGTAGAACTTGTTATCCTTGATGCCGTGGGCATAAACGCCCTCGGGAGCATTGGTAACTACGCAATCCAGCTTATCGCCGCCGCGCTTGATCCTTACGATGCCGTTGTCGATCTCCAGATTGATCGAGGTGACGTCATCCATCCCCTGATTTGTGATGCTGAAATCCTCAGCCTTGAGATATTTCTCCGAGCCGCCGGTGTGCCAGATGATCAGGCCTATCACCAGAAGCACAATGCCTGCCAGGATTATTATCAGCGAAACTACCGCAGTATAATTACGGGGCTTTAGCTCATCCATTTGCTGCACCTCCATAGATAATAGTGCGGAACAGTCCCGCCGTGGCGCTTGCCATACCTGCGAACATCTTGAAGCAGCCCTTGAATACTGCCTTCATCGTCAGGATGAACAGGCCCACAAGGATCAGCCCGATGCCCAGGCTCATTATCCCTACGGGAGGGATCGAGAAGAGGTACACGACGCCGGATATCAGCGATACGACCCCTACCGAGATAAACACTACCTCAAGTACCATTCCGAGGATCGAGAACACGAAGCTGAGTACGAATGCCACGATCAGCAGCGGCAGCCAGATCGGGAAGAGGCAGATCACCAGGACAAGTCTCGCGGTGGAGAACTCACCTTGCTTTACTCTGTCCAGCACCGAGGGGCCAAGCTCGGGCTCCTGAACGTCCACGCCTGCCCGTCTCTCCTGGCGCTTTCTCTTCATTCTCTCGTAGACCGACTCTGCGAACTCCGGATCCTCGCTGCCGGGATCACCGGCGGGATCGTAGCTCTCTACCATATAAGCAGGTCTGCCGTCGGGGTCTATGCCGTTCTCGTTATAGATCTGTCTTGCGATGTTGTCGATGGAGCCGAGCTTCTCTGCTGTCTCCTGCTCGTTCTCCTCACCCGCGTCGAGAAAGATCTCGTTGTAATAATCGAGAGCACTCTCGAGCTCCTCTGACGGGAGCCTGTTAAGACGCTTGCGGAGCGCGTCAAGGAATTCCTCTCTGGTCATTGTTCTGCTCCCTCCCCTAATAAAATACTGTCTACCTTGCGTTTGTGGTCGGTCCACTCTCTTTTGTACTCTCCGAGTGCTGCCGAGCCTACTGATGTGATCCTGTAGTATCTTCTGTTTCTCCCCTGGAATTCTCTGTCGTAGGTCTCGAGCAGACCGCTTTTCTGGAGCCTTCTCATCACGGGGTACAGCGTTGACTCTGAAACGTCCACGGCGCTTCGCAGAAACTGCGTGATCTCATAGCCGTAGGTATCGCTTCGGGAGACTATCGCCAGCACCATCGCGTCGAGCAGACCCGAGCTTATCGGAAAACCCATAACCATTTCTCCTTTCTATCTGTAATATTGTTTCCTTGACTATATTATACGGCATATAATATTATTTGTCAATACTATATCAACTAAAATTATGCACAAAGAAACAGCTGTAACAGCAGGAAGAAGAAAGCACACTGCACAAATCCGCCGTTTTTTACCTCAAAAACAAAACAGCCGGCCTGGCACTGCCGACTGTTCTGCTTTGGAAATTAGAAATGATGAAAATCACTTGCTGTCGTAGTAATGGATTACTGAACCATACCTGCGTTAGCGTCCTCGATCCAGAAGTCAACGGACTCCTTCTCAGACTCAACGATCTCAGTCCAGCTTTTAACGTTACCGCCGGTAAGCATAGTACCCTGAGTGATGTTCTGCATTGCAGCAGACAGGTCATCGGATACACCGGAGGTGAAGTTGAATACAGGATTCTCGTTAACTACCTTGTAGCACTCGTGGAGCATATTGATCATATCCTCGTTCCACTTGTAGTTCTCTCTATGAGTCTCATCAGAGAGATCCTGGAGCTTGGTCTTGGTAGCCATACGGCAATCCATGAATGCTGCGAAGCCCTCGGGGTTCGGAGCACCCTTGCAGAGGAAGTAACCGTCAACACGGGCGGTCATATAGTGCTTGGAATCAGCAGTGAACTTAGGCATCGGGCAGAACATGATCTCGCCTGCTTCAACGTCACCGAAAGCGGTAACAGCATCAGGCATACCCTCAATGCCCCACAGACCGATAGGATAGAACAGGGTCTCGTAAGAACCTACGCCCTGACCGTTGGTACCGCCTCTGATCGACCAGCCGTTAGCAGCCAGATCGTACATAACCTGAGGCTTACCGATACGCTCATAGAGCTGCTCCTGAACCTTAGCGATGTCAGGATCGTCCAGATTGTTCACGATCTCACCGTTCTGGAGCTCGATCATAGCCTTACCGGCCATGTGGCCCAGAGAAGCGGAATACCACCAACCGTCGAGACCGTAGAGCTCGTTCTCAGCATCGGTGAAGTCATTACACATATCAGCGAACTTGTCGAAGGTCCACTCACCGTTGTAGTACAGGGTAGCGGGATCGTCATACTGATGGTCTGCAATGGTCTTGGTGTTATATACGCATACGATATCAGGAGAAGCCTGGATAGCTGCCAGATAGTGCTTGCCCTTGAATACGAATACGTCGTTTACAGACTTAGCAGGAGCCCAGAGCTCGGAATCCAGCTTAACATAATCGTCAACAGGCTCGAACATTGCCTTCAGAGCACCCTTGGGGAAGCCGTCCATATCCATTGCGGAGAAGAAGTCAGGCGAATCGCCGGAAGCAACTGCTGTCGCAAGGTCGGTGTAACGAGTCTCCCAAGTGGACGACATATAGGTGATATAGCCGTCATAAACATCCTTGAACATCTGGAGGTCAGCACCTATGGGGTTGCCCTCGGAGGGGTTGATATCCCAGTGAGCAAGGAACTTGATCTCCTTGTTAGCAAGCTCTTTCTTTTCGAGATCCTGAGCTGCCTCGGAAACTGCGGCTGCCTGCGACTCGTTCATGGTGATGTAGCTGGCAGTCGTGGTGGTGGTGGTACCGCCGGCAGTGGATGAGCTATCCGAACCGCACGCAGCAGCGCTCAGACAGAACGACAGTGCGCATACACCGGCAAGAACCTTCTTGGTGTTCTTCATAAAGTTTTCCTCCTTAAGTAGAATACAATACAATTTTTGATCAAATCCGAATAAAAATTCTGATTTAATTTTATAACATTTTTAACAACCTTGCTCTCCATTTTTTGCTTATATCTTATTAAAAATTGCGATTGATGTATAATATCAAGCAAAAATCGAGCCAAAACCGCATTATTTAGTGTATAATCACAACTGAGCCCACAACTATTCGTCGGCTGAGTTCACAATGCGGTAAAGCTTCCGGAACTCGGTGGGCGTACACCCCTTGATATCGCGGAAGACACGGTTGAAGGTAGTCAGGCTCGAGAACCCGACCTGCATAGCCGCCTCGGTCACCGAGACATCCTCATTGACCAGCAGCAGCTCCGCCGCCTTGATCTTGCGGCGGTTGAGGAAGCTCACGAAGGAAGTATGGCAGTATTTCTTAAAAAGCCTCGAAAAGTGGTACTTGCTGTACCCTGCCATATTTGCCAGCTCCTCAAGGGTTATGTTATACATATAGTTCTGTTCGATATAGCGGAGCACTGATCCGAACTTTTCGGCGTAGTTCTCCTCTTCATCGCCAAGACCCGCGAAACGGTATTCCTTTATCCGAACGAGCATCGTCAGCAGCTTCAGGTAGATATAGACCTCGGCCATATCCTTCCACCCGCTGTAAAGCGTGTAGATATCCCGGAGCATACCGCCGAGCTGCTCGCAGAGCTCCTTATCCTGCTCATAGCTTATGTGCAGGGGAGCGCCGAGAATCGGCTGCAAAGAGGAAAGCGACGGGTTATCCGCGATGGAACGGTTGTCAAACAGCATTATGATGCGCCGCCCGGGCTGAGCCCTGAGCTTATGCAGAGTGCCTGCGGGGATCAGAAGAATGTCGCGCTCCTTGAGGGTAAAGCTCTTGCCGTCGCTGAACACCTCAAAGGTATTCACCAGGGGCATGATGACCTCGATCGCATTGTGCCAGTGCGTCGGGTACTCCTCGGTCTCGACATTGTCGTAGATAAGTACGCTTCGATCTCCGTAGTAGTCGACGGTCTCGAACTCACCGTCGAGGTGGACGATCATTTACACATCAACTCCATTCATCATTTCCAATTCCATTTCCGTATAAGCGCTTGCTTACCCGTATATTATAGCATACCTTTTCGGCAAAATCAATAGTTTTACTCAAATTCTTAGCAAATTTTGAACAGCTTTAAGCAATAATCGCGTTGAAACCGCGATTTTTCGGGGATATAATTAGATTAAAATCTTTACCTATAATTATTACAAATTATTACAACTCATAATTCGGGGCGGTTTCAAGGTTAAAATCGCAATATATGAGAAGTTCGGTAGGGTTTTTAATACTTATAATGAGGTGTTTTATATGAGCGTCAAGCACGAGATCAAGGAATACAAGAACTTCGGAAAATGTCTTTTCATCTCTAACGGCAAGCTGAACATCGGTGTCACCGTTGACGTAGGCCCCCGCGTTATCTACTGCGCACTTGAGGGCAGAGAGAACATTATGTTCGAGGATGTTGACCGCAAGTACGGTGAGGATGTGGGCGAGTACGGCAAGTGGGTTAACTACGGCGGACACCGTCTGTGGAGCTCTCCCGAGCTGGTACCCGACACCTATTTCCCCGACAACAGCCCTGTTTCCTATGTTATCGACGGCAATACCTTCACCTTTACTGCTCCCGCTACTCCCTACGGCAAAGAGCTCTCCATAGCTCTTAAGGTAGACGAGAACGAGGCCAAGGTGGATGTGACCCACACCATCAAGAATCTTTCGGACAAGCCTCTGGAGTTTGCAGCCTGGTCCCTGACCTGCACCACCGCAGGCGGCGTATGCTACGTTCCCGTAAGCACCCGCAAGAGCGGCTTCCTGCCCAACAGAGTCATTTCCTTCTGGGATTACTCCTGCGTGAACGATCCCCGCTTCAAGCTGACCAACAGCTACGCCCGCATCCGTCAGGACAGCTTCTGCAAGGGCGCATTCAAGGCCGGCTTCAATGTTGAGGACAACTTCGCAGCGGTAGCGGTAAACAAGCAGATCTTCATCAAGGGCTTCGGTGACTACCAGTTCGTTAAGTTCCCCGATTACAGCTGCAACGTTGAGGTCTACACCAACGACAGCTTCCTGGAGTGCGAGCTGCTGGGCGAGTACAAGGTATTTGATCCCGGTGAGGCTGCGGTCATCACCGAGAGCTGGAAGCTCATCGACAATGCTGACGGTTACGCTCCGGACATCGACACATTAAAGGAGCTTGCAAAATAAAAAATTATCATCCGGGACCGTTTTCCCGGAGGCGAGGGGAGAAATGCGGCCGCTGATCGGCGGCTGCGGAATTGAAGTCTCTGTCCGGTTTCAGGCAGGGGCTTCTTTCTTTTGGCAGATAAAAAACGGCAACAGTACGATTTTTTGTACTGTTGCCGTTTTGATCATACTCTGAGTTTCATTTGTCTCCCGTAGAGCCGCGGAGGATCACTCTGTGGGGGACGGTGTAATACTTGTTGTCCTTGGTGTCGCTGTTGATGTTCTCGATGAGCTTGCGTGCCACCAGCTCACCCATTTTGAGGCAGGGCTGCTCAACTGTGGAAAGGCTGGGATTGGTCAGCTCGCACATGGAGATGTTGTCAAAGCCGATTATGGAGATATCCTTGCCCACCGTCAGACCCAGCTCAACGCACTTTTTCAGCGCTCTCATTGCCAGCAGATCGGAGACGGCGAACACCGCCGTCGGGGGCTCGGGGAGGGACATAAATCTCTCGATGGCAAGCTCGCCGTTCTCGTCATCGTAGGTGTTCTCGTAGAGGTAGGCGGGATCCAGCTCCAGGCCGTACTCCCTGAGAGCTCTTGCGAAGCCGTTTCGGCGGAGGGTGGCTGAGAGCGCAGTAGATCGCACGCCGATAAAGCCGATCTTCCGGTGACCTTTTTTCAGCAGGGCGATACCCGCATCGTAGCCTGCCTGCTCGTCGTCAACGGTAACGGTGAGGACGTTTGCTCCCGTAACTCCCTCGCAGCAGAGGGCGATATCGTAATTGTCGGCAAGGCGGTTAAGGGTCTGGGCATCGAAGCTGGTGCCCATAAGCACCACGCCGTCAACGGTCTTGTTGAACACCATATTCATATGCCTTGACTCAACGGCATTGGTGGCGTTTGATGATGCGGTGATGATGTCATAGCCGTGCTTCTGGCCGTAGGTCTGCATACCGACGCAGATCTTCATATACAGCGAGTGCTCGGCGTTGGGCATTATCACAAGTATGACGTTGGTGGAACGCTTGCGGAGGTTGCGCCCCAGGAAATTCGGTGAGTAACCAAGCCTCTCCACCGTCTCGCGCACCAGCTTGGCGCTGGATTCAGATACACTGGAATTGCCGTTGAGCACCCGGGAGACGGTAGCTACCGATACTCCCGCCTCTCTGGCCACGTCCTTTATGGTAACACTCATAGGTGAACAGTCCTTTCGGGGGATAGTTGTCAGCAGAGCTGCAAATACTATTATACCATTCCCTTTTGCAAATTCCAATGTACATAGCTTACAAATTTCCTGCCTGTTTTTCTCCCCTTTACACAAAACAGCAAAGCCCCGCGCGGCTGCGGGGCTTGCTGTGCATTGTAGGTAATGTATTTTAGGATGGAGAAAAGAATATGTTGTCGGGAGCTTGGGTGCTTACCTGTCTGATATATATTTTTTACGGATCGTTGTCTCTCAGAATACCCTTGCGGTGCTCGCGCTGCTGCGCTGCGCCCCGCCCAGGCGTCCCTCTAACCTGTTGTCTATATAATACTCCCCTTTTGTGACAGTTTTATGATAGCTGTGTATAAATCAGAAAAAAGTGAAGAGTGAAGCTGTCTTATGTGCCGGCAGCTTCACTCTTTGTTCTTTTCTTATCTGTTATCCTTATTATAAGGAGTATTATCAGCAAGAAGGTCAGGGCTCCGCAGGTGTCGATGAGCATATCCCTTACCTCACAGCTGCGCCCGCCCACAAAGGACTGATGTATCTCGTCCGAGACGGAATAGAGTGCGGCAATGCCCACAGCCGCGGCTGCACGGAGCTTTCTGCGCTTTATAAATCCGAAGGCTCCGAAGGAGAGGGCTCCCAGTATGCCGTAGGCGGTGAAATGGGCTCCCTTGCGGATGACGAAGGTGATGTTGTCCTTTATCTCAGCCTGTCTGTCTTCCGGAAGCTCATCCAGATCCGGGACGAAGATGTCGCAGACCAGATCCACGAAAAACCCGCTGGTCTCGGAGGATTCCTCAGCCTTTTCGCCGGAGAGCATAAAGATCGTCCCGCACCAGAGGACAGCCAGCACCGCAAAGATGATACAGCGGCGGGTCATCTGAGGCGTTCCTTGGCGTATTCAAGCAGCACCTTGCGGTCGTTTTCCAGCTTGTCGTCCACCACAAGATCAAGGAGACGCTGGAGCATAGCTCCTATCTGCCGCCCGCTCATCCCGAGGGAGATCATATCCTTGCCGTCAACGGCAAGATCGGTGAGTTTAAGGCAGGCGTTCTCGCTGTTGATGCCTATGGCGATCATTGCCAGCTGATCCAGCTCCGCCAGCTTCTCGGCGCGCATATAATCCGACTGTGCTATGGTATCTGCCCGACGGACTTCAAGATAGTCCATAAAGAAATCGTAATCGTGCTTTGCCATGAACCGCTTGACGTTCTTCCTCGCCACGGGTATGCGGTTATCGTGCTCCACCACCAGGTTGCGGACGTAGGTGATGGTGGCGTTGTCGCTGCGGAAGCGGTCAAAGATCTCGGTGAGCATCTCGGCGCTCTTTATGGGGTGCCCCTTGAAATGCCCGGTGCCGTCCTCGTCAAAGCGGGCCATTGCAGGCTTGCCGATATCGTGGAAGAGCATCGCCAGTCTGATCCTGGGGTCGGGGCGGCAGTTGCCAACGCTTACCGCTATATGCTCCCAGACATCGTAGCAATGGTGGTGATTGTGCTGATCAAAGCCGAAGCAGGGCTCTATCTCGGGCATAATAGCCGCAAAGACCTCCTTGTAGTCGATGAGGACCCGGGTGACGTTTTTGCCGCAGAGCAGCTTCTTGAGCTCGGAATAGATCCTCTCGCCGGATATGTATTCAAGCAGCTGGCGCTTCTCTATAAGCGCGGCTGCGGTCTTTTCCTCGATCTCAAAGCCCAGCACGGAAGCAAATCTCAGAGCCCGGAGTATTCGCAGAGCATCCTCCTCAAAGCGCTGGACGGGGTCGCCCACGCAGCGGATCAGCTTGGCTGAGATATCAGCCTCGCCGCCGAACTTATCCACTATGGCGCCCTTCTTGCTGCAGCACATAGCGTTGATAGTCAGGTCGCGGCGGGAAAGATCCCCTGTCAGATCACGGATAAAGCTGACATCTATGGGTCTGCGGTGGAGAGAATACTCCCGCTCGGTGCGGAAGGTGGTGATCTCCATGGGGTTGCGGTCTATGATCACGGTCAGGGTGCCGTGCTTGATGCCTGTTTCTATGGTGCGGCAGTCGGCAAAGACCCGCTTCATCTCGTCCGGGGTGGCGGAGGTGCAGATATCCCAGTCATCGGGCTCCTTGCCCAGCAGGCTGTCGCGGACGCAGCCGCCGACGCAGTAAGCCTCATAGCCCGCCTTTTCCAGCATATCCATTGCCTTGACAGCATATTCGGGTACAGCTATCATATCTCATCCTCCTTTATGCACCGAAAGGGTATCCGGACGGTCTGCCCCGCAGCTGCGGAGAAGCACCCGTCCCCGTTGACGGCTCTCACCGTCAGCAGACGGTAATTTGAAAGCTCCGAAAAGACCTCAGCGAAGCCCTTGCCCCGGTGAAACTGTATCACCGTGCTGAGGCACACGCAGGCGCGGCTGTCGTTCTGGGTGATGACCACCCTGCGCCCGGTCATATTGCCCGTATCGCTCACACGGGGGGCAGAGGGCTCAAACTCCCCGTCTGTCCTGATGAGGGGGAGGCTCTGCACATCTGCGGCATCGCTTTCTTTAAAGGGTCTGCGGGAGAGCAGCAGACCTGCCCTCTCATTATCACAGAGGACGGTCAGGTATATCCCGTCCTCAAATATCTCGATACGCTTCATCCCGTCTCCTTACTTGAAGAGCACGGGAACAAGGGCTTTATCCCAGTGGGAGCCCGCCCAAAGTATCCCTCCGAACACCGCCGACCAGATCAGCAGCGCCAGATAGGTATTGGCGGAAGCCAGCTCCTTGCGGTTGGCGCCGATGAACACGCCGATCGCGAACACAGCGAACAGCACGCCGTCAAAGCAGAGCTTGTCCTTGAAGTTGAAGGTCATGCTGCCCATATCGTTGAAATAGGGTATCAGCCTGTTCAACGAGGCAGCGCCGAAGAATGCGGGGAGCATATTTATTCCCAGAGCGGCTCTCAAGGGGCCAGTTTCGTGGCGGGAAAGCAGCGCGAACAGGAAAATGATGCCTCCGCAGACCATAGCGGCTGAGGTGATCATCCCTCCCGCATAGCCGAAATACTTATCCTCCCGGATGATCAGTGTGGTGAGAACAGCCGGGCAGCCCACCGCTGCCACGGAAAGAGCCAGCATATCCAGCTTGGTGCCGCCGCCCTCCGCCGAGAAGAAATAGGCCACGGTGAACAGTACTGCCGAGCAGGTCTCCAGGGAGAGATACAGGCTGCTGACCCTCCCCCAGAGGGCGGCGATGGTAAGCGACAGCAGCAGGATGACTCCCAGCATGATGTATTTGTTCTTCTTGTTCATATCAGTTCATTCCCCGGGATATCAAAGCATTGTTTTCAGCTTGTCCAGCACCTTGTGGGCAGCCTCGTCCTTGGACATTATGGGCAGCTCCTCTACGGCGCCGGCCGTTATAAGTGTGAGGATGTTGGTATCCACCCCGAAGCCCGCGCCCTCGGTGCGAATGGAATTTGCGCAGATCATATCGCAGTTCTTGCTCTCCAGCTTGCGGCGGGAGTTTTCAAGGACGTTATCGGTCTCCATCGAAAAGCCGCAGAGCAGCTGACCCTCGCCCTTGTTCTGGCCCAGAGTTTTCAGTATATCCTTGGTGCGGCAGAGCTGGATGTTCAGCTCACCGTCCTTCTTTTTCAGCTTGCTGTCGGCAACGGTCACGGGGGTGTAATCCGAAACGGCTGCCGCCTTTATGATGATATCCTGCTGCGGGGCTCTTACGGTGACGGCCTCGAACATCTCCGCCGCCGAGCCGACTCTTACCACCTCGCAGAACATAGGCATCTCCACCTCTGCGTGGGCGCAGACGAGAGTGACCTCGGCTCCCCTTCTTGCGGCAGCCTTTGCAAGGGCTATACCCATCTTCCCGCTGGAATGGTTGGTAATGAACCGCACAGGGTCAATGGGCTCCCTGGTGGCGCCGGCGGTGACGAGTATCTTCTTCCCGGCGAGATCCTTCTCAAAGGCGATCTCCTGCAGGACATACTCCACCAGCACGCTTTCGTCAGGCATACGCCCGTCGCCGATATCGCCGTTGGCAAGCATACCTCTGTCGGCGCTGATGATGCCGTAGCCGTAGGAGGCCAGCTTTTTTATATTGTCCTCGACTATGGGGTTATGGAGCATATTGTGGTTCATCGCGGGGGAGACCAGCTTCTTGCAGGGGCAGGCCATTACCGTGGTGGTAAGCATATCGTCTGCGATGCCGCCGGCTATCTTGCCTATGACATTTGCCGAGGCAGGGGCTATCAGGACTATATCCGCAGCCTTAGCCAGGGCAACGTGCTCGACGCTGTACTGGAAGTTGCGGTCAAAGGTGTCGATGAGGCACTTGTGGTTCGTAAGGGTCTCAAAGGTTATGGGATTTATGAAATTGGCAGCGTTGCGGGTCATCAGCACCTGTACGTCCGCCCCCAGCTTTATCAGCATCCTGGCCGCATTAGCCATCTTATAAGCCGCGATAGAGCCTGTTACCGCCAGAACTACCGTCTTCCCTTTAAGCATAGAACATTCCTCCCCGATCGGTCATATGATGTCACTTTATATTATAACATATCCTTTTAGAAAAATCAACCCGGAGGGCAGATCGGCAAAGCCGCTGTTTTCCCCTGTAAAACATATATTTTCCAAAATATTAACAGCATTTTCATATATTTTATGATATAATAGTTTCGGCAGAAAGTCTGCGGACTAAAACGCGCCGAGAGCAGGTATCCCGACAGGGAGCCCGACCCTCACGGAAGGCGCAGAGCCCGGGGCCCTGCCGCTGTATTGTATCCCCTCCGGGGAATAATAACAAAGGAGGTTTTCGTTATGAAAACAAAGTCGCTTATCAAGACCCGTCAGCTGGTGATCCTCGGAATGATGACCGCCCTGGTGCTCATCTTCTCCCTGACGCCCATAGGCTCAATACCCATAGGTCCCCTCTCCATCACCCTGAACGTCATCCCCGTAGCTGTCGCCGCTGTTGCCATAGGCCCTGCGGGCGGCGCCATCATCGGCGGAGTTTTCGGTATCTTCAGCTTTCTGCAGTGCTTCGGAGTGGGCGTACCCAGCGCCATGGGTGAGATACTCGTAAACATCAACCCTTTCCTTGCATTCATCCAGCGCTTTATCCCCAGGCTCCTGGACGGCTTCCTGGTGGGCATCATCTTCAAGGTGATATCCTCGCTGAAAAACGTCCGCAGCTATTATGTGATCACGGGCATTGTCAGCGCACTCTTCGGCTTTGCGCTGTTTATGTCTGGGCTGTTCCTTATCAACTACGACTCTAACGGCAAATACAAGATGAACGACGCTATGCGCGACTTCATCGGTGATCCCTCGCTGTTTATATTCACCTGTATATTCATTTCCCTGATCTGCTTCGGTCTCGGGTATCTGATCGTCAGCTCCAAGAAGCTGTCACAGAGGCAGGTGGCCTGCGCCATCACCGGCTTCTGCACCGCTCTGCTCAATACCATATTCTTTATGTCGGCGCTGGTGATCCTCTTCGGAAACACCGACTATATGAAGGGCCTTATGGACGGCAAGAACGTTATCGTATTCATAGTCACCTTCGTTGGCGTAAACGCCCTCTTTGAGATGATAACCACCACGCTCATCACCGCTGCGGTGGGCTCGGCGCTCTTCCGTGCTAAGCTTATCGGCAGCAGCGAGACTTCAAAATAACAACCGGGGAGGTAGTTATATGATACTTGCCGTTGACATCGGAAACACAAACATCGTCCTGGGCTGCTGCGATGAGGGAAAGATCCTGTTCCGCGAGAGGATCTCCACCAACCGCATAGCCACCGACCTTGAATATGCCTCGCTGTTCCGCAGCGCTCTCGATATGAACTCCCTCGACCCCAAGGATATCACCGGAGGGATAATCTCATCGGTAGTTCCCGGAGTTACGGGGACGGTGAAGAAGGCTGTGGAGAAGCTCTCGGGCATCACCCCCATGACCGTGGGTCCCGGGGTAAAAACGGGTCTCAGCATTATGATCGACAACCCCGCTACCCTGGGCAGCGACCTCGTTGTGGGTGCCGTGGCTGCCATAAACGAGTACCCCGTGCCCCAGATAATCATTGATATGGGCACTGCCACCACTTTCTCGGTGATCGACAGCAAGCGCAATTTCCTGGGCGGCATCATAATGACCGGCCTGGCAGTATCCTCCGAGGCGCTGACCAGCAGGACCTCCCAGCTGCCCCGCATAGCCTTTGATCCCCCGAAGAAGGTCATCGGCACCAACACCGTTGATTCCATGAAGAGCGGTCTGATGTACGGCACGGCGGGAGCCATCGAGGGCTTCATCAGGCGTATTGAAAGCGAGCTGGGCGAGAAATGCACGGTGATCGCCACCGGCGGTCTGGCCTCCACCGTATGCCACCTCTGCGACTGCGATATGATCCTCGACGACGATCTGCTGCTGAAGGGTCTTATGATAATCTACAACAAGAACAATCACTGACAAAAATGCCCGAAGGCGTCGCGCTGACGCTTTCGGGCTTAGTTTTTTATTATTCGCCGCCCTCCGGCTCGGACTCGGGCTCTGAGCCCTGAGATTCCGGCTCGGACTGATCGTCCGGCTGGCTGTCAGGCTGAGAGGTATCGTCCACTACGCTGGTGTCGTCGGAGAGGCTGGTATCGTCCGGCTGGCTGGATTCATCCGGCTGGCTGTCAGGCTTTGAGGATGAGCTGTCGGGTCTCGAAACAATGACCCTCGAGGAACCGTCAGGCCTGGAGCTGGGCTTCGATGAGCTGTCGGAAGGTTTTGAGCTGTCATCAATGATGATGTGTATCACATCGGTGACCTTGGTCTCGGTCTGGGATGAGGTCTCGGGAGCCTGTGTCACCACAGGGGGCTGTGTCACCTCCGGCTGGGATGAGCTGTCCTCCTGAGAAGAAGTGTCATCCTCAGAGCTGGTGTCATCGGTAACGCTGGTATCGTCGGGAGAGCTTTCCTCGGGTGCGGTCCGGGTCTCGCTTTCGGGGGCGGAGGTCCCGGCTGTCGTGACCGTTACGGGGGCCTCGGATTCCTCAGTGACCTCGGAGATCACCGCAGAGCCGTCCTTGTTGAGAGGCGTGAGCAGAGATTTAGCCTTGCCGTCGGAGCCGCAGCCCGCCAGCACAAGTGAAAGAGCTATCGCTGCCGATATTTTCCTTTTCATACGGTCACCTCCCAAAAAGCTGTCTATAAGTCCATTTTATCACACTCTTAGCTTTTTGTCAACCGTATTTTCGCTTTGTATTCATTTTGAACAGATTTTGTAACCGTTCCCATCCCCCGGAGCGCCGCGGCTCTCCGTTCCAGCAGAGAGACCCTCCCCGCAAGGGGGGATATCTTCTCCAGACGGGCAAGGGATGTGTCGATGGGAAGGGTGTGCTCCCCTGCCGCAAGCAGCTCCCTGCCCCGCTCATTAAAGGCCAGTATCCTGACATAAGGCAGCGGAGCGATATCCTCCTTCCTCACCCCGAGGACCAGGTGGAGCGCCGCTCTGCGGAGGCGGGCAAGGGTGATATTTTTCGATTTGCAGGCCATAAGGAATCCCTCGGCGCTTGTGAAGGAGCCCTCGGCGGTCTTTAAGATGCGGTCGGCTGCCGCCTCGCTCATATCGGGGAGGGAGAGCAGCTCTTCCCTGCTTGCTGTGATCAGTCGGTAGAGGAAGATACTGTCGGTCTTATCATAGGAGCAATACTCGCCGCTTATTGAGGGCATAAAGCCGGTGACATCCTTGCCGGCGGAGATCATCTCTCTTATGGCGGAGCCGGAGGCAAAGCTGCCGGAGATATCAAAGCTGTCATGGGCGGCGCCCTTTCGCTTTACGGCAAAAGGCTCGATCCGAGGGGCAATGCTTTTCAGCGCCCGGCAATACTCGGCGGCGAGTGTGCTGTTGGGGTTTGAGAGCACCGAGGCGATATCCTCGCCGTACTCCTTTCGGCAGACCTCCGCCACGGCTGCGGGGGAGCTTTTGCCCTCCCTGATCAGCTCTGCCACGGCATTTGAGCTGCGGAGGCTCTCTGCGGCTTCGGCGGCGGAGAGAATGAGCCCGGTATCCTCGGTCTCGCTGCCGAAAACAAGGCGCTCTATGACCCCTTCCCCCAGGGCGACAAGTGCAGAGACTCCCGAGCGGGCGAAGGTCTCGGCATTGGAGCAGGAGAAGGGCGCGGGGAGCTCCAGGACTATGTCTGCGCCGTTAGTAACTGCGCTCTCTGCGCGGGCGAATTTGTCAAAAAAAGCCGGCATCCCCCGCTGAACGGCATTCCCGCTCATCACCACCGCTATGTGGGTCGCACCCGAGGCGCGAGCCTGCTCAAGGAGATACCTGTGCCCGTTATGGAACGGGTCAAACTCCGCTATTATGCCGCAGGCTTTCATTTCAGCGCCCCCAATCGTAACAAAATTCTGAATTATACCTGCCGAGACTTGAAATCCCCGGACAAGTCTGCTATAATACTATTGTATATGATTGTGGGCCGTTTTTCAAGCCCTCAGATCGATTTTTTTTGAGAGGAGATCAACTTAAATGAAGATCTTAGTAGTAAATGCAGGTTCATCCTCACTCAAGTATCAGCTGCTCGATATGACGGACGAGTCCGTTATCGCCAAGGGCAACTGCGACCGTATCGGCATCGACGGCCACGTTTCCGCCAAGACCGGCGACGGCAGGAGCTTTGAAGCCGACTGTAACTTCCCCACCCATACCGAGGCTTTTGAGAAGCTGGTCGAGGTGCTGACCGCAGGCGAGACCAAGGTCATCGACTCTATGGCTGAGATCGCTGCGGTAGGTCACAGGATCGTACAGGGCGGCGATATTTTCAGCGAGACCTGCCTCGTCACCGATGAGGTAATAGATCAGATCGACGCTCTCTCCGAGCTGGCTCCTGTTCACAACCATCCCCACGCTCTCGCTCTGAGAGCCTGCAAGAAGGTGCTCCCCGAGGGTACTCCTCAGGCTGTTGTTTTCGACACCGCCTTCCACCAGACCATGCCCCCCAAGGCCTATATGTTCGGCCTCCCCTATGAGGATTACGAGAAGCTCCACGTTAGGAAGTACGGCTTCCACGGAACCTCTCACCGTTTTGTTTCCAAGGCTCTGGCTGATGCTATGGGCAAGGATGTCAAGGATCTCAAGATCGTCTCCTGCCACCTGGGCAACGGCTCCTCCATCACCGCAGTTCAGGGCGGCAAGTCCATCGACACCTCTATGGGCTTCACTCCCCTTGACGGTATCGTAATGGGCACCAGAACAGGCAGCGTTGACCCCTCCGCCGTTACATATGTTGCTGAAAAGCATGGCTTCACTCCCAAGGAAATGAGCGACTATATGAACAAGAAGTCCGGCTTCCTGGGTGTATCGGGCATTTCCTCCGATAACAGGAACATCTCCGAGGCTGCAAAGAACGGCGATAAGAGAGCTCAGCTCGTTACCGAGATGCTGGTTTACGAGATCAAGAAGTACATCGGCTCCTATGCCGCTGTTATGAACGGTCTTGACGCAGTGCTCTTCACCGGCGGTATCGGTGAGAACGCATTCGACGTAAGAGCTGCTGTCTGCAAGGATATGGACGTTCTCGGCATCAAGCTGGACGAGGCTGTGAACAACGGTCTCCGCGGCAAGCTGGCTAAGATCTCCGCTGCCGATTCCAAGGTAGAGGTATGGGTAGTTCCCACCAATGAGGAACTGCTCATCGCAAGAGACACCCTTGCTCTTATCTCCAAGTAACTGATATGATCGTTTTCGGGCGGACCTGCTCCGCCCGATTTGATTTTTTGAGAGGAACATCAGAATGAAAGACGAAAAAGACAATCTGATCCCCGACGAGGACGAGGAATACGAGCGAAGTATGGCGGAGCTCTCCCGCAAGAGGCAGCAGGCTCTTGAAGAGGCTGAGCGCCGTGCCGAGGAAGAAGCCCGCAACAGAGAAAAAGAGGAACGCCGCGAGCGTGAGCGTCAGCTCGCCGCCGACAGGCTGGAGCTGATGAAGCTTCGTTCGGGCGTCATCGAGGAATCGGAGACTATCCACGAGGAGCACGAGGAAAAGCGGGAGATGTCCTTCGGTGAGAAGCTCTCGAATTTCTGGTATCACTACAAGGTGCGGGTGATATTCGGAGTATTCCTTGTAGCGGTGGTGACATTCATCCTGGTGGATGAGATCACCCGCGTCCGCCCCGATATTTCCGTTATGATGATCGCCAACAACGGGCTCGCCTACCGCGAGGCAGAGCTTGAGGAGTTCTTTGAAAAGTATGCCGAGGACAAGAACGGCGACGGCAAGGTGAAGGTCTCGGTGATGATACTGCCTATGGACCCCGACAGCTCGGATACCGTGCAGGTCACCAACCGCAACAAGCTGATGGCGCAGCTCCAGGAGGGTGACGACATTATGATGATCACCGACTCCAACACCGAGGAGACCTACCTCTATATGCTGAATCACGACCTGGACAAGGACTTCCCCGGGAACAAATATATCGACAAGGACGGCCTCTCCCTCAACTTCAAGTTCCTGGCTGAGGAACTGAAATTCGAGAATATGCCCTACGACATACACCTGAGCCTTCGCACCCCAACCGAGACTCTCGGCGACTCAAAGGAAGAGATGCAGAAGAATTACGACGAGGCATTCGTGATGTTCAAGAAGATCACCGATGATCTCACCGCCCGCGCTGAGGAGCTGAACGACCCCGGTCTCACCACCGAACCTATGAAGCGTCCCGACAGCAACGAGCAGAGCAAATAAAAAAACCACCCCCGGAGCGGTATGAGCCGTTCCGGGGGTATTGTCTTCTTACTCTGCTTTTTCAAGCTGAGGCTTCATATACTTGTTCTCAAAATCGGTGACTGAGATAGCCTTGTCAAAGAGCCAGCCCTGAGCCATCTTATGGCCCGAATCCGCAAGGATCTGAGCCTGCGCCTCGGTCTCAACGCCCTCAAAGACTATGGCCTTGTTGGTAAGGTTTATGAGGGAGCATATCTGGTTGACGTAATCCCTTGCCTGGGAGCTGCTGGCGATGTTGTCGATGAACGCCTTATCCACCTTAACGATATCCACAGGCGCATAAAGCAGTACGCTCAGGGAGGAATAGCCCATGCCAAAATCGTCGATGTCGATCTTGAAGCCGTGCTCGCGGAGCTTCTTCATATCGTTGTAGAGAGAGTTGAAGTCCTGCATAAAGGCGCTCTCGGTGATCTCCACCTCGATAAGATTGGGCTCTATGCCGTAGAACTCCGCCAAGGCGGTGAGCCTGTCAACGAAGTTGCGGTGAGCGGCGTGGTTGCGGGAGAAATTGATGGATATAGGCAGCAGCGTATAACCCTCGCGCCTCCAGCGGGCCATAGTTTTCAGCAGCGTCTCGTACATATACATATCGAGATCGACTATATAGCCCACCTTCTCCAGCACGGAGATGAACTCGTAGGGGAGCTTGTAGCTGCCGTCGGGGTTGCGCCAGCGGGCAAGAGCCTCGGCGCCGATGATCTTTCTGGTATCCAGGGAGAATTTTGGCTGCAGGAACAGCTCCACCTGACCGGTCATAAGAGCGTTTTTCAGCTCGGCGGCGATCTGCTGCTCGTGGCTGCGCTGCTTTCTCATACGCTCGGAATAGATGCCGCAGGGTATCTCCTTGACGCCCTTGACGCTTCTTCGTGCCAGGTCGGCGTTATCTATGGCAATGGTAATATCCGCATCTGCGGAGGGTATGAAATACACGCCCGTGGAGATATGCAGATCGGATGCGGAGTATTTAAGCTTCTGCTCGGTGCTGAAAGCAGTACTAACTCTCTTGATTGAATCGACCAGCTCTTCTCTGGAATTGGCTATGGCGAGTGATACGAAGAAGTCGGAATAGATCCTGCACCCCACAAGGGATTGGGGAGAGGTATTGATGCCCGTAGCGAAATCGCGGAGCATCTCGTTGCCAGCCTCGAAGCCGAAGTTATCGTTGACATAGGAAAAATCGTTGATATCCGAGTAGACCATAGCGAAGCAATGCTTATCGTCGAACCTCTCCTTGAGCATCTGGGCAGCCTTGGCCTTGAAGGCTTTTCTGGTAAGCAGCCCTGTTACCTGATCGGTATTGGTCAGCCTTTCGATCTCTTCCTTATCGCTGACGATACGGCTGCGGAGCTTCTGCTCGTGCTCAACGGAGAACAGACGTCCGTAGATAGCAACAGGCTTGCCGGTATCGTCTGAAACGCTGACATAGATAGCCTTGTACCAGGTGTAGTCATCGTCAAAGGCACGGGTGCGGTAGGTAATGCTGCCGCGCTGGGTAGACAGCCCCACAGCCCTCATCTTGCTGACGACCATTTCCTGATCCTCAGGGAATATGTAATCCTTGTATTTTTCGCCGTTGAGAAAATTGACTATCTTGTTATCCTCCTCGGTATAGCGGTTGATGCAGTTTGAGAATACCATAGTATCGCTGTCGATATAATACTCGTAGAATATCTCATCGGTATTCTCAACGATGAGCTTCAGGCGCTCGGCCTGATTGATGAGCTCGCGTTCGTTGCGCTTGGATTCGGTGATGTCGATGAACACCACGCAGATGATATAGTTGCCCCGCTCGGTCTGACCGAGGAAGCGGGATCTCAGCTTCAGCCACACGCTCTTACCGTCGGACTTCTTGAAAAGAACGTCCTTTTCAAGAGTTTTAAGGGTGTGGATATAGGCAGCCGCCTCGTTGGTATATTCCAGCACCTCGCTGCGCTTGAAGGTCTTGCCGCCGAAGCTCGGGTGGTTCTCGGCACTGCCGTAGCCAAAGATACGGTAGTATTCATCGTTGGCCTTGAGGATTATCAGTTCATCTCCCACGATCTCGTAAAGAGCAACGCCGCCGGGGACGTTCTGCATCAGAGCGCCCAGCTCTTCCTTTGTATTGGTATAGGCAGCCTCGAGCCTTACTCTTTCCGAAACATCACAGATAGTGATCTTTGAGCATTGATGACCGTTCTCGGCTGTAAAGTCGTCACCGAAGCAGAGGATGGGGATGATATCGCCGTTCTTTTTTACAAATCGGTGCTGCAAAAAGGCACCCATCTCGCCCGCCTGTATCGCCCGGATATACTTTATATAGTCCTCGCGGTCAGACTTGGGGAGAAAATCAATAAAAGTCGTATTCTTTTCTTGAAGCTCCTCCAAGGTATAGCCGGTGATCTTGGTAAAGCTGTCCATGATCTCAACAATAATACCGCCCTGATCCAGATCGACTATATACCTGCCGTACTCTACAGAGCGGACGGTCTCTTTATTATTGCCCAAAACACACACCTCCTTCTGCACATAGCTATAGATTATACTAATTATACTATGTTTATGAATTTTTTTCAATACAAATAAAATCACTTCGGCGTTTTGCTGAAATTTTTAGTGATTTTAGACAAACAGCTTCCCCGTGCCCTCAATAAGCGCGGAGAGTGTTGATTTTTCGGGATTTCTGTGCTAAAATAAATAGGTATGGTATGCGCTCAGGCGCTGGACGATAATAATACGGAGGGATCAGTATGAAAGAAAAGAAAAAGCCCCTCATTATGAGGATAATCGTGCTTGCCGTTGCGGCGGCTATGATCGTAGGTATGATCGTGGGCGCAGTGCTCGGTGCAGGCTGATGGTACATCTTGGTAACAGCTGGGACAGTATCCTTGCAGAAGAATTCAAAAGCGAATGGTATCTGCGGCTGCGGGAATTCCTCAAATACGAATACTCCCACTACCGCATATACCCGGGTATGTATGACATCTTCAATGCTCTGAAATACACCGCCTACGAGGATGTCAAGGCTGTGATCCTCGGGCAGGACCCCTACCACGGTCCGGGGCAGGCTCACGGGCTCTGCTTCTCTGTCAGAGAGGGCGTCGAGCCCCCGCCGTCACTGAAAAACATTTTTCAGGAGCTGCACACCGATGTGGGAGTGCCGATACCTCAGAGCGGCGAGCTGACACGGTGGGCGCAGCGGGGAGTGCTGCTGCTCAACACCACGCTGACTGTCCGGGAGGGCAAGCCTCTGAGCCACACGGGTCAGGGCTGGGAGCTGCTGACGGATGCCGTCATAGGCAAGCTGAACCGGCGGGAGCAGCCGGTGGTGTTCATCCTCTGGGGCTCCAATGCCAGGTCAAAGGCGAGGCTTATCACCGAGCGCAGGCATCTGATACTGCAATCGGCTCACCCCTCTCCCCTGTCGGCATACAAGGGCTTCTTCGGGAACAGGCATTTCTCCAAGACCAACGAGTTCCTCACCCGGAACGGCATTGCGCCCATAGACTGGGATCTGACACATTGATATGAAAGGAAAGATAAGAATGAATTACGCGGAAGAATCGTTAAAGCTCCACGAGCAGTGGAAGGGCAAGATAGAGGTAGTCAGCAGAGTAAAGCTGGAGACCAAGGATGACCTCTCGCTGGCATATACCCCCGGCGTTGCACAGCCCTGCCTGGAGGTACAGAAGGACATCAACAAGAGCTATGAGCTCACCCGCCGCTCCAACCTCGTGGCGGTCATCACCGACGGCACCGCCGTTCTCGGTCTGGGCGACATCGGCCCCGAGGCAGGTATGCCCGTTATGGAGGGCAAGTGCGTGCTGTTCAAGTCCTTCGGCGATGTTGACGCTGTTCCCCTCTGCGTAAGGAGCAAGGACGTTGACGAGATCGTAAGGACTGTTTACCTGATCTCCGGCTCCTTCGGCGGCATCAATCTGGAGGATATCTCCGCTCCACGCTGCTTCGAGATAGAGCGCAGGCTCAAGGAGATCTGCGATATCCCCATCTTCCACGATGACCAGCACGGCACGGCTGTCGTATGCCTCGCAGCTATGATGAACGCCCTCAAGCTCACCGGCAAGAAGCTGGATGAGATCAGGGTCGTTACCAGCGGTGCGGGGGCTGCGGGCATTGCCATCATCAAGCTGCTCATCGCCCTCGGCCTGAAGGACGTTGTCCTCTGCGACAGGAAGGGCGCTATCTACAAGGGCAGAGAGGGTCTCAACACCGAGAAGGCAGAAATGGCCGAGATCACCAATCAGCAGATGCGCAAGGGCAGCCTTGCCGACGTTATCAAGGGCGCAGATGTGTTCATCGGAGTTTCGGCTCCCGGCTGCGTGACCCCCGAAATGGTAAAGTCCATGGCTGATAAGCCCATAATCTTCGCAATGGCGAACCCCACCCCCGAGATCATGCCCGACCTCGCCAAGGAGGCAGGCGCTGCGGTAGTCGGCACCGGCAGGAGCGACTTCCCCAACCAGATCAATAACGTTCTGGCCTTCCCCGGCATTTTCAGAGGTGCCCTTGACGTAAGAGCCAGCGAGATCAACGACGAGATGAAGATCGCAGCAGCCAAGGCGATAGCAGCCTTCGTCACCGATGACAAGCTCACCCCCGATTACATCATCCCCTCGGCGCTGGACAGAAACGTTGCAGCTGCAGTAGCCGCTGCGGTAGCTCAGGCAGCCAGAGACACAGGCGTTGCAAGGATATAAGACGTTACAGAATTACGAACAAGCCCGAAAGCAGGTTCACTGCTTTCGGGCTCTCTTTATCCCTTTTCATAATAACCTATGGCCTTGAAATCAAGCCGCTTCTTCTTCCGAGTCGCCGGAGCCTGTGATGGCCTCAACGACGCCGTCGAATGCGGGCTTGCGGGAGAGGTCGCGGTTGAACATCAGAGCGTTCTCGCCCTTTCTCCAGGACATATCATCGGTCAGACCCCAGATGGTAACGCTGGTGATCTTTATGCCGTCATCCTGGAGCTCCATAAGTCCTTCAAAGAAGCCCTTGTAAAGCTCCTTCTGCTTCTCTTCCCAGTTATCGGACTTATCCTTGCCGATATCCAGCTCGGTGATCTGGATCTCGATATCGCCCAGCTCCTCAACGTATTCCCTTACGGCGCTCATAAAGGAGTTCGGGTGGAGGTAGAGGCCGATATGGCTCTGCATCCCGACGCCGTCCAGATTGCCTGCCTCGGCAATGGGCTTAAGGAAGCTGATTATATCCTTCTGCTTGCGGGCCTGATATGCATTGTAGTCGTTGTAGAACAGCTTTACGTCCTTGGCGGCGTACTTCCTCGCGTACTCGAAGGCCTTCTCAACGAAGTCCTCGCCCACTACCTCATACCACTTGCTCTCTTTTCTCATACCCTTGGAATCGGAGGCTGCCTCGTTGACAACATCCCAGGCATAGATGAGGCCGGGGTAATTCTCATTCGTCCACTCCAGGACATCCTTGATATAGTTTTCCATTCTTTTCAGCATGGTCTCACGGTCAACGTTGCCCTGGTTCTTGTCGAAGTTCTTATAGAAGAACCACTCGGGGGTCTGGGAATGCCATACGAGGGTATGACCTCTTACCGCAAAGCCGTGAGCCTGGGCATATTCAAGGCAGGTCCTTATGCTGTCATAGGTCACGGGGACGTGTTCGTTGTACTTCCCCGGGTCGGACATAGCCGTCTGCTGATCCAGGACTCTCTCGGGCTTCATCTCATTCTCGGCAGTGTAGCTGTTGAACTGCTCAACTGCGAGCTGGGTGTACTCGGGGCTGTTCATCACCTTGGTGGAGATAGCGCAGCCGATAAGGAACCTGTCCTTATAGAGCTCCTTCAGCGAGGGGTAATCCTTGGTCTCAACAAAGCTCTTGCTGCGGGTGTAGGAGCTGTCCTCGGCGGGAGCAGCCTCGGTCACAGCCTCGGAAGCCTCTGTCACGGCGGAGGTGCCGGTGCCGTCAGAGGGCTTGTTGGCATCTGCCGACGATGAGCTGTCGGAGGAGCCGCAGCCTGCCAGCATTATCGCCGCAGCAGAAAGCAGAGCAAGCAATCTGTACTTCATCATTTTCATTACCTCAGTTCTGTGATTATTTGGTTATCTCGCAGCTCACGCACTCGCTCCCGCTGAGAGTGCAGCTCAAGGCATCGGGACGGTGGGTGCCTGCGTAAAGTGTGAACCTGCTGCCGAATACAGCTCTCTTGCCGTTCTCATCCACGGAGGTGAAGGCCTTCTCGTCAACGGGGAGCTTGAAGGTCTTGCTTTCGCCGGTGCCTAAGATTATCCTCATGAACCCGCAGAGGCTCTCGTTGGGAACGGCGTTCTCGCTGTGATCCTTGATATAGAGCTCGATAACGTCCTCGGTGGCAGCGCCCTTGTTCTCGGCGGTGACGTATGCGAAGCCGTCCCTGTACTCGATATCGGTGCAGCGGATGCTGCCGTAGGTCAGGCCGTAGCCGAAGGGGTAGAGGATGTTCTCGGAGGCATATCTGTATGTTCTTCCCTTCATGGAGTAATCGGTGAACTCGGGGAGCTTGTCGGTATCCTCATAGAAGGTAACGGGGAGCTTGCCCGAGGGCGAAACGTCGCCGAAGAGGATCTCAGCCAGAGCCTTGCCGCCCTCTGCGCCGGGGTACCAGGCGTGGAGCAGAGCATCGGGGTCGGACTCGGTATTGATGGCGCTTCCGGCAGCCACCACGATAACGGTGGGCTTGCCCATAGCCATTACTCTCTTTATCAGCTCGGCCTGGGGTGCGGGGAGCAGCAGCCCCTTCTTGTCGCCGGAGGAGAACTCATTGCCGGTATCGCCCTCTTCGCCCTCGATAGTGGCGTCGAGACCCACGCAGAGGATAACTGCATCTGCGGCATCGGCGGCTGCCTCAGCCTCGGCGTATCTGTCGCCTGCCTGAGCAAGGCCGGAGACTCTGTCCTTGTAGAGGTGGCAGCCCTCGGCGAAGACTACCCTGCCCTCAAATCTGTCCTGGATGCCGGTGAGGAAGGTGGTGTAGCGGTCGGAGAGGCCGTTGTAGTTGCCCTCGAGAGCCACGCGGCTGTCGGAGTTGGGGCCGATTACCGCAAGGGTCTTGATCTTCTCGGTATCAAGGGGCAGGATGCCGTTGTTTTTCAGCATTACGATGGCACGCCTTGCGCACTCCAGTGAAAAGGCCTTATGCTCCTTGCCCGCAACGGTGAGGTATGGGATATCGTCGAACTCGGTGTGAGCGTCGAACATACCCAGCCTGATGCGTGTTCTCATCAGATGAACGCAGGCTACTCTTATATCCTCCTCGGTGATGAGACCCTGCTCCAGAGCAGCAAGGAGGTTCACATAGGTGCAGCCGCAGTTCACATCGCAGCCGGCCTTGAGAGCCATAGCTGCCGACTCAACGGGACCCGCAGTTACCTTGTGGTTCTCGTGGAAGTCCCTGATAGCCCAGCAGTCGGAAACGAAATAGCCGTCGAAGCCCCACTCACGGAGCTTGTTCATCAGGAATTCGGAAGCGCAGGCGGGCTCGCCGTTAACACGGTTGTATGCGCCCATAACGCTCTCCACCTTAGCCTCCTTGACCAGAGCCTCGAATGCGGGGAGATAGGTCTCCTCCATATCCTTGGGGGAGGCAACGGCGTCAAAGGAATGCCTCAGCGCCTCGGGGCCGCTGTGAACGGCGAAATGCTTGGCGCAGGCAGCGGTCTGAAGCACCTTGCCCTCGCCCTGGAGGCCCTTGACATAGGCCTTGCCGTTCTCGGCGGTCAGGTAGGGGTCCTCACCGTAGGTCTCGTGGCCTCTGCCCCAGCGGGGGTCACGGAAGATATTGATATTGGGAGCCCAGAGGGTGAGCCCCTTATATATGTCGCGGTCGCCGCGCTTTGAATACTCGTTGTACTTGGCTCTGGCCTCGATGCCGGTGATCTCCGCCGCCTTGCGGGTGAGGTCGCGGTCAAACATTGCAGCCAGACCGATCGCCTGGGGGAACATAGTCGCCACGCCGGATCTTGCCAGGCCGTGAACGCCCTCGTTCCACCAGTTATAGGCGGGGATGCCCAGCCTTTCCACAGCGGGGGCATCATATCTCAGCTGCGATGCCATCTCCTCAACTGTCATTTCGTCAACCAGAGCCTCGGCGCGCTCCTGAGCCGAGAGTGTCTCATCAAGATACTTCTTCATATACGACCGTCCTTTCGTTTCTGCCCGCAGCCGGGATAGACTCCGAGCCTTTTAGGTTAATATAATTATATAGTATCAGCCCTCTCCTTTTCTAGCCATTATTTGCGGATAACAGCGCATTATTTGTCCAGATATACGAGCTTTGAGAGGATATGTTAAGCAATATTATGAATAATGCAAAAAGCAGATCATAAAGTGTATCTCTCGCTGCTGTTATTATGTCCCAGTAGCCTGTCGCGACGGGGGAAAGTGCGGGATATGCAAAAGCCCCGCCGCAAGCATCCCTATCCCCTGCGGGAGCGGGAAATAGGAGCGCAGTAGCCCTGTTTTTTGTGATAATTATCTATTGACATTTATCATCCAATGTGCTATAATACCGCTTGTGTTCAAATGATATTTAGTCAAAACAAAAAACGACATGGGTAAAGGTAAAGAGCGGTGTCACCAGTATCGGCAACAGCGCCTTTGCCAACTGCAAGACCATCACAGACGTGACCCTGCCTGAGGGTCTCAAGAGCATTGAGAGCTATGCCTTCACCAGCTTCACCAGCCTTGCCGACATAACGATACCTGACGATGTTAACAGCATCGGCTACCACACTTTCAACAACTGCGAGAGCCTTACAAGCCTGACTGTTCCGAAGAGTGTCGTCAGCTTCTCGGATGAAGCCTTCTCAAACTGCGCAAATCTGACCTTCAAATGCTATGCCGATTCCGATGCCGAGAAATACGCCAAGGAAAACGGTCTCAAATACGAAACATTCAGCTGATAAGCTCACTCACAGAAATATTCAAGGCACTTTTGTCAGGGACCTGACAGAAGTGCCTTTTTCGCGGATGACAGGAATAAAAAAGCGGAAGTCCGCTCGGGACTTCCGCGGGTATGTATCGCTTATTCTACTGCGATGATGTAGTAGTAAACGGGCTGACCGCCGTTTATGAGGTTTATATCCAGGTTCGGGAACTTGTTCGAGAGCTGGGTGTTGAGAGCCTCGGCAGCCTCATCGGAAACATCCGAGCCGTAGAGGACGGTGATGAAGGAACTGTCGCCCTTGACCAGCTTCTTGGTCAGCTTGTAGGCGCCCTTTGCCACGTCCTTCTCGACGAAGCTCAGCTTGCCGTTATCGAGGCAGAGGATCTCGCCCTGCTTGATGGTGTGGCCCTCGTAGTCGGAGTCACGGGCTGCAAAGGTCACCATACCGGTGGATACCCTTTCAAAGGCCTTGGTCATGGCGATGCGGTTCTGATTGAAGTCGGCATCCGGGTCAAAGGCCAGCATAGCGCTCATTCCCTGGGGAACTGTCCTTGTCTGGAGAACGCAGACCTTTCTGTCAGCCAGCTTCACAGCCTGCTCGGCAGCCATGATGATATTCTTGTTGTTGGGCAGGACAAAAACCGTCTCCGCAGGGGTGGACATTATCGCCGCCAGTATATCCTGGGTGGATGGGTTCATGGTCTGGCCGCCCTTGACGATGCAGTCAACGCCGATGTCCTTGAACATTGCCTCGATGCCGGCGCCTGCGGCTACCGCTACAAAGCCGTATTTCTTCTCGGGCTTTGCGGGGGTGAGCTTGGTCTCGGCTTCCTTTTTCTTAGCCTTATGCTGCATCTTCATATTTTCGATCTTCGGCAGATTGATGGTGCCGAACTCGAGAGCCTTCTGTATGGCAAGACCGGGGTCGTTGGTATGAACGTGGAACTTGATGATATCGTCATCATCCACCACAACGACACAGTCGCCTATGGTCTCAAGATATGCACGGAGCTTTGAAGCGTCCTCGGCATCTGCCTTCTTGGTGACGATCATCTCGGTGCAGTAGGTGAAGTGTATCTCCTGATCGTACTTGCCCACAACGTCCGAGAAGGTCTCGATAGTCACCTTCTTGGTCTCCTGAGCAGCGGGAGCAACGATAGCGCCGCCCTTGAACACATCCCTCATAGCCTCGAAGATTATGAGCAGACCCATACCGCCTGCATCCACGACGCCCGCCTTTGCCAGAGCGGGGAGCAGAGTGGGGGTCTTATCAAGGGTGATCTTGGCCTGACGACAGACCTCCTCCCAGATAACGATGGGGTCGTTGGTGGAGAGGCTGACCTCCCTGGCCTTCTCGGCGGACTCCCTTGCCACGGTGAGGATAGTCCCCTCCGTAGGCTTCATTACGGACTTATAAGCGCCCTCGACACCGGTCTCCAGAGCAGCCACCATATTCTCGTTGGTAAGCTCGGCCTGACCCTTCAGAGCCTTTGAGAAGCCCCTGAATATCAGCGAAAGGATAACTCCCGAGTTGCCCCTTGCGCCCCTCAGCAGAGCCGAGGCTGCGGTCTTGGCCACAACGCCGGCCTCAACATCGTCGGGGAGGTTCTTGAGCTCCGCCACGCTGTTGCCGATGGTCATTGACATATTGGTTCCCGTATCACCGTCGGGGACGGGGAACACATTGAGCTCATCTACCGATTTCTTTTTGTTTGAAATGCTGTTCGCGCCGCTGATGAAAGCATCGCGGAGCACACTGCCTTTTATCACTTGGATCCTTCCTCTCATACTATCCTGTCAATTACTTCCCTGTCAATCAACAAGAGCGTCAACGAAAACATTGACCGACTCCAGCTCTATACCTGCTCTCTCGGTGAGCACATAGCTTACCTTATGGGCAATGCTTTCCGAGATAGCTCCGACATTAACGCCGTAGGTAACGGTGATATGCAGGTCGATAGTGAGCTTGTTGCCCGACTGCCTGATTATCACTCCGCTGTTTTCCGAGCGGCGCTTGAAGAAGCTGTTCACGCTCTGGACAGCGCCGTAGGAATTCATCCCCGAAACGCCGAAGCAGCTCTGCGCCGTCAGAGAGACCAACGTCCGCAGATATCTTGTGGAGACCCCTATCGTGCCGATATGGTTGTTTACCTTTATCACTAAAAAGCCACTCCCTTCATAATGAGCTGCCATAATTACACTTTATTATAACACATTTATCCGGCTTTTGCAAGCCCTTTTTCACATTTCCTGCTTATTATGAGAAGGGGGCGGCCTTATTCTGCTGTTTTGACGATAATCGCTGCAACTTTTTTTGAAATACTATTGCATTTACCCGTAAGATGTGCTAAAATAAATACATAATTTTATATTTTCTGTTATTGGTGGGAGAAGAATATGAATAATCAACTTTACAAGCCCTCTAACAAGGCGCCGGTCATCGGGCTGGTAGTGCTTTTCCTGGCACTTTCGGCTGTCGCTATCGGCATCTTCTGGATCTATGAGATCATCGAAGGCTGGATGCCCCTCATCTACCTGAACATACTTATGGCGGTAGGTGCAGGCGTTGCCGTCGGAGCAATCGGCGGCAAGCTGGTCAAGTCCTTCAAGCTCCGCGCTCCCGTGGTGGTGCTGATAGTCACCTGCGCGGCGATGCTCTTCGCTTCCTATGCGAGAGCGGCGATCTACGTTTCCCGTGACTGGGAGAAGAACTACTATTCCTATCTGAAGGATTACAACATGGGCGAGATGCTTGCCAATGTTCCCGATTCGGAGATAGATGCCTGGAACGGTGAGGACGAGCAATCTCAGCTGCTCTATTCCATGATCACTTCGATAAGCGCCGATTCTGATGACGATGAAGAGGTACAGATGGTCAAGAACCTCTTCGGTAACTCCGTGGATGATTTCAAGGCGAACATCAAGCGCATCAAGAACGAGAAGATGACCTTCTACGAGGTATACTTCGATATCTGCAAGGCCGAGAAACGCACAGCATTCTATCTCGTTATGCACCCCGGCAAGCTGTTTGAGGACCTCAAGAACATCAACGAGGTAGGCCGCTGGTCCATAAAGAGCCACCGTTACGGCCTCTCAGATACCAACAACGAATCCGTAAAGGGCTTTTTCCTCTGGTTCGTATGGCTGGGCGAGCTGCTGATACTCATCTCCATCCCCATCTGGTGGACATTCGATAAGTCGAGATACCCCTTTATCGAGTCGGAGGACGAATGGGCAGCCGAGGAAAAGCCCATGCCCGATTTCAAGTTCGACGGCCCCGATTCCGGCAGAGGTGCGGGGGAACAGGCCTTTGTCAAGGCGGAGACCCTCAAGGATCCCAATTACCTCTTTACCCTCCCTGCAATACCTATCATCGCGCCCATGCCCGATGAGTATTATAAGGTCACCTACTGCCGCAGCAGGTACTTCGACGAGAACTACATCACCGTTGCTTACTCCAAGCTGGTAAACGCCAGAAAGAACCAGCGCAGGCAGCAGGTGCTCGTTAAGAATATGAGAGTTGATGCTGACTTCATCGCCACCCTCTACGGCACCTTCGAGTGTACTGTTCCCGCCCTCTGCAAGGGCACGAACAGAGCCAAGGAGGTCAACGCCGCCAATGAGGAGCGCAAGCAGGCATCCGAGAGCGGCAGGCCCCTGTCGCCCACGCCTCCCAAGGCTACCGGTGCCGAGGCTATCTTCGATGAGCCCCTGAACTTCTTAAGACCCAAGCCCAAGACGGCAGAGCGCGGTGACGATTTCATCGCCAAGCAGATGGCTGAGGAACAGAAACAGGCTTCAACGCCCCGTCCCACCTCCGGTGATATGGACTCTCTCGACACCTCAAATCTCGATCTGAGCCACTTTGATTTCAAATCATAAGTCAGTTATAAGGCGCTTCCGATAAGGAAGCGCCTTTTCTTTCAGCTTATTTCAGCGGTCATCCCGCCGTTGAAGGAAACCTCCGAGGGCTTGCCGCCGGAGCTTGTAACGGTGAAGCCCACACCTCTGACCGTTCCCGTCCTTACGGTCTTTTCTCCGTTGACAGAGGTCTTGACCCCCTTGCCCTCGATGCACATATCAAGCGCCGAAGACAGAAGGTCGAGGGGGGCGTACCGTGGCAGCTCACTGCGCTCGTAGACGGTGCTGTGCTCCCCTATTGAGACGACACACTTGCCCTCCGAGAGCAGAGTTATTTCCAAACCCTTGACGCTCTCCGGCTCGGTGAGGGTGTAGTTCCAGCCGGAGCCCTCCACCCTTTCGGCCTCGGCGGCAAAGCCCTCGGAAAGGGTAAGGGAGGCCTTGAAGCTCTTTTCAAGGGCATCAGGCTCCCCGCTCTGCCCCGAGCAGCCTGAGAGAAGAATTACAGCGGCGAGTGCAGTGATCTTTTTCAGCATAATACGACCTCCGATAAAAAAGCGGCTCCTCCCCATAGGGAAAAGCCGCTTTGATGTTATGATCAGAGGTCGTGCTCAAGCTCAAAGAGAGTGCGGGGTATGCGTGAGATGATATCGCTGGCGACGATGCCCCGCGGTGAGAGCGTTTCGCAGAGCGCTCTTGCCGAGCTGCCCATAACGTAATCCGCCAGAACGCAGGCGCTGTCAGCCGATACTCCCTGGGCCATAAAGCCGCCGATAAGCCCGGCGAGCATATCTCCCGAGCCGCCCTTGGCCAGAGCCGAACAACCGAAATCGGTGAGATAGCAGGTCTTATCCCGGACGGTGAGGGTCTGGGTGCTCTTGGCATGGACGGTCACTCCGTACTGCTCCGCGATCTCGCAGGCGTGGCCGAAAAGATCCTGGGTCACGCTGGCGGTATCGGTGCCGCAGAGCCTTGCCAGCTCGGCGGGGTGGGGTGTGAGGACTACCTCTGTCTGCTTTTCCTTCAGTACATCTATATGCAGAGACAGGCAGTTTATTCCGTCGGCGTCGATTATCAGCGGGCAGCGTACCTTTCTTATCAGCTCGCAGACCAGCTCCTCCAGCTGCTCTGTTTTGCCGAGGCCGCAGCCGATAACGCAGGCACCTGCACGCTCGGTGGCTTTAAGTATGGCATCAAGGGCATCCCTGCCGATGTAGCCCTGCTCGTCGCAGCTCAGGGGTGTGAAGGTGCACTCCGGCATCTTCGCCACCGCCGACATCACCACCTGCTGGTGGGTGCAGAGGTTCACGATACCTACGCCGGATCTAAGCGCCGAGCCCGCGGCGATCATAGCAGCACCGGGGTAGGCCGTGCTTCCGCAGACCAGCACTACCCTGCCGAAAACGCCCTTGTGGCTGTCCTCTACACGGTAAGGCAGCATGGGGCGGACAAGCTCCCGGTCGGCAGCGGTGAGCTGCACCTTGGCGTATTCCTCAACATAGTCGCCGATGCCTATCTCAACGGTGGTTATCTTTCCGCAGCGCTCCTTGGCAGGAGAGAGAAGCATCCCCAGCTTGGGGCGGTGGAAGGTGACAGTCTCGTGGGCTTCAAAGGCGTTGGGGGAGATCCTTCCGCTCATTGAGTTGATACCCGAGGGGGCGTCGCAGGCAATGCGGTAGGCATTCCCCAGAGAGCAGCGCAAAAACAGCCTTTGCACCTCATAGGGAAGCACGCCGTGGAAGCCTATGCCGTAGACACAGTCAACGATTATCTCAGCCTTGTCGATGATCTCCGGGGACTCCAGAGCCTTTTCAAGGGGGTATTCCTCGCATCGCCCCTTGACCCTGGCATATGCCGCCTTAGAGATCTCGGTCTTAGGTTCGCCGCAGGTGATCAGCGCGATCCTGGCTGCCGATCTCAGCAGATAGTCAGCCGCAACAAAGCCGTCGCCGCCGTTGTTGCCGACGCCGCATATTATAAGTATATTCCGCTTCATCAGCCTCTGGGCCGCAGAAAGCACCTCTCTGCCCAGCGCCTCGCCCGCATTGTCCATAAGGGCCTCAACGGTGATGCCGTGAGATGTGGCCGCAAGCTCAGCGGTACGCATCTGCGGGGGGGTGAGGATCAATCGGTTAAGCTCCATTGTTACTCCTTTCCTGCCGGGAAGGCTATGCAGACTGCCTCGGCAAGCTGCTTGGTATGGGTGATGCTGACTGAGAAGCAAAGCCCCTTTTTCTCAGCGATCTCTCTGGCTCTGCCCGAGAGCCGCAGATAGGGCGCTCCCAGCTCATCCCGCAGCACCTCGACATCGGTGAGGTCAAAGTCCCGAACACCTGTGCCGAGAGCCTTTGAGAAAGCTTCCTTGGCTGCCCAGTTGCCCGCCAGGGACTCATATCTCATCCTGTCGGTGCAGAACAGCGCCCGCTCGTCGGGGGAATAGACCCGTTCAAGGAAGCGCTCGCGCTCGCAGCCCTTTTTCACTCTCTCGATCTCGACGAGATCGACTCCCACCGAGTACATCAGCGCCTCAGCTCTCTCGGGAAGAACTGCTTCATCAGCTCGATCATTTCCTCATTTGGTGTGAAGTATATTACAGTATCCCCAAGGGTGCCGTGCTTTACCCGGAGGTAATAGTCCTGCTGCTCGGGGTCGTTGGCGGTGGCCACAACATAGGTCTCAGCGCCCTCGAAGTCCTGCTCGGGGTCAGCCTTGCCGAACTCGGTAACGGTACCGAGCTTAACGGTGGTCAGCCTCTTGCGGGTGCGCTGAGCCATGATCTTGTCAAAGTCCATCTCGCCGTTGGTGAGGATATACTCATACTCGATATACAGCCCCGTCACGAGATAATAGCCGCCGTAAAGGGCGCCCGCCGTCAGCAGCATACCCAGCATCATTATCACGGTGCCGAAGGTAAAGAGAAATATCGTTGCTGCGATCATTATGGCGGTAACGGTGAAGAGCACCTTCTTGCCTGTATCACGGCTGTCCTGAAGCCTTACTACGTTCTGTTCCTTGAATACGTCCATTTTGCTACCTCGTTTCTGATATTTGCTTGTGTTTATTTCAGCGCGGCTTTCTGAGCTGCCTCATAGAGAGCCTTCGCCTCGGTCTCGATATCTGCCTCGGTGAGAACGGTATCGGTGGCTGCTGAAGCGAAGCTGTCCACCAGAACTGCGTTCTCAAGGCAAGGGCTTATCCTCTTGATGCCGGAGGTGGCCTTCATCTGATCGTTTGCCGTGACCTGTATGCCCTTTAACAGGTCATTGGCCTCCAGCACCTCAAGCATGGATTTGCTGAGGGGTATGCCCTTTTCGGTACCCTGTGCCTGAGCCATTTCCTGGCTGTTGAGCAGGAAATCCACCAGCTTGGCTGAAGCCTCGGGCATCTTGGTATCACGCCTGATGCAGTAGAGGCTGGTGGGCTTGGCATACCAGCCGGTGAGCTCCCCGGAGCCCGTGGTCAGATAATCTCCCACGACTATATCTCTGCCCTGCTCTATCGCCGGCTCGCAGAAAGAGCCTGCATCCGAGATCCAGCAGACCAGGCCTGCCGCTTTAAGATCTATGAGCTCACGGGTATCCACATCCGAGAAAAGCTCTGTCACCTTCTCGTCGCAGAGCCGCTTGTAAAAGGTGAGGATCTCGGCAAAATCAGCCTCGGTGAAGCCCACGCTGCCGTCCTCGTAATAGCAGCGCCTGCCGCTGGTCTGCTCCTGATGGGCAATGCACATGAGCCAGGCGGCTTTCTTGTTCATCGTCAGGGGGTAGATGCCGTCGCGGCTCATGACCCTTGCCGCGGCAAAGACGTCATCCCAGGTCTTTGGCAGCTCCAGCCCGTAATCGGAATACATCCCCCTGTCGTAATAACAGGTCTGGGTGTTAAGGGCATTTGCTATGCCGTTGAGTTTGCCGTTTATCATCCCGTAGGAGAGCTGATCCTCAGTGAAATTGGAAAGGTCTATCGTATCCGCCAGCTGGTTCAGGTCATAGAAGCCAGTGCCGTCCGGCGAATAGCGGAAGAGCCAGTCGTAGTTTATTTGCATAACGTCGCATTCATCGTGGGAGGCGAACTCGGCGTCCATACGCTTCTGGAAGGAGGAGAACTCGCTGTACTCGGACTTGACGTCGATGGAGGGGTTCATCCTCACGAACTGCTTGACCGCATTGACGGTGTAGCTGTGCCTTTTATCCATCCCCCACCAAGAGAAGGATATATCGTCGGATCTGCGAACCTCGTTGATCTCGGTCTCCCCGCAGGCGGCAAGCATGGCTGCACTCAGCAGCAGCGGAAGAATTCTGCGTTTGATACTCATCTGCGATCACCCCCGCGCTTGTCCTCGGGCTTATCCTCGTAGAACACCAGGCTGTCGCCCTCCATAGCAAGAGCCGAAGCCAGAGCCTTGGCCGCCTTGCTGTCCAGCTCATCATAGTCCCTGCCGCTGTCGGGATAGATGCAGACTCCCATTGAAGCGTCCAGCTTGTAATCGCCGTTGTCGCCCACAAGCAGGCTCTCAAACTGCTTCTTGACCTCCTCATGCGTAGCGCGGAGGTTTTCGTGAGCCTTGAAAATATCGAAATCCGAGAAATCGGTGAACACCACAAAATCGTCCCTGGTGTTTATACCAATGGCGGAATCGGGGAAGCTCTCTTTAAGGATGTTTGCCAGCTGCTTCTGCCCTCCGCTGACGAATTCCTCGCCCAGGCGTTCTCTTATCTCGGCTATATCCTTGATCTTCACAAGCGTGAAGGCCCAGGTGCCTCCTACCAGAGAGGTCTCGATGAGATCCGAGATCTTCTCCTCGCAGTAGAAGGGCGTCAGCACTCCGAAGAAGTCATCGGTCTCGGAGACCAGCTTCTTGCGGCTCCTGCGGGGATTCATAAAGAATAAGCAGACTAGAAGTCCCGCAGAAATGAATACCAGCAGCGTGCTGATTCCCACGATGGTGATAAAGGTCTCGTCACGGCTGGCGGAAAAACGCCCCGAGCCCTGTGCGCGGGCCACGGAATAGACCCTCCAGCCGTTATCAAGCTCCATAGAGCAGCCGGCGCCCTTCTCCGAGCCGACGATAACATTCGTCCTGCCGTCGAAGTCCTCCAGGATATCCGTAGGGAGTCTTTCGCCGGGAGTGGCGTTCATGTTGTCGCTGGAGTAGATGACCCTGTCGCTGCGGTCGGTGAGGCAGAGCATCAGGTTGGACTCCCCGGCGATGGTATTGAAAACGCTGCCTATTTTTGTGGCATAGAAGGATGAAATGAATATGGAGTTCTCATTCAGCCGCCTCAGATAGCAGGCTCTCGAAAGATCTCCCGAGAAAAAGGCCATCCAGCACTCATCTCTGCCGGAGAGGGTAACATCGGCTCTGCCGTAGACATCGGCGCCGAACAGCGACTTGATACCGTCGGAGACTATTCCTGCGGAGCTGCCGGTGCTGTATATGATACCCAGGTCGGCATAGTCGAAGACGTAGCTTGCCTTGTTCATCAGGTCGGTTATCTTGTTGATGGTGACGATCTCATCGGCGGTCAGCGAGGAGCTCTGAGGATAGAAAGCAGCCAGCTCCGGCTCGTCAAATATGAGCCTTATGCCTCTCTCGGCAAAATTGCAGTAGTTGGTAACGTTCCTTGCCGACTGCCTTGCGGCAACAGCGGTATAATTCTCCGACTGCGCCAGCATGGTATGCTTCTTTGAGGTTATGAAATGGATGCAGGTCAGCACGAACAGCCCGGCCGCCAGCAGGGTATAGACGACTATCATCGCATTTCTCACCGAGATTATCCGGGAGCTCTCCTGTCGTTCGTTCATTTCATCGCCTCCTTTACAGGTCATACACCTATTATTATACTATACTCCGACAGGTTTTGCAAGGCATTTGACAAAAAAAGTATGTCCTTTTTGTCCCGCCTCCCTGCCCCAGGGATATATGCGCCCTCACATACAAAAAGAGCCCGGGAAAGGGTCATCCCCTTCACCGGGCTCTGATGTCTCAGGTATTCTTGTCAACAGTTTTGAACTGCTTGAGGTTGCCGATCTTCTCGTTGCGCTCATCAAGCACCTTCTCCACGTCAACCCAATCGAGGCCGTTGTTCACCGCCAGCACCATAACGTGATAGAGCAGATCGTTGATCTCGTTTTTGAGCTCCTCGTTATCGCCGTTCTTGGCAGCGATGATAGTCTCGGCGGCTTCCTCGCCCACCTTCTTGCAGATCTTGTCCACACCCTGGGAATAGAGGTAGCAGGTGTAGCTCTTCTCGGGAGCCTCGCCCTTGTCGAACTGCTCCTTGCGTGCCTTCAGCACCTCAAATATCTCCTGATAAACTGTCATTTATTCTTCCTCCTCGCCGTATAACTCCTTGAAAAAGCAGCTGTATGCCCCCGTGTGGCAGGCAACGCCCGTCTGCTCTACGTTCACAAGCAGCGTGTCATCGTCGCAGTCGGCATAGATGCTGATGACCTTCTGCAGATGCCCGCTTGTGGCGCCCTTGTTCCAGTATTCCTGCCTCGACCTGCTCCAGAACCAGGTGTAGCCCGTTTCAAGAGTGCGCCTCAGGCTCTCCTTATTCATATATGCCAGCATCAGGACGGTCTTTGTATTGACCTCGTAGCATATGGCGGGGATAAGCTCGCTCTTTGCGAAAAACCGATCCAGGTCGTTAAGATCAACTTTTATCTTACTCATTCCTACTCCTTTATTCATCAATTACAGCCACCTGATAATCGTCCTCATAGATCGTTTTACCGACGTAGTCTGTAAAAACTATATCGTAAGGCACTTTATACTTATCGAGCAGCGACATAAGGACCTCTGCCTTTTCCTTCATTTCGTCATACTTATCGGTCTTGAAATAGGTTACGGCGCCCTGAGGATTATCATTGTTGTCACCGTAAAACGGCGGCTCCAGAAGATGCTGCCTGAACCAGCTTTCAGTCTCCTCATACAGCTTACAATCCTCATCTGAGTAAACGCCGTCCCTGACCCTTCGCCAATTAAGGATAAATACTCCGACCGGCTTGCCTGTTCTGTAAGCAAGCTCACGGCCTTGTATCCTCATATATTTTTTCATACTATCAAGTCCTTAAGTCCACAGTGACGTAATGAACATCGGCGAGGACTTATCCTCCTTTTCAAAACCGCATTTCTCATAGAAGGGCACCTGCTTATTGTAGGCTATCAGGACAATGCGGAGGAAGTCCTTGTACTTCTCCTTGGTCATCTCTATGAGGGTCTTGCCTATGGACTGATGCTGATAGTCGGGATCCACCAGAACATAATGGATGTAAGCGTTCATCGTGCCGTCATCCATAGCGCAGATCATACCGACTACCTTGTCGCCGTCCCAGGCGGAGAAAACGGTCTCGTAGTTCTTCATCGCAGCGGCGAGCCTTTCAGGGAAATGCCCCGATGACCACTCCACCGAGAGGAACAGCCGCTCCACCTGCTGGGGGGTGAATTCGTGGGTGTCCTTATATTCTATCACGGCCCTCACCTCACATTTATGCCCTTGGCTCTGCAATCCTCCTTGACCTGCCCTACCGTCAGCTCTCCGAAATGGAAGAGGCTGGCTGCCAGAGCTGCGGAGCAGTCGGTCTTTAAGAAGGCCTCGGCAAAGTCACCCAGCTTGCCCGCACCGCCGGAGGCGATAACGGGTATCTTCACCGCATCCACCACGGCTTTCAACATCGGGAGGTCGAAGCCCCCGCGGACGCCGTCGGTGTCGATGGAGTTGAGGCAGATCTCCCCTGCCCCCAGCTGCTCGGCACGCTTTACCCATTCTATCAAGTCGAGGCCCATATCTATGCGCCCGCCGTTGATGTAAACTGTCCATTTATTCGGACCGATAGTCTTTGCGTCCACGCCGAGGCAGATGCACTGGCTGCCGAAGATATCTGCGCCCTCCTTGATGAGCTGAGGGTTCTTTACCGCCTGGGAGTTCACCGATACCTTATCGGCTCCCGCCCGGAGGGTCTCTCTGATATCGTCAACGGTGGCAATGCCTCCGCCCACGGTCAGGGGGACGAACACCTTCCTGGCGGTGTTTCTCACAACGTCGAGCATTACTCCCCGTCCCTCGTGGGAGGCGGTGATGTCGTAGAAGACTATCTCGTCGGCGCCCTGAAGGTTGTACTCATAGGCGCACTCCACGGGGTCGCCCACCTCTTTGATGCCCTCAAAGTTGACGCCCTTGACCACCTTGCCGTCTCTAACGTCCAGGCAGGGGATTATTCTTTTAGCGAGCATACTCCTTACCTCCCCGTCAGTGCTGCGAAATTGCGCAGTATAGTGAGACCCGCCTCACCGGATTTCTCCGGGTGGAACTGGCAGCCCCAGACGTATTTTCCGTCGCCCACCAGGGCGGGAACGGTATGACCGTACTCACAGTAGGCGTAGAGGGGCTCGTCCTCACAGAAGGCCTTGTAGCTGTGTACGAAATATACATAGCTCTCCTCTAGCCCTTTAAACAGCGGGCTCTCGTGGTTATAGACCAGCTTATTCCAGCCCATATGCGGGATGACGAGGCCGGGCTCCTCCATCTTATCTACATAGCCCTTGATGAGCCCAAGCCCCTCGCACTCGCCGAACTCAAAGCTCTTCTCAAAGAGCATCTGCATCCCGAGACAGATACCCAGCAGGGGCTTTTTCTTTGCCTGCTCCTTCAGGATCCCGGTGAGGCCCCTCTTTTCAAGCATCTCCATAGCCGCGGGGAAGGCCCCCACGCCGGGTAGGATAATGCTCTCGGCAGCCTCCAGCTCTGCGGGGTCGGAGGTGAGCCTGCTCTCTATCCCAAGATAGTCCAGAGCATTCTTCACCGAGAAGATATTCCCGGCGCCGTAGTCAACAATAGCTATCATTTACAATACTCCCTTGGACGAGAGCACGCTCCCGTCGGCATTCTGTGTTATGGCTGCTCTGAATGCGTGGGCGGCTGCCTTGAACAGCGCCTCGCAGATATGGTGGTCGTTCTTGCCGTACTCGCTGCGCAGGTGCAGGGTGATGCAGGAATTGAAGGCGAATGCCCGGAAGAATTCCTCGCAGAGGCAGGTGTCGAACTCACCTATCCTCTGATCGTGGAAGGCAGCATTGAATACCAGGAAGGGTCTGCCGCTGATATCCATAGCGCAGAAGGCCAGCGCCTCATCCATCGGAACATAGAAGGAGCCGTAGCGGAGTATCCCCGCCTTATCGCCCAGAGCCACTGCCACTGCCTGACCCAGCACGATGCCTATATCCTCAACTGTGTGGTGGCCGTCCACCTCAAGATCTCCGCGGCAAACGACGCTGAGGTCAATGCCGCTGTGCACGGCAAAAGCCGTCAACATATGGTTAAAGAAGCCGATGCCCGTGTCGATATCCACCTTGCCGGTGCCGTCGAGGTCGAGCCTCAGAGTGATATCGGTCTCCTTGGTCTTTCTGGCTATCTCTGCAGTTCTCATATTCTCTGCCTCCGTTCATTATTACATATCCCCCCCCGGGGGAGATCAGCTCGTTATCCCCTTCGCGGTCTCTCCGTCAGAAGCGCACCTTGATGGCATTGGCGTGAGCGGTGAGGCCCTCCTTCTCGGCTATGAGGACGATATCATCCTTGGCATCCCTGAGAGCGTCCTCGGTATAATAGATAAAGCTGGAGCGCTTCTCAAAGCTGTTGACGCCCAGGGGCGAGAAAAATCTTGCGGTGCCGCTGGTGGGGAGGACGTGGTTGGGTCCCGCGAAATAGTCTCCCAAAGGCTCGGGGGCGTAGTCCCCCAGGAACAGCGAGCCTATGTTATCCAGCCTGCCGATATACTCCATAGGATTCTCAAAGAGGACCTCCAGGTGCTCGGGAGCCAGGCGGTTGGCGATATCGCAGGCCTGCTCTCTCGTGCCGCAGATGATGACAGCACCGTAATCACGCAGCGAGGTCTCGATGATCTCCTGGCGCTCCAGGGTCTCTACCTGCCTCTCGATCTCCTTTACTGTCTCGTCAGCGACACGCTCGCTGGTGGTGACAAGTATTGCCGAGGCCAGCCTGTCGTGCTCTGCCTGGGACATAAGGTCGGCAGCCACAAACTTGGGCTTGGCCGAATCGTCAGCGATGACCAGGATCTCGCTGGGACCGGCGATCATATCAATGTCAACGGTGCCGTAGAGCAGCTTCTTGGCTGTTGCAACATAGATGTTGCCGGGGCCTACGATCTTATCCACCTTGGGTATCTCCTCGGTGCCGAGGGCCAGGGCTGCGATAGCCTGTGCTCCGCCGGAGAGGAATATCCTGTCCACTCCGCAGAGAGCTGCGGCTACAAGTATATCCTTGTTGGGGGTGCCGTCCTTCAAGGGCGGGGTAACCATTATGATCTCCTTGACGCCCGCGATCTTGGCAGGGATGGCATTCATCAGCACCGACGAGGGATAAGCCGCCGTGCCGCCGGGGACATAGAGACCCACTCTTTCCAGACCTCTCACCCTCTGACCGAGAACGACGCCGTTCTCCTTGGGTGCGATGAAGGACTGGGACTTCTGCCTGTTGTGGAAGTCGCTGATGTTCTCGATAGCGTTGAGCAGAGCCTCGGTGAATGCGGGGTCTGCCTCGGTGAGAGCGTCGTTTATAACATCTCTCGGTACCTCATAATACTTGGGTAGCTTGCCGTCGAATTTCTCGGTATATGCCTTTACTGCGGCATCTCCGCCCGCTCTTACGGTGTCTATTATCTCGCTTACCACGGCGGATACCTTCTTGTCGGTCTCGCCGCTGCGCCTCTCCACCTGCTTGAAGAATTCCTCCTCATCGGTGCCGTTGGCGTAGATCCTCTTAATATCTATCATACTGATCCTCCGATCTTAATTAAATACCGGCTTCGGGGTCTTGTCCTCGTTGAAGAGCATGAGTATATAGCTCCCCTCGCCGATGTTGTTTGCCTGCATATCCGTGACCGCAACCTTTAAACCCACGGTCAGGAACTTGTCTCTGAGATTGGGATAATAGCGGTTATAATATACGACAGTCAGCTTGGCATTCTTCTCGTTCTGACTGTTTATCTTGTAAACATAGCCTGTGACCACCGCACCGTTCGGAAGCCCTTCAACGGGTATGAGCGGCGCATTCATAAGCGTCTGTTTCACCTCTTCGGGCAGCTCTGCTGCGATCGCCTCGTCGCTGGCTCTCTGCTTAAAACCGAGTATAAACACGATGACGATAAAAACACCTACTACGGCAAAAGCTATTGCATATTCCATTTACAGTTTCCTCCCGGCGGTATTACAGATTCTTTTCGACTAGCTCAACGAACTTTTCTATCTCTGCCTGACGGAGCTTCATGCTTACGGTATTAACTATCAGCCTTGCCGAGATGGGGGCTACGTCCTCGATGACCTCAAGGCCGTTTTCCTTGAGGGTGGTGCCGGTCTCAACGATATCCACGATACCGTCCGCAAGACCCAGCAGCGGAGCCAGCTCCACCGAGCCCTCTATCTTGACGATATCCACGTCCATACCCTTGCCCTCAAAGTGGTTTCTTGTGATGTTGGGGTACTTGGTAGCCACCGTCTTGACCTTGTAGCCGCCGTAGAAGGAGGTTCCCTTCTTTACGGCAAGGGCGAACTTGCATCTGCCGAAGCCCAGATCAACGAGCTCAAAGAACGTGCCCTGCAGCTCCATAATGGTGTCCTTGCCCACGACACCCAGGTCGCAGACGCCGTGCTCCACGTAGGTGATAACGTCGTTGGCCTTGGCCAGCACTACCTCGATATTCCCGTCGGGTATGGGGAGTATCAGCTTTCTGCCCTTTTCTCTGACGGCGGTGCAGTCGTAGCCTATTTTCTCAAAGAGCCCCACCGTGTCCTTTTCAAGCCTGCCCTTTGTGAGGGCGATCCTGAGCGGTCTGTTCATATCTTCGCCCTCCTTATATCTCCACCGCGGCGGTCTTATCACCGACGGTGTAAACTGTCTTTATTCCGCGCACGGCGGCATATTCCCTGGTGTCGTCAAGGGTCTTATGCATACCTATCTCAACGGTCTTACCCTCTGAGACCAGCTGCTTTGCGAAGGCCACAGCCTCAGCGGAATGACCCTCCTCGGCAAAGATGATGCACTCGGGAGCCGAGATGGAGGGTGCCAGCTCGTTGCGCCTGAGATAGTTGGCAACGTCGTCGCAGTTGACGCCGAAGCCTACTGCGGGGCAGGGCCTTCCGAACTCAGCCAGCAGGCCGTCGTATCTTCCGCCCTTGAGCACAGCCTGTCCCACGCCGGAAAGATAGCCCTTGAAGACTATCCCCGTGTAGTAATCCGCGTGGCTCACGATGCCCAGATCCACAGAGATCTTACCGCCGAAGCCCAGCTCCGACAGCCTCAGGTAGACCTCCTTCAGGTGGGCGAGTATTGCCTCGATCCTTTCATCCTTGAAGAGCCCCAGCGCCTTGTCAAAGACCTCTACGCCGCCGAACAGCCTGGGGAGGGCTTTGAGAGCTGCGGTCACGGGGGTATCCCCTACCGAATCCAGCAGATCGTTGAGGGCGGGATAGTTCTTCGCCGAGATCAGCAGGCGGATCTCCTCCTTGGTGCTGTCGTCGGTGCCGAGCCTTGCCACCAGCTCCTTGAAATAGCCGATATCGCCGATCTCGAAGCGGAAGTTATCCGAATCGAAGCGGTCAAGGGATTCCAGAGCCAGGCACATAGCCTCGTAGTCGGCGCGCTCGGTATCCTCGCCGCCGATAAGCTCTATGCCCGACTGGGCGATCTCATCCGATCTGCCTTTGAGCAGGGCGTTGTTCTCATATACGGGCTGATTGTAGTAAAGCCTCAGCGGGAGCACCGCCGCCGCCAGCCTGGTCGAGGCAAGGCGTGCGATAGGCACCGTGGAATCAGGTCTGAGGACGATGAGCCTGCCCTTTGAATCGGTGAGCTTATACATTATCTCCTGCCTGAAATGTCGGCTGCTGCCGCTGAACATATCATAAAACTCGATCCCCGGGGTGACCACCTCGCTGTAACCGAAGCTTTTGAACAGCTTGGCGAGCCTTCTCTCCACCTCGCGGCGTGCGAGGCAGTCATTGAAGAGCAGATCGCGGGTGCCCTCCGGGGTTATAAGATCATTCTTTTTCATAGCTTTCTCCTGACTTCCCGTTCTGGTATTACGGTATGCTGAGATTTCCGTTTCTGCCGGATACCCATCGCATAAGCTCCCACGGGATTTGCTGTTTAGCATAGTAAAGTGCTAACATATTATCATATTAGCATAGTATTATAATAGCATATCCTCCCGCCCCTGTCAAGAAGCGGGAGATAATTTCAAAGCATCCTACAATGAAAACAGCGTGATTTGATTAGTTTTGGGCAGATCGCCGAAAGCGCCGTTCTTTTCAAGTGTCTCTATAACGCTCTTGTTGACGCCGCTCTGCTGCTGGAATTCCTCCACCGAGATGAAGTCGCCCTTCTCGGCTTTCTCAAACAGCGTAACTGCCGCATTGGTGCCTACGCCGGAAAGTGAGCAGAACGGGAGCCTCAGCTTGCCGTCCTCGATGCGGTAGATTATGGCGTGGGACTTGAAGATGTTTACCGGCAGCAGCTCAATGCCCCGGCAGAGCATCTCATAGATCAGCATAAGGGTTTCGAGGATGCCCTCCTCCTTGGCGGTCTTGTCGTCCTTGGGACGGGCTTTGAGCTCGTCTATCCTGCTGCGGACGAAGTGCTTGCCCTTTATGGCTGTCTCAGCCTCGAAGTCCTCGCCTCTGACGGTAAACAGCGAGGCATAGAACTCCAGCGGGCGGTAGATCTTGAACCAGCAGAGCTTTATCGCCGAGGTGACATAAGCCGCGGCGTGAGCCTTGGGGAACATATACTTTATTTTCAGGCAGGAGTTGATATACCACTCGGGAACGTTGTGATCCCGCATATCCTGCTTCATTTCCTCGGTCAGCAGCTTGGGGGCGTTGCCCTTACGGGTTATCTCCATTATCTTGAAGGACAGCTGCTTGTCCACGCCGTGATAGATGAGGTAGGTCATTATTGAGTCACGGGTTCCGATAACCTCGGAAATGGTGCAGGTGCCGTCGTGGATCAGCTCCTGGGCATTGCCCAGCCAAACATCCGTGCCGTGGGACAGACCTGATATCTGCAGAAGGTCGCTGAAATTCTTGGGTCTGGCTTCCAGCAGCATCCCGCAGACGAAGCTGGTGCCCATTTCGGGGATGCCCAGCGTACCGGTCTCCCAGCCCAGCTCCTCCTTTGTGATGCCTAGCGCCTCGGGGGAGGTGAAGAGTGAATATACCTTCTCGTCTGACATGGGTATTTCAAGTATATCCAGCCCCGTCATATCCTCAAGATACTTGTAAAGGGTGGGCACATCGTGACCCAGCTCGTCAAGCTTCAGGATGGTATCGTGGAGGGAATGGAAGTCAAAGTGGGTGGTGACTATATCCGAATCCGCCTTTTCAGCAGGGTGCTGAACGGGGGTGAAATCGTAGACCTCGTAATCCGAGGGGATAACTACCATTCCTCCGGGGTGCTGACCCGTCGTCCTCTTGACGTTGAGACAGCCGGTGGCAAGGCGGAGCTTTTCGGCGTTGTTGGCATTGCGCCCCCGCTCCTCCAGGTATTTCAGCACATATCCGTAGGCGGTCTTTTCAGCTACGCCGCCGATGGTGCCTGCCTTGAAAACGTGGTCGGCACCGAAGAGATCCTCGGTGTACTTATGAGCCTTCGACTGGTAATCGCCGGAGAAATTAAGGTCTATATCGGGGGCCTTATCGCCCTTGAAGCCCAGGAAGGTCTCAAAGGGGATATCGTGACCGTCCCGGTGGAGAGGTGCTCCGCAGCGGGGGCAGTTCTTCTCGGGGAGGTCGTAGCCGGAGCCCACCGAGCCGTCGGTGACGAACTCGCTGTAACGGCATTTCTTGCAGAGGTAGTGAGGCATCAGCGGGTTTACCTCGGAGATGCCTGACATGGAAGCCACGAAGGATGAGCCAACCGAGCCTCTCGAACCCACCTGATAGCCGTGCTCAACGGAGTTGGCTACCAGCTTCTGGGAGATCATATACAGCACTGCAAAGCCATGCTTGATTATGGACTCCAGCTCACGGTCAAGTCTGTCGTAGACAATTGGGGGGATATGCTGCTTGAAGGGCTCGTTGATGCCGTCGTCGCCCTCGGGGATGACTATTGTATCGGGGTCGCAGTCGCCGTAGAGGGAACAGGCCTTCTTCCAGCAGATGACCTGGAGCTCCCGCACCGCGCCCTCGATAAAGGGGGTATAGGTGCCGTCGGGGAAAGCCTTTATATCCCGGTCGATCATATCTGCGAACTTATTGGTATTGGTGACTACCACCTCAAAAGCCTTCTCCTTGCCCAGGTAGGAAAGCTCATTCAGCATTATATCGGTGGTCTTGAAATACAGGGGAGGCTGGCGGTCAGCATCGGAGAACTTCTGCGAAGCCAGCAGTATAGCTCTGAACTGCGCGTCCTTCTTGTCGATAAAATGGATATCGCCGGTGGCGCAGACGGGTATATCCAGCTGCTCGCCCAGCTCCACCACGAAGCGGTTTATATCCTTGACCTGTTCCTCGGTCTGTATGTCCTGATAGGGCTCTCTCTCCGAGAGGATCATAAACATATTGTTGCCCTGGGGCTGTATCTCTAGGTAGTCGTAGAAGGAGGCTATCTGCCTGATCTTATCCTGAGGGTCGCCCCGGAGATAGGCCTGGATGACCTCTCCCCTCTCGCAGGCGCTGCCGACGATGAGACCCTCCCGGTACTTTACCAGCTCCGACTTGGGGATCCTGGGACGGCGCTTGTAGTAATCCAGATTGGACATTGAGATCAGCTTGTAGAGGTTCTTAAGCCCCGTATTGTTCCGCACCAGGATGATCTGGTGGTAGGTGGGCAGATCCTTGACCTTATCGGTGGGGGCAAGGAGAGAATTGAGCTTGTCCACAGTGACCAGCAGCTGAGGGAACTGCGCCTCCAGCATTTTTGCCAGCTCAATGAAGATCTGACCCAGCACCCTTGAATCCTCGGAGCCCCGGTGGTGGTTGAACTCAAAGCCGAAATGCTCGGCTACGAAATTCAGCTTGTGGCGCTCCAGCTCCGGCAGCATCAGCCGGCTCATGGCAACGGTATCTATGGAAGTATAATTCAGCTTGCGGTTATTGCGTTTCAGCGCCTCATTGATGAAGCCTGTATCAAAGGCTGCGTTGTGGGCTATGAGGACGGGCTTCTCACCGCAGAAATCAAGAAATCTGCCGAGGGCCTCTTCCTCGGAGGGAGCACCCTCCAGCATAGCATCGGTGATGCCGGTGAGCTCTGTTATGAACTCGGTCAGGGGCTCGCCGGGGTCAACGAAGGTATCGAAGGAATCAACTATCTCCAGCCCTCTGAGCTTCACCGCCCCTATCTCGATGATCTTATCCTTGTCGGGGTAGGTGCCGGTGGTCTCCAGGTCGAAAACGATGAGTTCATCGGTGAGCAGGCGCTTGTCCAGACCCTTAACGATGTTCACATCGTTGTTGACCTCATAGGCCTCGATGCCGTAGATCGTCTTGAACTTGCCGCCGTTCTTGCGTATCTTGGCGGTAGCGGATACAGCATCGGGGTAGCCCTGGACCACACCGTGGTCGGTTATGGCTATTGCCTGATGCCCCCACTCAAAGGCTCTGTTCACCAGCCTGTCGGCAGAGGTAAGAGCGTCCATTGCAGACATATTGGTATGACAGTGCAGCTCGACCCGCTTCTGCTCACAGGTATCCGTGAGCTTCTGCTGCTTGACGAGCATTATGTTAGTAGGCTCGAAATTGAGTGAATGGTCATAGCTGTCCAAAGTCAGCTTGCCGGTGCAGATGACGGTGCTGCCCACCTTCAGCTTGCCCAGCAGAGCCTCCAGCTCCTCCTTGCCCGAGAGCTTGGAATAGCGGGAGCGTCTGCTGCCGCCGATGAGCTTCATCTGGCAGGAGTAGGTGAAATCGGTGAAATAGAGCATAGCTATCTTCATTTCGCCGTTCTTCACTTCTCTGACATCTATGGAGAACACCTCGCCCCAGACGGTGAACACCTTGTCCGACTCCTCCTCCGGGAGGCGCTTCATGGGTATTACCTCGCTGTCGGCGGGGATGGGGGCTCCTTTGAGGACTACCGCCTCATCGGCCAGCAGTCCCAGCCTTGTGAAATCGACGCAGGCCTGCCTGAATTCAGGCGCGGCGGCGCCGCCCGCTGCCTTGGCATCGGGCTTTGGAGCAGCCTCCGCAGCTGCGGGCAGAGTGCTGAGCAGCTCATCGTGGAGCCTGCCCAGCTCGTCCTGAGAGAGCTCGGTGACGCCGGTGAATTCTATCCCCGCCTCTCTGGAAAAAAGCTCCGAAACGAGCCTGGAGAATATAACGGGGAAACTCGCCTTTTCAAGTATCTCCTTGCCGCCGTGAGCCAGGGTTATGGTGAACTTCGCGCCGTCGAATTCCGCCGAGGAATCCTCAAAATAGCCGTTGACCACGGCACAGCGGCGCTTCATCAGCTTGATGAGCTCAGGGAAATAAGCCTCCGTGAGCTTGTCGGGTGTATATTTGCAGGCGATGGCAAATCCGCGCAGCTTCAAGGCTCTTTCAAGAGCGTTCTCGCAGGAGGTGAGCTCGTCTGCAGGGACGGGCTGCTCGAATTTCACGGTCAGGGCGAGAGTGTTCGCCTTCTCGTCGAATTCAAGCCTCAGCACCTGCCCGTTCTCCATAGAGCGCGGGATAAGCTCGCTGTATTTTTCAAACAGTTCGTTCAGCTTGTATGTATCCATTGTTCTCCCTTACACTTATTTCATTCAGCCGATTGTTCATCTTTTAAGGCAATACCGCACAACCCCTGTGCGTCAGATCGCGCGCAAGCTCAATAAAGTTGAGCTGAGATTTTTCGTCAGAGTGCATAAATTTGACGAAGGCGGGCTGACGCCCGGCAAGGAAAATTTGTGTGCTATGACGGAAAA
>JAFXXU010000006.1 GCA_017542125.1 Ruminococcus sp.
CATCATCTGCTTGCCAGCTTTCCGTCATATTACCCAAATTCTCCTTGACTTGCGTCAGCAAGCCTGCGTCGAATTTAGGCAATCTGACGAAAATCTGGACGGCGCATCTGATGCACAGGGGTCGTGCGGTGTTGCCTTAAACATCCTCCCTTGCCGCCGAAGTGTGATTTTTTTAAAAAGCATTGACAACCGCCCTGTTTTTGGGTATAATATGTGTATAGCATTTATACGTTATCCCTTTTAACAAAATCACAGAAAAGGAGACAAGTTTTATGGCACTGAACAATGAAAGACGCAGCTCGTTCGCAAACCCTGCGATCTCCCGCGTCAACAATTTCGACGATGCCTATATGGCGGATCAGGTCGCTACCTACCGCGGCATCTATGCGAAGATCGCCTACTTCTTAGGGCTCATCCTGCTGGGCGTCGGCGCATTCTTCTATATGCACAACTATTTCGCAACCGAGGGCTACGCTATCGCAAGCATCATCTCCGAGAACTATGTGATCTACGCCAATGAGCAGTCCATACTCATCGGAGCCTGGATCGTCACCCTCATCGCGGGTCTCGTAGCCGCCTTCGCGGTCAAGACCATCCCCGTTACGGGCAGCATCTACTGCCTCGGCATGGGCTACGCGGTAACGATAACCTCCTACGTTTACGCCGCACAGTACAGCGGTATCGTAATAGAGGCTCTCGTGCTGACCATCCTCATCATCGCAGTTATGGCATTCCTCTATTACTCCGGCATCGTGCACGTAGGCCAGCGCTTTAGGACTATCGTTATGACAGCCCTGATCGCCTCCGTCCTGGGCGGACTGATCTTCTTCATCATCTCCAGGATCGCCCCCAACAGCGCCCTGGTCACCACCATCCTCAAGATCCAGAACGGCCCCCTCGGCATACTCTTTGCCCTGCTGGGCGTTATCATCGGCGCCTGCCTGCTCCTTCTGGACTTCGAGACCATCGCTCAGGCCGTCAATAACGGCGTGAACAAGAAGTACGAGTGGTACTGCGGCTACAGCCTGATGCTCAGCGTTATCTATATCTACCTCAAGGTGCTCCAGCTCCTTGCCAGGATCCAGAACAACAGAAACTGAAACGCAGGCGCAAATCAGCTTTGAATGATCTTGACACCTCCGACAGATCTATGTCGGGGGTGTCTTTTTATGCACGCAAAAAAGAAGAAAGCGCCTCCCCGAAAACGTTTTTGGTGCAAATATGCCAAATCCTCCCCCTTCCCCTCCGCCCCGTTTTGGAGGGGTCTACATATTTTTGTAAATCTCGCAATATTGTATTGACAAGATATATTATACGCTGTATAATATAGTTGTCGAAAGGATATTACATAAAATATATTTACAAAATACAGATATGCTGCGGGGCAGGGAGCCGCCAACGGCCGGGCAGCCTCCGGGGTAAAGCAGCAGTCCTTCGGCGGGGAGAAAGCAAAAGAAAAAGACAAAAGCAAAAGAAAGAAAGACCCGAAACGACATTACAGAAAGACCTGATAAGGGGGAGAACAAAATGGGAGTATTCTTAAAGTACATCTCGAAGAATATGCTGGAAAGAAAGGGCAGGCTTTTCCTGCTGATCTTTTCAATAGCCGTCAGCGTGGCGCTGCTGGTAGCCAGCCTCGGGCTGATCAACGTCTTTATCGACAGCTTCACCCAGCCCGCTAAGATCGCCGCCGAGGGGCAGACGATCTCGCTGCACTCCGGCACCGGCGCCGCCTTCTTCGACGAGAACGACCTGAACACCGAGAGCTTGACCAACCTCAAAGGCGTGCTGAGCGCCGTGGGCATCATCAATGAGGACGATGAGGTCTGCTACGTTTCGCTCACAGGCAGAAAGAGCTTCGATAAGGGCCTCACCTCCGGCAGCTTCGAGGATGTGAACGACACCAGGATCATCATCTCCGACCGTATCGCCAAGGAGTACAGCCTCTCGGTGGGCAGCAAAATGACCGTCGCCCTGGGCGGCGAGAGGACCGAGTTCACCGTGGGCGGCATCGCTCAGTGCGACGGCCTCTTCTACTCCGATCAGACCAAGAGCTTCTCGGCAGTAGTCCCTTACAGCTACTTAAATGAGCAGCTGGGAGCCGAGGGCAGGTACAACTCCATGACCGCCAGATTTTCCGAAGAGGGCGAGCTCAAGGATCAGATCGAAAAGTTCAACGACCGCAACGATAAGGTCAAGGCTGCCCTCCTGGTGGATGACTCCGCCGAGGGTACCGAGTCCATCACAATGGGTCTCTACGCTATGCTGGCGCTGGTGTGCGTCGTATGCGTCATCATTATCCACGGAGCCTTCAAGCTGATAATCACCGAAAGGCTCCCCATCATCGGAACGTTTCTTAGCCAGGGCGCCACAAGAGCCAAGACCGAGCACATCCTGCTTATGGAGGCTGCGCTCTACGCGCTGGCAGGCTCGGTGTTCGGCGTGCTGCTGGGCGAGCTGGGGCTGCTGCTCTTCACCAGGATGATAGCCCCCCTCAAGGAGTACGGCATCTACCCGCCCCTTGAGATCGACCCCGTCCACATCATCATCGCCGTGGCCTTCGCACTGCTGCTCTCGGTGGGCTCCGCATGGCTCCCCGCCCGCAGCATCAAGAAGCTCCAGGTCAAGGACGTTATCCTTAACCGCGTCGAGCAGACCCACAAGAAGGGTACCGTAAGATTTATCATCGGCTGCGTGCTGCTGGCCGTCACCGTGGCAGGAGCCTTCATCGACTCCCAGACCGCCATCGACCTCAGCCCCCTGCTGACCTTCGGCGGCTTCATCGGGCTGGCAATGATGTCCCGTAAATTCATAAAGTTCACGGCAGGCAAGCTGTCGGGGCTCTTCCGCGGCAACACCACCCTGTTCCTGGCTATGAACAACATCAAGGCATCCAAGCTGCTGAGAGGAAACATCACCCTGATGATAATCGCTCTTTCCTCGGTGCTTTCGATAGTATCCATAGGAGCCAGTCTGGAGACAGTGGTAGTTGACGCCTACAAGGAGCTCAACGCTGACTACTCGGTATTCAACATCATCCCCAGCGGCCTGGAGAGGAGCACTACCGATATTATGATCGAAAAGCTCTCCGCCGTCCAGGGTATCGACAGCAGCTCCGTCACGGCCGAGTACGATGCCTTTACAGAGGTCAACGGTTATCAGTTCAGCATCCTGGCCTCCGATCCGGTAAAGTTCGAGCAGTATATGCAGTATCTTGAACTCGGCTCCAACGAAGCTTTCGAGACCTACAAGAACGACACAAACAGAGGCGTGCTTGTAAGCAGCACAGTCCTCAAGCACATAGAAAAGAAGCCCGGTGACAGCATCGAGCTTGATATCGGCGGCAGGAAGGAGACCTTCAGCATCCTCGGAGAGTACGACGGCAAGCTCTACAACAACGGCAGGACCCTTCTGATGAAGTCCTCCGATATGATGAGCATCTACAATGTGAAGGAAGCAGATTCCATCTACTTCAGACTTGAAAGCGGTGCAGATGCCAAGGCTGTCGAGGCAAGCTTCAAGAAGACAGTCAGCGAGCTCGGTTCGATCTACTATTCGAGAGACGAGCTGATGCAGATGAATGTTGACAGCAACAATATGGTTATCAACGTCCTGACCATCTTCTCCTACCTTGCACTTATCATCACCGCCATCGGCATACTCAACAATATCTCCATCAGCTTCCAGCAGAGGAGAAAGGAATTCGCCGTGATCGCTTCGATAGGCATGAACGGCTCAAAGCGCAGGCATCTCGTTCTCACCGAAAGCCTTACTTGCGTGATCTGGAGCATCATCACAGCCGTACCCTTCACCTTCGTGATAATCTCGCTCATGGGCAAGATGTTCGCAATGATCGACCTGAAGGGCGACGTATTCCTCAAATGGTCTGCCATACCCGTCTACGGAGCAGTCACCGCATTTGCAGTGCTCATCGCATCGCTCTCCACAATGAAGAAAACAAAGAAGCTCAACATAGTAGCTGAGCTGAAATACGAATAAAAGAGGGGTAATCAAAATGAAAGCAATCGAAGCAAAGAACTTAATAAGAGATTTCGTAAACGGCAAGGAGACCGCCCACGTCCTCAAGGATATCGACCTCACCGTCGAGGAGGGCGAGTTCATCTCCATAATGGGGCCCTCGGGCTCCGGCAAATCCACCCTGCTCTACCTGCTGGGCGGCCTCGACGCCCCCACCTCCGGCAGCGTGTCCATTAACGGCACCGACCTCAGCACCCTTGACGACAAGCGCCTCTGCCGTATGCGCAACGAGGAAGTGGGCTTCGTGTTCCAGTTCTACAACCTGGTCCCCAACCTCACCGTTGAGGATAACATCGCCCTCCCCCTGATGATCGCCGGCAAAAAGCGCAGCGAGTACAAGGATAAGCTGGACGAGTGCCTCAGGATCATCGGTATGGAGGATAAAAGAAAGCTGACCCCCCGTGAGCTTTCGGGCGGCCAGCAGCAGAGAGTGGCTATCGCCAGAGCTCTGGTGTTCGACCCCAAGATCCTCTTCCTCGACGAGCCCATCGGCAACCTGGACACCAAGACCGGCCTCGGCATTATGGAGCTCTTCCGGGACATCAACCGCAAGTACGGCAAGACCATCGTCCAGGTAACACACTCCGAGTCGGCAGCCATGTACGGCACCAAGCTCATCCGCCTGGTGGACGGCCAGATCCAGTCGGTGGATGAGATCCGCCCCGAGGTCTCCGGCTCAGCCAGGATCAAAGTCCTCAATACACCTGCATAATAAAGCAGACCGCAGGGAGCCTCATAAGCCCCTGCGGTCTTGTTTTTGTTATTATCACCGGCTCTCGGCAGCCTGCGAGGAGCTGTCGAAGGTGTAATCGTGAGTGACGATGCTCTTCCCCCGCTCCTTGACGAGCGTCTGCTCCAGATCGGTATTGAGCATATAAGCCGCGAAGGTCACGCCCAGAACGATAAAGCTGATGAACAGCAGTATCCCTATACGGAACTTCGGCCGTGTACGCTGTGCGCTTTTCTTAGCCAAACCCTGTTCTCTCCTTTCGGGTGAGATGTACCGCTTAGTATTATATCACACTTCTGCGCTTTTGTAAAGACGTTTTTTCAATGCACAATTCACAATGCACATTTGTCAATTCACAAAGTGCATTGAACCTCCCCTCTATATGAATTTCCCCGCAAAAGCCGCTTCATTTTGTTGAAACCGCATATTGAACCCCGCCGGATAATATGCTATAATATGTACTGAAAGTCGGCAAAGGCGTCGCCTTTTGAATATCTTGCAGGCAAGTCCTGCATTGGAGGCTTTTTTATGTGCGGAATAGTCGGCTTTACTAACCATATCAGCGACGCTGAGAGCGTGATAGAAAAAATGATGGAGCGTATCGTCCACCGGGGGCCCGATTCCAAGGGCAGCTATGTGGATGAGCGGGTGGCTATGGGCTTCCGCAGACTGTCTATCATCGACCTCTCGGATAAGGGCTCCCAGCCCATATATAACGAGGATAAATCCCTTGTCATCACCTTTAACGGCGAGATCTATAACTACCGCGAGCTCCGTGATGAGCTCCGCGCCGACGGGCATACCTTCTCCTCCGAGACGGATACCGAGGTGCTGGTCCACGGCTATGAGCAGTGGGGCAAGGCTATGCTCAATAAGCTCCGGGGTATGTTCGCCTTCGTCATCTACGATAAAAACACCGGCTCCCTCTTCGGCGCCCGGGATCTCTTCGGCATCAAGCCCCTCTATTATGCCCGTATGGGCGAGACCCTTATGTGGGGCAGCGAGATCAAGAGCTTCCTCGACCACCCCGAGTTCAAAAAGGAGCTGAACACCTCCGCTCTGGAGAGCTACCTCTCCTTCCAGTACTCCGTCACCGAGGAGACCTTCTTCAAAAACGTCTTCCGCCTCCCCGCTTCCCATTGCTTCACCTTTGAGAACGGCAAGCTCACCGTAGAGCGGTACAGCGAGATAAGATTCACCCCCGACGGCAAGCCCGACCTGGAGGAGTGGGTGCACCGCATCAGCGATACCTTCAAGAACTCCGTCGAGGCTCATAAGATCGCCGATGTGGAGGTCGGCTCCTTCCTGTCCAGCGGTGTCGATTCCAGCTATGTGGCAGCCGTCGCAGACGTTGACAAGACCTTCACCGTGGGCTTCGGCGAGGACGAGAAATACAACGAGATCGGCTACGCCAAGGAATTCTCCAAGTATATAGGCAAGGAGAATTATTCCCATATCATCACCCCCGAGGAATACTGGGATAACTTCGCGGGCATCCAGTACCATATGGATGAGCCCCTTGCAGACCCCGCAGCCGTGGCGCTGTTCTTCGTCTGCCGGCTGGCAGCCGAGAGGGTCAAGGTAGTCCTCAGCGGCGAGGGTGCCGACGAGATCTTCGGCGGCTATAACATCTACCATAACCCCGCCGATATGAAAAAATACAATATGATCCCCCGCCCCATAAGGCGCGGCCTGGGCGCCGTAGCCCAGAAGCTCCCGAAAAAGCGGGGCGTCAACTTCTTCATCCGGGGCTCCCAGGATCTGCAGGAGCGCTTCATCGGCAACGCCTATATCTTCACCGAGAAGGAGCGCAAGGCTCTGCTGAAGATCCATACCGATGCCCCCGCCCCCTCGGAGATCACAAAGCCCTTCTATGAGCGCTGCTCCCAGAACGATGAGGTCACCCAGATGCAGTACCTCGACCTCCACCTCTGGATGACGGGAGATATCCTGCTGAAAGCCGATAAGATGAGTATGGCTCACTCCCTGGAGCTGCGCGTCCCCTTCCTCGATAAGGAGGTAATGGCTCTGGCGGAGCAGATACCCACCCGCTTCCGTGTCACCAAGGAGAACACCAAGTACGCCATGCGCCTCGCAGCCCTGAAAGCCTGCCCTCCCCAGACCGCCAACAAGAAAAAGCTGGGCTTCCCCGTCCCCATAAGGGTATGGCTCAAGGAGCCGAAATACTATAAGCTGGTGAAGGAGCGCTTCACCTCCCCCGATGCCGAGCGTTTCTTCGACACCGACGCCCTGGTGGAGCTGCTTGACGTCCACCGCTCCGGCAAATACGACTACTCCCGCAAGATCTGGACGGTATTCACCTTCCTCGTATGGTACGAGGTCTACTTCCGCTCGGAGCTTGGAGAAAGGAAATAATATCAGCATACCCGTCCGGATCTCTCCGGGCGGGTATTTTTTTCTTCGGGAACCGTAACCTTTTGCCACTTTTTTGCGTGTATATAAGTGAAGCGCTTCAGATCAAAAGAAAGGAGCTGCGCAGATGAATGACAGCGAGCTTATCGCCCTGCTTTTTGACCGGGACCAGCGCGGTCTTGCAGAGCTTAAGATACGGTACGGTGCCTACTGCTATTCGGTGGCCTTTAATATCCTGCGCAGCACCGAGGATGCCGAGGAATGCATAAACGATGCCCTCCTCGCCCTCTGGAAGAGCATTCCTCCCGCCAGGCCGGAGAATTTGCAGATGTATCTGGCGGGGCTGGTCCGCAATGCCGCTATAAGCCGCTGGCGCCGAGCTCACGCCGGCAAGCGGGGCTCCGGGCATATCGAGCTGCTCCTTGAAGAGCTCTCGGATGCCGCCGCCGGGGACAGAACTGCCGAAAGCCCCGAGGATATCCTCGCCCTGCGGGAGACCTTCAACGCCTTCCTCGGCTCCCTGAGACCGGAGCAGCGCCGCATCTTCCTGCTGCGCTACTGGTATATGGATACCGTCTCCGAGATCGCAGGAAAGCTGGGGATAAGCGAGAACAAGGTCAAGGTAACTCTTCACCGCACCCGTAACAAACTGAAAAAAACACTTGAAAGAGAGGGATGACTATGAACGATAGAATGCTTGATATCATCGGCCTCGCCGATGAAGAATACCTCATCGAGGCTGCCCGCAGCGACCGTATAAATGTGCGCCGCCGTTTTTCCGCAGGGATCATCGCCGCTGCGGCAGCAGTATGCGCCCTCACCGTGACTGCCGGTGCAGTTGCTGTGGGGAGCCTTATCCATAAGGACAGTGTCTCCTACTATCACAGCGAGGAAATGACCTCAGAGCTGGAAGAACGGGGCTATGCCATAGGTCAGGTCACCGAGAACGAACACCTCCGTATGACCCTTGAATACCTGCTGGTGGACGAGAACAACGCCTACGGCATCATAACCGCCGAGTATCTGGACAGCAGCGGCAGGAACGCCTGCAATAAGGTCCCCTGTCCAGTAATGCTGGACAGCAGCGGCAAGAATATCTTCCACCGCGCTCAGGGCGGCGAGATAATCCAGCCGGTCCTGTACGGGAGCGTCAACGGCAATTTCGGCCCAGATAAGACGGTCTACGCTATTGAGCTCACCCTCCACGACCCCTACAAAGAGCCCCGCACACAGCTCCCCGACAGTATCGACCTGGTATTCGTTGAGCAAAGCAAGCTGCCCGACGGCTCCCCCGATATCTACACCGCCTCCGATATCCCGGAGAACGCCCTTGAGGGCCTCTGCTTAAAAATAAGCCTCACCCCCAATACCGAGACCCTCAGGCTCACCTCCGAAAGCGGGCATAAGGCCGTGATCTCCCAGTGTATGTATGACATTCAGTACACCGGAAACGAGGCCTTCTACGACGAGAACAACCACCTCACCGAGCCCATGACCCTGACCTACAAAGACGGCACTCAAAAGATACTGAAATACAGCATCTATCCCCGTCAGAGCGACCTCGACCACGATAGGGGGCACCGTATGGACAGCGCCTGCTGCGACATTCACGGCCGCTTCAACACCCTCCTTGACCTGGAGGGGCTTGTCTCCGTCACATACTGCGGCGAAGTCTACAACAGCACTCGTGCTGCTCGCTAAAACAAAAAGAATAAGAATAAATAATAAAGAAGAATTAAGGCGATACCTTCAATATTATTTATTCTTTTTTCTTTAGGCAACACCGCACGACCCCTGTGCATCAGATGCGCCGTCCAGATTTTCGTCAGATTGCCTAAATTCGACGCAGGCTTGCAAGCGAAGTTCACTTCGCTTTACGCAACGTCAAGGAGAATTTGGGTAATATGACGGATAAG
>JAFXXU010000007.1 GCA_017542125.1 Ruminococcus sp.
CGAGATACCCTACATCATCACGGGCGGCACTATGAACACATCCACCTTCGTTATCGACACGATCAATACAGCTTTCAGCAAAAACAAGGTCGGACTGGCGAGTGCTATGGCTGTGATACTGCTGGTAATAATAATCATTGTCACGCTGCTGCAAAAATACTTCTTCCGTGAGGACGGCAGCAAGCTCCGGCAGCGCCGCAAGACGAAGGAGGGCAAACGATGAAAAAGAGTTCAAAGGTCAGACACTCCGTTATCAGGCAGAAAAAGCCTATTTACTGGAGCAGGATAATCGTTAAGACCTTCTCGTATCTGGTTCTGGCAATAGGCTGTATCATGGTCTTCATTCCTATCGCCGCTGTAATATTCGGAGCTTTCAAGGACAGCAAGGATGTGGCAAACACAGGAGCCCTCAAGCTGCCCACCCATTGGGTGTTTGACAACTTCAAAACTGCATTCATAGACGGCAAGGTACTGAAAGGTCTCGGCAATACGGCGATAATCATTGTTATCTCCTGCGCCGGCACCATCATGACCGGCACCATGACGGCCTTCGTTATCCAGCGCTTCGACGGCAAGATGACGCGGTTCATCAAGGCGGCCTTCCTGCTCGCGACGCTGCTGCCGAATATCTCGATGCAGGTAACTGTTTTCCAGATCATGTACAAGCTTGGCCTTTATCGAACCTTTGCGGCACCCATCGTTCTGTACGTTGGCACGGATATAATCTCGATCTACATATTCATGCAGTTCCTTTCGCAGATACCCACCTCTCTTGACGAGAGCGGCATCATTGACGGCGCAAGCTATCCGAGGATATATTTCTCGATCATCCTCCCGAACCTCAAGCCCGCCATAGCGACTGTGCTTATCATCAAGTTCGTGGGCATCTACAATGATTTCTATACCCCGAATCTCTATATGAGTGAGGACGATCCGGTGGTATCCACAGTGCTTTACAGCTTCATAAGCGGCAAGCGCACGCAATGGGAGATAGTCTTTGCGGGGATAATCCTCTGCATAATCCCGACGCTGATAATATTTCTTTCTTTGCAGAAATATATTTACAACGGCCTGGTCTCCGGGGCAGTCAAGGAATAACAGCACGCCCGAACAGATGACAAACTATTTATTTGAATGTATTGCTATACTCTAAATCAAAACCGCTGCTACATTGAAGTAACAGCGGTTTCGTTATATCTTCTCAAATCCATATATGATCTGTTTATCCGAGAACGAGAACAGCTTGCCGTCCGACCATTCTATGAAAACATTGTCCATTTCGTCTATGTAAAGTATCGTTGCCGCAGAGCCGACGGGATAATCCCCGGTAACTGCTTCTGTCATTCTGATCTTTGCACCGACTGTGATAGAGTCCATCATAGTTATAACCGCCTGAAATTCACACACTTGATCTATTATACTACAATGGTGACTGAGTGTCAAGCTCTGCTATTCTTTTATCAACAGTTTTTGATAACTTCTGTCTATCCCTATCGCCCCAAGCGGAGCTGTTATCAGTATTGCAAGCACCGCCACCGACAGCACGATCTTTCCGCAGGGCAGACCGAGCGACAGCGGCACCGAGCCGATAGCCGCCTGCACCGTTGCTTTTGGAAGATAGGCGATCACGCAGAAAATACGCTCTTTTGCATTCAGATTCGTTCCGAGCAAGCAAAGGCACACGCCCACAGCCCTGAAAGCAAGGGCTATGAAGATCATCAGCACCGCCATTCCGCCTGCCGACAATGTATAACGCACATCTACCGCCGCACCAACAAGTACGAACAGCATGACCTCAGCAGCTATCCACAGTTTGCCGAACTTTTCGGACAGCCGAGCAGAAACGCTACCCTCGGTTTTCAGCTTGACAACGCAAGCCATAGCCACAACAGCAAGCAGTCCCGATAATGCAATATAGGGCTTTACAAGCGTTTCAATGCTCATCAGCAGGAACGCTGTGCCAAGCAGGATTACGACCTTCGTGCTGTTCCTTATCTTGTGCTTGTGCTGATATGACCGATCAAACAGCAGATACAGCCCGATCCCGACCACCGCACCGAGCAGAACGCCAAGCACAATGGATATGGGAATATTCAAGAAGTCGGTGACCTTAGCCGAGCCGCCCTGTGCCATCGTCACAAATGTGGAGAACAGCACGATCACAAAAATATCATCGCATGACGCTCCTGCAAGTATCATCTGGGGTATGCTTTTTTTCGTACCCCATTTTTCTTCGATGAGCTTCACCATTCGTGGTACGACCACCGCAGGAGACACCGCACTCAGCACCGCACCCATGACGGCTGCTTCGATACGATCTACCCCAAGCAAGATAGGTGCGAAAACAACATACCCGACTATCTCACAGCAGGCAGGCACAAATGACATCAACACCGCAGGTCTGCCGACTTTTTTCAGGTCGGACAAATTCAGCGAAAGCCCTGCCTTTATCAGTATGATGATGAGGGCTATCTGCCGAAGCTCAGAGGATATACCGAGTATTTTCGGATCGAGCAGATCAAGCACATAGGGGCTTGCCACGATACCCACACCGAGCATACCGATGATACGGGGCAAGCCTATCCTTTCAAAGATCGCAGCGGCAGACAGCCCAACAAGAAAAATGATCGCAAGTGATAACAGCATTAAAATTCCTCCATAAAATAAAAAAGCCGACAACTATTGCGTAAAACGCAGAAGTCATCAGCTTATGATAAGCGGTTTCGTAGGCTCAGTACGAGCCGTCCGTGGGAGAACATCATTCCCGATATTCAGTTTGTGTTATAATTATACCACAGATCTATCCATAAGTCAATCTTTTTTTCAAAACTCAGGATAAGCACCGAGCATCTTCCTGACCTCAGCAAGATACTCGTCCCGAACATTTGCAGGAGAAATCAGTTCAATTCCGTCACCGCAGCTCATTACCCAAAGATAGAATCTCTGGTTGACACCAACATGAACGGTAATAGTAACGCTATCGTCAGTTTCAGAGTATGGGGAAATTGAAGCATAGTCTCCGAAATGTTCAAGCATATCGTCAAGCAGATAGCACTTGACTCTGAGCGTGACATACTCAAAGTATTCCGTCTCAAACATATCGGTCACAAAGCCTTCGGACTTTTTCTCTTTTGGCAGCAGAGTGTGTGAAACATCACCGCCTACGATATTTCTCATACGGTCAACACGGTAGATACGCCAGCGTTCATCTGCTTCGTTATAGCATTTCAGATAGATACGCTCATTGAAATATACCACCCTCACAGGCAGAAGGTCACGCTTCTTCTTGTAATGCTTTATACCCTTGTCGGTATCATACCTCCCATACTCAAAGTTTATCTTCCTGCGGTCAGCGATCAGCCTGTGAATCTTCATCCCTTTGTTGCAGAGAAAAGTTATAAGCCATGCCTTGCTCGTTACCCTGCCGTTCTGAGTAAGTGCAGAACGGAGTTTGCCTATTTCGATCCAGCAATTGGAACAATTAATTATCTATCGGCAAATATTGAATTAAATTCCAAATAATGATATTGTCAGGATTTTGATATGGTGCGGAAACAATTCAGCCCGCCTTGCCTTTTTAGCAAACCAGGCTGATGTGTTATTCGGTTACGCCGGCTTGCCCTCGGCAAGCACCTTGACTTCCTCGACTGTAAGTCCGGAGTATAGAGCAATCTTTTCAAAGGATAATTCGCCGTCTTTGATCATCGTCAAAGCAACTTCGATCTGTCTGTTTCTATCGGCTTCTCTCGCTGCCTTTTCGCTTAGCTTATTCATTATCTCACACATAGTCTCACGACCTCATTCTGTGTTCTTTATCGTTTCTACACGACTGGCTAACTGTGAATAGTACATTTCGTCGGGATTCTTGCATTTGAAATCGTGCATCAGCTTGCTGAGAGGGGTGTCCTCGCTGTCGATATTTCGTTTTTATTATACCACAGTTCTAATCAAAAATCAATAGTCCTTGAGCGAGGTGTTTCACAGAATTCCAGCAAATCTTGGATACTGACCTGTTCCTCAACTTGTTCTGCGGAACAAGTTGTTAGTGCTTCGTCAAGAGCAACCGTTACCGACCGCACTGTTCTTTTATTCTGCCGACCTCAGCAGCTCCCGATGCCACTCATTCTTCTTCGTTATCCTCATTCCCTTGCCGCAGAGAAAGTCTATAAGCCATGCCTTACTCGTTACCCTGCCGGTCTGTGTGAGCGCGGAACGAAGGGTTCCTTTGTCAAGCCAACGATTCACAGAGGTGTCGGAGTAGCAGGTCAGCCTGCTGACGGTCACAGGAACAAGGATATCGGGGATGCTGTACCACTCGTCCTCCAGCGCAAGTCGGAGGGCTTCGGTATCGACCTTCGGGGTGATGCAAGGCTTTGAGTTGAACTGCCCTGCCGGAGCAGCAAAGCTGTCGGGAGAGCGCTCGTACTCTTTGATGAATCTGATAGCATCTTCAAGGCGGATAGTGTAACGTCTGGTCCTGGCGCCGTTGTCGGTGTGAGGTATGTAATTCTGCATCAGCCAGACGCATCTGCGTTTGCTGACGTGAAGCAAGATGCGGAGCTGCTCACTTGATATGATCGGCGGGTAGGCATGCCAAATAGCTTCGGGATCAGTCATCGGAGCCACCTGCCTTGAAACGGCTGCCGCTGCTGTCCTCGCAATGCTCCGCGAGGTAGTCGATGAGGTCAGCCCTGCTGATGATGTATCCGCCCTGATATTTGAACGATCTTAGCTCTCCGCTTTTCAGAAGCTCATATATCCTGTTCTTTCCGAGGGGCGACCATCTGGCTGCCTTTGCCGGGGTGAGGATGTCGGGGCATTTCCTTAGCAGGTGTTCAAGCTGCTGACGGTAGTATTCTGATTTGGTATCAAATTCTTCATTCATAGTCGAACATTCCTTTCGATATTCTGTCCAAAGATTTGGTCAGTTGTTCCACTATGTTTCTCGCACTTTTCTCGCAAATTTCTCGCAGATTTCCAAAAAAGGCGTTAAATACCGTTAAATTTCGCCGTTTTGAGGGTTCAGAAATGACGCCCGGGGACGAAACGGGACGAAGTCCGAAGGGCTCGAAATGCGTTAGCCCTTAAACGGGCTCGTGAGTTCGAATCTCACCGTCTCCGCCAGCGGCAGCGGCCGCGCGCAATTCCCTCGCCATTTACTTTGGCGAGGGCTTTTCATTTTGTTTGGCTCGGGGTCGGGCTTTGTGCAGAGCTGAACATTATAAGCCCTATGATTTTTCAACTTCCCTGTCCTATCGGCAGGGATTTTTGCTGCCCTATATAATAGTATAGTCTATGCTCACCCCTTCCTCGGCTCGTTTTCAGCCAGCGCCAGCTCTATTGCCTTTGCGGACATCTTCTTGCTCTCACTGTCAACGTGGGAATAGACATTGCTCGTCGTTGAGATGTCACTATGTCCTAACCACTCCTGTATCAGCTTCATCTGCACGCCGTTGGCAAGGAGCAGGCTGGCACACGAATGTCGCAGATCATGGAACCGTATCTTTCGCAAGCCGTTCTGTTTGAGTATCACCTTGAAATGATCGGTCACATAGTTCGGCTTGATAAGCTCCCCTACCGCATCAACGCAGATGTATTCTTCATAATTGCGGTTGTAGCTCATCCCGAAGACACGCTTCATCTCGGCCTGCCGCTCACGCTCTGCTATCAGCTCCTGCTCGACTATGGGAATCAGCGGCAGGGTTCTGTATGACGACTTAGTTTTCATCACATCGAAGCCTTTGAGGTCGGATCCGTCCTGCAAGACTTTGTGCTTGATGTTCACCGTCCGTCCGCTGAAATCTATTGCCGACCATTTCAGCCCCACAACCTCGCTCCGGCGCAATCCGTAGTATGCGGCTATCAGTATGACGATGTGCAGAGGGTCATTCTTTGTGCAGTCAAACAGAGCCTTGATCTCGTCAGCGTTGTAAAAGCTCCCGCACTTTCAGCATCATCGGCTTGAAAAACGGTATCATGTGGACGTTGATATACATCTGATAGCTCTCGTAGGTCGAGTCGGTGACGCTGCCCTTGTAGCCTGCGAGCTACTCGGTCAGGTAGTCTTCTATTTTCAGATCGGCTATCCGGTTTCGCTCACGCTCCGCGTGGGTCATCGTCTCGCGGAGGTAAAGGTCGCCGCTGTTGTAGCGCTCCAGTATCTGATTGAGGCGGTGGTTGGCCTCGGTCTTGGTGCCTTTCTTTGCAGCGAGATCGAGGCTCTGCCATTTCTCGATGCGTAGCTCCTTTGCCGCCTCCGGCACCGACATCATATCGGGTGTATGCCGGAACATTGCATCTGTTTTTATCATCGTTTTCCTCTCTTTCATAATCCGTTTTAAGCGCCCACAAACCCTCACAACCGCCCCTACACCCCCTCCGACCCGTTCCCCGTCAACGCGTTCGGCTCGGAGCATCGGCGGCACACAGGGCGCTGTGGGGCTTACATCGTCTGCTCATCCATTTGCTGTTCCTGTTCTTGTTCTTCGGTTTCTTCTGTCCGTTCTTCCTGCTCCGGCTCGGTTTCAGGCTCCGGCTTAGCCTCCCGCTCCGATTCATTACGCACCTCATCTGGAAAGGACTGCGCCGTTCTCCGCTCGTCTATCTCGTTGAGTTTCTCCAACAGCTTTACGATAATATCCATAACGAATTTAAGATTCTGCGATGCGAGATATGCTTCATACCTCCGGCGCTGTTCCTCGGGATCGTTGGAAGAGTCTAACTCAGCCAGTGCAACGGCGACGTGGGTAAGCATTGGCTTGCGCTCTACACCACCAAGGATAAGGCAGCAGGCGTACAAGAATAAAATGAAAAGCAGCCGGGCTGAAATAGTCCGGCTGTTGCTATATGAAAATATGAAACTTAAATCTGTGGGGGTAATACAGGGCTTTCCGACCAAATGAAAGTGAGTTTTTCAAAAACAGTGCCCTAATAGTGCCCTGAAACAGAAAAATGGACAAAAAACACGCTGCTTAAGATGCCTCAAACAGCGTATTTGCGTGGTTGCGGGGGCAGGATTTGGACCTACGACCTTCGGGTTATGCACTTTTCGAGGCCTTTTTGTGCTATTCTATTTTATCACAAACACATTCCCGTTCTGATGTAATGCCCTTCCTGAACAGCTGCAAAAGTCGCCACTGTACATACCGTAATCGCTGAATATTTCAGTTGTACTATCGAAAATGTCAACGGTAGTATAAAAAGCAATATCCCTGTCACCTTATTCATTATTGAATGAACAGCCACCAGCTTTCTTTGTGCATTGAATCCTGAAATGATGTTGACTATCTTTATCAGCGCTATCAATACGATCCATACATATAGCCATGTAGGGATATTAAAGACAGGGAGCAGCTTTATCAGGCAACAGACTACAAAAATAAAATCAGCAGCAGTATCAAGTTTCGATCCAAGTGCACTGACGGTACCTGTTTTCCTTGCAACCGTACCGTCTATCATGTCGCTGATCCCCGCTGCAATGTACAGAGTATAAAACGGCGGTGAAAATGCGGGAAAGAGCAGCAAAGCTATACTGCAAACAATTCTGATAGCGGTAATAATATTCGCCATTTTAAACAGGTGTTCCCACTTCGATAAGATTGCCGTCAGGGTCATAAAATCGTATCACCTTCTGTCCCCAGCTGTGCGTCATGAGGCGGTTCACATTCCGAAGAAAGTACCTTCCTTAGGCATACTGTAAATTCTCGTTTCTTTTTGTATGAAATCATTGATGTTTTCATCAAAAACATATGTAAGAAGACCACGATTATCGACTCGCGAGCGAAGCCTGTATATTTTCACTTTTTCAAATAATTCTTTTATCATCACATTCAATCACATTAACAGAATTTATGTCATTTGTGTATTTTACTCTCAATACGCAAACTTGCTTCTATATGCATAATCCAATGTCTTGAAAACGGCATCTGTATCAAACCGCGAATATCTTTGCCGCACCAATAATCAATAAGCCACACAGCATTCTCGTTACTGCTTACAACATTCAATTTCTGCAGGATTTCTTTGCGTTCCGCCGATATTCTTTGTTTAAGCATTTCATAAGACAATTCACGCAGAATTGCTTCGGTACTTTCTTTGACCTCCGAAATATATGAATATAGTTCATTTATATCTAATTGCTTTGAAAAATCAAATATTTCATTTTTTACAAGCTCGTTACCTGTTGTGATGATAGGGGAATTAATGCGCTCTTTGTAATTGCCTGAAAAGAATATCTGTTCATCACAATTTATCAGTGTGTGTGCGACAATATCCTCAATTCTGAAAATATGCCATAAAGAATATGCGATCGTCTTACTATGGTAGCCGTCTGCATTTATGAAAGGAATCGCATTAAATTCCTCTCTGTGAAGATTATTCTTGAATGATATGATTGTCCGCATAAGACTATTACGCAATTCAAATAAGGTGCTTATTCCGTCAATATAAGTATCTTTCTTTTTCATTTGAGCTTGCATTGTTTTGTTAAGTTCAGACAATTCTTTATTCATATTTTTCACCTGCATGCTTGATATAATTGATCTGCATATTCTCTGTCACAGCCCAGTCGATAGCCTGATTGATCCGATCAATGATCTTTCTGTAATTCTTAGTAATATCATTTTGAATGTCAATGATGACGAGTGCTTTATTATTCATTTCTATCACTCCCATAAGTTTTGATAAAATGCCGGCTGAATGCTTTGATCTGTGATATAGCCTCAGCCGCTTTTCCAGGCTCACGGTCACAAAGATGTATCAGTGAAGAAACAGGCGCAGTATAGGCAAACGCAAGCATTTTGGGGTCATCGTTCCTCAGCAAGCCTTTATTCATCATGCCGTCAAAAATATATGTGAACATCTCGGTCAGTCCCGTCAGGAAGTGCTTCGTTGCGAGCTGCCTTGCACGGTCGTCACGGTACTGCTCAATAGACAGCAGCTTTCTTGTCATCACTATTCTTTCATCATGCACCGTAATATCGACCATTCGCATTGTCATTGCAACAAGTTCATCAAGAGTATCGGGTACAGGCGGCAGATTCTCCGCCGAACCGAAGCGTTCATTGTAATATACGATCATTCTGTCCAGCAAAGAGTTCCATATCTCCTCCTTGCTCTTATAATGCTTATACATTGATGACTTCACAAGCCCCAGCGATGCGGTCAGCTCACGGATATTCGTACCGTCATATCCCTTCTGCGAAAACTGCCTGAGTGCTTCATCGAGTATTCTTTCCTTTGTATCCTTTGCCATAATTTCCTCCGATAATAAAGAGTGACCTATCGTTCACTTACTATCTATATTATAGCGAACGATAGGTCACTTGTCAATAGGCATTTATATATTTGCGCATATCAAACAACCAATCCGATGATCTTTTAGTGTTAATGGCGAAAAACACTTGGGATGCCCTTTATGATATCGTTGGCGACGAGGAAGTAGAAGTTATCATCACTCTTAACGACTATGATGTAACTACTCCCGATGAGTCCGAGCCTAAGGAGACCGAGAGCAAGGCTGACGAGAAGAAGTCCGATAACCCCAAGACCGGTGCTGTTGCAGCTGTTATCGCTGTTACCGCTCTTGCCGGTGCTGCAGTAGTTATCACCAAGAAGAGAAGCTGATCAAGCCTTAAATAGACCTGACAGTTTTATCTGAATAATAATTATGCGCCTCTGCGGAACGCTCCGCGGAGGCGTTTTTCTGTCCCGGGGGAAAGGCGGCAGGAAATTGGTTTGATATGACCCGCAAACACTTGAAGAATAACAGCAGTTGTATTATAGTATTATTCGGAGATCAAACGAAAGGAAGTTCCGGTCGATGAATTCCATAAGGACGAAAACAACGCTGATAACCGTTGCGTCCATAGTTCTTGCGGTCACGGTGACTGCTGTGCTGGCTATCAATGCGATCATAGATATAGGCAAGAAAAGCTCGGATCAGATCCTCCGTCTGCTCTGCGAGACAGGCGAGAAGAACCTGGACGCATATTTTGACAGCGTGGAACACGCTGTTGCCACCGTGTCCTCCTATGCGGAGACCGACCTTGAAGAGACCGATTCTCTTGAGCTGGAGAGCCACATGGAGCGCTTCAACACCTTTTTCAGAAAGGTGGCTTCACAGACCAACGGCGTTCTTACATACTACTATCGTATAGACCCCGCCTTTTCCAAGGAAAGCAAGGGCTTCTGGTATGTGAATGAGGAGGGCACCGGCTTCGTTGAGCACGAGGTCACGGATATAACCTCCTATGACACCACCGACACCTCCGCTCTTGTGTGGTTCACGGTGCCGAAAATGACCGGTAAATCGGTATGGCTTCAGCCTTATTTCACGGAGAACCTGGATGTGCTGGTGCTTTCCTATAACGTTCCGATATATCAGTTCGGCAGGTTCGTGGGGGTCATCGGCATAGAGACAGATTACAACATTATCTCCGAGATCGTGAACAGCATAGAGCTCTACGACAACGGCTATGCCTTCATCAACGAAGACAACGGAGATATAATCTGCCACCCGAATATCAATGTTGAGACCATTACCGGGCCGAACAAGCCGAAGGTGCCGGAGGGGCTTTTGAGCAGCGAATCAGTGATAACCTACACCTTCGAGGACGTCGAAAAGCAGGCGGTGTGGTTAAGGCAGGGCAACGGAATGCGGCTGAACGTTACGGTGCCGGTGTCGGAGGATAAACGGAGATTGGGAGAGCATCGTGTGGAAGATAGCTATTGTCTCTGTGGTGCTGCTTATCGTGTTCATCCTTATCACTACCCATTTTTCAGGGCATATCACCAAGCCGCTGCGGGAGCTTACCAAGGCTGCGGCACAGGTTACTGAGGGCAATTACGATGTCAAGCTCGACTACCACGGCAGCGACGAGGTGGGAGTGCTTTCCCAGAGCTTCGGGCAGCTGGTGGGGAATATCAAGACCTACATTGGCGAGCTCAACGAGCTGAACGATCAGCTTAAGGAGGACAACCTTACTCTTGAAGCCGCCACGCTCCGGGACTCTCTGACCGGTGTACGGAACCGCTTTGCGCTGCGCCGGGACTACAATTTCTACGGCGAACAGCACATTCATCTTATGATGCTGGATATAGACGATTTCAAGGGAGTCAACGACAATTTCGGTCATTCGGTGGGAGACTATCTGCTGAAAAAGACCGGAGATGCACTGATAGACATTTTCGGCTCGGAGTACAGCTATCGCTACGGCGGCGACGAGTTCACGGTTATTCTTCCGGACTATGCGGAGGAAGATTTCCAGAGTGCTGTAGAGGTGCTGAAAGATAGGCTGGAGTCTATCCGCCTTGAAGACAAAAAGCTGCCTGTGCATTTCTCGGCGGGTTATGTTTACGGGAGGACGGACTTAGGCGACGACCTGCGGCTCATGCTCCGGCAGGCGGATGAGCTGCTTTACAAGTCCAAGGGCAGCGGCAAGAGCACCTTCAAGGGGGAGCCCTACGACAGGGAATACGCTGCCGACAACTCTGGTACGGCAGCCCATATAAGCGATCTCGCTGTTGGGGTCGCCCTTTTTATAATAGTGCAGGTTGTATGGAGCGTCGATGAAGGAGAAGTTGGGGAAAAGTCTCTTTGCCGATACGCGGCAGGCCAGCTTGAAGAGGTCGTAGTTGCTGTGCTTTTTGCAAGTTTTTCTGCAAGCAAATAGTCAGTATTGAATATCTTTCTTCTCGATATGCGGCTGAACTCATGCAATTCAACACACGAGTGAAGTGTCTTCTTTGTGCGCTCGGGCGGAAAGAAGCTCTGGATATACGAAACAATAAATATCAGCAGACAAAGCAGCAGCATTATCTTTATGATATCATAGATAAAGAATTGCAGGCTTCCGCCAACCTTGCCCCCGGTATCAAGACCGCAGGCGTTCAGCAGCGAGCCTATGAGCCTGTTCAGCCATTTCATTCCGAATATATCGTCTTGTATGAAGTCCCACATTACCGATCCTCTCTCCCGAGCATTTCGGCAACGATCTCGGCGGCTGCCCTTACCATTTCAGGGCACAGGGAACGGAAAAGACCGTTAGCTCGTGCGCAGCTTTTGCCCTCATTGTTGGAGATATCACAGTCAAGCAGCTCCCGGCAGATATACGAGCCCTTACGTTTTTTGAACTCCTCAAGGAACTGAGCTGCTTTTGCCCCCTGAGCGGCGCGGCTGTCGGTATCGTTCAGATCGAACTGACCGTATTTCATTCCGAGCACCATCAGCGCACCGGTACACGCACCGCAGACCTCTGCCTTGCTCATACCGCCGCCGAAGCAAGCACCTATCAGAAGCGCCTGTTTTTCAGTTATCCCGAACTGATCCGCAAATGCGGCAAACACCGCCTGTGAACATATAAATCCGTTTTTGTAGTACTGTACTGCTTTCGTTGCAGTATCCATTTTCTTACGCTCCTATCGTTATATTTAGATATATCTATATAAAGCCGTTTTTATAAGCCGTATCAGGGATACGGCTCGTTATTTATTACAGCATTTACTTTCTGTGTCTTTAACAGCGGTGATATCTTTCAGGCAATCCATAGCGATCTCAGCGCCCTCGGAAGAAATGGAATAGTGCATCCACTTGCCCTCTTTCCTGCCCACCACAAGACCGCTGTCGCAGAGGACTTTCATATGGTGAGAAAGCGTGGGCTGGCTCAGGTGCAGTTCTTCAAGAAGATGACAGGCACACAGCTCACCTTTTTGCAGGATCCTGATTATCTGCACTCTGTTTTCATCGCACAGGGCTTTGAAGATAACTGTTATCTGCTTGTTGGAAAGCTCCATTCAATCACCTCATATTGAAGATTTTCTATATTATAGCACACATATAGAAAGTTGTCAATGTGTTTTTGAAAGATTTTTCGGAATAATATAACGGAGCTGCTGCGTACAGCTGCTCCGTTGTTATTCATAGGATCCCGCTCACTGTTTCCCCGCTGTGCAGAGCGCGGAGCTTATCTCCCATGACCGTTTTCATCAAGTCAAATGCGGGGATGCCCGTGCAGTGGCCACTGTAAAAGACGGTGTTCAGCTGCACAAGCTCACGGGCTGTTTCGAGGATGACTGATTTTTCTTCGACGGTATGTTCACCGTCTTTTTTCATCATATGGAAACCACTAAGGACATAGTCCGGCTCACTGCCGAACACCTCGCGGTAGCGGTCGAGGATGTTCAGTATGCCGTTGTGGGCGCAGCCGGACAGCAGCAAGCGCTTTCCGTTCTGCGTGATGACAAGGCACTGCTCATGTCTGAAATCGTCGGGGACTTTCCCGCCGTTTTCTATACGCGAGAGCTTACAGTTGCCCTGGGGATAGCACCGTCTGCCGGTGATGCCGCTGAACAGGAAAAGCTCATCGTCGAGGCGCAGATCACCGTCGATAAGCCGGACATTCGGCAAATCGAGGATATCCTTGTCGATGCCGATATAACGCTCACCGTTATAGTGCGGTTCTGCTGCCCGGCGCTGCATGATTATATGCGCTTTACTGTTTATCTTTGATAACGGGACGATCCCGCCCGAGTGATCGTAATGCCCGTGGCTGAGTATCACGGTATCAACTGCTGAAAGGTCAACGCCCACAGCCTCGGCATTCTTCACAACAGCGTCCGTCTGTCCCGCATCGAGAAGGAGCCTGTGCTTTTCGGTCTCGATGTAGAGCGAGAGGCCGTGCTCGGCGATGCAGTCCTCCCGGCCGCAGGTGTTCTCCACAAGTGTGATAATTTTCATCAGTGCTTACCGCAGCCGTGGTCGCCGCAGGAGTGCCCCTCGCCGTGATCGTGGTGGTGATCGCAGGTGGGGTTGGAATTCTGAACAAGGGTCTGTGCGAGGAAGGCTTTTACTGCGTCGTCGGCGCTGCCGGAGTTACCGCCGTAGAGGGTGATGCCCGCTTCCTGCATAGCCATCTGAGCGCCTCCGCCGATGCCTCCGCAGATAAGCACATCGGCTCCCGCGTTTTTCAAGAATCCCGCAAGTGCGCCGTGGCCTGCGCCCATTGTTCCGACCACCTGCTCGCTGATTATCTTGCCGTCGGCGACGTCATAGAGCTTGAAATGCTCCGTTCTGCCGAAGTGCTGGAAGATCTGTCCGTTTTCATAAGTTACTGCTATTCTCATAATCGTGCTTCCTTTCCGTGCGATCTCCTCCGAGACCGTGTTATCGAGAGTGTAATTTCCGCCCGAAATGACGATGCGCCTGCCCTCCACCAAAGCCTGTGCCAGCTTTTTCCGGGCACTGTCGTATATCGCCGTAACGGTGGTCCGGGCAACGTTCATCTCGCCCGCGCACTGCTCCTGGGTCTTGCCGGCGTAGTCGATAAGGCGTATGGTCTCAAACTCGTCCAGCGACATTGTCACCGTATCGTTTGCCGTGTCCTGATCCGGGGCAAAGCTCCAGTAATCGGGGTAACAGCAGATACGGCGGGATTTCTGAGGTCTTGGCATGGTCACATCTCCTTTCTGACTTATGTCGATTATAACACAGTTTTCGACGTATGTCAAGTATTAACACAAAATTCATTGACTGTATTCTTTGCCTGTGATATAATGACCTTGACGGAGGTGACGGCATGAAAAAGAGCATAGAACTGTTCCTGACCTTTATGAAGATCGGGGCATTCACTTTCGGAGGCGGGTATGCCATGATCCCGCTGATACAGAAAGAGGTCTGCGAGAACAAGAAATGGCTGAGCGAGAAGGATATCTCCGATATCGTTGCGATCTCCGAATCCACCCCCGGCCCCATAGCCATAAACGCCGCCACATTCATCGGATACCGCAGAGCAGGGCTTTTCGGAGCCTGTATGGCTACCCTCGGAGTTGTGCTGCCGTCGTTTCTGATAATATCCCTGATCTCTCTGATGCTCACGGAGTTCCAGAACTATAAGCCTGTCCGCTATGCTTTTATGGGCATCCGAGCGGCGGTGCTGGCTCTTATACTTAAAGCCCTGTGGATGATGTTCAGGTCCTCAAAGAAAAATGTGATCTCCTATTGCATTATGGGCGTTTCTCTTGTCCTTACCGCGTTTCTGAAGATCGACGCTGTCTTTGTCATTATCGGCTGCGGGCTCTTCGGGCTGCTGTGGTCGCTGACGGCGGGAAAGGAGCAGAGCAATGATACTGACTGAGCTGTTCCTTATCTTTATGAAGATCGGCGCCTTCACCTTCGGCGGCGGGTATGCCATGATCGCCATGATCCAAGCCGAGGCAGAGCAAAACGGCTGGCTGACACAGGAGCAGCTTGTGGATTTTGTGGCTCTGAGCGAGAGCACTCCCGGGCCTCTTGCCTTAAATATGGCCACTTTCGTGGGTCTGAAAACAGGAGGCATACTCGGTGCTATGATCGCCACGGCGGGCATCGTTCTGCCCTCATTCATTATAATACTTATCATAGCCAAGTGCTTTGAAAAGTTCAGAAAGAGCAAGGCCTTGGACGGGATAATGTCTGGCTTGAAGCCTGCCGTTGTGGGACTCATCGGAGCCGCATTTATCTCCGTTGCAAGGACAGTCTTCTTTCCCTCGGGGGTCAGCTTCGCTGCTTTGTCCGAAGCGAGCTTCTGGGTATTCCTCAGCATATTTGCGCTGACCGCAGTGCTGGCATTCAAAAAGATACACCCCATCCGCATTATCCTGCTCTCGGCTGCAATAGGCATCGGGGCAGGGTACGGCTTGGAACTATAAAATTATTAGGAGAATAGGAATGACAGAAGTTCAGCTCATCCCCCTCGACCCCTCTGACCGGGAGCAGTTCATCAGGGACAATCAGGAGGCCTTCAAGTACGGTGCTTTGGAGGAGTTCGGGCAGCGTGACGATCACTTTGAGGAAGACGGCGCCACAATCCCCGTAGATGTGCGATCTACGGGGGATTTTTTTTGCTTGTGTAACGGTAAATAATGACCAAGAATATTGTTCTGCTGAAACGATTCAAAATGCATCATCGGTTTTGCCTGAACAAAAAACCAGACCGCCTTTTCAGACGGTCTGATCGGATTGCTTGGGTCTTAGGCTCATTTGATTCTGCATATAATCTTCTTCGGTTTGATTCTTTATGTATTCACGTATGACTTTTTCGTTTCGTCCTACAGTGATGACATACTTTCCTTCCGGTCTTGCCTTGAGCTCATTCACGGCGATGCGTTTATCACAGTCATAGTCCTCTCTGCCGAGGATCACAAGATCATCAAGTTCAAAATATTCATCACATAGAATGTGGATCCCGTTTGATGTTATCGCATTTTCCAGTTCGCTGTCAGAGTAGGTCCTGCCGCCCACGTCATCACTGTGGTTCTGACGGTCATGATTGCCGTAGGTAAAATAGGTGGGGATACCCAGCGAGCCGATCAGCTCATAGATATACTCCATATCCTCTTTCGTCGTGAACTCATCGGTGATATCGCCGCCCAGCACCAATAGTTCCGGCTGCTCGTTTTTGATCTCGTTAAACACCTTTTCGACTGTTCCCTTGGTCTGGGTATTTCCATAGTGCAGATCTGAGATATAGACCAGCTTATGATCGCGCATGAGTTTGTCTGAGGTATAAGTATGGATCTTCGGAGTGACGACCTGCGAATTGATCACCATTTACGCAAGATACGCAAGGGTCACTGTCATGCCTGCGATAAAACGGAGGAGCATTTTCATGCCGTTCTTTTTAAACAGTTTAATAAGGAGGAATACCAGCTCTGTCACGGCATCCGCCAGCAGCGCTGTATAGAGCATAGCAAGGAAGCACTGGAGCAGACGCGGCAAAAGTGCTGCGGACGCGATATCAAGATAAGCGCACACGACAGCAAGCAGTGTTTCCGAAACGATACCTATAACACTGATCCACCGTCTGTCTTTCTGAGAGGTATCCACGCCGCGAACAACGCGCCGTAAACCGCCGCAGTCAATATGAACCAAAGGATGAATTTGAATACTGTCATATTATCACCGCCATTAGCTTTCTCTGATATAATCGGTAATGTAATGCATGCTTACTGCAAAAAGGAAACGCTGAACCTATCCTGCATTTCATGTCCGGTCACTATTCAGTCTGACCATCTGCTCATTATGAGCAACGCTCTGAACAAGTGAATCTGAACAACGCCCTGGGCAAGACCTCGGCTCCCACCTGTGGCAGAATATTGCTCACCGCGTTGCACGCACCCGCCGCTGAACCTGATCACACATATAAACAAAGGCCGACCCGGACTAACGTTCAGGTCGGCTTTGATGTTTTCATTGCAGCGGGTGCAGGTCTTTATGTTTATTTCAGAATGACCCACTCCCCCAGCTCGGGCGGGCATTTATGTGTGATCCTGCTCTAGGGATGGGCGTGCCCTCCCGGGGAGATCACTTTGTATTTGTTTTGACAGCGTGGCACTTACCGTGCATAGCACAGTTCGCACAGCCGCATCCGCAGCCGCCCTTGCCGGACTTTTTGTCCTTTATCATCGAACGAACCGCAAGAGCGATCACCGCCGCCAATACGAGGATAACGATAATAGTTCCGATGTTTGCGCTTAACCATGCTGCCATACTTACATCTCCTTTATGCCTTGCTGTTTGCGAGCCTTGCGCTCAGTTTTGTTGCTTCCTTATAGGGCCTGAAAAGCATATAGATCATACCGGCGAGTATCAGCACAGCGGCGATAAGGCCGATGACGTTGACACCGCTCGTAAAGAGCAGGCCAAACTGGTTTATCATCAGCGCGATGCAGTACGCAAAGCCGCACTGATAGCCTACTGCGAACAGCGTCCACTTGGGGCTGTTCATCTCGCGCTTGATAGCGCCGATAGCCGCAAAGCAGGGTGCGCAGAGCAGGTTGAACACCAGGAATGAGAAGCCTGCAATTCCGGTGAAGGAGACGGCAAGGTTCTGCCAGGTGGTGAGCTCTCCGCCGCCGTAGAGGATACCCATTGTGCCGACGATGTTTTCCTTTGCCACTAGACCAGTGAAGGAGGCCACAGCTGCCTGCCAGTTGCCCCAGCCGAGAGGCGAGAAGATCCATGCGATGCCGTTTCCGATCTTCGCAAGGATAGACGCATCAAGCTGATCCTTCTCAAGCATTGAGAAGCTGCCGTCAACAAAGCCGAAGCGGCTGGTGAACCATACAAAGATAGTTGAGATCAGGATGACAGTACCTGCTTTCTTGATGAAAGACCAGCCGCGCTCCCACATTGAGCGGAGCACGTTGCCCGCGGTGGGCAGGTGGTAGGCCGGCAGCTCCATAACGAAGGGAGCAGGGTCGCCGGCAAACATCCTGGTCTTTTTCAGCATAATGCCGGAGATGATTATTGCCGCCATACCGATGAAATATGCCGAGGTGGATACCCAGGCCGAGCCGCCGAAAAGGGCTCCTGCTATCATTGCGATGAACGGCACCTTTGCTCCGCAGGGGATGAAGGTGGTGGTAATTATGGTCATACGGCGGTCACGTTCATTCTCGATGGTACGGGAAGCCATGATACCGGGAACTCCGCAGCCCACGCCTACCAGCATAGGTATGAAGCTCTTGCCCGAAAGACCGAACTTGCGGAAGATCCTGTCAAGGACGAAGGCGATACGAGCCATATAGCCGCAGGCTTCAAGGAAGGCCAGCAGCAGGAACAGCACAAGCATCTGCGGAACAAATCCGAGAACTGCGCCCACACCTGCGATGATGCCGTCAAGGATCAGTCCCTTGAGCCATTCGGCAGCGCCTGCATTGTCGAGACCTTTCTCAGCAAGCGCAGGCAGTGAGGGTACGAACACGCCGTAATCCTCCATAGCGGGGGCATCATAATGGGGCTTGTATTCGGTATTGAGATACTGGGCAGCCGCATCCTCCAGAGCTGCTTTGTCAGCGGTCTCGGTGGAGGTCTCCAGAGTTTCCTCATCTTCAAGGGTGTACTCCACGCTCGCATCAGCCGGCGTTGCTGCGATCAGCCCGTCAAGAGCCGCCTTTGCGGCTGCCTCGTCGAAATCCTCAGCCTCGGTGTCGAGAGTTGCGGAAAAAGCCTCGACGTCGCCGTACTGCTCCGCAAAGGCGAGGAGTATGTCATTGGTGTCTCCGTATTTTTCCTCCGCCTCTTCAAAGTCTCCGGAGCCGATACCCAGCAGGTGCCAACCGTCACCGAAGACGCCGTCGTTGACCCAATCGGTCATGGGAGTTCCCACGGCTACCATTGAGATCCAGTAGACCGCGAACATTATCACCGCGAAGATCGGCAGACCCAGCCAGCGGTTAGTAACTACCCTATCGATCTTATCAGATGTGGAGAGTGACGCGGTGCTCTGCTTCTTGTAGCAGGACTTTATCACATCAGATATGTAGATATAGCGCTCGTTGGTGATGATGCTCTCGGCATCGTCATCAAGCTCCTTTTCTGCGGCGGCGATGTCCTTCTCGATGTGGGAGAGGGTCTGCTCCGGGAGGTTAAGCTGTTCAAGGACTTTTTCGTCACGCTCGAATATCTTTAAGGCGTACCAGCGCTGCTGCTCCTCCGGCAGATCGTGAACGACAGCCTCCTCGATGTGGGCAATGGCGTGCTCCACTACGCCGTTAAAGGTGTGCATGGGAACAGTCTTTTCGTTCTGCGCCGCGTCGATGGCTGCCTCGGCGGCCTCGGTGATGCCCGTACCCTTTAGAGCGGAGATCTCCACTGCCCGACATCCGAGGCGCAGACCCAGCTCTGCGGTGTCGATCTTATCTCCGTTCTTCTTCACCACATCCATCATATTTACTGCAAGCACCACCGGGATGCCCAGCTCGGTGAGCTGTGTGGTGAGGTAGAGGTTTCGCTCCAGGTTCGTGCCGTCGATGATGTTCAGTATGGCATCTGGGCGCTCACCGATGAGGTAATTCCTCGCCACCACTTCTTCAAGGGTGTAGGGCGAGAGCGAATAAATGCCCGGCAAGTCAACAATAGTGACGTCCTCGTGCTTTTTGAGCTTGCCCTCTTTTTTCTCCACAGTTACTCCCGGCCAGTTCCCGACAAACTGATTTGAACCTGTAAGCGCATTGAAAAGCGTGGTCTTTCCACAGTTCGGATTACCCGCAAGCGCTATTTTAATACTCATATCTCTTTCCTCCATGTTGTTAGCCTTAGCTAACCCTGCATCAAAAATTTATCGCCCCAGGCGATACCTGAATCATCAACTGTCAATTAACCTCGACCATTTCCGCATCGGCCTTACGGATCGACAGCTCGTAGCCGCGGACGGTTATCTCCACCGGGTCCCCGAGGGGTGCTACCTTGCGGACGGTGACATCCGTACCCTTGGTCATTCCCATATCCATAATGCGCCTTCTTACCGCGCCCTCGCCGTGTATCTTGACTATCTTAGCCGTCTGCCCTATGGGTATATCTCTGAGTGTTTTCATTCTTTCACCTCATATCATTATCTTTCTTGCAAGCTCTTCGCTGACTGCGATACGCGACTCCTTGACCTTGACTATCACATTGCCGCCCAGCTTTGAAACCACGCTGACCGTGCCTCCCGCATGGAAGCCCAGATCCTCAAGGTGTTTCTTAACCTCGGGAGTCCCGCCTATCCTGCGGATGACGAATTCCTTTTCCATATCAGCCATTACCAAAGGCATCATTGTTTCACCTCTTATCCCTGTATTCTGAAAACAGCTCCCTGAGCGCACTGACACTTGAACTGTGCAGGTGTCTAACAGGCGTTCCCGACCTTTCGGAATGCTTCTTGACCCCTCCCGGCATCTTGTGCGAACACATTTGATTTGAAGCCCCTTGCGGTGCATATATCCTTATACCGGCCTGCCATGCGGTCGTTTCCGCCTACGATCACTACACTCATTTTCGCCTCCGTTACTATGTTAGTCAAAGCTAACCGATAAGCATTAAATACGATTAGCTCTCGCTAACCTACATTTATAATATCACCTTATCTGACGGCTGTCAAGAACGAACCGCCGGATCAATAAGAATTTGTAGATTTGTATAAATAATTAGCCTAACCTAATCGATTTTTATAGAATATTGAGAACTGATCTCAACATACTGCAGACTTATCACCGGTTTCCGACTTGTGTCAGGTATTTACACAAAGCACATAAAACAATTTATAAAAGCTAAATCCGTAAGACACGCCGCCCGCGCATCTTCCGGCTTTTCACAAACTCAGTAATATACAGGCAATACCGCACAATGCACACTAAAAACGAGATATATCCCACCTGTTTCAGTTCCGCAGGGCGCACTTTATCAAGCCAACAAGTTTTTCTTGTCAGCCAGATAAAGATTCGCCAGTGCGAATGTGATATTGAATTTGGCCTGCTGTTTTCTCCGAGAGTCGTGCTGACGAACCATGCGAACTGCCGCTCGGAAAAATCGGGCAGCTCAGACGCATCGCAGTTATTGGCATCTATGCCCAGCTTGTAAAGCACATCGGTCTCCAGACAGGCCATAGCGGAGTATGCCCAGCAGTTATTCGCCTGGTGCTGATTTTTAACGGGAGTTACATAATTCTTCCCGTCAACATCACGCAGATCTAACTTTCTCTGTGCAGGAGCGGGAACTGGTATTTCCGGGTCATCAACGGTATAGTTAAAAATTGTATCGACCATTGACCTTGCACAGACCGTTACAAGGTCATTGAACTTCTCCTCATAGCTTTTATTCCCTTCGGGAGCGCCGTCATCGGCGAATGAGGTAAAGGCAGCTGACTGTGCCGTATAGGCCAGCATCATCACGTATCACGATTGACTATGCAAGGGACATATGATATAATAATAATCAACAGTTCAGGCCATAAACAGGATCAAACCTTAAGTCTGTATTACATATCCGGGTCAGGGACAGGCGGATACAGCAAGATTGTTTTTGTAAGTCGTGCACAAATCGCAGCCTCGCTATTTGTGCATTACATAGAAAGAAAAATGTTTTTCAGTTTTTTTCAGACCAAAGGAGCTGTTTCAGTCATACTGAGATGCAAGGGCTGATACAGCAGACCTTATGTCGGAAAAACGAAAGGAAGTTAAACAATGAACGATGAGAAATGGCGGGAACTCACCAGACGGGCGTTAAAGGGCGACAGCTCTGCCTTCGGGGAGCTTTACGAAGCGTCGAAGAAGTCGGTGTACTTCATCTGCCTCAAGATGATCGGCAATGAGAATGACGCCAAGGACGCGATGCAGAACACCTACCTGACGGCCTATCAGAAGCTCGGCGAGCTTGACGACGGCGCTAACTTCGTAAAATGGGTCAACGGTATCGCTGCCAACAAGTGCCGGGAGATGTTCCGCATCCGCAGCGATGACTCTCTGGACGAGAAGGTCGAGGAGGGTGTAGAGTTCCGGGACGAGGAATTCATCCCCGAGGACTACATCACCGACAAGGCAAAGCGCAGGATCATAATGCAGATCATCGAGCGGGAGCTCACGGACGTTCAGCGCCAGACTGTGATACTCTACTATTACAATCAGCTGACCGTCACGCAGATAAGCCAGATAATGGGCTGCACCGACAGCGCCGTAAAATACCGCCTGTGTACCGCCAGAGACAAGATCCGGGAGGCGGTGCTTATCTACGAAAAGGAACACGACGACAGGCTCCACGCTATCATACCCACACCTGTCCTCACCAAGATATTCCGCGCAGAAGCGGAAGAACTGATCGTACCCGACATACGATCAGCTGCCGTGAATGCTGTATCGAAGTCCTCTGCAAATTCTATTACTGAAGAATTAGGAGGAAATCAAATGAAAAACGCAGTTATCGGAAAGGTAGTCGCAGGAGTTGCAGCAGGAGCATTGGCAGTAGGAGGTCTGGTATTCGTACTGACCCGAAACAGTGAGCCGGAGAAGGTAAAGGAAGTTCCCTCTGTTGAGAGCACTGCTGTGAGCGACACAGTCACAAGCGCCCCGGCCTTTGTCCCGGAGGATGTATCCTCACAGGAGGTCTCGGAGGCTTCTTCCACTGAGGGATCCCAGGCAGCGCAGTTCTCCTTTGAGGGGATGGACTCGTTCAGAGTATCTCTGCCGGAATACAAGGCTATCGTGGTCTACTTTGACAAGGAGACCTGGACAAAGAGCGGAGAGTCTGCCGGCAAGAAATGTACTCTGCACAATAATGAGCTGGACTTCGATGTCGAGCTCCGCAACGAGACCTGGAAGCTCGCCGATTTCAGCGGTATGGGCGCCGAGGAGGTCTACATAGGCGGCAGCTTCAAGACCCACGTTGAGTATCGCTCCGAGGAATTCGCTACTCAGTACCATTGGGAGCTTGCCGAAAAGGAGACCCGGGAGATCAACGACTACACTGTTCCCTCAGCCGCGTCAACACAGGGAGACCGGTACAAGAAGGCATACTACTTCATCATCGGAGAGAACCAGGTGCTGGTATATGAATTCATCTGCAATTCAGCCGATAAGGATAACGCAGTCAAGGCTGTGGAGACCCTCTTTGAGCACTTTTATTATCCGCCCCTCGGGAATTAAGGCAACACCGCACGACCCGCGGCTGACGCCTCTGCACGCCATCTGCTTGCCAGCTTTCCGTCATATTACCCAAATTCTCCTTGCCGGGCGCCAGCCCGCCTGCGTCGAATTTATGCACTCTGACGGAAAAATTGACTGCGTATCTGACGCACAGGGGTTGTGCGGTATTGCCTAAATGCAGCGTTGAGCAATACGGGCTGCTCACCACGACAAAGAGAGCAGAAAAAGTCGGGACAAAAGCATCCCTGTATGATATAATGATACTGCACCGGATTCCTTTAAGCAGGGCATCAAAGCGGTGAAACAATACTAGAACGATCATTCAAAAGGAGAATCTCAGGGTATGAAGAATATGAAAAAAGCCATCACAGTATTTCTTCTTGCAGGTATGCTGCTCCAGAGCGGCTGTGCAGGCACGGAGAGCAGCTCAGAGACGGAAACTACGGCCGCCGCTGCGGTTAGCAACTCGGCAGCTCCGGTCAATTACGACTACGTCCACGGCGACGACGGATACTATAACCTCGCCGATGAACTCACATATCTGAAAATGCCTTTGCAGACTTCCGGTACCTGCTGGCTGCACGCCGCAAGGGCGAGCATAGAGACCGCCTATGAAAAAAGCACAGGCAAGGAGATCAAGCTTACCATTGATGAGCTTCTGGAGGATATCTACGGCAGCGAAAAGCAGGACGGCATTTTTATCAAAGAGGGTATAGCCAGAGACGCTATCGGCGGCTATCAGGGATTTGTCACCGAAAGGCTGTCAAGAGACTGTAAATACGGCGTCACCCTGGACAGCTCAATGCTGATCGACCCCTCCGACCGGGAGGCTGTCAAAAACGCCGTAAAAACAAGGGGCGGCGTTGCGGTTTCCATCTGCGAAAAAAATGTTAACAACGGAACGTTCGGAAAATACGTGACTTTAAACTACGATCAGCCCGAAGAATATGACCACTATGTTACTATCATCGGCTGGGACGACCACTTTCCTAAGGAGTATTTCAAATTACCCGCAGCGGAAGACGGTGCATGGATAACCTACAATTCAAACGTTGCCAGCGGGACCTATTACTACATCTCCTACTGCTCGCCCATCGACCACATGGTGAGCCATACGGTCAGCGATGAATATTCAGAGGTGCTAAGCTACGATGCCGGCAACGAAATAGATGCCTACATCACAACAGGCGACTCCGCCAGGGCCGCAAATGTTTTCCATAAAAAAGGCAAGCTTGCAGCCGTCGGTACCTTCAACGATTTCGACAGTCAGGACATAAAGATCGAGATCATGTCCGCCGACTTCAAGGATCTGTTATACTCTCAGGACGCTTCCCTTGACTGGCACGGCTACCAGACGGTCAAGCTGACTACGCCCGTTGATGTCGAGGACTTCGCTGTCGTTATCACCTACTCAAAGGGCGCACCTGTTGAGGGCGAGAGCATTGATACCGCTGCGGCCTGCTACAAGACCTCCATAGAAAAAGGCCAGTCCTTCGTATTTGTTGACGGCAAATGGAAGGATATGTCCGACAGCGACATAAAGACGGCGGTCAGGGCCGAAAAAGGCAAGCCGGTCTTCTTCAACGAGAAGGGTGCCTGGAGGAACTTCCTGAGCGACAGTGATATGGAGGCGCTGCTCAAAGCGGATTTTGCCCCGGGCAACTGCTGCATCAAGGCGCTGTTCCTGTGATCGGATAAAGAATAAAGGCTATACATCGCCGGGATGGGATGGATAGCCTTTTTGTTTCATTTGATAAGATACTATGCCGCCGGCCGGAACGCGCTGCGGCAGCGCACAACGTATCAGCTTTTTTGCCGGACGCCGCTTTCTATGCCCTCTTTCTGTTTATCAGCTTACGTATCATTAACAGCATGGGCTTGATGTTCAATAAGATCAGTACCGCACCCGGTATCAGCGTGATGAGGAAGTACTCCTCCTGCGCCGCTATCACACACCCGCACATCACGAACAGCAAAAAGGTGTTGAGTATCAGCTTGCCCTTTGAGTAGGAAAAAGGCTCAAAGCGCTGAATGTCCTGCATTCGTATGATAAAGCAGATGATGTAGCTGCAGCAGGTCGCCAGAGACGCCCCCTGTATCCCGATAAGAGGGATGAACACGGCGTTCATCGTAAGGTTCGAGCAAAGCGCCGCTGCTACTGTATAGAATGCGTTACGGCTGTGTTTCGTCGCGGTATATATGCCGTATTCAAAATGATTGAGACACACAAATACCGCCGCCGTAATAAGAAGCGGAGTGTAGAGGTATGCCCTGCCGTATTCCGGGAAGGTATTTATGTTTATCAGCAGCATGGATACCGGCTTCACCAGCAGTATCAGCCCTGCTGCTCCCAGGAACAGCACAGATTGGTAGGCATCGAATACGTTGGAATAGAATACGTGCTTGTCCTTTGACCTGTTCTCCGTGATAGCCGACATATTCCACGCCATGGAAAAAATGGTAGCCACCATTGAAAGCAGGTTCGGCACCTTTGTTGCCGCTGAGTATATACCCGCTGCGGCTTCACCCAGCTGCACCCGGCTGCTGTGCATATTGGATATGAATATCTGGTCGGAAAAGCCTGTCAGCGTCCACATTACCGTGGTGGGTATCAGCGGCACCGCAAAGCGGAGCATCTTCTCTCCGAGGCGGCGGTCTATACACCGCAGATCAAAATATTTCCTGATGCTCGCCGCAAGGAACAGGAACATCGCCGAAAAGCTGTCCGAGAGTATGGTGGCAAGCATAAAGCCCTTTACGCCCAGATCCATATAGCTGATGAAGATCAGGCTGAATATGAACAGCGTCACCGTGGTGGCTATGCCGTCGAAGGAGAAAATCTTTACAAGATTCCGGGACCTTGCGAACTGCGAACACAGCGCCCTCATCGACGAGGCAAACACATATATGCAGAGCAGCCCCGAATAGCCGCTGATCTGCCTGAGTACCGGGATGAAATGCAAAAACGGGACTATCGCCGCCATCAGAGCCATTCCGAAGGCTATGATGCAAGTGGCGGTGGTAAAGACCTTTTTCTTGTTATATGCGTCGTCGAGGCCGAAGCGGATCACAGCCTCGGTCATCGAGAAGGTGAACACCGGGATCAGGAACAGGGCTAGGGTCTCAATAAGCGACTTGGTATAGAATGAGGCAGGGTCGATCCGCTTGGTATAGAGGTTGTTGAGGATAAGAGCGAATATCTTGGAGGAAAAGCTGCCCACCGCGAAAATGAATATATTGAGTATCAGGCGCTTGTATTTATTCATCTTATCCCCCTCACATCATCTTACTCGGCCGGAAAACCGCGGGAGTTGTATATCCAGTAAAAATCCGACGATCTGTGTTTTGACAACAATAAACAGTATATCACACTTTTCTGCATTTGTCACTATTTTCTGCGTTTTTTATATGCAGATTTACATAAAGCGCCAAAATACGGCGAAAGCCCTTGACGCAGGTATGCGTTTGTGATACAATTCTATTTGTCGAATTATTGATTTTTGTAGATGTATGGGAATTAGTAAACTGAGGGTGATAAATATGAAGAATACCCCTGAGCTTATAGTTATGCTCACTTATAACGACAAGACCGCCGCGAACGCGCCCGAGATATTCGAGAGCTGCCGCAGCTGCAAGGCTGACTACTTCGGCTTCAAGGAAGAGGACCTTCCACTGCCCGAGATGAAGAAGCTGTTTGCCGAGATAAAGAAATGCGGCAAAAAGACTGCTCTTGAGGTAGTTGCCTACGACGAGGAGCACTGCCTTGCAGGAGCGCAGATGGCAGTTGACTGCGGCTGCGATTTCCTTATGGGAACGATGTTCTACGACTCGGTCCTTGAGCTGTGCAAAAAGCACGGGATGAGATATATGCCCTATGTGGGGAAGGTCTATGACAGACCTTCGGTGCTGGGCGGAACGATAGACGGTATGATCGCCGAGGCAAACAGCCTTATCGAAAAGGGTGCCGACGGCTTCGACCTTCTTGCTTACAGATACACCGGCGATGCTCACGAGCTTATCCGCAGGTTCGTTTCCGAGGTAAAGGCTCCTGTATGCCTTGCCGGAAGCGTGGACAGCTACGAAAAGCTGGACGAGATACTTGAAGTATCTCCCTGGTCGTTCACCATTGGCAGCGCGTTTTTTGACAATCAGTTTGACGGCACCTTTGCCGAGCAGATCGACAAGGTCTGCGATCATCTTACCAAGACGGCTGTGGCAGTATAAGGAGCAGATATGCTTAAGATGTTTTATCCCTGGGAATACGCACAAAGCGTGTTTGCCATAGATTACGAAAAGCTATACGAATACGGCTTCCGCGGGCTTATCTTCGATGTGGACAACACCCTTGTCCACCACAACGACGACTCGACGCCGGAGGTTGACGAGCTTTTCCGGAGGCTTCACAGGATAGGGTTCAGGACCGTACTGCTCTCAGACAATGAGAAAAGCCGGATGGAGCGATTCATCAGAAACATAGACACGCCCTATATCTGCGATGCTGACAAGCCTTCGCCGGAGGGCTACAAAAAAGCCCTTGCGATGCTTAAAATGAAGAAAGCCAAGACCGTTTGCATAGGCGACCAGATGTTTGTTGATATTATCGGTGCGAACAGGCTGGCTATCCCGAATATCCTTGTCCACTACATCACAGTGCCCGGCGAGACCAGGATAGGCAAGAAGCGCTACATCGAAAAGCTGATACTTAAAATATACAGTCACAGGAAGAAATACACTCACCGCCTGGGTGAGGGCGTTGCAAAGTAAATACCGCTTTGGGTATCCTGCGCTCCCGCTGACGGCGAGGGCAAGAAAACACAAAAAGGAGAACATTCCATGATCTTTCTGAAAGGCAAGAATTTCTGCGACCTCGGCCCCATACCCTATGCTATCTCTGAGAAGAAGGAGATATTAAAGCACAAGGCCAGGGACATAAAGAACGGAGTTAAGTTTGCTAAAGACAGGAAAAACAAGAAGCTCCCATGCCTTGTATCCTCCCACGTGGGCACGATAGTCAAGACGGGGCCGGGTATCGACCCTGTGCTCCAGGAGAACAAGGCGGTGAACATAAGGCTTGCAGGCGGAAGGATGAACGGGCTTATCATACATCCCGGCGAGGAATTCTCCTTCTGGAAGACAGTAGGCAGCATCACCAAGAAGAAGGGCTACAAGGACGGAAGGATCATATTCCAAAACAAGCTGATCCCGGGGCCGGGCGGCGGGCTCTGCAATCTGAGCAACACCGTCCACCTCTTAGTGCTGGACAGCCCGCTGGAGGTAACCGAATTCCACACTCACTCAGACGCACTTGCGCCTGACGGTGAGAAGAGAGTCCCCATGAGCGCCGGGACATCCGTATATTACAACTACATAGATTTCAGGTTCAAGAACAACACGGATCAGGACGTTCAGCTCTGCATCTGGACTAAAGACGGCAAGCTCTACGGAGAGCTCCGCAGCGAGAGGCCCTTCCCCTACACCTTCGGCATCTCGGAGGAGGGGCATCATTTCCGCAAAGAGGGAGATAAATACTTCCGGGTATCCAGGATCTACAAGGACACATACGACAAAGAGACCGGAGAGCTGATAGACAAACAGCTGATCTGGGACAATCACTCGGAGGTAATGTTTGATTACAGCCTTATCCCGGCGGATCAGATTAGAGAAGACTGAATAAGACAGCCTCCCGATCTGCGGGGGACGAACTAAGAGATATTGATATTGACGCTTTCGCCAGATTACTGACGAAAGCGTCTTTGCGTTTTATTTGATATGGAGCTGTTTTCTCGTTTCATTAAATGGGCGGCTGATCTATGCCGATTCCCCGATGCGGCGGTAAGCGAATTCGAGAAGACCGATATTCAGCACCGCAAAGACCGCAAGGTAAACCGGCATTATCCCAATGCCGACGGCCTGCTGCAAAAGGCCGAAGACCATAGGCATGAACGTGCTTCCGATATAGGCCGAGGCCATTTGCAGACCTATCACCGCGGCGCTGTTCTTCCTACCGAAATTGGCAGGTGCCATATGCTGTATGGCGGGGTATACAGGCCCCATTCCTGTTCCGATGATGACAAAGGCAATTGCCGCGAAAACATATCCTGGCAGCGGCAGGAACAGCAGCAGTATGCCGAAAGTCTCGACTGCGATGCCGATCCGTATGAGCAGCTTGTCCCCAAGCCGGTTTGACACGAATGCGGAGATGAGCCTCCCCAGCATAAGTCCTCCGAATATCAGCGAGCCGAAGGCCGCCGCGAGCTTGGCGCTCACACCCTCCTTCGTTCCGGCGAAGTAGCTCGAAGTCCAGAGAAAGCAGGTCGCTTCACCCGCACAGTAGGCAAAGAACGCGCTCAGCGTCGGGATCACTCCCCTGATCCTCAAAGCTTCCAAAATGCCAGTGCTGTCGCTCTCATCGTCCTCCTCCGACTCTGAATTCTTTCTCCACAGCGGAACGGAAAGCAGGCACACAAGCATTATCCCCGACTGTATGTAAGCCGTCCAGCGGTAGCCCTCGTTCCAATGTGCGCGGGCAAGTGCCAGGGACATTATATAGGGGCTTATCATAGCGCCCACGCCGTAAAAACAGTGAAGGAAATTCATCACCGAGGAGGAATAGTGCTTAGCGACATAATTGTTGAGGGCAGAGTCAACTGTCCCCGCGCCGAAGCCGTAGGGAACGACGAACAGGAAAAGCATCCCGTAGCTTGTGGAGAATGAAAAGCCGATGAGTCCTATCACGGTCAGGAGTATCGAGAAGACGACCAGCCATTGGGTCCTGACCTTCCGGATAAGCGTAGGTGCCAACAGAGCTGACAGTATGGTCATAAAGGAGATGGACATCGAAACATATCCCGCATAGGACGAGGGCACGCCGAAATCGGTCTGCATCGCAGGCCATCCCGAACCGAGCAGCGAATCCGGCAGCCCGAGGCTGACAAATGCAAGATATATTACTGCAAGGAGCAGGCCGGTCATAGTATCACTTCTTTCGGTTATTCATTTGGCCTCGACCGGATCAAGCAGAAGATCAGCCTTTTGAACGCCGATCATCATATCTCCGCTGCCGCATCCAAAGCAATAAGCAGCTTACCGATGCTGTGGTTTGCCTCGTGGAGGCCTTCGGTCTCGTAGCCGCTCTCCGCGAGGACATCCCCCGCTTCAAGGAATGCATAGAGCTCCAGGCCGAAGGAATCACAAACTGCCTGCACTCCCGCCAGCTCCATTTCAACGGCTATGCAGCCTTCTTCCTTCCGCTTTGCGACAAGTCCCCTGGTCTCGCGCAGCATAGAATCCGTCGTCCATACTCTGCCCTTGACATAAGGGATGCTATGCCTGTCAAATATTACAGCCAGCTTATGGGAGTTTCGTATCTTTATGTAATCGGCAGGGGGAGCGTAATAGTACGAGGTCCCTTCACCACGATAGCTCTCGGTGGGGATGATGAATCTGCCCGTGGTCTTTTCTCTGTCAAGACTTCCGCAGGAGCCGAACAGGATGAACTTATCAGCCCCCACCACCCAGTGAGCTTCATAGCACATACCGGATGCAACAGCAGAGCCCAGCCTCGACAGATAAAAGGCTATCTTCTCACCCTTATACTCCATAGCATAGATCGGGATATTGCCGTTGCACGAGCCTATCATCCCTATCAGCTCACAGTCATGATTATCGAGCAGATGATCGTGTATCTGCGCCGAAAATATGATCAGACATTTTTCGGCGATATGCTTCTGCTCGCCGTAAAAGCTCTCGACGTTTGTCAAAGGTTCGGTTTCATCATAGCATTCGGTTATCATAGTTATCTCCCGGAGTCGTCATCATCAAGTCCGTAATTGAGCACGTTGTTATATACTGTATTCGCCCTCTCGCACTCTTTCTTCTCGCGCCACCTGTCAATATCGCTTTTGATCGCCAGCATCTCGTCAACGATGAGCTCAACGCGCTCGGGGCGGACATAGCAAAGATATGAGATCATCCGCTCCATACCCTTGGGGCTGCCGATATGCTCGGCGATGACATTTCCCAGCTCCGCAGGATATCCGAGGGATACCAGCGCGGATATAAGCCTGTCGCGGGTCTGCGACCAGATAGTTCTGCTGTCCATACCCTCTCACTTTCCTTCGATCATTCCGGTGATAACAAGGCTGTCGGGCTCAACGCGGCAGGGAAAGAACAGCACCTTAACCCCGGCCTTTTTCGCATCCTCAAGAGCGGAGGCGAATTCCGGGTGAGTGGCGGTGTTCCCTCGGACTTCGCTGACGCCCTCCATCTGTATCACAAAGGCGATAGCGGCGTTGTACCCCTCAGAATTCGCCTTTATCAGTTCCCGGATATGCTTGATCCCCCGCTCCGTCGGCGCATCGGGGAAATAACCTATGCCGTCGAATTCAAGAGTGCAGCCCTTGACCTCCATAAGATAGTTCTCGCCGCTGCGCTCCATATAAAAATCTATCCGCGAATCGCCGTAGGTGTACTCGGGGATGACCTTATCAAAGCCCTGCTCTGCCAGCCATTCTCCCATGACCTTGTTGGGGGCCTGGCTGTCGATATTGAAAACCGTCCCCGTGGCTTTTCTGACGGAAATAAGATCGTACTTCGTTTTCCTGCCGGGCGATCCGGGAGCCGTGAGCCAGACCTCGCAGCCGGGGATAAGCAACTCTTTGCACCTGCCCGTATTCTTAACGTGAACGGTCTCCTCTTTACCGTCTGTCTCCACCACGGCTATAAAGCGGTTGGGGCGGGAGATAAACTTCCCTTTGATGAAGTTATCGTATCTCACAAATATCACCTGCTGCCGGATGTTCTTAACTGTCCGATTTTATGGACAGTAATTCATTGTTCTGCAACGAGCCTGCGGTCCTCTATCCTGTAGACCTTATCCGTCAGGTCAAGGATACGGGTATCGTGGGTCACCATTATCGCTGCCTTATTGCGCTTCTTGACCTCGGCCTTAATCATTTCCGCCACAGCTCTGCCCCTCTCGGCGTCAAGGCTGGCAGTGGGCTCATCGGCAAGGATGATATCGGGGTCATTGATAAACGCTCTTGCGATGGCCGTCCGCTGTCTTTCTCCGCCGGACATTTTTGCAGGGTATGAGCTTCTGCAGCTCTCGATGCCAAGCTCCCGCAGGAGCTCGTCGATCTTGCTTTTATCCTTAACGCCCCTGTCCTGCACGAAGGAGAGCTGATCCTCGGTCTTCAGGAAGGGCAAAAGATTGTGGTTCTGAAAAACAAATCCTATCTGCCTGCGCCTGATGCCTGTACGCTCCCTCTTGGAAGCGGACGTCACATCCTTGCCGGCGATAAGTATGCTCCCGCTGTCGGGAGTGAGAAGAAGCCCTGCAACGGAGAGCAGCGTGCTCTTGCCCGAGCCCGAGGGGCCGACTACCGCCGCGAATTCTCCCGCCTCAACGGAGAGGGATATGTTTTCGAGTATCAGTCGTTTCTCCGAACCGTCCTGATAGGCTTTGCAGATGTCTTTAAGCTCCAGCAATACTTTACTCATTGTCCCCGCCTCCTATCGCTATGATCGGATCAATACGCGAAATGTTTATCACCGAAAGCAAACTGCTCAGCACCGAGATCACCACAAAGGCCGCCGTTACTGTGACCGCATTGGACACCTCAAGATAGAAGGGCATCTTCTCAGGCATTGCCGCAGCCATACCGAAGGTCAGCCCGAGTGAAACGATACCCGCAAAGACCGACACGATGCATACCTCGCATATCAGCATACCCGCCAGTTCTCCGCCGCTTAGACCTATGGCTTTCATCACGCCGAACTGCCGGCGCTTCTGCAGGGTCATGATGTAGTTGAATATCCCTATGATCACCGCCGAAATGATCACCAGCACCCAGACGATCATAGTAATGGTCATATTCTCCGCGGTATATGAGGGGATGTTTTTGATGATCTCCTTTTTGCTGACGCTCTCCAGGATATCGGGGTCAAGCCCAAGATCCTTATCGCCCTTTACGGCGATAGCGTGATACTCTGGGACGTACATAGGGCTGAGGGCCTGACGCAGCTTTGTGTAGCTGTCCGTGGTGATATATCCCACGGAGGTATGCCCGTACATCCTGTCCTTGACAAATCCCGCCACGGTGAACTCGGTCCCTGCGGCAGCATCGACCACCTTATCACCTACGGAGATGCCCTCGACTCTGAAGTCGTCGTCAAGCAGGATAGTAGCCTCGCCGTCTGAATGTGAGAGCCCCTTGCCCTCAATGACCTCCGGCTCGATAAAGCTGCCGGCTTCTATGGCAAAATAGGTGATGTTCAGCTTCTCGTCATCGTCCTGCTTTCTGATATGCATTCTATGGATATCGAGGGGCGCTGCCTCAACGCCCTTGGCTCTCAGCTCATCGAGGAGGCCGGTCTCCACCTTGGATACGGTGATCATCTTTTCGGCGGATTCATCCACCACAAAGCTGTCAGCGTCCATAGTTTCTATTGCCGAAGTCACCGCCCGACCGAGACCCGAAGCCAGTCCCGACAGGAAAAGCACCATAAACATCAGCAGTATCAGGAGCAGCTCGATCAGTATGTATTTTTTCTTTTCAAAAGCTATTTCTTTCAAGGCATATCGCATTGTCAGACCTCCCCTGTCATGAGATGAATAATACAACGGCCTGCCTACCGAACCTTTTCACCGTTCACAAGGACAACGTTCATAACTTCGACCTCGGTCTTCACCCATACGCCCTCGGTGACATAGGGCTCCTCAGCCAGGTATTTATCCACAGCGGCACGGTCGGGGAGATCGACTACCAGCAGCGAGCCCTTCATCCTGCCTTCATCGTCAAGGAGGCCGCCTGCACAGATCACCTGCCTGCCGAGCTTAGCCATACCCTCCAGATGCCTCGGACGTACTTGCATCCTCTTTTCCAGCATATCCTCGCCGTCAAGCGCTTTTATCATAAACTGCATATTATCCACCTATCACCTTTCCCGCAAACTCTGCTGCGGCTTTGATATATTCTTCGTTGGGGATGCCCACCTTTTCTGCTTCCGTTATTATACCATATTCCCGAATGCTTTTCAACCACATTTTCCAACATCCTGACGTTCCCCGAGCATTTTGTATAAACGGTAATAAGCGATAAGCCCCGGAAGCGGCCTTGAACGGCTTCCGGAGCTTTTCTTATACGATAGATATCCTTATCCTGCCGCTCACTTTTGGCAAAGCTATGCGGTATTTGTCCGCAAGCCTGGGGCCGCAGGCTGCCGATCCTACCCCTGCCATAGCGAAGTCGGCACAGATGACGCTGTGGCCGCACTTTTCAAGCTCAAAGTTGTGCCCTTTGGAGGCAAGCTCCTCCTGGGTGTACTCCGAGGCATTGAAGGAGAAGCCCTCCGGGTCCGTGAAAGTAAGTATGCTGCTGCCGTCGGTGACGGACATCCTTGTGCAGCCGAAATGAGAGCTGTTCTCCTGGGGACGGATGTAGTCCTCGTGCATTTCCTCGATCGAAGCTGCGAAGCTCCCGACATAGGATGCCTGATGCTTGTCGATATAGCTCTCGCAGGGGCCGAAGCCATAGTAGGAGACTTTATCGAACTCTCCGGGCATAAAGAACCTCAGCCCGAATCTCGGCAGGAGCTCCACCTTGTTGGAGAACTCAGCCTCACATTCAACCTCCAGCTCTCCCCTGCCGTCTATGCGGTAAACGGCGGTGAGCCTCGCAAACGGCTGGTGGATGCTCCACCCGAAGCTTTGCTCCGCTTTTATCACGGCGCAGCCCATTTCTTCGGATATCTCCGTGCGGTAGACCTTGACCTCCGGCTCGTTAAGGTGTGCGGAATACCAATCCCACTTCATCGTGTCATTATCCACGGGGGCGCGGAAGAAGTTGTACTCAACGGGCTTTGACAGAAGCTCTCTGCCGTTTGCGGAGATGCCGGTGAACTGTGCTGTGCGCCTGCTGAACGTGTAAGATACGCCCCCCGCCTCAATGCGGTACTCCAGAGGCGTCTCGGTACATTTCGGAGCTTCGCCTGAGTACGGAACAGCCTTCTTCTCCGCAGTATGGAGCTTTATCTGATCGAAGCAGACCTCCTCGCCCTCGGCAAATGTGCTGTAACCGTTCTTTGCGGTGAAGATAAAGCGGATGTAGGTATCCTGCTCAAAAGCCTTCCCTGCATCGGGAACAGTTATCTCCCTGCTTCCCATAGGCTGGACGGAGAACGTAAACTCACCTGATGCATCCACACCTCCGTCGTGGGTGATCTCCCACTTGCAAGCAAGGTGTTCGCCGGCGTCGATAAAGCGCAGGAAGCTGTCTATCGCAAAGCGGTCGGGAGCCGTGCGCCTTACCCTTACCGGGCGGTAGACCTGCTTGACCTCCAGCAGCCCCGTGTGAGGTCTGCGGTCGGGATAGCAGAGGGCATCCATGCAGAAATTGCCGTCGTGGTGACGCTCACCGCTGTCGCCGCCGTAGCCGTACTTTGGTTTGCCGTCCTCGGTGTATCCGAGGATGACCGCGTGATCAGCCCACTCCCAGACAAGACCTCCGATTAGCCTGTCGCTTTGCATAAACAGCTCCCGGTAGTCCTCCAGGTCGCCGGGGCCGTTGCCCATGGCGTGGCAGTATTCGCAGAGGACAAAGGGGCGCTTTTCGTCCTCCCGGGCAAGGAACCTGCGGATATCCTCAGGGGAGGTATACATCTCCGAGACCAGATCCAGCACATCGTCCGGGGTATCGTCAAGCTTGTGGGTGCTTTCGTAATGAACGGGACGGGTGCTGTCGAGGGTCTTTATCAGCTTAGCTCCCTCGCGCAGATTTTCACCCCAGCCTGACTCGTTGCCCAGTGACCAGAAGATAACGCAGGGTCGGTTGATATCCCTGGTCACCAGCAGACGCTCCCGGTCAAGTATCGCCTCGGAAAACTGCGGATCGCCGGCGATCATAGCTATGCCGTTATAGGAGTCAGGCTTTGACCATTTCAGGTCGTTATAGACCGCTACGCAGCCGTGGCTCTCGAAGTCGGCCTCGTCGATGACATAGAGCCCCAGCTCGTCGCAAAGCCTGTAAAACTCCGGAGCATTGGGGTAGTGGGATGTCCTCACCGAGTTTATGTTATGCCGCTTCATGAGCGTCAGGTCGCGGAGGAGCTTTTCTCTGTCGGCGTAATAGCCGCTGTCGGGATAGCTGTCGTGACGGTTGACCCCCAGCAGCTTGATATGTCTGCCGTTGAGCATAAAGACTCCGTCCCTGATCTCAACGGTGCGGAAGCCTACGAGCTCACCGATCAGCTCGGTATCGGTCTCTATTTCCAATCGGTAGAGATAAGGTCTCTCTGCCGACCAAAGCTTTGCATCGGGTATGGTGCGCTCAAAGGGGATATCCTCAGAGACCTTGCCGGAGCAGACGAGACCATCGCCGTCGTAAAGGCGCAGCTCGGCAGCGGAGCCCTTTACCGTCACACAGAACCGTCCGTCAGCGGACGCTGTTATTCGGTAGTTTTCAAGGCGCTTTTCGGGGCGGCTGAGCACATACACATCCCTGAATATCCCCGAGAGCCGGATCTTGTCCTGATCCTCCAGGTAGGTGCCGTCGCACCATTTGAGAACAGCTGCGGTAATGCGGTTGCTGCCCTCGGTAAGCAGGTCTGTGATATCGAATTCCGAGGTGTGGTGGGAGACCTGGGAATACCCTGCAAACTGCCCGTTGACATAGAGATACAGGCAGCTGTCCACACCCTCGAAGCAGATTATGCGCCGCAGTCCGTCAGGGGAATAGTCATAGTCTCTGCCGTAAACTCCCACAGGGATATCGTCCGGCACAAAGGGCGGGTCGTAGGGTATGGGGTAATTGATATTGGTGTACTGCGGCTTGTCATAGCCGTGGAACTGCCAGTTTGAGGGGACGGGTATCCTTGCGGAGCCATTCATATCAATATAGTCATCGGGCATATCTATGATGCTCTCGTAATAGCAGAAGTCCCACTCCCCGTTCAGCAGTTCAAAGCGCCCGGAGGTCTCCCGCAGCCCGAAGGGATCCTGCCCCTTTTCAAAGGGAATGAAATAGGCGTGATCCGGCAGGGTGCCGATGTGCAGCGCCTTGGTATCCTCATGGTATGTCATAAAGCTCCTGGGCGAGCCTTTCTTTGCAATAGCTGAAATGTTCATATCTTCTCCTCCTTACGGTACAGCCCGGCGTATCGACGTTTGTATTAAGGCAACACCGCACAACCACCGGCTAACGCCTTTGTACATCATCCGCTTGCATATTTTCCATCATATTACCCAAATTCTCCTTGCCTTGCGTTAAAAACGGCGTCCTCAAGAGTACCGCTTCTGCGGGCACCGATATACTGTTCACGGTCATCTTCTTCTCTCAGGATGACGGCTGTAAAACACTTCACTGTCGGTCAAACGGAAAGCACCCGTTTGCCTTACAATATATATTATAACACAGCATTTATCATTTTTCAAGGACGGGATTGAAAAAAACGGGATCCTGTCATTCCTTGACCGCCCCGGAGACTAGGCCGCTGATAAGACCGTGCCTGTTTTCATAATAATTCCTCCATTCCATTTGATTAAGGCAATACCGCACAACCCCTGTGCGTCAGATCGCGCGCAAGCTCAATAAAGTTGAGCTGAGATTTTTCGTCAGAGTGCATAAATTTGACGCAGGCGGGCTGACGCTCGGCAAGGAAAATTTGTGTGCTATGACGGAAAATATGCAAGCAGATGACGTGCAGAGGCGCAAGCCGCGGGTTGTGCGGTGTTGCCTTAAGTTTATCCATCCAGTTAAACTCAACCTGTGTGAAGAATAACTCTGGACTTTTAGGTCATACCGTGGTATAATGAGATTATCAACGATAACCGATACCGCTTTCAAGGAGTTTTCGCTGGTGCTTGCCGATGTGCTCACGCCGGTTTATCGCGGCGGTGAGTTGATGCTGCGGTTTCTCGGTGAGACCGTGTCCTCTGCGAGGATGTACCCTGCCGATACACAGGTGAAGCACATAACCTAGGGCATCACAGGCACGCTTTACACACTTAACGGAATAGAGGTGAGCTTTGATGAATGATATACTTGCAGCGATAGGCGAGGCGCTTATCGACTTCATCCCCGACCGAAGCGGCTGCGGATTTGATGAGGTTGAGGCATTCGCGCCGAAGGTAGGCGGTGCGCCGGCGAACGTCTGCGCCGCATTCTCGCGGCTCGGAGGGAAATCAAGGCTGCTGACCCAGCTTGGCGACGACCCCTTCGGGCACAGGATAATCCACAGGCTGGAAAGCGTCGGAGTGGATACAAGCTGCATCTCCCTGACCGACAGGGCCAACACCGCTCTCGCTTTTGTATCCCTTGCCGAGAACGGCGACCGCACATTCTCCTTCTACCGCAAGCCCTCGGCGGATATGCTTTACAGCGCCGAAAGCATCCGCGAGAATTACTTCGACGGTGTCTTCTGCCTGCACTTCTGCAGCGTATCCATCGGGGATTTCCCCATGAAGGACGCCCACAGGCGAGCCATAGATATCCTGAAGCGCCGCGGCGGCATCGTGAGCTTCGACCCCAATCTGCGGTTCAACCTCTGGGAGAGCCTCGAAGCGCTGAAAACCGCCGTCCGGGAATTCATACCTTTCAGCGATATCGTAAAGCTTTCTGAGGAGGAGCTGGAGTTCATCACGGGCTGCACCGCCCCGGAGGAGGGTGCAAAATGGCTGTTTGATCAGGGCGTGAAGCTGATGCTCTATACTCTCGGCAGCAAGGGGGCTTATGCCTTTACCGAAAACACCAAGGCCTTCTCCCCTGCATACAAAGTCTGTGCAGTTGATACCACAGGTGCCGGGGACGGCTTCACAGGGGCTTTTCTCTACAGGCTGCACGAGCTCGGCGCAGAGGCCGGGAGCCTTGGGGCGCTGTCGGCAAAAACGCTTACGGAGTGCCTCGATTTCTCCAACAGGTTCTGCGCGTTGAGCGTTACAAAAAAAGGAGCTATCGCATCCTATCCCGACGCAGAGGAGCTGCGCAGCCTTGAACTGAAATAATGAGCCAGCCCCGGTACGGATTATCTGCACCGGGGCTTTCTTATCTTGGAATATGGATGATCCGGTCATAGGATTTGCAATTGAAATCCGATCAGGGCTGTGGTATAATATACATCAAGCAATTATTCTTACAGACAGGAGGTCGTTCAAATGATATTCTATGTTGATGCAAACGCAGGCAGAGGCGGCAACGGCTCCAAAGAGATGCCCTTCAAGCGTATCGGCGAGGCGGCTGCTGCAGCGAGAGCCGGTGATGAAGTCCTGGTTATGCCCGGAGTTTACCGGGAGTATGTTGACCCCCGCTTCGGGGGCAGCAAGGACGCCAGGATCGTTTACCGGAGCGCCGAGCCCCTCGGTGCCGAGATCACGGGAGCCGAGCTGCTGACAGGCTGGGAGCCCTATGAGGGCACCGTCTGGACCGCAAGCGTGGACAGCAGCATCTTCGGGGATTACGACCCATATACCACCTTCGTTTACGGCGATTGGTACTTTGCCGGCAAGAGCAAGCACACCGGTGCCGTGTACCTCAACGACCGGGCTCTCTACGAGGCTTCAAGCATTGAGGAATGTGTGAAAGGCGAGAGATCGGTCTACTCATGGGAGCCGGAGAACTCGGTATATAAATGGTATGCCGAAAAACAGGGCAGCAGGACGGTTTTCTACTGCAATTTCCAGGATAAGGATCCCAACAGGGAAAAGGTGGAGATAAACGTCCGCAGAAGATGCTTTATGCCCTCTCATAAAGGCGTGGGGTATATAACCGTCAGCGGGTTCAGGATCAGCAAGGCTGCTACCACCTGGGCGCCTCCCGCTGCCTATCAGGACGGAATGATCGGCCCCCACTGGTCAAAGGGCTGGATCATCGAGGACTGCGATATCAGCAACAGCAAGTGCGCGGGGATCAGCGTCGGGAAATACTATGACCCCGACAACGACCACTACTTCACAAACAAGCACGTCAAGAACGCCACCCAGATGGAGCGCGACGCCGTCTGCCGCGGACAGTACCACGGCTGGCTCAAAGAAAAGGTGGGCAGCCATATCATCAGGCGCAACAACATCCACCACTGTGAGCAGGGCGGCATCATCGGCAGAATGGGCGGCGTGTTCTCGGTCATCGAGGATAACCACATCCACCACATCAACAATATGATGGAGCTGGGCGGCGCCGAGATCGCAGGCATCAAGATGCACGCTGCTATCGACGTAACAATGCGCCGCAACCACATCCACCACTGCACTATGGGCATCTGGTGCGACTGGGAGGCTCAGGGCACCCGCCTCTCCCAAAACCTTCTCCACGACAATCAGCGCCCCGGCTTTGCCAAGCCTCTGCCCGGCGGTATGATGAGCCAGGATATATTCGTTGAGGTCAGCCACGGCCCCACCATCATTGACAATAACATCCTGCTCTCCGAGGCCTCACTGCGTATGCCCTCAGAGGGCATCGCCGTGGTGCATAACCTGATATGCGGCGCTTTCACCTCTATCGACGCCGGATGCGACAATGTGGTGGAGGGCAGGCTCCGTCAGCGCTACACTCCTTACCATATGCCCCACCGCACCGAGGTCATGGGCTTTATGACTATCCTCCACGGTGACGACAGGATCTATAACAACATCTTTGTCCAGAGGCAGAGCCAAGAGGGTCACGACGACCGGGACAACCATGAGGTCGGCACCCGGGTCTTCGATGCCTTCCCCACCTACGACGAGTGGATCGTCAATTTCGATATGGACTCCGACACTCCCGATATGGGCAAGCTGGACAAGTTCCACCACCGCTATCTTCCGGTATGGTGCGCAGGCAACGTTTATCTGAACGGAGCTAAGTCCTGGAAGAACGAGACCGCGAACCTCGTTGACGACGGCGCTGTATCCGTTGAGCTGGAGGATATGGACGGCCAGCCTGTACTGAAGACAGATATCTACGGCAAGCTCTCCGGCTTCACTGCCGGGCTTATTCAGACCGGAATGCTGGGGGCGGCTTTTGAGCCGGAGCAGAGATTTGAAGCCCCCGACGGCCGAGATATCGTCTTTGACCAGGATTACCGCGGCGACCATCGGGGCACAGTGATCCTCCCCGGACCCTTTGCCGCCCCCTCGGACACCTTCGACGGGCTGTTTGCTCTGTAATAACATTAAGGCAACACCGCACGACCCGCGGCTAACGCCTCTGCACATCATCTGCTTGCCAGCTTTCCGTCATATTACCCAAATTCTCCTTGACTTGCGTCAGCAAGCCTGCGTCGAATTTAGGCAATCTGACGAAAATCTGGA
>JAFXXU010000073.1 GCA_017542125.1 Ruminococcus sp.
CCTGCTTGACGACCGGCTTATCCGTCATATTACCCAAATTCTCCTTGCCGGGCGCCAGCCCGCCTGCGTCGAATTTAGGCAATCTGACGAAAACCTGGACTTCGCATCTGACGCACAGGGGTCGTGCGGTGTTGCCTTAAAAGAAACGGCCAGCTCCGGTCACACAGACCGGGGCTGGTCTTGCTTTTGCTGCCCATTGTTTCTGCGGCGAAGAAAAATATTTTCAGATTTTTTTGAAAACCCCTGTTTTTTGTAAGACTGTTGTAACAGTGGGTATGTTATACTGTAGTCACAGAAGAGGAAAACACCTCAGACAACTAAATCAAAAACTTAAAAGGAGAGATCACTATGAAAAACACTACCAGAAGATTCACAAGAAAGATGGCTGCTATGGTGGCAGCAGTAACCGCAATGTCCGCATTCGCAGTAAGCGCTTCCGAAAGCGACGCCGAGAACAATGAGATCATCGAGGCAGCCAAGGCCAACGCCGCCCTGCAGGAGACCTGGGAAGACATAGAGAACAATGACAACAACGAGGATGAGCTTGATCAGGTCTACGATCTGATGGAAAGACTTAACATCACCGTTGACTGCTACAACGGCAACGACAAGAACGAATACGAAAACAGCGACGGCAAGCTCACCCACGAGCAGGTTATGGATGTTATCCGCAATGCAAACCCCGACGGCTGCATCAAGAACCCCTTCAACATGGACTTCGGTATGTACGGCTTTGTTGATGACGACGATGACGAGCCTGCATTCTCCGAGGAAGACTTCGAGAACGCCGGTGACGAGGATGACGAAGACGACGGCGAGAGCTGCTTCGATCTCGACCTGAACTTCGGCACGGACTTTATTGATCAGCTTTTCGGATAAAGCCGATGCGTAAAATGAATATATCTCTCCCAAGGGGCTGTTTGAATGACAGTCCTTGGGAGTTTTTTATACCCTTGCGCTTTTGTCCAGTTTTTGTCCGGGTCGGTATGATATACTAAGATCAAAGAAAAGGAAACAACCAAAAACACAACGAAAGGAAAACAGATGTTTACAGGATTCCTGATAGCTGCCGGATCGGTGATCGCTATCCAGTTCGCATATATGACTTATGTATATTTTTGCGGAAATCCGTTTCAATAAAGAGTATAGAATGACATTCAATATGACCGAATAAAGCGTCCGTGCAGCAGTACGGGCGCTTTTTTGGGGCATCGGGGAAAAACACTTGCTCTTTTCATTTAGATGTGGTAAAATACAGACAGACCCGATGCGAAGGAGGAAAATGAAATGTCAGACAGGATCAGGATAGAAACGGTAAATGCGGGTTCCTTTTCGATGGATTATTTTAGGTTCGGACGGGGCAAAGGGACACTTGTGATCCTGCCGGGGATCAGCGTGCAGAGCGTGATGCTCTATGCCGACAGCATCGCCGGCGCATACAGGATGTTCGGGGAAGACTACACGGTCTATGTGTTTGACCGCAGGAGGGATATGCCGGCTTCATATTCTGTCCGTGATATGGCAAGGGATACGGCAGAGGCATTTCAGCTGCTCGGGCTTGAGGGCATCGACCTTTTCGGCACATCCCAGGGCGGTTCCGTCGCTATGGCCGCAGCATCAGAGCATCCGGAAATGATACGGAAGCTGGTGCTGGGCTCGACCTCTGCGTATGTGGATGAAGCTCATTATCAGATATTTGAAAGGTGGGCAGATCTGGCAAGGGCCGGGAAAAGGGCTGAGCTTTATCTGAGCTTCGGCGAGGCGGTCTACCCAAGGGATGTATTTGAACAGTCCCGGGGGCTGCTGACCGGATTGGCAGAAAACGTGACCGATGAGGATCTGACCCGCTTTATCATCCAGTCGGAAGCTATGCGCGGGATCGACCTTACCGAGGATCTGCAGAGGATAAGCTGCCCTGCTCTGGTGATCGGTTCGCTGGATGACAGGGTACTGGGTGCCGATGCAAGCATAAATATCGCAAAGCACCTTAAAGGGCAGAAAGGCGCCGTGCTTTATATGTATAACGGCTACGGTCACACGGCTTATGATACGGCACCGGATTATAAGGAGCGGCTGTTATCCTTTCTTTCGCAGAGGACGGAACAGTAAGCAGAATATTTTTTGAAAAATAATTGGTTTTTTTAAAATTCACAAAGCTGGTCGCTTCCCACTTCAACGAATACAAGGGCGACAAAGCCTTTATGGGCTACAACAAGTCTGAGGGCATCAGCGGAGTCTCCACCGATAAGGTCGAGGCTGCAAGCAGCAAGGTCAGCATCATAGATCACTGGCACGCAGGCTTCAGGTCCGGCAATTCCACCGCCAAGCTGGACTGCAGCAGCAACATGAGCCTGATCTTCTTCAGCAGAGCATGATCTCACGAATAAAAAACGCGCTGACGGGCCGTAACGGTCTGTCAGCGCGAAATTGTTTTTCAGCTCAGTCGAGATAAGTCTCACTGTAGCCTGTCCATTCGGCGAAGCACTTGGCGAGAATGGAAAGGTCGTCCAGGTCGGGAGCGCCGGAATTGTTCAGGTCAGCAGCCTGCGGATCTATGATCTCATCATAGCCTGTCCACTCTGCGAAGTATTTTGCAAGGTCGGAATAGTCGCTGAGGTCAACGACGCCGTCCCGGTTGACATCGCCCTTCTTGACCTTGTCCTCAGTGCGGATAACGACATTTGCTGCGACAGGTCCGCCGTGATATTCGAGAATATCGCTGCCTATATCCGCACCGGCAGGGGTCTTGATATAGCAGCCGTTCAGCTTTATGCCGCCGGTAAAGTATTTGACGGCGTGATCTGTATCAATATCCAGATTTGAGCGGTCTATGATAAGCGAAGACTTGTCTCCGCCGTACATCCCGTACCCAAGGCCGGATATATCTATCTCGGCCTGCTTTATCGTCAGGGTGGCACTATCCCGGACTCTTATGCCTTCTGACGTGCCGCTGTTGACCTTAATGGTGAGGCAGCCGCCGGTGATCATCATATCCACATCTGTCTCGACAGCCGCATTCCAGCTGCCGGTCAAGGTGAAATCCGCATCCTCATTGAAGATGACCGTGAGGCCGTCGCAGTTGCCGTTACGGATCAAGCTGCTCCCCTCCTTTGAGAAGGTCGGGGACTCTATCCAGAGGGTCTTCATATCCCTGTCGAACCACACAGAAGTATCGCCGATAACATTTTCCTCATTTTCTGCCGTTACCTGTACCCCGCAGACCCAGAGGTCGTAGGGGCGCTTGATCATGACTTGTTTCGCTATGCTCCCGTCCTGGTTGCAGATAAAGAACGAGTGATGACCGTCCTGGCCGAGATCATTTCTCTGATACTTTTTCGGAGTGATAACATAGTTCTCGCTTCCGAGGTCGATGCCGTTGCCGAAGTCGCCGACAGCATAACCGTATTCTGAAATGACTTCAACGTCCGAATTTCGTATGACAAGGGAGTCGCTGCCGTTTTTGCCCCGTATTCCGTATTTCCCACAGACCCACATTTCCGCGTCCTTTATCCAAAGAGTGCCGTAGTTGACACATATTGCTGTATGGGTCTCGTCGGAGAAGACACACAGTAACCCGTTGCTGGTGAGGGTAGTGGTCTTATTGCAGACCAGGGCGTTGCCTTCATAGGGGGCATAAATGTCAAGCCGCTTGTTGGCCTTGATCGTCAGCCCCTCAATACTATTCACAATAGCATCACCCGTGATATTGTTCTCGGGATCTGTTACAATGCTGTCGTTGAGCTCAAGGGTATTGGAGGAAGGATAATAGGAAGCCTCATGCTTGCCTTTACCGAGGATATCCTTGCGGTTCCTGCTTGTCACCTGCTTGCCTAATACCCAGAGGTCGTATTTGACGTCTTTGTCGTATTCTATCCTTACGGTTTCGGCGACCGGGTCCTCGGTCTCGCTGCCCTTTTTCGGCCTGTATACCGAAAAGGTTTTGTCTTTCTTGGCGACATAACCGCTGTCGGACGGGTAAAGGTCGCAATCCTCGAACTCGATACCGCCGGAGAAACCGGTTATCGCTGCGATCCCGCAGGAAGCGGAAACATAAGAATTCCTGATCATCAGCTTGCTTGAACCGCTGCCGATTATACCGTGATCTGCACTGACGAAAACCTCTGCATCCACAAAGGTGAGGCTGCCGCCGTTTACGACAATGCCATCGTAGCCGTCAAGGGTCATCGCAGTCATCTTGCCGCCGGTGATCGTCATATCGGCATGATCGGTGACGATTATCTCAGAGGCCAGAGAATAGACCGTGATCTCATTGTTGATCTTTAAGGTCAGGCCGTCTATATGGTTTTCAACAGCAGGAGCCTTTTCTGATGTGATGCTGCCGTTGAGAATAAGGGTCTTGGTCTCGGGCTCGTAGACAGCTGCTTGCTTGCCGTCACCTAAAATATCATCCTTATTCGCGCTCGTTACCGCCTTCCCCGCGACCATAAGATAATAGCTATCCAACGCTGCTGCCCGCATAAGGCTCTGCGGCATCACCGGGATCAGCGAAAGGATAAGTGCGAAAGCTGTCAGCAGCGAGCAGAGCCGTCTGCCTGTACTTGTCATAAGTATTCCTCCCCTGCTAATATTTGTAAACAAAACGTGAAAAATATGCACCCAAACTAATTCTAGCATATAGAGGGAGGGTTGTCAATACGGGATAATAAAGGGAACTGCGAACTGTGGTGGGACCTCTGTTTTTGTCCGGCTTGAAAAGTACGGCGGGGTGTGATATAATGAAGCAGGGGCTGTACAGATCCGAGAAATGATCTCAAAACCGACGGGGCTTTCCCGGAACAGAAAAGGAGAAACGACTATGCACTGTGATCTGCTGTTTGACCTTGACCAGACCTTGCTTGATTTCCATGCCTCCGAGCGGCTTGCGCTGAAAGCGGTAATGGAGGATGCAGACCTGACCTTTACCGAGGAGCGGTATGCTTTTTTCAAGCAGGCCAACAAGGCTCTGTGGCTGGGTTTTGAAAAGGGGCTCATCTCAAAGCCCGGGCTGTTTGAGGAAAGGTTCAGGCGGCTGTTTGAGGAATGCGGCTGCGATACCTCCGGCATCGACCTTCTGCGGATAAACAGCGATTTCATAGACTGTATGTCCCATAACGGCGTGCTTATGGAGGGTGTGCCGGAGTTTCTCGGAAAGCTGGAGGCCGGCCTCCCCGATGCAAGGATATACATAGTCACCAACGGCGTTGAGCGGAATGCTCTGGGGCGCATCAGATCCACGGGGCTTTCGGCGCATCTTGACGGGGTGTTCGTAAGCGAGACCATGGGCACAGCCAAACCCGCCCGGGAATATTTTGACCAGGTCATAGAAACCCTCGGCGACCCCGGGGAATGCTGTATCGTGATCGGCGACTCCCTCACCTCGGATATGCTGGGCGCCCGGAACGCCGGCCTCACCAGCTGCTGGTTCATGCCCCGGGGCGATATCCCCGAAGAAGTGAAGAAGTATGATATCAACTATACGGCAGCCTCATTCGATGAGCTTTACGATGTGCTGAAGGAGTTTTATGATAAGCTGTACGCATGAGGCAGTCTTCTCCTCCCCTCAAACAAATACACGCACGGCCCTCTGCTCACAGCGAGCGGAGGGCCGTTTTTTGTGCCGGGAATGAACCTTTCGCCCGGGAAACACTAAAAATATGAAAGCGGGATGCACTTAGAAAAAACAGCGTAACAACGTGAAACCCTATTTACAAAATGTGATTTTTGTTATATAATAGTAGACAAACAGGAAAAATGAAACCTGATAAGCTCATCAAAGACATATTGGAATATAAGAAACAACGGAGGAAAAGATCATGAACAAGCTGGCAAAAAGAGCCCTCTCCCTCATATCGGCGCTGGTAATGACCGCTTCGGGTGCATTGGGCAGCATCTCTGCGGGGGTTATCGCTTCGGCGGATGACAGCAGGATCTACGAGTACAGCTACAACTGGAGCAGGTATGCCTCTCTCGAAACGGAGGAAAAGGAGCTCACCCTTTACTATCTGGAGGATCCCATCGTCAAGCTGGGCTACAGTGTCCCGAAAAACCTGCCAACCTCCTGCACCCTTCCCGAATGGGAGGACTACACCTGGTCGGCCAGCGATATAGGGTTTTATATTGACCCGACAGAGTTCCGGAACGGTAACATAACGGTTTCTGCCAGGGAGAAGAAATATGTGACCAAGGCGTTCCAGTCAAGCGACTATTACTATACCGACAACATCTACGGCGTCAGCAATGACAGAACGAAGCGCATACACTACACGGTGAAATTCTACAACTATGCGAACAAGCTGCGTGAGCAGAAGGTCGCGGAGTGGGTGAAGAACAACATTACCTCAGATATGACCACCAGACAGAAGGTGGAGGCTGTTGTGAGAAAAACCACCTACGGCGCATACCAAGGCGGGTGTGATGTGGTACTCAGCACCTCCGACGGCGACTGCATCGACTACTCGATCTCAGCGCTGTATTTCTTCCAGGCGCTGGGCCTGCCCGCAAGAGTAAGGACAGATTATTTCACTCTGACGGGTGACGGGATGCATCTCACCAGCTTTTCCAATCACCATAACAACTGGGTCATGATCGACGGGGAGCTTTACATAGTGGAATGCACTCCCTGGGGGAACAAGACCACAGAAGGCTATCTCAGCAGCATCACCGCAAATCTCGAGAATGTTTCCAAAAACACCGGCGGAGTGATGACCGACGGCAAATACGCTTATTTCCTGCTGGCTGACGGCACTCTGGAGCTTTACGACATCGTGAACCTGACCTATGAGCTCCCGGAGGTCTGGACAGTCCCGAACCAGACGGTGATCAACGGCAAGACCTACAAGATAAGCCGTCTTGGACCCATAGGGCATCTTACCACCTGCTACACCGATTTCCCGACGGTGAAGGAGATCGTTATTTCCAAGGGCGTGACCTTCGACCCCGATTACGGCTCGTGTATCAGCGAGAGCTGGTTCCCAAATCTGAAAAAGCTCACCCTGAACGAGGATATCAACACGATCAGCCATATCCGGGGAAACATGCTGATCGATGCAACTATGGCAACGATAGATACAGTGATGGACAATTCATATTCGTCGATCTACCATCTTGAAATAGACGGCACGGCCTACGGCAATTTCGGTAAGGATGTTATGGCCGCCTACAAGGAGGATACCGAGGAAGAATGGGCTTCGTACTATCTCTGCAATATTTCGGATCCGAATAACTGTGCGCTCACAATAAACGTTCCCGATGCGTCAAACGACTCGCTCGTTCTGAACAAGGACAGCCACAATTTTCCCAGCAAACTGACGGCCTTCAGCGTAAAGAACGGCAGCTATTATTTCCCCGGTCTGGAGCCGGGGGCCTATACCGCAAAATACACCAATGCAGACGGCGAGGAGCGGAGCTTCCCGATCACGGTGACCGGAAAGAAGATGACCTTTAACATTACGAACTCAATGCTCTATTCCACCTTCTTCCTTATAGATGCAAGATACTACATCCCCAATGCCACGCTGGATGCCGTGACCCTGACCGATAAAAACGGCAAAAGCTACCCCGTTACCCGCGACAAGCGATACTACTACGGCTTCAATGCCGACTTGCTACCCGACGGCACCTATGAGATGACTGCACACCTCCCCTACTGGCCTGACTCCAAAACGACGGTCACGATACAGAACGGCAAGCCTGCGGAGGAGCAGTACACCTTCAACGTTTACAAATACGGCGACGTCAATCATGATAACAAGGTCAACCTGGAAGACTACTCCGACCTTGCAAAGTACATCGCCGAATGGGACGGCTACGAAAACACAGTTGATCCCGCATCGGCTGATCTTAACGGCTCCGGCGCCCCCGACCTGGACGACCTTTCGATCCTTGCCAAGTGCATAGCCGAATGGGACGGCTACAACGAAACATATATCGACAGGCAGCCTTAGGATTTCCGAGGATGAAAAAAGGCGCTCCCTCGTGATGAGGGGGCGCCCTTTTTTCATAGCATTCTATGATCTGAGGAAAAGTCAGTTTCAGCCCTGCGCTGTGTATGGTGCCTGATGTTTTACATCAGCGAAAAAAATCCCCGGATACCACTTGTAAAATCTCCCGGACTGCGCTATAATGATACTGGACGGAGGCGGGGCAAATCTATTTGCCGAGACCTATCGCCTCCGGAACAGGAGCATCACTATGGACAATAAAAAAGAATCACCTTTATATGTTCTTCTGACAAACATAGCTGCGCTGTTTATTATGGTGTTAATATTGGCTGTTTTCTTTCTTCCCTTCGCCACGGTCGGGTTCTTTCTGGAAGGATACCCCACCGTCGGCTGGATCCTCCTGGGGATCCTTGTGGCGCTGATCCTGTTCTTTGTGCTTTTCATCAAGCACGGCAGGAAAAAGCGGGCTGCCAAAGAAGCTGAATACAGGGCTAAGAACATCGCCGAGTACGAGAGCGACGGAGGCAGGCTGGGTGTGCTGCTGCTGGAGTATGACAGCTGCAAAAACACCACCGCCCTCAAAAACGGCTTCCCCGCCATATTCTCCGAGGACGAAACGCCCTGCCTCGTGGCCTACGGAGAGAGGCTGGAGGGAAGGCAGGTAGAGCGTATCGCTGACAGGCTGCTTGCCGACCGGGAACAGATCTTTGAAGGTATCGTCAGGAAGCTTAGGTCGGGAGGCGACGCCGAGCCCTCGGGCATAAAGCTAGATGAGATCAGCATCGAGGATGGGGGCACAACGGTTGTTGGCTATTTCACTTTGCAGGGCATCCCGAACAACGATATCTATACCGAGGTAAGCTATACGGTCAACAAGGATGGCTATAAGATCGAATTGGATTATGACTGATATGTAATGGCCCGGTTCTGTTAGTTCAGAACCGGGCTCTTACTTTTTTATGCGCAGGAAAGTTTCTGTGCTCAGGCTGTCAGCAGATCACGCTGTTCCTGGCTAAGATCTCAGCGAGCTTGCTTATGTCGGGTTTTTCGGCTGTCCCATTGAAGATCGCTATGCAGTGATGCTCTCCGAAGCTCCAGCCATCAAAGGAGATGGCGTGGATGCCGGTGTTCCAGATGATGACCTCCTGCTCGGCGGGGTTTTTCTCGTCGATGTCGAAGCCCTTGATCATTGTGTGGGTCACAAACGATCCCACAAGACCTACTGCGAAGGTTCGTGCAGTGAGGGTATCGTCGTAGGCATCCCCTGCTGCCGCCACGGTGTGGGCAGGGAGCCGGTCGGTGTTGAAGCCGTTCCGCTCAAGATATTCCCGGATGGTGAGACCGTTGGCTGCCGCATAAGCTGCCAGAGCCCTGACCTGATTACAGTTGATCGCCTGCTTCTGAGCGATCCAGTTGTTGTAGCGCCTTGCCACCTCATCGACCCCGATAAACGCACCGGACTGTGCCAGGTCGTAGGTGTCTGCGCAGGTGATATTTTTTGCTATCGCCGCCTGGGCGGTGTCATTGTTGATGAGGATATTTCTCGGAGTATTGGCGAAGGCATTGTATCTGCCCCTGATGCCGCTGTCGTCGTATTTGACGGTCTTTTCTTCCCTGTACTTGTAAACGGGCTTTCTCTCATAGCCGCCGAATTGGGAAAGCTTGTAATCATAGCGGGCTACATAGCGGACCTTTTTGGTCTCCTCGGTTTTTTTGCCGATGACGCTCTCGGTGAGGTCTTCGATCTTGTCGTTGATGAGCTCAGGCATATCGGTGATCCTCGAAAGATACTTGGCATCTATTGTGCTCTTCTGATTCTCGGTCATATTGCAGACCTTGATCTGTGCAGCCAGGCACTGGAGAAGTGCGAAGTAGCCGGCAACGTAATCCGTCATAATGAGGTCTACTGCCGCTCTAGCCTTGTCAACGGCCTCTCCGCTGAACATTGAGGACTTGGCAAAGTGCTTGTAGATGACGGTGAAGATATCGCCGCTCTGGATGAGGCTATCAGTGTATGCATCTTTACTCATATTAACACCTCCAAAATGGTATTCTTACTCTATTTTAATTGTATATCATTCAAAAGATGTTCTCAAGTCCGTTATTTTATTATATCCTCTATAAGAAAAAGGAGCTACCTGTTACCAGATAACTCCTTTATTTTGTTGCGCTGGGTTATTCAATCAGAAGACTCAAAGTCAACTATATTTGAAATAACCTCACAAAAAAACCGAAGCTCTTTTTGTTGGATTTGATGAACAGGTATCACTTCTCACCCCGGCGGTTCGCCGACTCAAGGAAACGGCGTATCGCATCGTTTGAAAGTATCTGTTCCCTGACGCGCTCAGAGAAATTCCCGGCGAATTGCTCCATAGTGCAGCCGACGTAAAAATCCCCGGGCAGAACGTTGGCATATTCCCCGCCGCCGTAGCTGCCGGCGGAGCTGCCCGGAGTAAAGCAGTTGTAGTGGATATCCGGAGGGCCGTCGGTATGGAACCGGAGGGTTATGATATCGTGTTCGTGGGCGATCTCTATATCATCATCGGCAATATGGATGTCACAGTGAAGAAAAGCCAGCTTGTGTTCCTTGGCGAAGCTTTCGGCGTAGGTATCGTATTCGCCCCGGATCAGCACCTTTCTTTTCTGCATAGTCTTGACAAGCTCGGGTGTGACCGCCGCCGAAAGGACAGTCCGGCTCAGTATAAGGCAGTCTAGCCCGGGGAAGGCCTCAAGATAGCCCTCGCCAAGCTCGGTGATGCCCTCGGTAATGCTCAGTGTGTCATACTCTTTTGCCCAGTTCTTATTGGATTCGGGCCATACCTCGGCATCCTCACGGCAGAGAGCGCCTTCGCCCTCCACCTCCAGGAGCCCGCTGAAATGATTGATATATCTGATATTTTTATCGTGCTTTGAAAAATACATATGTTTTCTCCTTTCAGGTTATGCCGTACTCCCGGTCCAGGTCAAGGATATAATGGCCCAGGATCGTTCTTTGCAGCACATCGATAACTATAACAGCATAGCAGTTCTTCTTATCGGTGAAAAGGAGGATATGCTGGTATGTATTACCCTCATTTACATAAACTGCTTCTATCAGTTCGTTATTGAACCCGTACTCTGAGATCAGACCGCTTTTCAGCAGACATTCCGCATAACCCCGGATATCCGCTATGACCTCTGCACTGTCTGTAACATTCCTCATATGATCTCCCATAGTCCGGAGATACTGTTCCTTACTGAGCTCTATGATCTTATCCATAATACATCACTTTCATATCCCGGTCTGACTTCTGCAGACCTGTTCGTCGAGGAGTTTACTGTAATGATCTTTTCCGAGCATTACGGTCGCCCTCCCTGTCACCGGCATCGGATGCTGCCTTAAGGCAACACCGCACAACCCACGGCTAACGCCTCTGCACGTCATCTGCTTGCACTTTTTCCGTCATAGCACACAAATTCTCCTTGCCGGGCGCTAGCCCGCCTGCGTCGAATTTATGCACTCTGACGGAAAAATTGAC
>JAFXXU010000048.1 GCA_017542125.1 Ruminococcus sp.
ACGCCATCTGCTTGCCAGCTTTCCGTCATATTACCCAAATTCTCCTTGCCGGGCGCCAGCCCGCCTGCGTCGAATTTAGGCAATCTGACGAAAACCTGGACTTCGCATCTGACGCACAGGGGTCGTGCGGTGTTGCCTAAACGAACTGACGAGCCAAGCCGACAAGATTCCGTCAGGTGCGGGGCATCAGCCCGATCTCAAACCGATACCCTCCCCTCCGGGGAGGGCAAACCCGGCCGGAGCTTTGCATAAAAGGAACGGGGGTAGGGGAATTAACAAAGCCCCGGAGAGATCCGGGGCTTTTATTCTACTATTACTCGATCTTGTTATTTGCGATAACGGAGGCTACCAGGTTGCCGGGGAGCTGGTCGTAGCGCTCGCGCTTCATGGAGAAGCTGCCTCTGCCCTGGGTCATCTGACGGAGGATCATGGTGAAGTCAGACATCTCGGCCTCGGGCACCTCGGCGACTACCTCGGTGAGACCCTTCTTGCCGGAGGGGTTCATTCCCAGGACTCTGCCGCGGCGCTTGTTGAGCTCGCCGATGATATCGCCGGTATTCTCGTCGGGGACGATGACCGTCAGGGTGGAGATAGGCTCGAGGAGCATGGGCTCTGCCTTGGGGATACCGTCCTTGAAGGCCAGGGATGCGGCGATCTTGAAGGCCATTTCGGAGGAGTCAACGGGGTGATAGGAGCCGTCAACCAGGATAGCCTTGACGCCTACTACGGGGAAGCCCGCCAGCACGCCCTTCTTTACGCACTCCTGGAGGCCCTTTTCAACTGCGGGGAAGAAGTTCTTGGGAACGGCGCCGCCGAATACTCTCTCCTCGAAGACCAGCTCGTCGGAGATGCAGGGCTCGAACTCGATCCACACGTCACCGAACTGGCCGTGGCCGCCGGACTGCTTCTTATGCCTGCCCTGCGCCTTGACCTTCTTGCGGATGGTCTCCTTATAGGCGATCTTGGGAGCTGCGGTCTCGATATCAACACCGAAGGTGTCGTGGAGCTTGCTGGCTACCGACTCCAGGTGCAGGCCGCCCAGGGTATAGAGCACCATTTCCAGGGTATCGGGGTTCTGCTCGTACTTCAGGGTCTTATCCTCTTCAAGCAGCCTTGCGATAGCGCCGGAGATCTTGGCCTCGTCGCCCTGACCCTTGGCCTTTACAGCCTGGGCATAGGTGGGAGCGGGGAACTTGATCTCGTCGAACTTTACGACGCGGGCAGCGTCGCAGATAGTATCGTTGGTATTGACGTTCATCTTGGTGGCGACTACGATATCGCCGCAGGGAGCCTCGGCCACGTCGATCTGCTTCTTGCCCAACAGGGTCATCAGCTTGCCCACCTTTTCGGCGGCGCCGGTGGTGGCGTTGATCACGTCCTTATTGGGCTTGAGGACGCCAGCGTGTACCTTGATATAGCTCATCTTGCCCACGAAGGGGTCGGCAACGGTCTTGAATACGAAGGCTGCGAGAGGATCGCCCTCGTTGCACTTGATCTCGACAGTATCGCCGTTCTGATCGGTGGCCAGCTTTGTGTCGTTCTCGGAGGGGGCGGGTACCAGGAGGGTGATCTCCTTAAGGAGCATATCGATGCCCGAGAGGTCGGCTGCGGAGCAGCAGACAACGGGAGTGATCTTGCCCTCGTTCATACCCTTATGGATACCGTCGGTAAGCTCCTTCTGAGTGAAGGACTCGCCGCCGAAGAACTTCTCCATAAGCTCCTCATCGGTCTCGGCTACCGCCTCGGAAACAGCCTCGATAAGGCCGTCGATACGGTACTCCATATTAGCAGCCACCTCGGCGGTGGGCATATCGGTCTCAACTGCGTTGCCGTTTTCGTACTTATAAGCCTTCATCTCGATGAGGTTCACATAGGAGACGATCTTTCTGTCGGCTATAACGGGGACTACCACGGGGCATACGGTGGGGCCGAACTCGGTCTTGAGCTGAGTGAGGACGTTATTGAAGTTGGCGTTATCGTCATCCAGCTTGGTGACTACGAACATTCTGGGCTTGCCGTTAGCCTCGGCGCAGTCATAGGCCTTATGGGTGCCTACCTTGACGCCGGACTTGGCGGATACGGTTATCATAACGCAGCCTGCGGCGTTGATGCCCTCTACCATACCGGCTTCATAATCGAAGAGGCCGGGGGTATCCAGCAGGTTGATCTTGAGCCCGTCTCTCTCAAAGGACGAGAGCGAGGTATATACAGAGCATTTTCTCTTTATTTCCTCAGAGGTATAGTCGGAGACGGTATTGCCGTCTGCGATCTTGCCCAGACGGTCGGTCATTCCGCTCTTGAAGAGCAGAGCCTCCACGAGGGATGTTTTACCCGAGCCGCCGTGGCCTGCCACTGCGATGTTCTTGATATGGGTGCTGTCATAGGTTTTCAATGCGATTCTCTCCTTGCTGTATATTATTACCGTTCGCCATATTGTCGTAAATGCACAATAATACACAAACCGATAGAATAATTATATACCATTTTCACACCAATTGCAATAGCATTTACCATTTTTGTTTTCGTGATTATGAACAAAAAATTAAGCGATTACAGAGCAAGGTGCACAATGCCCTCCCCGGAGGGGGCATTTTAATGGGCGGGAGAGGGGCGAACGGGAATGCTTTGGATGTCGCAAAAGCGCGGTTTTTCGCGGATCGGAGGGGGTTATGCTCCGTCTTTGGCTTTGGCGGCGGGCGGAGGAATTTGTGTTTGACATCGGCGCCGGGATGTGGTATAATCAGCCTAAAGGAGATGATGGCGTTGGACGCCTCGAAATACACCTGGAAAAGGGCAGGGCTCAGTGATCTGGCGCTGCTTGTAAGCACAAGGCTGGAGGTGCTCAGGGCGGCTAACGGCCTCCCCGAGGGCACGGAGCTGCCGGAGGTCGAGCGTGAGTCGGAGGACTACTACCGCAGCGCTCTGGCTGACGGCTCCCACACCGCGATACTCGTCTTTGACGGAGAGAGGTTCATCGGGGCGGGGGGCATCAGCTACTACCGGGTAATGCCCACCTGCTGCGACCCCACGGGGCGCAAGGCTTACGTTATGAATATGTACACCGATCCCGGATACCGCAGGCAGGGCATAGCCATGAAGACCCTGGAGCTGCTCATCGAGGATTCCCTTTCCAAGGGGATAGACCACATAACGCTGGAGGCCACGGAGATGGGGCGGAAGCTCTACGAGCGGTACGGCTTTGAGGCTATGGGCAGCGAGATGATACTTAAGCCCCCCGCCGGCACCGGCAGCAAGAACGGCAAGACACCTCCGCAGTGCTGCTGCGGAAATAATGACTGAAAAAGGGTGATAGAATGAAGAGCATAGTCGTTTCAGCAGACATAAACAATCTGGACAGAGTCATAGAATTTGTTACCGAGGCGCTTGAAGGGAGCGAATGCCCTGTCAGGATCCGCAGGCAGATAGAGATATCTGTGGAAGAGGTATTTGTCAACATTGCTAAATATGCTTATCCCCCCAAGGAGGGCGACGCTACCATAACCTACGAGGTAACTGCCGAGGGTGTTATCAGGATCGCTTTCACCGACAAGGGAATGCCCTACGACCCTCTTGCCAAGCCCGACCCGGACATCACGGCGCCGGCGAAGGACAGGCCCATCGGCGGTCTGGGAGTCTACATCACCAAGAAGAACATGGACAAGATGTGGTACGAATATGTTGACGGGCAGAACATCCTGACGATGGAAAAGAGCATCAGGGGGTGAGGGCTTGAAAAAGATATTCGGGCTCAAGGTAGGCGGTCTGCAAAGCAAGATCCTGAACCTTGTGCTCTCGTTCCTGCTTATCACGATAGCCTTCTGGATAGGGCTGTCGATATACAACAACAAAGCACTCGCCAAGGTGGTGGATGAAGCCAAGGCCGAGCAGCAGCAGGCTATCAAGGATGTTTCGGAGAACACGATGCATCAGGTGATAGACTCCTCAATGACCAAGACCAACGCTTTGCAGGCCTATCTGGCTGAGGAGATGTTCCAGTCGCTGAAAAAGGACATCCTGACCCTGAGGACTCTGGCGGAGGAGACCTTCGCGGAGGAGGGTACAGCGACCCCTGACAAGTATCCCCTGCCCGACCCCTCGACGGACGGACAGGCGACGCCGCAGGTGCTCTGCGAGGACGGCATTGACATCACCGAGTCGGAGCTGCTGCCCATAGCGGGCAAGATGACCGACGCTATGATGGCGATGTACAAGAGCTCAAACTACACCACCAACTGCTACATCGGTCTGGCGGACGGCACCAATCTCTGCATTGACAACATTGCATCCAACAAGTTCGATGAGAGCGGCAGCATCATAAACTTCCCCGTAAGGCACAGGCCCTGGTACACCGGCGCTGTTGAGGCGGGGGACGTTACCTTCTCGGAGATAATGCTGGACGCCTACACCGGTTCCAGCTGCATAACCTGCTCGGCTCCCGTTTATGTGGAGGGCAAGCTGATAGGCGTAGTGGGCATAGACCTGTTCCTGAACGATATGGCGGACTACGTCAGCCGCTCGGCCAGCAACGGCAGCTTCATCTGCGTTATAAACGAGAAGGGCAAGATAATCTTTGCCCCCAAGGACAACGGGATATTTGAGGTGAAGCTCGGGGAATACTCCGAGGATCTGCGGACGCTGGGCAATCAGGAGCTGACGGATTTCATCAACACGGCTCTGAAAGAGAGCACAGGGCTTCGGACTGTGACTGTCGGCGGCAAGGAGCTGTACTTGACCGGCACGCCCCTGAGCACCATAGGCTGGGCGGCGGTATCGGTAGTTGACAAGGAGCTGACCGAGCAGCCCACGAAGCTGATGCTGGCGGAATACGACCGCATCAACGATGAGTCGGCGAAGAAATACAACGACAACGCAAACACTCTGAAGACCCAGGCCTTCATCGTGATCGCGGGCATACTGATAATCGGCACGGCGGCGGCGCTGTTCGTGGCGGGCAGGATAGTAAAGCCCATAGAGTCAATGACCACCGAGATCATAGAGGGCGGCCGCTCGGGCAAGCTATTTGAGATGCAGGACCTCTACAAGACCAGGGACGAGATCGAGGTGCTGGCGGAGTCCTTTGACGATCTGTCGAAGAAGACAAAGCAGTACATCATAGACATCACGCGGATCACCAAGGAAAAGGAACGCATCGGCACCGAGCTGGAGCTGGCGCGGAAGATACAGGCGGATATGGTGCCCAACATCTACCCCGCCTTCCCCGACAGGCCGGAATTCGATATTTACGCCAGCATGAACACCGCCAAGGAAGTGGGCGGAGACTTCTACGACTTCTTCCTCATTGACGGAGACCATCTGGGCATGGTAATGGCTGACGTTTCGGGCAAGGGCGTTCCGGCGGCGCTGTTCATGATGATGTCGAAGATACTCATAAACAACTTTGCGATGCTGGGCAACTCCCCTGCCAAGACTCTGGAGCAGGCTAACCACGCCATCTGCCAGAACAATGAAGAGGAGATGTTCGTGACCGTATGGTTCGGAGTTCTGGAGATCTCCACGGGCAATATCACCGCGGCAAATGCGGGGCACGAATACCCCATCATCCGGAAGGCCAACGGAGAATTCGAGATATTCAAGGATAAACACGGCTTCGTTCTCGGCGGTATGGAGGGCCTCAAGTACAAGGAGTACGAGATGCATCTGGAGCGGGGCGGTATGCTGTTCCTCTACACCGACGGCGTACCCGAAGCCACCGACAAGAACAACGAGATGTTCGGCACTGACCGTCTGCTGGAGGCCCTCAACCGGGCAAGAGATATGGATCCCAAGGATGTGCTGACCGAGGTGAAGAGATCGGTGGACAGCTTCGTGGGTGACGCGGATCAGTTCGATGATATTACGATGCTTGCCATATCCCTGCAGGACGGCAAGGGAAATAAGGACAGCAAGGAACAAAACAACGAAGGGAGTCAACAGATATGAAGATAAACAAAGAACAGAACGGGCAGACCCTTACCGTAACAGTGGACGGCAGGATCGACACCCTGACCTCACCCAAGCTGGAGGCGGAGCTTAAGTCGAGCCTTGAGGGCATCACGGAGCTGATCTTCGATTTCACGAAGGTGGATTACGTTTCATCGGCGGGGCTCAGGGTACTGCTGAACGCTCAGAAGACAATGGACACCAAGGGCGAAATGGTCATCACGGGCTGCAGCGAGGATCTTATAGATGTATTTGAGATCACGGGCTTCGCTGACATCCTGACAATAAAGTAACGGGAGTAATTGATATGAAAACAGATACTATCGAGATCCGCGGCGACCTCCACGGAAAGGAGACCGCCTTACAGGCTGCCGAGAAGTTCATCAGCTACAATTCCTTCAGGGGCAAGGACGCGGTACACATCCGCTTGCTGACCGAAGAGGTCATCTGCATGGTAAACGGCATTATGGAGAATTTCAGAGGCGAGCTGACTCTGGAGAGCACCCCTGCCCCTGCCGGGCATCTTTGCAGGATACGTCTTACGGCGAACAAGACGGTGAACGCCCTCCAGGAGAACAGGCTGATGAGCATATCCACCAGCGGCAAGAACGAAGCCGCCAAGGGCATCCTGGGCAAGATCAGAGAGGCTGTACGCATCAGTATGCAGCGCTCCGCAGAGGAGGTCAACGACGCAGGCAGCTCCCCTGCCGACAGCTGGTATGCTATGGGCACCTATCACAATGCTCAGGCCGAGCCTGATTTCGTTGACGAATACTACACCGGCTACTGGTCCCTGAACACCTACCGCGACTCCCTTTCCCAGCAGAAGAAGGAAGCTCCTGCTGAATGGGACGAGCTGGAAAAGTCGGTCATCGCAAACATTTCCGATGATGTTAAGGTCGGCATCCGCAGCGGAGCCACCGAGGTAGTCATCGAGAAGTTCGTCAAGGGCTGATATCCACAGACATTAAAGCGCCCGGAGGGTCTCTCCGGGCGCTTTGTTATTCTTTATTCAATGGAAGCTCTCGTCGATAACGGTTTCCGTTTCCTTGAGTATGCTCTCGACATCAGCTCCGATGATATCCAGGCACTCGGCCTTGATCATCCTGATATCGGGGATGCCGTAGAAATTCTCGGACAAGGCTTTCACATAGCCGAAGCCGTACTCGTCGGAGATGATCCTGCCCCCGGCGGTGGTCACATACCACAGCCGCTTTGCACGGCAGAGCCCGTAGGGCCTCCCCTCCTCGGAATAGGCAAAGGTGAGGCCGATGACGTTGATCTGCTCGAAATACTGTTTCAGCGCCGCGGGGAAGGAAAGATCCCAATAGGGGGCGGCGATGACGATCTCGTCTGCGGCGGCAAACTGCATAGCCAGAGAACGACCCGTTCCGGGGAACTCGCCGGTGCTGCCGGCTTTGGCTCTCTTATCGAGAAAGGCTTCGTCGGTGACGGGGAAGGGGGTCTCGCAAAGCCTTACCCTCTCGGTCTCGCCGCCGAGGCGGTCAAGCAGGTGCTCCGCCAGTCTGAGGGTACGGGAACGGCTGCTGACCGATGCGTCAACGAAAAGGATATTCACAACTGACACCTCCTATCGTTCAATGATCTTTCAGTCGGCTGGTGATGCCGTTGGATTTGAGATTTTTCTTATCCTCGTACATCAGCTTATCCGACAGGGCATAGAGGTCGTCGTAGACAAAGCTGCCGGAGGCATAGGCGAGGCCGCAGGCCATGGCGCAGAAGATGGTATCGTCCTCCTTATTGAGCTTATCGAGGGAGGCTCTCCAGCTATCGCGGACGGACTCGGCTTCTTCCTCCGAGATACCCAGGGCCACCATAACGTACTCATCGCCTCCCATACGGAAGCCGAGGACGTTTGAGGAGGTGACGGCCTTGATGCTCTCCGCGGCCTTGACGATAAGGCTGTCGCCGTACTCGTGGCCGTAGGTATCGTTGATATGCTTAAGGTTATTGACATCGAAATTATATATGGCGATGGACGGGGGATCGCCGAAATTCTCCTTTTTCAGCGCCATATACTTGCCTTTGTTGTAGAGGCCGGTGAGCCTGTCGTGCTCGCTTTCGTAGACTATCCTCTCACGGAGGATGCTGTTTTCGATGAACAGCCTGATGACGTTATGTATGGAGACATCCAGGGGGTCTATGGGGCCGGAGACGCTCATCTCTCTGATGAGGACCACGCATTTCTGACCCAGCACCTCGGAATTGAGTATGCAGGAATAGCCCCCAAGGGACTCGCCGCGCTGAAGAGCGAAGTATTCCACGCAGCCCTCGGGGGAGGTCATGATCTCACGGGTGAGCTCGCCGTTATAGGTGCTGCGGATATAGACCTCGTTGTTATAGATATACATCATCACCTCATCGGCCTTGCAGTAATCCGCCAGGCCGGGGAGGAAGGTATCGTATGACATTGAGAGCTTTTTCATTATGCTGGTCTGGAACTTGGACATCTTGGAGATGCTCTTGGTATAGGAGGAGACCTCCTTGAGCAGCATGGCATACTCGCTGACATCGGTGGCGTGGTAGCAGGTGAATTTCTCGCCGCCCTCTTCGATAACGGTCTTCCTCACGCTGAAATAGAGGGAATGCTCCTTGTCGATAAACTCCTGCTCATCGAAATCGAAGGTGATGCTGTTTATCTTTTCCCAGACGGTCTTTGCCGGCAGGTCGTTCCTGACGCTCTGATAGATAAGCTCACCCTTGCCGTCGGTGACGAAGGTATCCTTATCCTCGCTTTCCCAGAATCTGTCCAGTATCCTGTTGATATCCATAACGGTGTTCCTCCGATAATATCAGGTTCTATAGGGCTGTTCTCTGCCCGTCGGTGCTTATCACCACGGCGGGGAACAGCTCTTTCAGTTCTGCTTCAAAGGCCGAGGGGTCGCTCTCGGCGGGGCTGTAATGGGTGAGCCAGAGGCATTCCGCTCCCGCTCTTGCGGCGAGCGCGCAGGCGTCCTGCATCAGCATATGGCCCTTTTTATCCATATCGGGTTTCTTGGCTCTGTCGCCGTACATACCCTCGCAGATGAATAGCCGGGAGCCCTTTGCGAAGTCTGCGATCTCATCAATGGGGAGGGTATCGGTGACATAGGTGAGCTTCTGGGGAGGTCTGGGCTCGGCTGTGACCATATCGGGAGTGATCTCCCTGCCCTCAACCGTGATGCTCCCGCCGGAATGGAGTATGCCCCGTTTATTGGGGGGCACTCCCAGGGCGTCGGCACGCTCGGGGAGGAACACCCGCTTATGGGTGAGGGTCAGGCTGTAGCCGATACAGTCAACGCTGTGCCGCAGGGGGAGGGCTCTGACCTCCAGCATCGGGTCGATGCAGGTAAGGGGGAAGGCTGTCTCCCCGGACATACCGAGGGGGACGAGGCGGATCTCATAGGGCAGCCTGCCTGCCACGGTGAGCAGAGCTGTGATGATCCCCTGGGCTGAGGCGGGGAAGTATATCTCCAGCGGAGAGGTCTTGCCAGTATTGGCCACCGAGAGCAGCAGCCCCGGCAGGCCGGTGACGTGGTCGGCGTGGGCATGGGTGATAAGTATGGCTTCGATGCGGCTGATCTTGGCCTTTGCGGCAGCCGCAGCCACCTGGGTCCCCTCGCCGCAGTCGATGAGCACTGCCCTGCCCCCCTGCTCTATATAACAGGAGGTGAGGAAGCGGTCGCAGAGGGGCAGCATCCCGCCCGTACCGAGCAGACAGATATCCATAGCGGCGCCCTCCTTTACAGTTTTATTCTCACAGGATAATTATAGCATAATCAGCCCCTGTCGTCAACAGAGAAATGGCAAAAAATGCAGAAGCGCGCCTGCATTCCGCGGACGCGCTGTTGTGCATACTTACTGTTTCTTTTTCTTCCCGGCGAGGCAGACGATGCATGTAACTTCCAGGGGTATCAGGAAGGCGATGCAGACCCACATCATGAGCCACTCATAGTCGGGGCGGAGCTTCTCGGCTTTATCGGCCAGGTAATACTCCTTGCCGTCAACGGTGATGAGGCTGCTTTGCCGTTTGAGCTCGGTGTCTCTTTCGCTGCAGATCGTTACCCTGCTCTTGTCGATGTTCCGGATATATCCGGGCAGCTCAATGCTGTCCGGGACGGCTATGCCCTTATCGGAGCTGCCCACCGAGCGATCCTCAAAGAGGTGGTAGCCGCCTTTGGTCTCGGTATAGCGCACCGATTCGGAGAGATGATTGCCGTAGGTGGAGAACTCATAGCGGTCTCTCCTGACCTCTCCCTTTACACCTATAATGTTTACCGCAGCGCTTGCCAGGAACATTACGGCAAGGACGGTGAGGGACTGCTTCTTTTTGCCTTTGAGGCACAACACTGTGAATACTGCGGTAAGCACCGCTGCGACACCCAGCGAGGCTGCTGCGATCATGATCATACTCTCCCCTTTTATCTGTTTCGGCTTTTGGCCGTTTCCGAAACATATTATATCACCGCATTTGATGATTGTCAATACTGCCTGCACTTGCAAAAACGGGAGGAGCGTGGTATAATACTATCAGTACATTTGATAAAAGGCGGGGTGACGGGATGCAGGACATTGACAGATATCTGCGGGAGCTTACCGAGGGCTGTCTGGCGGCATTCGGGGAGCGGCTCATATACATCGGGCTGCAGGGCAGCTATCTCCGGGGAGAGGCTACGCCGGAGAGCGACATTGACATAATGCTGGTGATCGAGGGGCTCTCCCCCCGGGATATGGATATCTACCGGGAGCTGCTCAAGAGCCTTGGGCATTACGGCGAGGCCTGCGGGTTCATCTGCGGGCGGGAGGAGCTCAGGCGCTGGAACCCGTTGGAGGTCTGCCAGCTCCTGCACACCACGGGGGACGTCTACGGAAAGCTGGCTCCCCTGCTGCCCCCGGCAGATCTGCGGGACGAGATAAGCTATGTGAAGCTGAGCCTTGGCAATATCTATCACGAGCTCTGCCACAGATACATCCACGCGGACAGAGAGAAGAACATCTCAAAGCTTCGGCAGACCTGCAAGAGCCTGTTCTTTGCGGTACAGAACCTCCACTTTATCGAGAGCGGAGAGTTCATACTGACGAAGCGGGAGCTTAAAGAGAAGGTCTCCGGGAAGGACAGGGCGGTGCTCCTGCTCTCCGAGCCGGGGAGCGAGCCGGATTTTGACGAGGCCTTTGCCCTGCTGACCGAGTGGATCGGCGAGGCGTTTGAGAGAACGGACAAAGTATCATCGAAGGGAGAAAAGCTATGATAGTCAGCAGCGGTTACAGGAAATACGGCTTTGACGTCAGCGGCGGCGCAGAGCTGAAAAAGGAGCATATGAGTTTCTGGATGGATCTTCCCGAGCGCACCGACCCCAGGGGGGTATGCCTGGAGCTTGCGGAGGAGGTACAGGAGGTGGAGCAGGGCTTCTTCGAGCTGCTGCCCACCATCAGCGAGCTGCGGATCCTCGGGAAGGAGTGCCGTATCTGGATGGACGATGCCACGGAGGAGCTCTTTCACAAAAACGATGTTCTCATCCGCGGGGAGTTTGGCAGCTGCGCGGAGAAATTCGCCAAGGAGCAGGGTCTGCGGTTTCTGCACCTCGACACGCTGCTGGCCAGATCGGGCGATTACTTTGAGTACGGGGTAATGACAATTGAGCTTTGCTTTTACAGCGACGGCAGCTGCTTCATCCATCAGGACGAAAAGTGTCAGGGCAGCTCTGCGGGGAGCAGCGGCGGCGGTGAGACGGATGTGAGCCTCCCAAAGGATTTTTACCTGACCATGTCGGCAAAAGAGGTGGCGGAAATGTGCTGGTGCACTAATAAGATAATAAGCAACGGCATACTGGCGGGGCTTATGGCAAAGGCCAGGGCCAAGAAGGGCTTTCTCATAGATTACCGCAAGTCCGCCAAGAAAGAGGACAAAGAATAATGAACAGGATCATAGCAAAAACAGGCTCGGGGATAGTGACGGTGACGGTATTCCTTTTCGCCCTGTTCCTTATCATTGATTTCAAGTTCGGGTACTATCTGGTATGTATGTTCCTGCCCCTGGGGTTCATTATGATGACGGCGGGGCTGCACAACGAATGCGATGAGGACCGCAAAGTCGCGGCGAACACCGGGCTTATACTGGCGGCGGTGTACTGCACCTTTATACTGACAGTTTATTTCGCCCAGAACACCACCGTCCTCAACGAGGATCTGAGCGAGGATGCGGACAGGGTGCTGAATTTCAGCCGGGGAGGGCTGCTCTTCAACTACGATCTTCTGGGCTACGGGATGATGGCGCTCTCCACCTTTTTCACCGGGATCTCGATGAAGGCCGGGAACCGGCGGGACAAGTGGCTGAAATATCTGCTGACCGCTCACGGGGCCTTTTTCCCCGGATGCTTCATCATGCCCATGACGGGGATGTTCGCAAACCCCACCGGGAAAAGCAGCGGAGGGATCATGGCTCTGGTGATCTGGTGCGTATATTTCCTCCCCATAGGGATACTGGCTTTCCTGCATTTCGGCAAGCAGGAAGATTGACCGGTATATCTGCCGTACAGAGCAGGGTCTCTCTGCTTTGTACGGCATTTTTGGTGCCCGTTGCTTTTTTTGCCGGGATGTGGTATAATACATAGCGTGAACCATCAGCCAAGGGGGGGAGATAATATGCCGAAAGCAAAAAACGCCGGGGCTTTCCGCGTTCTGCGGGCGGCGAGCATCATTGCTACGCTGGTGTTTTTCATAGCCGCTGCCCTATGCCTCAGGGTATCGGCGGGGAGCCTTGACATATATCTGCCCGAAAGCGAGGAGGCACGGTATTTCGTTCCGGAGACCGAGGGGGTAAACGCAGTTGCTCATCCGGAGGAGCCCCGGAGACTGACCGTTACCGCCGATGAGGGTGCGAGGGGAAAGTTCTTCATCAACAACACCCGGGACCAGAGTGAGGGCTTTTTGCAGACGGCCTTTGAGTATATCGAGGTGCTTCCCGGAGGGGTGATCGTCAACAGATCAAACGGCAACTTCTCGGGCTGCGAGGGCATCTGCCTGATAATGAGCATATACCTTACCGCCATGACGGTCATATTTGTGACCTCATTCATCCTGCGGTGCAGCAGAGATCTGTTCTCATATACGACGCTTTATCACGGCGGGCTGACCCTGTTCTTTACTGTATTCGCGGTGAACAATACCGTCTGCTCCTTTGACCTGCTGCACCGCCCGAAGCTCAGCTTTATGCTGAACGTTTACGGTGCGCTGAAAAATGCGAGCTCGATATTCATGTATATCACCATACCCTTTATGGCGCTGTTCATGCTGGCGCTGGGGGCGAGCAATATAGTTCTGCTGCGGCGCGAGGGCAGGAGCTTTGTGAATATGCTGGGGATCTTCTTCTGCATACTTATGGCGGCAGGCTATGGGGGGATGTATTTACTTGACAGATCCCTTGCAATGGGAAGCGAGCGGGAGATGCGGGTCTACGGTGCCATAGAGAGCGTGTATGCCACGGCCTTCATCTATCTGGAGGTCATGCTGATGTCGGCTATGCTCTGCGGGCTGATCTCGGTGAAGAAGAAGCCCTCCCCGGACAGGACGCACATCATCATACTGGGCTGCTCCGTAGCTGTTGACGGCACGCCTATGCCGCTGCTGCAGGGGCGCATCGACAGGGCTCTGGCCTATGCGGAGCAGAGCAAAAACCAGGGGCTTATCTTTGTCCCCTCCGGCGGGCAGGGCTCGGACGAGGTGATCTCCGAGGCGGAGTGCATGAAAAACTACCTGATCTCAAAGGGCATCCCCGAGGAAAGGATACTCATAGAGAACAAGTCCACCAGCACTCAGGAGAATATGACCTTCTCCCTGGAAAAGATAAAGGGCGTCTGCGATGACCCGAAGCTGATATTCTCCACCTCAGGCTATCATGTGCTGCGCAGCGGGATGATCACCCGCAGCCTGGGCATCGAAGCGGAGGGCATCGGCAGCAAGACCAAATGGTACTTCTGGCCCAACGCTTTCATCCGGGAATTCATCGGGCTGCTGGCAAGCAAGTGGGAGCAGCACATCCTCTGGCTGTTCGTGTTCGGGAGCTTCTTTGTGGTGATAAATCTGATAATGCCGATGTAGCCGGGCTCTCTGAAAGCCGGCTTTCGGAAGCAAAACAGCCCTGCGGTTTTGAGGCCGCGGGGCTGTTTCTGTATATAAGGGCTGGTGAAATCAGCTTCTCAGCTCGGTGATGTTCCTTACGATAACATCGTGAAGGAGCTCGACCTCGTAATCGCCTACGATAGGCTCAAGGTGGGAATCGCCCACGCCGGAATCGTCGGTGAGGAATACATAGCTGCCGCCTGTCTGGGCTGCGAGGGCTCTGCCGAAAAGCTCGGTGTCGCGCTCTGCGCCGGAGGATACCACGGGAACAAGGCGGATGCCCTTTTCGGCTGCGGCTCTGACGGCTGCATCAAGCTGCTGCTCCTTGCCTTCGTGGGGAGGTGCGTCGAAGATCAGGAAGGCGATCTTGTTGGCGCTGCTGCTCCACTGATCGTTATTGGTGATGGTCTCTTCAAGGATCTCGGCTACTGCCTCGGGGATATCCCCGCCGCCGTCGGCATACTCGGCGTTGATCTTGGCCTGCACCGACTTCACGTCGTTTGTGAAGGGGTTGCACCTGGTAACATACTCATCCTCCTCGTCACGGTAGAAGTTTACCGAGAAGGCGGTACGGCCGTCGTCTACCTCCTTGGCGATGGAGGCGAAATCCATCTGGAGATATGCGATCTCATCGGACATAGAGCCTGTGGTGTCGAGGATGAACATTACCTGTGTATCCTCATACTTCCGGGTGCCGGCAACGTTCAGAGCCACCTCGGTCGTGCCTGCTCTGCCCTGCTGCTCATTGCTGTCGCCCGTTACCTTTTCGGAGGCCTCGCCGCTTCTTACCAGAGCGGGAGCCTGATCCTTCTTGTAGAATACATAGGCCTTGCCGTCCTTATCGCTCATTGCAGACCAGATGACCTTGCCGTCCTTGTCCACCAGCTCAACCGGCTGGTTTTGGGCGGGAGCGCCGTCCTTGGTGAGGGTGACGGCTATCCTGTTGGTGGGGTCGAGGCCGAAAACGGGGAAGGTCACGGTGCCGCTCTTCACCAGGTTGGTGAAGAAGCCCCAGTTTTCGTTATCCTTCCACTCGCCTGCGGTGAGGACGAAGGCCTGGGCATCGTTGTCGATCACGGGGTCTGTGACGGTATCGCCGGGCAGGGTATCCGGATCAGCTTCGGGGCCGGGGGCTGTGGGGAGGACATCTGTCCTCTCGCCGTCAGCCAGGGCGGCGTCGGATCTCATTATACTTTTTCTGGCCTCCATATCGAATCCTTCGACTTCGCTGTAGTCACCGTATTCTGCGGCAGTTTTTTCGCCCGGTGCGGCATCGTCCGCTGCTAAGCCGATATCTTCTGAGCCGTTGGTGTCGTCAGCCTTCTCAGCGGCTTTGGAGACTGTCTCGGCGCAGGAGGTGCTGTTTTCCAATGTTTCAGCCTTGGAGGCTTTCACATCCGCTGCGGAGCCGCCGTCGCTGCTGCCGCAGGAGATCAGCGAGAGGCTCATTATCAGAGCTGCGGTCATTGCTGTTATCCTTCTGATATTCATTCTTTTCATTTTAGTTCCCTCCGTTTTAATTATTCGGTCTTGGGGCTGTCTGAAATATATACGTTTCAGCCCCCGGGGATTTATGGGGAAATAATGCACAAACTTTCGGCAGGGTTTATGTGGATGCTGCACAAGTTTTTCTTGTAAAAAAGACCTCCCGGGCAGTTCCGGGAGGTCTTTTGATCAGTAAAGGTCGGCGTCGAACATAAAGTCAGCCCAGTAATACTGGCTCATATACTCGTTCTGATAGGAGTTGACGGCGCCGGCATCCAGCTCCTTGAAGCGGTAGCAGTCGCAGTCAAGCAGCTTGGGGGCTTTTCTGTTGCTTTTCATTTTCTCACCTTGCTTTGCACCGATGTTTTTTACATTATAACTCATGTTTTCACAAATGTAAAGTCCGGGGGGAGCAATGTTCTTACCCCATCAGCCCTCTTGCTCTCAGCTCTGCCTCGATCTTACGGTAGAGGGGGAGGTCAAGGCCGAAGCTGTCGGCAAGACGCACCACCTCGCAGATGAGGCCGTCAATCTCGGAGGGGCGGCGGGCGGCGATATCCCTTTGCAGGGAGGTGGCGGCATCCGGGGAGAGGGTATCGAGTATTTTCAGGTTGCGCTCCACTATATCCTCCTCAAAGGTTATGCCCATAGCCCGGGCGAGGGTGCCGATCTCGGCGATTAGCCCGGCGAAGCAATCCCGTATCTCACCGGGGTGCTGGATATCCCCGGAGGGGACATTATAATACAGCCCGCAGGCGCCCTGTGGGGAGACGTATGAGAATTTCAGCAGGGCATCTCTGGCGATATTATCGGAGAGGAGGCCTGTGATACCGCTCTCGATGAGGTCGGCTTCGATCTCCCGAAGGTCGTCACGGAGGTCGGAGGGGTCCCGGACGCCGAAGATCACCCGGAGGATATCCCCGTTCATACGGATGCAGCCGGGGCTCTCGAGCTGTGCGGCGACGTAGATGCAGCCGTCGGTGACGAGGGTATTGGGGAAGTGCTTTTGCAGCTGCCCGCCGGTGCCGAAGATATTCAGTATGGGGATTATGACCGTACTGCTGCCGGCGATGCGCTGAAGCTCTGGGATGACCGAGTCCAGCGAATAGCCCTTTACGCAGACGAATATGACGTCGGGCTGACCCTCATAGTCCTCCAGGGTGGAGACCCTGACGGGGGCAATGGTGAACTCATCCCGGGGGCGGATGACCCGTAGGCCCTGCTCCCTCATAGCTTTCAGATTATCGCCTCTGGCAATAAAGGTGACGTCCTTCCCTGCCCGGGCGAGGTATGCCCCAACGGGACCTCCCGTCCCGCCGGTGCCGACGATAAGATACTTTTTCATAGGCAGCTCCCTGTCACAGTTAGTTGAGCCTCTCCGTTCCTGCCGGAGGTGGCTTCGTTCTGACAGTATTATAACATATTTTTCCTCTGTTTTCAAGATACCGGGGGGAATGCTGCGGGGAGGAAGGATTTTGCGCCGCGGTGAGTATTATTAACAGTTTTTTGATTGAATAGTCAGAAAATTTGGTTTATAATAGATAACGGAAGGAGAGCTCCCCGTATATCCGGGGAGCGGGACGGAGTATTATAAGGCTGGGGATAATATGAAGAATTCATCTACCTTTAAGGCTACGGATATAATCAACGGGTTCAAATGCCGTCCGGGGATATACACCCTGAACGGTGCCTCCTCTATGCAGCACGCAGTGAATTTCACCATCCATTCCTCCAATGCGGAGAGCTGCTCTTTGGTGCTGTTCCGCAGGGGGGAGAAGGAGCCCTTTGCAGTCATACCCATACCCGACAGCTACCGCATAGGCGACACCTGGTCGATGATGGTCTATGACCTGGACATATACGAGATAGAATACTGCTACCGCTTCTCGGGGGAGTACGACCCCAAGAAGGGGCATCTCTTTGACAGCAAGCGGAACATTCTCGACCCCTACGCCAAGGCGGTGACGGGGCAGAGCGTCTGGGGCAAGAAGAAGCGTGACGACGACTGCTATCACGGGCGGATCACCAGAGATATTTTCGACTGGGGCCCCTTCCGCAAGCGGGAGATACCCTTCGGAGACCTGGTGATCTACGAGCTGCACGTCAGGGGCTTTACCAAGAGCCTGACCTCCGGGGTGAAGCATCCGGGGACATTTGACGGCGTTAAGGAGAAGATACCCTACCTTAAAAAGCTGGGGGTAAACGCCATTGAGCTCATGCCCGTCTTTGAGTTCGACGAGCTCTACGAGGACAGGCATCACGACGGTATGCTGCTCTACAACTACTGGGGCTACAACACCACCTGCTTCTTTGCGCCCAACACCAGCTATGCCTCCGACATTGAATACAACCACGAGGGTGACGAGCTCAAGAGCCTCATCCGCACCTGCAACGAGAACGGCATCCAGGTATTTCTGGATGTGGTGTTCAACCACACCTCCGAGGGCAACGAGGACGGCAGGATATTCTCCTTCAAGGGGCTGGACAACAGCGTTTACTATATGCTGACCCCTGACGGTAAGTACGTCAATTTCAGCGGCTGCGGGAACACCATGAACTGCAGCCATCCCATAGTTCAGCAGTTCATAATCGAGTGCCTGAGATACTGGGTGATCGAATACCGTGTGGACGGCTTCCGCTTCGATCTTGCCTCGATACTGGGGCGCAGCGAGGACGGCAGCCCTCAGGAGAACCCTCCCCTGCTGAAGACCATAGCCTACGACCCCATACTGAGCGGAGTAAAGCTCATAGCCGAGGCCTGGGATGCAGGCGGGCTCTATCAGGTGGGGAGCTTCCCCTCCTGGAACAGGTGGGCGGAATGGAACGGGCGCTTCCGGGACGATCTGCGCTGCTTCCTCAAGGGCGACAACGGCCTGGCCTGGGCGGCAGTTCAGAGGATAACCGGCTCGGCTGATCTCTACCCGCCGGCGAGGTGCCACAACGCCTCGGTGAACTTCCTCACCTGCCACGATGGGTTCACTATGTACGATCTTTACTCCTACAATGTAAAGCACAACGATGCCAACGGCTGGAACAACACCGACGGCGACAACAGCGTCACCAGCTGGAACTGCGGTGCCGAGGGTGAGACCGACGATCCGGAGATAATGGCTCTGCGTATGAGGATGATCAAGAACGCCTTTTCCACCCTTTTCCTGAGCCGGGGTGCGGTGATGTTCTATGCGGGGGATGAATTCTGCAACACCCAGTTCGGCAACAACAATGCCTACTGCCAGGACAACGATGTCTCCTGGCTGGACTGGACAAGGCTGAAAAGGTTCAAGGAGATACACGACTTCGTATCGGAGCTGGCGGCCTACCGCAAGAAGCACGAGGTCATCAGGAGGGCATCTAAGATCCCCTCCTTCGGGTTCCCGGATATAAGCATACACAACTCCGCGGCCTGGAACAGCCAGTTCCGGGATTACGACCACGTTATCGGCGTGATGTTCGCGGGGCAGAGCTCCAAGGGCAAGGACGACGCGGTGTTCATCGGCATAAACGCCTACTGGGAGATCTGCCCGGTGGAGCTGCCGACTCTCCCCGGCGGGTACCGGTGGAACATCGACTTCTACACCTATCCCGCTTACAAGGCCGGGCTGGACTTCAACGGACTTATCCACCGTGACGGGCTGACATATTACCTCGAACCCCGCAGCGTGATAATAGCCTCGGCGGTGAAGGAGGAGCAGCGCTTAGCTGAATGAACAGTGAATAATGAATAAAGAATAATGAAGGAGTCCGCAGACGACACCTTCATTATTCTTTTTTTAGCGTCAGCGGCACGCTGATGCGCTCCGGGTTATTGCATTCGGGAGGAAAATATGCTAAGATATAATCAACAATGATCAGATACCGAGGTGAGGATAATGGCTAATGTTTCAGATCTGCGCGCGAAGATACTCATAGTCGATGACGACAAGGAGCTTTCGTTTATTATCAAGAGGATGCTGGAGAGCTACTCCTACAGCGTGAGCGTGACCCACAGCTGCGGGGAGGCTTTTGAGCTGCTGGCGGAGAACCGCTTTGAGCTTATCCTGCTGGATGTCAATCTGCCGGACGGCACCGGCTTTGAGGTCTGCAGGGAGCTGAGGCGTGCCTGCGATGTGCCGGTGATATTCGCCAGCGCCCGCACAGATGAGGATGACCGGGTCACGGGCTTTGAGCTGGGGGGCGACGACTACCTCCCCAAGCCCTACTCCATGCGGGAGCTGCTGGCAAGGGTCAACGCGCTGCTGCGGCGGACCTACAAGAACAACTCGGAGGAGAAGCTGGTGCGCTTCGGAGATGTGGCGGTGAACATCACCGCCCGGACGGTATCAAAGGGCGGGAGCCCGGCGGCGCTGTCGCTGAGAGAGTTCGATCTTCTGGCTTACCTCTGCGAGCATATGAACACGCCTGTTCCCAAGGAGAAGCTGCTCTGCGAGGTGTGGGGAGCCTTCTCGGAGGTGGAGCCCTCGACGCTGGCGGTACACATCCGCTGGCTGCGTGAAAAGCTGGAGGACGACCCTGCCGAGCCGAAATACATCAAGACGATCCGCAAGGTGGGATATGTGCTGGAGGTGAGCCCGGAATGAAATACAAGCCCTTTATCACAGGGGCGGTGCTTTCGCTGATCGTGGTGCTCTGCACTCTGGGGGTGTTCCTTTCCTCACGGGACGAAAAGAACGAATACCTCCCCCGGCTGACGGTGGAAGCCAACGAGACCGCAAACCTCATCGCCTCCGGCGACACCGGGGCCGCAGCTGCCAAGGCTGCACAGCTGAAGGCCGACGCCCAGCTGGCCTCACAGAACGACAAAGGCGGCAGCCCGGGAGTATGGATAGTCTGCGGGGCGGCGGTGCTGGCTGTCTTCGGGTGCGTGACATATGTATGGAGAGGCGTTATCAGGCCATTCCACAAGCTGGAGGGCTATGCCGACAGGCTGGCGGGAGGGGATCTTGACACTCCCCTGGACTACGAGCGGGACAACTACTTCGGCAAGTTCACCTGGGCCTTCGACAGTATGCGCAGGGAGATAGTCAAGGCACGGAGCTGCGAGCGTGAGGCTATCGACAACAACAAGACGGTGATAGCATCCCTCTCCCACGATCTGAAAACTCCCCTGGCCTCGATTACCGCCTACTCGGAGGCGCTGGTGAACGGGCTCTACGCTGACACGGAGGAGATGTACTCCTTCCTGAATATCATCAGCCGCAAGTGCGAGGAGGTCTCACGCCTCACCAACGATATGATGACCCACTCCATAAGCGAGCTGGGGGCTCTGAAAATGCAGCCGGAAAGCCTGGAGCTCTCGGAGCTTATCGAAGGCGCGGTGAGGGACTCGGCGGGCAGAGAGATAGTCTTTGAGAAGCCAATGTTCCCCGTGAGGGTATATGCCGACCGCAACAGGATGGCGCAGCTTGTGGGGAACCTCATCGGCAACGCCCAGAAATATGCGGGCGGGAAAATGAACATATCCGCAGAGAAGCATAACGGCTCCTATGATATATACTTCCGGGACTTCGGGGGCGGCATCCCGGACAGGGATCTGCCCTTTATCTTTGACAAGTTCTACCGTGGGAGCAACTCAAAGGACATCAGCGGCTCGGGGCTGGGGCTTTACATAGTGAGATACATCGCAAGGCAGTCCGGGGGCGAGGTGTCGGCGGCAAATACAGGGGATGGACTGGAGATCAAGCTGACGCTGCCGGAAGAAAGATCCAATGCTTAAGGCAACACCGCACGACCCGCGGCTAACGCCTCTGCACATCATCTGCTTGCACTTTTTCCGTCATAGCACACAAATTCTCCTTGCCGGGCGCTAGCCCGCCTGCGTCGAATTTATGCACTCTGACGGAAAAATTGACTGCGTATCTGACGCACAGGGGTCGTGCGGTGTTGTCTTAAAGATTTCTTAATCTTGGGTGTGCTACAATGAGTACAATGAAAAAACTGAAAGGGGCATACCTATGAATGAAGCTATACTCACCGCAAAGAAGCTCTGCAAGTCCTTTGCGGCTAACGGGGTGCAGAACCACGTCCTCACCGGGATAGATCTGGAGGTCTACAAGGGTGATCTCACCGTTGTTATGGGAGCCTCGGGCTCCGGCAAATCCACGCTGCTCTACTCCCTGAGCGGGATGGACAGAGCCACCTCCGGCGAGGTGATCTACGGGGGGAGAGATCTTGTGAAGCTCAGCGAGAAGGAGCTCACCCTCCTGCGGAGGAAGGACTTCGGCTTTGTGTTCCAGAAGATGCACCTGGTCAGCAATATGACGATGTTTGAAAACGTGGTGGTGCCTGCATATCTCGATAAGAACATCCCCGCCCAGGAGACGGACAAGACGGCGCTGGAGCTTTTCAAGGTCATGGGCATTGACGAGGTAAAGACCCATCTGCCCTCGCAGTGCTCCGGCGGCGAGCAGCAGAGGTGCGCCATTATCAGAGCGGTGATCAGCAAGCCTGCGGTGCTTTTCGCGGACGAGCCCACCGGCGCTCTCAACCGGCGCAACACCACCGAGGTGCTTGACCTGCTCACCCGCCTGAATCGGGAGGGGCAGTCGGTGTTTATGGTGACCCACGACATCCGGGCTGCCATAAGAGGAACAAGGATAATCTACATCGAGGACGGCAATATCAGCGGTGAGCTGACCCTCCCGCCCTTTGACCCTGAGAGCGAAAAGAGCCGCGAGACACAGGTGAACTCCTGGCTGACCTCTATGCACTGGTAAGGGGGGCGGCCTTATGAGATCCGTGATGTTCCTCGTAAGAAACAATATAAAGCACAAGACGGGAGCCTTCAAGGGGATAATCGCACTTATGGCGATAATCGTGTTCTCCTTCTCAGGCTCTGTAAGCAACTCGAAAAATCTTGACCGGGCGCTGAACGCTTCCCTCGACCATTACAAGGTGGGGGATATAGTAATGACCTATGCTGAGGGAAAGCTCACCGATAATATCAAAAACGGGCTCGATACCAACGGGCACGTTTCCTCCTGGAGGACGGAGCAGATGCTCTATGTGGGGATGGAATACTTCCTCAACGGCAAGAACCAGAATATCGACACCAGGCTTTTCCGGGAGAAGGACGAGATCAAGCTGTTCAACGACGACGAGACGGGCTTCGTTGACAAGGCGCCGAAGCTGAGCTCGGGAGAGGTATATGTCCCCTACTCGCTCGGCAAGGTGGAGAAGCTCAAGAAGGGCGACACTCTGGAGATACAGACCTCGCCCTCGACCCGGGAGAGGTTCACGGTAAAGGGCTTCACCGAGGAACCCCTTTACGGCACCAGCCTTGTGGCATACGAGATATTCTTCATCAGCTCGGAGGACTACGACCGCATAGCCGCAGGCATCGACAGCGGCGAGGTCAACACAAACTACATCTACAAGACCGAGATGCTCCACATCTTCTCCGACGGGGAGCTCAAGCCCTTTTCACTGGTAAAAGAGCTGAACGATCAATGCGGTCTGGTGGATGAGTCGATGCTCTATGTTACGAGAAACGAGCTGGCGAGCTACACCGAGCTTTACGCAGACACGGGCACCAGCCTGCTCTACATCTTCGTGGGGCTGCTGGCGGTTGTGGTGGTGCTGATGATGCTCAACAGCATAAACTCCACCATCGAGATGCAGTATGTGGATCTGGGAATACTGAAATCCCAGGGGTTCACGGTATGGCAGATAAGGGCGGCATATATGCTGCAGTACATCATCGCACTCCTTATCGGGACGGTGATCGGGCTGATACTCTCGGTGCCGCTGCTGAAGGTGCTGGGGAGTATGTTCAGGACGGTAACGGGCATCCACACCGATTGCAGCATTGATTTTCTAAGCTGCGGGCTAATAGCCCTGGGGATGATCGGAGTATTCACGGTGATAATACTGCTCACGACCCGGAAGCTGGGGAGGCTCTCGCCGGTGAACGCTCTCAACAACGCCCACAGGGACGTTCATTTCACCGGCAGGCTCAACGCCCCCATGAAGCAGAAGGCGCTCTCGCTTTCGGTATCGCTGCGGCAGCTGACTTCGGGGATGAGGCACTACATTTTCATCTTTGTGATCACGGTGATACTGATGTTCTTTATGACCACGGTATTCAACCTCTGCCGGGGGCTCAATTTCAGAGAGATCTTCGGTGAGGTCAACACGGCGGGTTTTGCAAAGCTCTTCAACGAGTTCTCGGATGAGGACAAGCCCCGCATAGCCGAGAAGCTCAGGGAGCTGGACACGGAGCCGGAGATATACTACGTCTCCTACATAGACAACATCCTGGCGGACGACATCCTGTTCGGAGTTACCGCCACCGACGGATTGGAGAAATACTTCAAGCCCATTGAGGGCAAGCTGCCGGAGTTTGACAACGAGATGATCGTGACCCGCATATTCTCCGAGGAAACGGGCAAGGGCATAGGCGACAGCGTCACCGTTTCAAACGAGGGCAAAAAGGCGGAGTATCTGATCGTCGGCATCTACCAGACCACAAGCCAGGCGGGGCGCATCTTCGCCATGAGCCTGGACGCCGGAAAGCGCATCGGAATGAAGCCCTTCCAGGCAAACCTGTTCCTCTCCGACAACAGCAAGTCGGAGGAGGTATGCAAGGCTCTGAATGAGGAGTTCGGAGGGATACTCTACTCCAAGCCTGACGACACGGAGGAGTCAAACGGCAACCTCTACGATCTGATAGACGCCTTCCTGCTGATAATCATTCTTGTGGTGGTCGGGGTATCCTCGGTGTTCCTGCTGGTGGCGATCAGCATGATCTGCCGGATAACCTTCCTGCGGGAGCGCACCGACATAGGCATCTTCAAGGCCACGGGCTTCACCACGGGGAACCTGCGGGGGATGTTCTCGCTGAGGTTTCTGATCATCGGGATCCTGGGCTGCATAACGGGGCTGGTGCTCTCGCTCTGCTTTACGGAAAAGCTGCTCTCGCAGCTTATGCGGATCACGGGTATGACCGATTTCTCGGCCCCCCTCACCGTCTTTGACATCCTGCTGCCGGCGGGGCTGATCTGCGGGTGCTTTGCGGGCTTCTCCTATATGGTATCGGCGATGATAAAGAGCGTACAGACCACGGAGCTCATCTGCGAATGACAGGACGAAAGACTGTGTAACGGACAAAAGGATACAAGCATAAAGGGGCATCCCGCGAGGCACGTGCCATAAAGAAGTAAAATCATTTGAACATCGGCTGCGCAGCCTCAAGCTACGCAGCCCTTTTCCTTTTGTCGTAATCTCTGCGGTCAAGCACAAGGCTTGTCCTGACCACCTTGAATCTGAAAACTATCTCGATCTCCTGCTTTCTGTGTCCGCTTGACTTGTCGGGAGCATGAACTGATATAAACTCCACGAACTCATGCATGATCTCTGGTGTCAGTTTATCAACGTGCTTTATCCTTTTGGCAAGCTCAATAAAAGCCGTGATGTCCGAAGCTTTCTGCTCCTTGTCCTCGATAAGTTTGGTCAGCTCACCGACCTTAACTTTAAGCTGCGTCTGCTCATCCTCATAATTCTTTGACATCATCTCAAAGCGTTCATCGCTTATCTTTCCCGAAACATTGTCCTCATAAAGCCTCGTGAACAGCCTGTCAAGCTCCGCTATGCGCTTTTCGGATTTTGCGAGCATTTTTCTTGCAGCCTTGACTTCATTCAAATGCTCAACTGCTTTGCTTTCCATAGTCATCTTAACAAATTCGTCCTCGTCCTTGTTTATCTTGTCGAGGACTTTGTTCATTTCTTCAAGCACCACCGTTCTCAATATGCACGTCCTGATGAAATGCGCCGTGCATTCCGTTTGGTCGCTTGCGTAGGTGCTGCACTTTAAATGCTCCTGCTCATCGGACAGCGTCCTCGCCCTGCAAAGATACATCGGTCTGCCGCAGTCGGCACAATAGACTACACCCGAAAACGGATTGACCTCGTTTGATCGCTGTATCCTGCGCTTGTTCCTGCGAAGCTCCTGCACAAGCTCAAAGTCCTGCTTGCTGATTATTGGCTCGTGGGTGTTCTCGAAGATCACCCATTCCTCTTTGGGATTATTGACGGTCTTTTTGTTCTTGTAGGACTTAACGTGCGTTTTGAAATTTACTATATGCCCGAGATATTCGTACTTTTCCAGGATCCCTACCACAGTTTTCTGCGCCCAGCGATAAGGCTTGTCGCAGGTGATCTTGCCGTTAGCTTTCAGTTCATTGTAGGCAGTAGGCTTCAAAATCTTCTCAGCAGAGAGCCTCTTTGCTATCTGCGTCGGTCCGTAGCCCTCAATACAAAGCTGAAAGATCTTCCTGACAACAGGTGCGGTCTCCTCGTTGGGTTCCCAGGCGTTTTTATCGTGCTCGCTCTTTTTGTAGCCATAGGGCGGGATAGTCGAAAGCGGCTTGCCGGACATTCCCTTTGCTTTGAACACGGCTTTGATCTTCTTTGAAGTGTCACGGGCGAACCAGTCATTAAAAATGTTTTTGAACGCCATGAACTCATTTTCTGATCTCAGCGTATCAACGTTATCGTTGACTGCGATGTAACGAACATCATAGTCGGGAAAGACAATTTCGATATACTCGCCCGTTTTCAGATAATCTCTCCCCAGTCTGCTGAGGTCTTTGGTTATGATCGTTCCGATCTTACCGTCCTCCATATCCTTGACCATTCGCTGAAAATCGGGTCTGTCGAAATTCGTACCGCTGAACCCGTCATCGACATAGAACTGAGTATTCCTAAAACCGTTGTCCTGCGCATACTTCAAAAGCATATTCTTCTGATTTGTAATGCTGTTGCTCTCGCCCTGCAAGTCGTCATCGTTGCTGAGACGGCAATATAGTGCTGTAATTTTGTCTGTCATAAATACCTCTCTTTCCGACAAATACAGCGGATCATTTACATTGTACCATAAAGCTGTGAACGCTTCATCGCTTTAAAGTCGATTTTGTGTAAATGATCCGCTCGGTGTCGGAGACTATGCGGCGGTTAGGCCGACATAGCCTTTTCCACTTCTTTTGTTATCAGGCGCTGAACCACATCTTCAAGCGACTCCCCACAATCGAGGTCAAAGTACGTTTTCACGATGTATGTTGACTTTCCGAATTTGTACTCGGTCACCGAATTCAGCTCATAGCGCTCTTTCTTCAGTTCGTCTTTTTCTATGGTGTTGTTCATTTTTCTCCTTTCGCACGAAAGGAGATGATAAATACTAAAGTGGATCAATTTGTCTGCCGTAAGGAGTAACGGCAGATCATTTGAAGATTTTACAAGTAACGTTCGGGGGTGGCAAGTCCCCGTAAAAGTGTCCTAAACGCTGTCAACAAAAGCATAGGACGAACTGCTCTCACCGACAGCGGTCAATAAAGCATGGGTATCACCCGACCTTTTCTCTGATCATTTATTAACGCTGATAAAAATGCCCTCGACCGATCAGGCAGTTTTTTCTTCGTGGGCAGTTTCAGCTAACTTTGCTTTTTCTTGCTTCTGCTTGTACTTGGCAATCACCTCGGCTATGAACTCCACACAGTCCTCGTGCATAAACATAAAATCAATGATCTCGCCGTACTTTTCCAGAGGCAAGTTTTCTTTCATTTTTCCTCTGAACATTTTACCGACTGTCTGGTTTGTCACGAGCTCGGCTCTCTCCAATTCCTCGGCGATCTCGGAGTCGAGCTTTTTCTTGCTTTCTCTGATATCGGCAAGACGCTCCCGGATCCGCTTCATATCTTCTTCATACTGCCTGGACTTCTCGATCTTTTCTTCTGTTGTCAGCTTTTTGTTGCTCAATGGCATTTTCCTTCCTTTTCTGAAATTTGCGCCGGCTGCATACGCAGCTATTCGCATACGCGAAGGTTTTGAGTATAGAGGACGTTTTTCTCATTCTTCACGCATACGCTCAAAAACTATCTACCCCCGGAGGGCGCACTTATACAAACCACGGAGGGTTTGTAAGTGCGCCAGAGGGAGTTCCCTCTGGACTCCCCAAAGCGAGCCATACGGCTCTGTTGGTGTAGGCTTATCGCTTCGGCTTGGTGTTAGCTGTCTTTTCTGTTCCAAAGCCCTTTTCAGAATGTGTTTTCTTGTAGCTTGTCAGCAGAGCAAGCGCCCTATCCTTTTCAGCCTTTGGTATGAACAGTTCGCACTTGCCCTCATTGTAGAATATAAACTCACAGGGCACACCTCGGCTTTGCAGGAATTGCTCATACTGCTCCAACACAGACTGTTTGTCGTGTATCGTGAAAGCGTCCGACACCTTGCAGCCGATATTTGATTCAAGGTAGTCTATGATTTCTTGGCGCTGCTGCGAGCGTTTGGACTGCATTTCCTTTTCAAGCTCTGCGATCTCCACTTCAAGATTGCGCTGCCGTATCCTTCTGTTGCGGTTGCCTTTATCGGTCTTAAAGCCCTTGCGTTCAACTGCGCATACCTCTACACCGAGGTGAATCTGAGGCAGCTTGTTGACTCCTTGCTCTTTGTAGCTTCGGTGATCGACACGAGCGTCTGAAACGAAATACAATTTGTGATTGCACCATTCCGCCCAGCGCTCACGCCACTCCATTAAAAGTTTCTTGTCATTCCAAGCACGTTCCTTTTGAGTAAATCCCGATTTACCAACTTTTCGGGTAGCAAGCAAAATATGAACGTGAGGATTTCCGTCGCCCTTGTCATGGATTGCGAAATCACAGCACATACCCTTGCTCACAAAGCATTGCTCGCAGAACTGTTTGACCAAATCGATCTGATCTTCTCTCGACAGCTCCTTTGGCAAAGCGGCGTTAATGCTCCGAGCCGTTTGGCTGTTCTTGCGCTTTTCCACAGCTTCGGCAGCGTTCCATAGTTTGGCTCGGTCACGAAATTCGGGCGGCGCATTCGCAGGGAGTAATATTTCCTTATACACTACCTCGTGCTTGTTGCGGTAGTCATGATTTTTACCGTCACGCTCATTTTTGATCTTCTCGCCTGCGATATATGCAGCACTCGCTACGCAGCAGCCGCCTTTTGAGCGAGTGACCATTTTGACGTTGAAATGATATATTGCGGGTATCAGGCCTTCTTTCATAATGGTTTTGTTTTACAAATCAAACGTACGTTCTGATTGTATAATTTAGTATAGCACGAGCAAAAGGGATTGTCAATAGAATAATCGAACATTTGTTTATATAGACAAAAATGTGAATTTGGATTTTGGCAGATTGCTGTATAATGGTCAAAGGAAATGCTGGTTTAAATCTTGCTTTTTATAACAAATAATGATATAATTTAAACGAACATTAGGAAATACAGGAGATAAATATATGATAAAAATAGATATCTGCGATGACGAGCCCTTCTGGATAGAAAAGGCTCAGTCTTTGATCTCAGCACACTTCAACGGCGGTACAGAGGTTGAGATCAGTTCTTTCAGAGAGCCCGATGATATGCTGAAAGTGCTGCTTGAAAAGCAGGAGCCCGCCGATATAATCATCCTCGATATAGATATGCCGGGTGTGAACGGCTTTGAAGCGGCGGAAAAAATAAGACAGGCCTATCCTGATATCCTGCTGCTGTTTTATACCTCTCACGAACAGTATGTGTTTGAATCCTTTAAGTTCCAACCCTTTCGGTATATCCGCAAAGCCGTTGCCGATACCGAGCTTGACCTTGCTCTTTCCGCTGCGGAGAGCGTTCTGTCCAAGCGCTTTCAGAAACGGATCACCCTGAAAACAAAGGACGCTGTCTTTGCTGTTGATGTAAATGACATAGTATATTATGAAAACTCCGGGCGCAGATGTAATGTGCATTTGTCAGGCGGGCGGGTACTGAATGCGGGCGGAACGGTCAGAGAGCTGATGAAGCAAACTGACAGTCCCGACTTTATCATGGTACACAGCGGGGCTGCCGTGAATGTCCGGTACATTGAATCATATTCGGGCTCAGACCTCACCTTAACGGAAGGCACCCGTCTGCCTGTCAGCCGCAGCAGAATGGCAGGGGTCAAGGAAGCCGTTATGAGATACTGGAGGAACAGGCTATGATATACTTTATAGAGTATGCTGTTTCCTTCACGGCGGTACTGATGAGCTTTGTATTCTTTGATGCCTTTGCCCCGAAGAGCAGACCGTTTCCGAGACTTGCAGCGGCAGCTCTCAGTGCGGCTGCGGCTTTGCTGATAGTGCTTGCAGGTCATTCCCGGATAGCATTTGGGTTCAAGGCGGCAGGCACTCTTGTCTTTATCGCAGTGATGCACAGGCTCATATTCAAAGCTCCGCTGCTCAGGGTGCTGGCCGCCGATGCGCTTTACTTTGCGGTCGCAGCATTGGCATTCTTTGTGACCTCCGTTATCATATCCGAGGGAACTGTTTCAGATGCGCTGAACGGCTCGGGAGATGAAAGAGTGACCGTACTGCTGAGCTCGGCGGCGATTCTTTCGGCGCTTTGCCTTGCCTTCCGCAATCAGGCAAGAGCATCGGGCGGCAGTCAAAAGCAGAACAGGATATTCCTTATCATTCTCCTTGCTGTGGCTGCGGCCTGGGGTATTATGTATTTCTATCAGGTCTATACCGATATCACCTTATTCAAGATCGGGACAGTCGTTTTTATCCTCAGCGCTGCGGTCTATTACTGCGTGGTATATTATTTCAAGGCTCAGACGGTCAAGCGTGAGGCTGAGTGGCAGGAGCGTCAGAATAAACTGCTTGAAAAAGCACTTAGGGATCAGGAGATCACCTTTTCACAATGGAGAAAGAACATCCACGATTACAAGAACATCATCCTCGCTATGGATTCAATGGTACAGAACAGGGAGTACAGCGAGCTGTCTGATTTTCTTGCGGAAGAAAAGGAAAGCATTATCCGGCAGGCAGAGTATATCCGTACCGGAAACAGCACGGTCGATACGGTGATAAACACCAAGTATTCGTCAGTGAAGCAAAGCGGAATACCTTTTACGGTGAACGCCAAGCTCCCGGAGGAATGTCCTCTTTCCAGTATTGACCTTGCAAGGCTGCTGGGCGATCTTATCGACAATGCTATCGAGGCTTCCCGGAAAGAAGCCGAGCCCTTTATTGATATCGTGATCGCGCCTGTGCGGAGCTTCTTTATGATCGTCGTTACCAACAAATGCTCATCCCCTTCCTATAATACGCAGACCTCCAAAGCCGATAAGCAGCATCACGGGATAGGGCTGAAAAGCATCAGGGACACCGCAGAAAAATACAACGGCAGCTTTGAGCTGACTTTTGAGGACAGCAAGGCTGTCGCCACGGTGATGATACCTAACTGAATACAATGATCAGGCTGTCAGCAATGGCAGTCTTTTTTTGTTCACTATTATTTCGCTCTGCGTTTTTATCTGTGCAGATTTTGCAGAAAAACCTACAGCTTTTGCTTTTTTACGCACATCGACCTTGAAATGTGGTATCATTCAGACAGAGAAAACCGAATGAAAGGGTGATGCTCTTGAAAAAGGTCAAGCTGATAATATCTTTCTTTATCATAGCCGTGTGCCTGACGCTGAACGGCGAGTTTTATGCTTCGTATCTGCATACATTTGAGGATGACTATGCCTCCTTCACTTTCAAGGAAGGGAGCAGTTTTGCAGAGAAAAAGGAGCATATACTGAACGGCCTTGACAGGCTTTGTGCTCAGGAGAATGCCGGGGTGTTTATCAGGCAGAGAGTAAAGCAAAGCGAATTCAGAACGGAGCTTGTCATCTATGCAAATCAGGCTGCGTCAGACTGGCTGAAAAGCAAAGACATAGACAGCGGAGTACACAAGAGCTTGTTTTCCGGCAGCACAGATATACAGATAAAGGAGCTGTCCGAAGCAGCCGAAAACGACTATTCCTCCCGCATCTGGCTGACCGGTGACAGTCAGGCTGTGCAGCGTGTGTATGACACCGTCTCAAAGGAATTTGAACTCACCGCCCTGACAAGCTATACAAGAAACGACAAGACAAGGAACCTTGTTATCCTCTGGATCATCGCCTCTGCCGCGGTACTGCTGTTCACTGCCTTTGACATCGTGTTTCAAAAGAAAGAGTGTTTTGTCAGGATAACAATGGGGACGTCTGTATGGCGCATCATCGGGAGCAATATCCTGCTCGACTCAGCTGTGCTGATATGCGGTTTCCTGCTGCTTTCGGCGGTGCTTTCACGGTTCGTGTATATCAGATACAAATATGAGATAGCAGTCGTTGTTATAATCATCATTGTTATCCTGAACTCGCTGATCTATCTGTCGATGCTGAGCTTTACCGTGAAGAAAGCTCTGTCCGGTGCGGGGGCTTCAAATGGACTGCTGTTTCTCAGCTATGCGCTGCGAAGCAGTGTGATAATCGCACTTCTCGGATTTCTTTCGGTCAACCTCTCGTCTGTGGGAGAGAGCGTCAGCTTTCTGAGCGCCCGGAGCATAGTCGAAAACTTCGACGGCAAGAGTTTCTTAACTCTGCACTATTACCCCGAGGTGTATGACAAAGACCCAGCCGCGATGATAAAAAAGACCTATTCCACCGAATTCGATATTATACAAGGTGAGTATAACGGGCTTGACTGCGCAGTTGATTTCCTTGCACTGGACGGAAAGGTCAAATATCTGCTTGTGAACGATAAAGCCTCAGTGGTGCTTGACGGGATAGAGGGCTTTGACGCTTCTTCGGCTGACAGCGGCAAGATATACGTGCTGATACCCTCGTCATCGGAGAACGTCAGGGAGGCTATACTTTCCGAAAGCAGGGACGTCTATGAAATATATTTCGACAAAGCATCTCTGCCCTTTGAAGCAGTAGATTATTCCGGCGGAGATGTGCTTTATTACGGCAATCAGACAGAGCTTCATTCCGACTTTGCTCACGATCCGGTGGTGATATATTTCAGCGAGGACCTCAGTAAAAAGGCTGTTGATCAAGAGGAATTGCTGATGAGCGGGCTGCTCGAACATCTGATGCTCACCGCCGATGATGAAACGCTGAAAGAGCTTGACGAAAAGTATAAGCTTAACGAGAACGGTATGTATCTAACCGCCCTATCGGTCAACGAGGATTACGAGCAGTACAAGGATATCATTATCAAAAAGATAGTGATACTGACCTCGATCAGCGGGCTGATGTTTGTTCTCGGGCTGCTGATAATCGGAGTCATCATCCGCATCGAATACACCGTCAACTCCACCGAGTTGGCGATAAAAAAGGTGCTGGGTTATCCCCTCGGCCTGAGATACCGGAGGCTGTTCCTGATCGGGAGGATATCCTATCTGATAGGGATAGGTCTATGCCTGATCTTCTTTAATAAGAACGATCTTGAAATAAGTCCTGCATTTATCGCTGCAGCTGCCGTAATAATGATCTCGGCGGAGCTTACGCTGGAGCTGAGATATATCTTCAAGACGGAAAAGGCACAGATCGTAAAGATACTGAAAGGAGGCTCACTATGATAAGCGTTGAAAACCTTTGCAAGAGCTTCGGGGAAAAGGTGTTGTTTGAAAACTTCTCCTTTTCTGCCGAGCCGGGAGAATTTGTAGTCATCACGGGCAAAAGCGGCTGTGGTAAGACCACGCTGCTGAACATTCTCGGAGGCCTTGAAAGCCCCGACAGCGGCAGGGTCAGCATTGACGGCAGCAGCATCACAGACCGCAGATACCGCAGAGTGTTCTATGCTGATACAGTTGGTTTCCTGTTTCAGAATTTCGCACTTGTGGAGAACAAGACCGTCCGGCAGAATCTTGAAATGGTGATGAAAAAGCATCGCTCGGGAACATCTGTCCCCGATGCGCTGAAAATGGTGGGTATCGCAGATAAAGCAGATGCGAAGGTCTATACCCTCTCGGGCGGCGAGCAGCAGCGAGTGGCATTGGCAAGGCTGATCTTCAAACGTTGCAGCCTGATACTTGCCGACGAGCCTACCGGTTCCCTCGACAGCGACAACGAGGACGAGGTGCTGCGCATACTCCACAGCTTCTGCGATATGGGCAAAACGGTGATAACCGTAACTCACAGCGAAAAGATAATCGGCACGGAAAAGAGAGTGATAAGGCTATGAAAAACATAATAAAAAAGCACAAGATAATAACAGCGATCATGATAATATCGCTGATCGCTTTTACGGCCGTAAATATCGTCTGGTACTTTTCGATCAAAAAGGATTTTGACCGCTATGCGGAGACAGTGGGTCTGCAAGAAACAAATTCCGGTGATATGCTTTATCGGGTGCAGGAGGGAGATTTTGCATATCTTGTTGCTCCGCCGGGCTATTTGGATTGGTCCGGGCGGCTTGTGGTCGACGATATGTCCACAGCGACTTTTACAATAGACAAGGACGGAAACGAACACGGGTCCGGGACGAATATATCTCTGTATATCTGGATACACGCATTCGGTGAAACAAAGTACGGTTTTATGTTCTACGATCCCGACAAAAAGGCATCAAGCTACGGCTATTCGGGAGGTGGCCGTATCAAGGATGAGATCAACGAGCAGGTGTGTGTTGACAAAGAACTGAATTATATCCCTTACGACGAAAACAACAATGAATTCAATCAATACATTGAAAAGCTGCTGGCAGAGAACAGAGATAAATGCGGGGAGATGATGAGGCTGGCTAAGGAAAAATGGGATTTTGAATGATTTCAAAATCAATAGGCCAAAACCGCACAGCATGTCAACACTCTATAATAGTATAATAGAATCATGGGAAGCTGAATACAGACCACGCCCTTCGGAGTTTTATTCCAACGCTCAAAGATATGCAAAAAACAACCTCGGTACTCAAAAGAGTATCGGGGCTGTTGCTTTGCAGGAAAATATAAATGTCGTATTATCGGATTTTCAACAATAATGCTTATGTTACATTTACACTATTTGAAAAGCACCCCGACGATATTCACCGAGGTGCCTTGATCCGCTGTTGTTTGTCTGTTTGCTTTGTTAGTTGATTGAAAAACTTCTGTGTGGCACGTGCCTTCCGGGTGCCCCTGTTTTTATGTTGACCTCGGCAGAGAAGTATAGTATAATAAAGAAAGATCCGATACGGGAGGGATAATATGACTCACGAAGAGATAAAATCGCTGATCGACCGCTCGCTGTTCGCTACTATGGGCTACACCGACGAGCAGGGACGGCAGAACGTCCGGAGGGTGTTCTGCGTATGGCACAGGGGGATGGGCAGGCACCTGATCTCCACCAACACCGGCTCGGCCCACGTTCAGAGCCTTATGAAAAACGGCAGCGCCTGCCTCTACTTCTCCGACGACGACTGCTTCGAGGGGCTCTGCCTTTTCGGGCGGTTCGCAGTCCGCAGAGAGAGGGAGTACAGGGAGCTGCTCTGGAACGAGGGCGACGAGAAATACTACCCCAAGGGCATCGACGACGAGGATTACTGCATTCTGGAATTCATTGCCGAGAGCGGGAGATACTACCGCTATGACGGCAAGGGCGACCTCACCGGGCAGGAGCTGGAGGAGTTCGACAGAGGCAGAGAGTATGTCAACGGATACAGGGAGGTATCGCGATGAAATTCAAGGAGTTCAGAAAGTACATATCAAAGATCGACAGGCTGAGCATCTGTATGAAGGAGACCCTGCGGTACGAAAACTATCAGTTCATCAGCGAGGTGCCGGAGAAGTTCGACGAATACTATCTCTTCGGCATCGGCAGGATACAGTCGGAGTTCCCTGTGAAGCAGGCCTTTGACGAGGCTTTGAAGCGGGGCATGGAGATCACCGATGAGAACAGCGACAGCATCATCTATGCGGAGTGCTTAGAGATAATGCTCTCGGAGACACCCAGGGATGATGAGGAATGACAGCAGGGCTGTTCCCTGCCGGAGGCCGTTATCGGGGAGCTCTCCCGTAAGGGATACTGCCAATCCACCGCAGGGGCGGAGGATGAGAACGGGCGGGCCCGGCACCTCTGCGGGAGCCTGGGGTCCAACACTCTGACAGCCCGCAAATACGAGGAATACCGGGGTGACGGATACGAGTACGGACTGTATTTGAAACAGTAAAGGCAACACCGCACAACCCGCGGCTGACGCCTCTGCACGCCATCTGCCGTGTCAAGCCTGCTTGACGACCGGCTTATCCGTCATATTACCCAAATTCTCCTTGCCGGGCGCCAGCCCGCCTGCGTCGAATTTAGGCAA
>JAFXXU010000049.1 GCA_017542125.1 Ruminococcus sp.
CTGACGCCTCTGCACGCCATCTGCCGTGTCAAGCCTGCTTGACGACCGGCTTATCCGTCATATTACCCAAATTCTCCTTGCCGGGCGCCAGCCCGCCTGCGTCGAATTTAGGCAATCTGACGAAAACCTGGACTTCGCATCTGACGCACAGGGGTTGTGCGGTGTTGCCTTAAGGCCGGCCTCTACGATTTAATGACCGAACAAACAAAGCGCTGCACCCCATAAGGGATGCAGCGCCGATCTTTTTGCCCGCGCGGCTGTCTATTCGTTTATATACAATCCTCCGTCGCCTATCTGGGCTTTCGTCAGCTCGTATGCTCCCTTGATGATAAGGTCGTCACCGATCTCACCGTCATAGTAGACTGCTACAATGTCCCCCGCTTTTGGCCTGACGCTGAATTCGATGCACCTCTTTATCCAGGGATCCTCCGTCATCAGGGTGAAGACCTTTCCGTCGCTTTCATCCTCGCAGAGGACGCTGTCATCCAGCTTGATGTACCCGTCCCCCATCTCCGTAACCTTGCCTCCGATAATGTCCGAAGAGGGCGGCTCCCCGGGCTCCGAGTGCTGCTCCGCAAGAGTGATGAGCTCGGCGGCTCTCTCTTTGCCTATCTCGTAAACATAGCCCCATTCAAAGCAGTTGGTGAGCAGCTGCCCTCCCTCGGTGACGGTGAGGGCTTTGTTAAAGATGCCCAGCTCCGGGCAGTCCGCCCTGAAGGTGAGGCATTTCATTCCCGTGCGGTCAACGGTGTCCGTGGGGAGCAGCTTGGCGTCGGTGAACTCCACCAGTTTATCCGTCAGCGCCTTGCTGACGGTGAGGGTGAAGCTGTCCTTGGAGGTGTAGCCCTCATCCTTGCTGAATGCTCCGAGGGTCAGCTTATCCGCCAGACCGTAGGCTTCAAACAGCTCGCCCAATGTTGCGGGGGGCGCGTATTCCTCCGAGCGGAAGGCATAGATGCCCTCGCCGTTCTTTACGGCTATGGCAAGGGCTGTATCGGCGCCTTGGATCTCAAAGGCCTCCAGCTCCTTGGTGTAGCTCTGCTCGGTGTATTCGTCATAGCCGCTGCCTGTGCAGCTGCCCAGGCTCTTGCCGAGAGCCCCTCCCTCCACGGTGCGGCGGGTGGTGCCGATACGGTATTTCCTGCCCTCAAATGTGATCTCGGAGTACCTCTCCGCTTCAGTCAGATACTCCCACGGGTAAATAACGGCGGACTCGCTGGTGCTGAATCCGGCCTTGTAGGGGCGGGGCAGCAGTCCCTTGCTTTCCGAGGGAATACTCTCCGAGGATATGCTGTCAGCCGCAGCAGGCTTGGTGTTTCTGTTCAGGGCATATGCCCCCACAGCTATCCCCGCCGCAAGGCAGGCAGCGATGCCTATGCCTATGAGCCTCCCGCGGTGGGATGGGGCTGGGCGGTACTCCGCAGCCTCTGCAATGTAGTTATCGTCGATGCTGTCTATGGCAGCTGTGATGTTATCTCTTTTCATATTTCCGCACCTTCCTTTCTCAGGTACTTTCTCAGCTTTTCTCTGGTCCTGTAAAGCCGTGCCGAAACGTTGTGCCCGCTGGTGTGAAAGAGCTCAGCCAGGCCGTCGATGCTGTCGCAGAAGTAATAGCGCCGCACGAAGAGCACCCGCTCATCCTTCGGGAGAGATGCAAGGAAGGAGTTTATGAGCCGCCCCAGCTCCCTGGCCTCCGCCTGCTCTTCAACTCCCGACGGAGCGGCGACACAGCCCTCCAGCTCCTCAAGGGATACTGATAAGCCGCTGCCGCGCTTCATAGCCGTATTTGTGCGGAGCCTTTTGAGCGCCAGGTTGCGGACTATCCTGCTGATGAAAGCAGAGAGCGGGTCGGGGCGTTCCGGCGGGACTGTGTTCCAGACGGCGAGATAGGCCTCATTTACGGTCTCCTCGGCATCCTCTTTACTGCTCAGGATGTTGCCTGCGATATGCGAGCAGAGCGCGCCGTACTTGTCCGAAAGGATATCCAAGGCTTGCTCCGAGCGCTCGAAGAGCAGTTCGATTATTCTTTTATCGTCCATACGGTCACGCTCCTTTCCGTTTCACCTATATACTACCTGCCGGGGAAAAAATATCACGGGGAAAAGATAAAAAAGATTGTGCTTTTGCTTTTTCTCCGTAAAAAACTGCGCTAAGCCCTTTACTTTTGTCAGGTTATGTGATACAATATAGTTAATGTTTAAAGCTTTTATGCTTTTTAGCTTTAATGAAATAAAGAAAGGACGTCTGAAATGCCTATTACAGAGCTTCTGACAAGAAACGCCGAGCTTTACGGCGACGAGATCGCATTGGTCGAGGTAAACCCCGAGATCACCGAGAAGAAAAGGATCACCTGGAAGGAGTACGAGCTCATCGAGTCCGACCCCACCTGCCATTACAGAAGAGAGATCAGCTGGAGAGTCTTCGACGAGAAGGCTAACCGTTTTGCCAATATGCTGCTCTCCCGCGGAGTAAAGAAGGGGGATAAGGTGGGCATCCTGCTGATGAACTGCCTGGAGTGGCTGCCTATCTATTTCGGTATCCTCAAGACAGGTGCCCTGGCCGTGCCCCTCAACTTCCGCTATGCCTCCGATGAGATCAAGTACTGCCTGGATCTTGCCGAGGTGGATATCCTTATGTTCGGCCCCGAGTTCATCGGGCGTATCGAGGAGATCGCCGATGATATCAGCCGCAACAGGCTGCTCTTCTATGTGGGGGAGGGCTGCCCCTCCTTCGCGGAGCATTATGACAGCCAGGTCTGCAACTTCTCCTCCGCAGCCCCCGATATCACTATCACCGATGAGGACTACGCAGCTATATATTTCTCCTCGGGTACCACAGGCTTCCCCAAGGCTATACTTCATAAGCATATGAGCCTTATGCACTCGGCAAAGTGCGAGCAGGCTCACCACGGTCAGCAGAAGAACGATGTTTTCCTCTGCATTCCCCCGCTTTACCATACCGGCGCCAAGATGCACTGGTTCGGCAGCCTCTATTCGGGCAGCAAGGCCGTGCTGCTCAAGGGAGTAAAGCCCAAAGCTATAATCGAGACCGTCTCCGAGGAGCATTGCACCATCGTCTGGCTGCTGGTCCCCTGGGCTCAGGATATCCTTGATGCCATCGACCGCGGCGAGATCGACCTTTCAAGCTATGAGCTGGATCAGTGGAGGCTCATGCATATCGGCGCACAGCCCGTTCCTCCCTCGCTCATCAACCGCTGGAAGAAGATCTTCCCCAAGCATCAGTACGATACCAACTACGGCCTCAGCGAGTCCATCGGCCCCGGCTGCGTGCATCTGGGTGTGGAGAATATCCACAAGGTGGGCGCTATCGGCAAGGCCGGCTACGGCTGGGAGGTCAAGATCGTGGACGAGAACGGTGAGACCGTTCGGCGCGGCGAGGTCGGCGAGCTCTGCGTGAAGGGCCCCGGCGTTATGACCTGTTATTACCGCGACGAAAAGGCCACCGCCGAAACTATCAAGGACGGCTGGCTCTTTACCGGCGATATGGCTCAGGAGGACGAGGACGGCTTCATCTTCCTGGTGGACCGCAAGAAGGACGTTATCATCTCCGGCGGCGAGAACCTCTACCCCGTCCAGATAGAGGACTTCCTCCGCTCTCACCCCGCTGTCAAGGACGTTGCCGTTATCGGCCTGCCCCACAAGCGTCTGGGCGAGATCGCAGCTGCCATAATCTCAGTCAAGGAGGGTATGACCCTTACCGAGGAGCAGGTGAACGAGTTCTGCTTCAAGCTGCCCCGCTACAAGCGCCCCCACAAGATCATCTTCGCGGATGTTCCCAGAAACCCCACGGGCAAGATCGAAAAGCCCAAGCTCCGCAAGATCTACTGCGGCGACAGCCTTGTGGCTACGCAGATAAGAAACTAAGACCCACTGAAAGATGTCCGCACGGCGGGCATCTTTTTTTGCGGGTATGCTTATATCATTATGATACCGCCCCCGGAAGGTCTTGCCTCCCGGGGGCGAAACAACGCAGTAAGCTATGTGACAGCCGGCTTGCTCTCCAAACACGGAGCGTAATGCCGCATCGCGGCACTCGCCATCCGTCCCGATTGTTTAAAAGTATGCTGTCATAAAGGAGAGCCAAACGCTTACGCGGAAAAAGCATCGGCAGACAGATTGGCAGCTTGCTCTCTGTGCATTTGATCATGCTTCCCGCCGACGGAAAGCATACCAATTAGTATGCTGCCCTTTGCACAGGAACGTTTGCCGACACCTTGATTATACCATATCTCGCCTTATGCGTCAAGCGGGCTCAGAGGATAATGCCCACAACATCGGCTACGGTAATGGTCATCAGCTCCTCGTCTGTGGGAGCCTCCATGGGAGCCAGACGGTCCGCCTGACGGGTCAGGACGCGCTCGAAGTAGTTCCTCGCGTCACGGGCGTTGGCAAAGGTCTCGGGCTTGCTTTCGCACCTGTCCTCAAAGAACCTGCGCACCACCTCCAGCGCCTCGTCCTCTATCTTCAGATCGTAGCTGCGGAGGCGCAGCAGGAAGATATCGGTGAGCTCGTCAGCGGTGTAGTCCGGGAAGTCGATGAACTTATTGAACCGCGAGCGCAGCCCGGGGTTTGAAGCTAAGAACTGCTCCATAAGCTCGGTGTAGCCCGCAACTATCACCACCAGGTCGTCCCGGTTGTCCTCCATGAATTTGAGGACGGTGTCCACAGCCTCCATACCGAAGTCGTTCTGACCCGTGGAGGAGGTAAGGGAGTAAGCCTCGTCAATGAAGAGAACGCCTCCCAGAGCGCTTTCGCAGACCTGACGGGTCTTGATAGCCGTCTGACCCACATAGCCGCTCACCAGACCTGCCCGGTCAACTTCAACAAGCTGCCCGCCGGAAAGTGCTCCCAGGCATTTGTAGATGCCCGCCAGCAGCCTTGCCACGGTGGTCTTGCCGGTGCCGGGGCCTCCGGTGAACACCAGATGCATGGAGACCTTCGGCTGCGAGAAGCCCCTCTCCTCACGGAGCTTGCGCACCCGCAGCAGATTTGAAAGGCTGTATACCTCGCTCTTCACCATCTCCAGTCCCACCAGGGAGTTCAGCTCCTCCATAAGCGCGTCAAGGGTCTTCTCAGGCTTTTTCTCGGGAGCAGGCGCTGGGGCGGCTTCGCCTTCGGCGGGAGGCTTGCGGGGAGCCCTTGTTCCGCTGGCGGCCAGCCAGCTGGAGGTGAAGTTCCTCATCCTGAATACGAGCCTGCCCAGGGTGGCGGTCTCTTCGGCGGCGGTGTTGCCGTCGCAGGCGATGAAATCAAGAGTGACCTCGTTCACCGCCGAGATCAGCCTGCCCGTGCCGTCGGGGAGGACGCCGTCAGCCTCAGCCTCCGCAAAGGGGGCGCAGAGCATAATGAAGGAGTCTATCACCCCGTCCCGGGTGAGCCTGTCGGCGCGGATGATCCGCATAAGCTCATCCTTGGTGTAGGCTGTTCCCATAAAATCGCTGATATATACCATTTCGGCGGGGCTCAGGGGCTTTCCCTCGTTGCCAAGGAAGCAGAATAGCCGCAGCAGTGCCAGCTTGGTGAAGGACTGCACCGGGGTCTGACCCGTGCCTATCTTGTAGCCCTTCTTATCCAGCAGGACGCAGTCCTCCGTGAGCCTTTGATATGTCTGTCTTACCTTGCTGTCCAAGACCCTTTCCCCCTTACTTGAAATACATATACAGGTCGCATTTTATCATACCGTTGTAGAGCTTGCGCTTCTTGTCCGCCTTGCGCCCGAAGAACTTCTCAAACTCCTCGTGGGGCGTGATAATAAGGCAGGGGCGGTCTTTTGAGGGGTGGAGCACCTCGCCCATCTTCTTGTAGAGGGCTTCTGCCTCACGCAGCTCCAGCATACGCTCGCCGTAGGGCGGGTTGCAGACGGTAACGGTGCCGTCCCTGTGCTCGAAGCGGGAGATATCTCTCTTCTCGGCGCTCACCTGAGCGATGACGCCTGCCTTTTTTGCGTTCTCAACCGTCAGCGACACAGCCTCAGGGTCGATGTCAAAGCCGGAGGCGGTAAAGCTCCCGTCCCGGATGACTTCGGAGAGGGCTTTCTCCTTTTCCTGCTTCCACACCGGGCGGGGGACTATATCCCAGCTCTCGGCGGTGAAATGCCGCATAAGACCGGGGGCGATGTTTGCAGCCTTGTATGCCCCCTCAATGAGGAAGGTGCCCGAACCGCACATGGGGTCAACGAGCTGAGTGTCCTTTCTTACTCTCGCCAGGTCGATGATGCCGGCGGCCAGGGTCTCCTTTATGGGGGCATCGTTGGAATTGCGGCGGTATCCCCGCTTGTGGAGGCCTGCCCCCGTGGTATCCAGCCAGAGGGTGCAGGTGTCCTTTCTTATCACAAACTGCAGCTGATGCAGCGAGCCCGTCTCCTCAAACCTGACGATGCCGTATTTCGCACCCAAGCGGTCAACGGCAGCCTTCTTGATTATCTTCTGGCAGTCGGGGACGCTGTGGAGCTTTGAATCCAGGCAGTGACCCTTTACGGGGAAGGCGTCGAGCTTACCTATATAGCGCTCCAGAGGGATAGCCTTGACTCCCTGAAAGAGCTGCTCAAAGGTCTTAGCCTCAAAGCTGCCCAGCTCGATGAGCACACGTTCTGCCGTGGCGAGCCTGAAATTGGCAGCAGCGATGACGGCTTCGTCACCGGTGAAGTTTATTTTTCCGTCGCTGACGGATATGTCCGAGACACCCAGCCGGCCGAGCTCGAATTTGAGCACGCTTTCAAGGCCGAAGTGGCAGGGGCAGCAAAATCTTATATCCATTACATTTACTCCTTTGGCTTGGGGGTGATACAACACACGCACTGTGAATACTGTAGCACAAAAGCGAAGCGTTGTGCTATAATTGCCCGATTCGCAGGGAGTGCCGCCTGCGGCACGGATCTGCGAGGGCTTAAGGCAACACCGCACAACCCGCGGCTGACGCCTCTGCACGCCATCTGCCGTGTCAAGCCTGCTTGACGACCGGCTTATCCGTCATATTACCCAAATTCTCCTTGCCGGGCGCCAGCCCGCCTGCGTCGAATTTAGGCAA
>JAFXXU010000050.1 GCA_017542125.1 Ruminococcus sp.
CTTGCAAGCGAAGTTCACTTCGCTTTACGCAACGTCAAGGAGAATTTGGGTAATATGACGGATAAGCCGGTCGTCAAGCAGGCTTGACACGGCAGATGGCGTGCAGAGGCGTCAGCCGCGGGTCGTGCGGTGTTGCCTTAATAATGCATAATTCTTTTCCTTCCTTAAAATACACACCCTGACCCGTGGAGCTCTGCTCTGCGGGTCAGGGTGGTTTTTGAGGCAATACGCCCAAAACCCCTGCCCTTTCAGGGCGGTTTATCTCACGCCCGATACTTGACGGAACCGAATATATATGTTATAATAATGTATTGTCCGAGAACTAATCATTGGAGGGAATCAGCTTGACCTTCAGCTCAGTTATATTCTTGTTCATATTCTTCCCCGTGTGTTTCCTGCTCTATGCGGTGATACCCAACATCACGGTGAGAAATATCATACTCGCGGCGGCGAGCCTTGTTTTCTACGCTTTCGGTGAACCCTTTGCGGTGCTGCTGATGATACTCTCTATCATCTTCAACTACTTCTTCGGGCGATTGGCAGCGGGGAACAAGCACGACAAGCTGGCGGTGCTGTTTGCTGTCATCGTCAACATCGGCCTGCTGATCGCGTACAAGTACACAGGCTTCTTTACCTCCACCTTCAACAGCATCACCGGGCTTTCGATACCCGTGCCCAACATCAGGCTACCTATCGGTATATCATTCTTTACGTTCCAGGGCCTCAGCTACGTCATCGACGTTTACAGGGACAAGCAGAGCGTGCAGAAGAGCCTCTTTGCGGTGCTGCTCTACATCTCATTCTTCCCCCAGCTCATAGCTGGACCTATCGTGAGATATGAGGACATCGCCAAGCAGCTGCGGGAACGCGAGTTCTCCTCCGACAGAGTGGCAAGGGGCATCAAGCGGTTCATCTTCGGACTCGGCAAAAAGGTGCTCATCGCAAATCAGATGGGCTTCGTAGCCGACACCGTATTCTCCTACGCCCCCGAGGATGTGAGCTCCTTCTCGGCCTGGGCGGGGGCTATCTGCTACACCTTGCAGATATTCTTCGATTTTTCAGGCTACAGCGATATGGCTATCGGTCTGGGCTGTATGTTCGGCTTCGATTTCCGCGAGAACTTCAACTACCCCTTTATCGCACCCAGCATTCAGGATTTCTGGAGGCGCTGGCATATCTCCCTTTCCACCTGGTTCAAGGAGTATGTCTACATCCCTCTGGGCGGCAACCGCAAGGGCAACGCAAGGACGACCGTAAACAAGCTGATCGTGTTCTTCCTTACGGGCTTCTGGCACGGTGCCAATTTCACATTTATACTGTGGGGCATGATACACGGCCTCTGCCAGATGCTTGAGACCTATCAGATAATCCCCACCAAGAAAAAATGGTTCAGGCCCATCGGGCACATTTACACCCTGCTGGTGACCATCATCGCATTCGTGCTGTTCCGCGCTGACACCCTCTCTCAGGGCTTCCGCCTCATCGGGAATATGTTCGGCGGAGTAATGGGCAGCGATGCGGTCAACGCAGAGATACACGCCTGCTTCTCCATGCTGTTCGTTATAGCGCTCATTTTCGCTGTGATCCTTTCGACGCCGGTATGCCGCGTCATCAGCGAAAAGATGGCTGCTAAGAAGGCTGCGGGGGCCTACGAGTATATGACCTATATCGGCTCGCTGCTGATATTCGCCCTCTGCATACTCTCGCTCATTTCCAGCAAGTACAACCCGTTCATCTACTTCAGATTCTGACAGGCACACGCACAGACCAAACGGTCTGATAATATAAAACAGGAAAACAAAATTAAGGAGTGTATGAAAAATGAAGATCAAAAGAACACTTGCCGCTCTTGCTGCGGCAGCCATCGTTGCTGCGGGCTTTACCGCCTGCGGAGACTCCAGCTCCTCCGAGGGCAAGGGCACAGTCAAGGTGAACGATTCCGTGGCTCAGACAGATGCTCCCGCAGAGACCAACGCCCCTGCTGAGACGGATGCTCCCGCTGAGACCAATGAGTCCACCGAGGATCCCGCTTCCGAGGGCAAGACCTACGAGCACATCTTCACCGCTGATAAGGCTAAGATCAAGTATAACGGCACCACTTTCGGCACCGGCGACAACATTGAGGACATCAAGGCTTCCCTCGGCTCTGAGGCTGCGCCCTCTACCGATGCTCCCAGCTGCCTCACCGGAAACACCATCAAGGAGTATTATTTCAACGGCCTTACCATCCAGGCTAACGCCTCCGGCGCTATCTTCTCCATCACCCTTTCCAATGACCTCTATGCAGGCGGCGACGGAACTACCGCTGACGGCGTAAAGGTAGGCGATGACGAGGACACCATTAAGACCGCTCTGGGCGAGCCCGACGAGACCAACAAGAGCAACCTCATCTACAAGGACGGCAATGTGAGCCTCCAGGTGACCCTCTCCAAGAAGGGCGGAGCCGATGTTATCTGGGTATCCGATCCTTCCGTTGAAGGCTGATAACCAACACCAAACAACTTAAGCCGCGGATGACCGCGGCTTTTTCTTTTGCTCTATTGCCCCCGCTGTCTATACAAAGACAAGAAAAACGCTTCTGCTGCAGAACAGCAGAAGCGTTATAGTGTTTAGGTATTGCGAAGTTATTTCTCAGAGAAATTACTTATTCTTCTTGGAAACTACTACTGCAGCAGCACCGAGAACTGCAACTACTGCGAGAGCGCCTGCAGCTGCACCGGTAGCGGGAGGAGTAGTGTCATCAGCGGGCTTCTGCTCTTCCTGGGGCTGCTCCTGCTCCTGCTCCTGCTGCTCTTCGGTAAGTGCTTCGCCGTCAGAGAACAGAGCGTAGGTGAGCTTCAGCTTGAAGGTATCGCCTTCCTTGAGCTGAGAATCGGGATCGATATGAGCGATGAACTCGATACCGGCCTTGCCGAGCTCGTTGTCGGCGGACTTCATAACGGTCAGATCAGAGGTGTCGCCGGTGAGGTCAAGCATGGGCTGGGTGATAGTGGTCTCAGCCTTGCCGCCGTCGATATTGAATACGCCGTAATTGCTCTTCCAGGTCCAACCGGGGTTCTCCATAACGAATACCTGAGCATCGAGACCGGCAACATCGTCCTCGCCGCCGCCATCCCAGATAAGAGCTAACTTATACCTGGTGCCGAATTCCTTCTCGAAATCAGCCCAAGAAGTGTACTCTTCAAAATCGTACTCAGCCTTAGCAGTAAGGTTGCCGTCGGAGTCAGCACTGCCAACGGTGAACTCGATCTCCTGCTCGTCGAACTTCGCTTTGTCGCCGATCATATGGAGACCGTCGTTGGATTCTTCCTCATCCTCAGCAGCAGCGTCAGAGAACAGAGCGTAGTCAGCCTTGATGGTGATCTCGTCGCCTGCAGAAAGGCCTGCCTCAGCAGGAACGTGAGCTACGAACTGAACACCGGCCTTACCAAGCTCGTTCTCCTCGCTCTTCATAGCAGTAAGAGCAGAGGTGTCGCCTGCAAGGCGAAGAATAGGATTGGTGCCCTCGTCCTCAATAACGAAAGAACCGTAGTTGCTCTTCCAGGTCCAGCCGGGGTTCTCCATTACATAGATCTGAGCATCGAGCTGCTGGATAGCATCAATGCCGCCCTCATTCCAGATGAAAACAGCCTCATACTGCGTACCGAAATCAGCCTCGAAGCCGTTCCAGTCGGTGTACTCGTCAAGTGCGATGTCGGCGGTAGCCTTCATGCAGTCGTCATCAAAGGTATCGCTGGACACAGTAAGGGTGATCTCCTTGTCGGTCCACTTAGGCGAACTGCCTACCATAGTAAGGCCGTTGTTGGAAGGCTCCTCGCTTCCATCGTGAAGAGTAGAAACATCCCCAGAACCCTGAGGCTCCTCTGCGAATGCTGCGAAGCTCATCATGGTCAGAGCCAGAGCAGCAGCGGTCATACCTGCGAAAATCTTTCTGATCTTCATTTTAGTATTCCTCCAATTTTTCAATTTTAGCTCAAAAGGGTACATTTTCCCCTTTGTCACCATATTGTAATTATATCATATTCTTGTCACAATTGCAACAACACTATTTACTAAAAAAGGAAACTCAATGATGTTGATTTTGCACAAAACAATACAACGGCAGAGCCTTTAGCACCGCCGTTGTTTGACTATTATTCACAAATTGTAACCTAATCGGGGTATTTCTCGAGGATATCTATGCACTCCTCCACCAGGGTGTTTGCTCTGGCAAGAGTATCGCCGATGGTCTGCCCGTCGAAGGATACCAGCACCTCCTGTGCCTGACTGAGAGCCTCCTTGCCCACCTCAGCCTGATGGTGGTAGATATCATCCAGCCTCTGGAGGGCCTTGACTTCAAGATCCTGATAAACGTTCTTGATATCGTTGACGATCTTGATACGGATATCGTCGTAATTCTCCAGAGCAATGTCGATGATATTGGTCTGCTGCTTCTTTTTGAGGATCATGCTGAAAGCGCTCATGGTAGCCGGCGGGAAGGTCTCGCTGGTACCGAAGAGCTTGACGCTCATTACCGAGCGCTGGACGTTTGTGTTCATAGAGCGCATCAGCCTGCCTGTATCGGCGGTCTGTGTAATGCCGGAGAGATCCTGTAGGCCCAGCTTTCTTGCCAGGTCGCTGCTGGTGTTCGCCACGAACTCGTTGATCTTTCTGCGGTGGCACTCTATGCAGGTGCGGTATGCCTCGCCCACCTTTTCCATAAGGTAGGAGTAGAAATACTTTTCAATATCCTCCTGGGAGAATATATCCTCGCCGTTCTCGTTCTTCTGGCGGCACTCCAGCATACTCTGCCTGAGCTTGGCGAAGAACTCGTACATCCAGACCTCGGCTTCCTGCTGCATCTCGGTGATGTTCAGGTGCAGCTTGGGCTTGTACTCCGAGAGTGCCTCGGCAAGCTGCTCACACTGCTCATCGAAGTCCCGGGTCTTGTTTTCCAGCACCTTCTGATCCATCTCCGCCATATCGGTGAGCATCCTGATCTTGGCATAGGTCTCGCCCACCATATTCTCCACCATAGTAAAGACTCTCTTGGTGCGGATGACGTCCTTCTGCATCACGATATCACGCTTGAGGCTCAGCTCGAATTTCAAAAACTGGGTCTCGTAGAACTCCCGGCTGCCCTTGTCCTCGGGGCGCTGGCCGCCGGTCTTGCGCATGAACTCATCGTATCCGCTGATGCCGTAAACGAAGGCATTGGGGACGATCTGCTCGGAGATCCTTGTGAAGCGGCGCATTATCTTGTCAACGTCCTGCCTGGTGTTGAGGGCGTCGATCATATTGACCAGAACATAGAGCATACCGAAGCGCTGGGGCTGGATATGGCTGGCAAGGTAGACCTGCTCCGTCTCCGAGAAAGGCAGCAGCGACGAGGTGGCGTACATTATCGCATCAGCATTAACGAGGTACTCGGTCACCTGCTTGTCGAGATCCTCCAGGTCTGCAAGGCCGGGGGTATCGACAATGCGCATCTCCTTGAGTATCGGGGCGTTGTCCTTTATGTCGAGGTAGGCTATCTTAGAGGGATAGAGCCTCATCTTGATCTTGAGCCTGTCGCGGGTGATATCCTTGAAGGTGAGCATACGCCTGTCGCCGTTTTCAAGGACAGCCTCCACTTTGGGGATATCGTCAAAGGAGATCTCGTTGATGGTATAGGTCTCCGGCGAGACGTTCGAGGGGGCAAGCTCCTTGCCCAGCAGGGCGTTGATTATGGTGCTCTTGCCGCGCTTGAACTCACCCAGGATCACGAGGGTAAAGGGCTCTGAGGAGCGCTTTTCTATCACGCTGTCCCAGTTCTTTATTTCATTCACGAAATCGCTGCCGAGGATGCCTGCTATCTCCTTATCCTCAACGATCTGACGCATCTTTGAGCGTATGGTCTCGATATCGTCGGCTGCGGAGCGGTTATTGTATATATCCACTGTCAGGCACCTCCCGTTCCCAGGAGCATGGATGCTCTGACATCGCAGCTCTGATTTGTAGTTTTCTGAGCCGAGGGAAGATTGCCGAGATCCTTCCTCCACTCAAACAGCGCCTCGCAGGTGAGGAACTCATTCGAGGCCAGGAAGCGCTTTTCAAGGTCGGAGAGTGAGCCCTCCACCTTCAAAGCTCTGGCGCTCTGAGCGGCATACACCTGTGTCAGGGAATTGAGCATAGCGGCGCTGAGCCCCTGAGCCTGCCTGCCGTAGAAGTCGATGAAGCCCTTGTTGTAGAGCGAGCAGACTATCTCGCAGAAGCGTCCGGGCTTATCGAGGCAGATGATCGCCGCTCTGTCGGCGGTGATATCGGCATACCTTACCCATTCGATCAGCGAACACACCAGCTGATTGCTGACAGCGCCCTTGCTGGATCTTTCAATGGGCTTATAGACGTTTTTGTTGTAGTTCAGATATGTGAATGCCCAGTTGAAGGCGGAGTGATTGTTCTGGAGCCTTCCGCACTCGCAGCCTATCAGCAGGGTGAGCTCGTCCTCGGTGCAGCTCTTGACGAGCCACTCGGTCAGGACGATGCAGGGGTCTATCAGGTCGCTGGCAATGGAATATACCAGCGGCTTGTTTATGTCATTTCTAACGAACACTATCGGGAGATTGAGCTCGAGCCTCTCCGCGCATTTTTTCACGATGTTGTATATCTCGGGATATTTGAGCGCACCCGCCTGATCGCATTTCATGAACAGGTGCTTGGCCTCGGCTGAGATATCGGCGGTGTTTATGGCCTTGGCCAGCCTGCCCCATCCGCTGAGACCCATTATCTTCTGCCTTACCGCAAAGTCGGACTCGAAAGCGTAGTCGAGCTGACCGTCAACGATATGGTTCTGATAGGAGCGTGTATATGCGTTGAGATATGAGCGAAATCCCGTGTCGATCTGAAGCAGAGGATTAGTGTTCTCTATAGCTTCACTCATCAGGTTACCTCCTAAGTAAAATGTGGGATACTGCCTCTTTGCTGTCAGGACGAGGCGGCAGAGTCCGCACTGTCAGAGAGTGCCTTTCTCAGCGCATAGGCATCGGAAACGATAGCGCTTGCAGCCTCGGCAATGCCGTGCAGGCGCTCCATTTCCTTCTCGGAAAGCTCGTTCTTCTCAGTTTTGAGCGCATTGAGGTTATCGAGAGTCTCCTGAGTGTCGCGCAGGATGATCTCGGTCTCGTCCTCGATCTTGCTCTTGAGGCCTTCAAACGCCGAGAATACCTGACGGCGCACCGACTCGGTAAAGTCGTTGTTGATCCTCATTTCGTGGAACTGCTTTCTGACCTGATTCTTGAAGTTGTTCTTATACTTATCTATCCTCTCGTTTACGAGGAACTTGTCGATGGTGAGGCCAGCGGTGAAGGTGCCGCCCAGGCCGGAAACAGCCATGAGCACCAGGGCTACCGGCCATGCGGGCGAGAGGCTCAGCATAGTCGTGAAGAATATGGCCGAGAAGCCTGCAAGACCCGTTCCGAAGCCCAGCAGAGCGCCCTTGAGTCCTGCCTCGCGGAAGCCCAGGAAGGCTGCTCCGAAGCCGAAGGAGCCCAGAGCCGCACCGATACCCTTGTCGATGCCGCTGCCGTTCTTGGATACTCTGTCGGAGAGGGTGAACATCTCCTGGATGCGGGATACGGAGGCGAAGAACTCATCCTCGAAGCCCTGCAATCTGTCAGCCTCGACGCTGATGGCGATATTGATGGCATTCTGTATCTGTTCGCAGATGAGCGAGGCTCTTACCTCGATGGATTCTCTGATCTTATCGGTCAGCTTGGCGGTAACGACCTTGAGCTGATCCTTCTTGAAGTCGTCGGAGGACATCTGGAAGTTGTCGATGACCTCCATAGCCGCTCTTTCGATGTTGTTCCAATAGCTGTCAAGCACAGGCTTCAAGTCTGCGAAAACGTGGTTGGCGGACTCGTTGATCTTAACGAACTCCTGCCTCTTCTTGTTTCTGATATCGTCGATCTCGCTGATAGCCTTGTCGTATCTCTCCATGAACTCGTCGTTGGCCATCATGAGGGCATTTTCCTGCATAACTACCGAGCGGAGTATCTCGGTGCCGGAGTTGGTGATCTTATTGGTGAGTATCTGGAGGGCGATAACGCCTCGCTCCTTGGTGAGGATAGTTTCCAGAGCCTTCTCGAACTCGGGGAAGTTGGAGTCAGCCAGCAGGCCCATATCCTCTATCTTTTTGGCGGTGAGGGCGCGCTTCGCGTACACGCCGATAACTCTCGGCGTGCCGATCTTTCTCTTATAGGCTGCGAACTCGCGGCTGTCCTCGCCCATGACCATCTTGGCCTTATCCATAACATACTTGGTGATACGGCTGCGGACGGTCTCGACTATCTTCTGCTCGTCCTCGGAGGAGAAGGTGCCGAAGCAGTTGACCACGAAGATGATCCTGCCCACGTCGGAGGTGAGCATCTTCTTTTCCAGGAAGTCCTTCTCAAACTGGGAGAAGGGAGAATTCGCGCTGATAACGAACACCGCAGCGTCGATCTTCGGGAGGATCGAGAGGGTGACGTTGGTCATCTGCTCATCGTCGTTGAGGCCCGGGGTGTCAATGATATCCACATTATTGCGGCAGAAGGCGGTATCGTAGTAAACGGTAGCCTCCTTGACGGTCTCAGCCTTTTCCTCGGCCTCGGCGGTGAGCTTGGTGACATAGTTCTCCAGCTGGTCGATATCCACCCGCTCGCTCCTGCCGTCCTTATACTCCACCTGAACATAGGGCTCTTCGCTGTATGTCACGCGGTTGAGGGTAGCCGTGGCGGGGAGGACGTCCGCAGGGAGCACCTCCTGCCCCAGCAGGGCATTTATCAGCGTGGACTTGCCGCGCTTGAACTCACCGACGATAGCCACCTCGAAGTGGTCGGTCTCGGATTTCTCGATAGTTTCCCGTATGGAATTTGCGGTGTTGACGAGTGCGATCTCCTCACTGAGCCCAAGAAGGCTCCTGAGGTTTTTATTCAGAGTCTGCACGGTCTCCCGATAGCCCGCATAGCTGCCGTAGTCAAATTGCTTTTCCATTTCAGACCTCCGTTCCTATGGTTTCATAGGTATTTTTATGTTGCTTTTCAGCACAAAAACAGTCAGTAATACACACTCTAAATTATAACACATCTATGACTATTTCGTCAACATTTTATACAAATTCCATTATAAAATTACTCTTTTGCACAAAATATAGTAGCTGCCCTTGTGCATTACGCTAAATACGGAAAAGCTGCGCTCGGAGCACAACATACAGGCCGTAAAAAAGATATCCCGATCCAAAGGAAAAAAGGAGCGTACAAGGTGGTGTGCGAAACGGCAAGCTTGAACCACGCCCCGTTTCAGGGGGGGCTTTCCGGTCGCCCCCCGCCCCCCCATCGCATGCAACGCTATCAGCTAAACGAACCAGCGAACCAAGCCCGCAAGGTACCGTCAGGTGCTAAGTTACAGCCCGATCACAAGCCGATCCCCTCCCCTCCGGGGAGGGCAAACCAAGCCGGAGCTATGCACCGAACAGCGGGGGAGGGGGAATTAAAAAGAAAAACTCCCGCCGGGGTAAGGACGGGAGCCAAAAAATAAAAAATTATAGGGGAGAAGCCGGTAGTTTCCTACCGGACTGTATATGAAGGCTTGGGGTAATAGCCAACATACCATTTTGATACTATTATTTTAAACAACCTTTGTGATAGGCGTGTGAAATGCAAGAAAAGAAATTGTTAACTTTGGAATGCCGAAATATGCCGATTTTTTGGGCTTTTCCGGCAGGCAGGTCAAAAAATCAAAATAAAAAACATTTGCAAACGTTTAAGATAATTATTCGTTATTATTTGTCGGGGGTGAAGGAATCCAGCCACTTGAACATACTCTCGCGGTACTTATCCTTCTCCTTTGCATCGCAGTAGGCATAGAACTCGTAAAGGTAATCTGAGGTGTAGCGCATAGCTTCGATCACCTGCACCTCATCACTGTCACCGATATAGTTGGGCTTGTGGCTGTCGTACTCGAAATAGAGATAGCCGTTTCGCTCTTTGAAATCTATCTCCTGATCGTTTATCTTGAAAACACGGGTCTTGTACTGATCGAGGATCTGCTTGGTGGTGAGGCCGGAGAAGGTCTCCTTCTCGTAGGCAGTCAGATCACGGCGTTCGATATAAACCGCAGCGGGGCCGCTGGTGTAGAAGGCCAGCTTCGTATAGTCGGAGCCCTGTACGGTGAGCATCTTATCCGTATTCTCCTTGAGAGCCGCGGGCAGCACGATAGTATATCCTTTGCCGTTAACTGTCTCCCAGGTATCCTCCTTGGTGATGTTGGAGATCGACCTGAAATGCAGGAAAAGGAACACTCCCGCTGCGATCAGCGCCACGATCATAATGACGATGGGCAGCACGGGCACCTTGACCTTTCTCTTTACAGAATCCAGCGTCTGGGAATCAAGCTGCTGCTGGAACGTTGTGGCTGGCCCTGCACTGGCTCCGGCGCTTGCCCCGGCAATGTTCACCGGTCGGCCGCACTCACAGTAGACTGCGCCCTCCTGTACCTCTCTTCCGCAATACGGACATTCCATAGTAGATACCCCCCTGTTACACTTAATATATGATAAGTATAGCACAGGATAACGGGATTGTCAATCAGCTTTCCTGCTCCGCCCCCTCACCGGAGGAATGTCTGTCGGCGATATAGGAGTAGACAGATACCAGCAGCATCAGGGAGCCGAGCACCGGATAGAATTTCAGCAGGATGCTGTCGGTGCCGTAGATGGTGATTATCCCCGCAGCCACGGAGCCTACGGCAAATGTTGCGGAGGCGCACCCAAACAGAGAGAGGGTCCGCTTTTGGGGAGGACGCTTCCAGGATGCGGCGAAGAGAACTGTCAGCCCTGCGGCGAGGGGGAAGGCGAAGGAGTAGACCATCGCATAGGACCACACCCCGAAGCTGAAATACTCATAGACCGCTCCCAGCAGCGCCAGGAATATCGCAGCGATAAGCTCCCCTGCCGCGTGGCGCAGGACGGCTCTGCGCTTGAGATCAGTAACCGATGTAAACAATGTCGCTCACGCTCCTTTCGCTGGTGCCTCTGCCGGAGGTCGTCGGGTTGTTGATGAGCTGACCGTCAAACACCATTGTGGATGAGCCGCCGCCGTCCAGATTGTAGGCGGTGACGCAGCCGAGGCGCTTCATAAAGTCAGCCAGCTGTGAGAGGGAAAGCCCCTGGCTCTCGGTTGTTCTGCCGTCGGAGACCACGAAGATATAATGCCCCTCGGCGGTGATACCGACAGCCGTCCGGGGATTGCTCGCCATTGCTCTGCCCACCTCTTCGTCCTCGGTGACGGCGGTCTCGCCGTCCATAAGCAGGGCGGGCCCGAAGGAGAAGGCCTGCCATACCCCCTCATCCACCAGCTCATCGACGGTCTTTTCACCGCTGGTGGTTATCTCAAAATGCCCGTCGGCGTAGATGCAGAGCACCTCTGCCGAGGGGTCGCCCACCTCCCGGTAGGCTATGCCGTTGCGGATGACGTAGCCCTTGTTCCTGGCTCCGTAGAAATCCCCGTTAACGGCGAATATGGCGTTATGATCCTCGGCGATCTCGGTAGTGGGGGCCTTGATGTTCCTGCCGTAGGTATCGTCGGCAAAGGCTGTTTTCAGATACTGCACCGACGAGAGGGTTACCTCGGCAACGTGTATATCGGTGTCGTTCTCCCGGTATTCGTTAAGGGTTATGCAGATGTTATCGTCGGCGTAGCTGCTGCCCGAGTCTGCGGTAACGGCAGTGTTCTCGGCTGTGACCGACGTCTTGCTCTTTCTCCCTGATCTCTTTGAGGTCTGTGAGCTGTCATCCTCCGGGGTCGCTGAGGACAGGGCGGCGGGCTCTTCATTCTCAAAGAGGGACATATTCATCTCTGCGGCGTTTTCGGTCTCGGCCCGCGGGATAAGGAAGGTATCCAGCATAACATAGCCGGTAAAGGCCGCCAGCAGGACGCCGTAGCAGAACACCCAGGGGATGCGCCGGCGCTTTTTCGGGGTCTCGTTCATCTTGCCTCAGCGTCCTTTCTTTTGAAGATGACTGTTTTCTGGATAGTCCAGCTCAGGGTGAACATACAGATCTCGGTGACTATCTTGGCGGAGAATCTGCCGAGAGGTGTCACTGCCGCCAGCAGATCGAGCAGGAGGGTATTGAACAGCAGTATGAAGCCCGCCAGGACAAAATACTGCACCGCCGACTTCCCTGCACTGCCCTTATGGGCGAAGACTATCCTGCGATTGAGCTCATAGTTCGCCGCCGCGGAGAAGAGCCTGGCGGTGACATTCGAGAATAACAGCGAGCCGGTCATCAGGGAGAATAGGCAGTACAGGCCGTAGTCCAGCAGGAAGCTCACAAATGACGATGCGGAGAATTTCAGTATCTCCTTATAGATCCTGAAGGAATCGTGTATGGGGTCGAAATGGGAGGAGGAGTTATTGTCGATATAGACGGTCTTGATGGGGACTTCTTCGATGGGGAGGCCGTCCCGAGCATACTCCATAAGCATATTCATCTCGTACTCGTACCGCTCGCCGGGTATCTCACAGAGGCGGGCGATATGCCTGTCGGAAAAGGCGCGGAGCCCGGTCTGGGTATCGCTCACATCCATACCGGAGGAAAGCCTGAAAACGGTGCGGGTGATCTTGTTGCCGAATAGGCTTTTCTTGGGCACCTTGACCCCCTCGCCTTTGAATTCCCTGCACCCGAGGACGAGGGACTGCTTAAGCTCGTCGGCGCGGCGGCAGACCCGGACGGCATCCTCGATGCTGTGCTGACCGTCGGCATCCAGGGTAACGACGCAGTAGGGCGGGGCAAAGGTCTCGGAGATATGCCGCAGCCCTGTTTTGAGAGCTGCACCCTTGCCCCTGTTCTCACCGTGAGCGAGAACGGTGCCGTAGAAGGCTGCCTTCTCGAACACATTGTTGTATTCTTCTCCGCTGCCGTCGTCCACAACGATGGGGGCAAAGCCCTGCTCGGTGAGCTGCCGCAGCATAGGCAGCAGCTCTGCGCCCGGCTTATAGGCAGGTATAAGCGCTATCTTCACATCCGTTCCTTTCACGGTGATCTCTCCCTTCTTCAAGTCATAGGTCTCCTTACCTTTGACTTGATTATAACTCGGCTTGTTTAAAATAACTTTAAGAAATTGCCCCGCTCTGCTTTTTCTTTTGAAAATATTGACAACAGGTATGTGAGGTAGTATAATAATGTATGTTTTCAGATAAGGAAACATAAAGGAAAGGAAAGAATGTTATGAAAAGATTCACACTCATCGGCGGAAAGCTGGGGCACTCCCTTTCTCCGCAGATACACAGGCTGCTCTTTGAGCTCCGTGGAAGAGAGGCTTCCTATGACCTCACCGAGCTGACGGAGGACGGGCTTACCCTTAACATCGGTGAGCTGCGAAAGCTCGACGGCTTCAATGTTACCATCCCTCACAAGCTGACGGTAATGTATTTTATGGACGAATTCGACCCCACCGCAAAGCTTTACGGCGCAGTAAACTGCGTCGCCAACAAGGATGGCAGGCTGATCGGCTACAACACCGACTGCGACGGCTTCCTTGAATCGGTGAACGCTATGGGTGCCGATCTTTCGGGGAAGGTGCTCCTGGTAGGCTGCGGAGGCGTCGGCAGGATGATAGCTATTGCAGCTTCGATGAATGAGGCGGATCTTACGATCCAGGTTTTGCCTTCTGATATGCCGATAGCCGAGTCCGTGGTAAACGAGATAAAGACCAACGATCCGGCTGCCCGCGTTAAGCTGGTGACGGCCGGGAACGAGCACAGCACCCACTACGATCTGCTGGTGAACGCCACCCCGGTGGGGATGTTCCCCAACACTGCTGCCTGCCCTGTATCGGACGAGGTCATAGCCCGCAGCGGAGCGGTATTCGATGTTATCTACAACCCTCTGGAGACGGAGCTCATCAGAAAGGCCCGCGCTCTGGGCAAGCCGGCACAGAACGGCATGGCCATGCTGGTATGGCAGGCTGTGACGGCTCACCGCATCTGGGACGGTGACGAATACACCCGCGAAGAGGTACAGTCGGTGATCGACGAGGTATCGAAGCTTATCTGAGGTGAAACTATGAAGACGATATTTCTCTGCGGCTTTATGGGCTGCGGAAAATCCACTGTCGGGAAGCTTTACGCTTCAAAGAGCGGCAGGATTTTCGTTGATATGGACAGCTACATAGAGGATTACGAGCACAAGACCATAGCGGAGATCTTCCGCGACAAGGGTGAGGCTCACTTCCGCAAGCTGGAGAGGGATGCTGTTGAGCGTTTATCCTCCAGCGGGTATGTTGTTGCGACCGGAGGCGGGGCTATGGTAGACCCCCGCAACGCTGCTGCCGCAAAAAAAGGCGGAACGGTCATTTTCATCGACACTCCCTTTGAGGCCTGCTACTCCCGCATCAAGGGGGACAAGCGGCGTCCTCTGGCGGCGAATTCCTCCCGGGAGGAGCTTCTGGATCGTTTTGAGGCCCGCAAGGGGGCTTATCTCGCTGCGGCTGACCGGACGGTGGACGGCAGCGGTTCGCCCATTGAGATCTGCGAGCTGATAAAGGCAGCGGAGGTTTGATAGGATGCACAAATCCAAGACGTTGGATTTGTGAAATATGCACCCATAAAAATGAGGCGTCCGGTTCGTATATAATACAGTAAGGGACACGGGGTGAGGCTGTATAGTCGGACAGTATCCGACCAAACGCACCCCCTTCAAAACCAAAATGAGGTGTATGAAAATGAAAACAAGAAGAATAACCGCCGCAATAATGTCACTTATAATGGCTCTCGCCTGCGCATCCTGCGGGAGCACAAGCAACTCCGCCGCAGACCTCCCCTCCTCGGCAGCACAGACCTCCGAGACCCGTACCGATGCCCCGGCAGCCGCGGACCCCGAACCGGAGCCTGAGCCGGAGCCGGAGCCCGAAGACCCCAATGAAACCCCCGAAGCTCCCGAAGGCGATCCCGTATCTCCCGAGTTCAGAGCCGCGGCTATGGACTTTTCGGCAAAGCTGTTTGCAGCTGCTTCCGAGAAGAGCCTCAGCGAGGGCAAGAATGCGCTGATCTCCCCCGAGTCGGTGATGATGGCTCTCGGCCTCGCAGCCAACGGAGCCGACGGAGAAACATTAAAGCAGTTTGAAGAAGTCCTGGGCGGAGGGCTGTCCCTCGACGAGATCAACAGCGGGCTCAAGACCCTTATGGCTGCTGCGGGCAAGTCCGACGGGGTGGAATTCGGCATTGCCAACTCCATCTGGGCAAGAGGCAGCAAGAACGCCGGCGACGACAGCAACCTGTTCAGGCAGGAGTATCTCGATGCCTGCATCCAGAAGCTGGGCGCCGAAGCCTTCACCGAGCCCTTTGACAGCACCACCACAGAGAAGATCAACAACTGGGTCAACGAAAAGACCCTGGGTATGATCCCCTCGGTCATAGACGAGATCGACCGGAACACCTATATGTTCCTCATCAACTGCATAGCCTTCGATGCCAAGTGGAACAAGGGCTATTCCGACAACTCTGTTTTTGAGGACCGTGAGTTCACCAACGCCTCCGGCGAAAAGGAAAAGTGCACTATGCTTTCCTCCACCGAGAGCGTGTACCTCCACGGCGAGAACGCCCGCGGCTTTATGAAGTATTATAAGGGCGGGAGATATTCCTTCGCCGCCGTGCTTCCCGCAGAAGGCGTCTCCCTCAGCGATTATGCAAGCTCTCTTACAGGCGAGAAGCTCACGCAGCTGCTGGACAGCCGCCTGACCGATCAGGAGGTCGAAGTCCTGATGCCGGAGTTCAAGTTCGATTGGGGCGACAGCATCGAGGATCAGATCAAGGCTATCGGGCTTACCGCTCCCTTTGATAAGTCCGCCGACCTCTCAAAAATGTTCAAGTCAGTTGACGGATCCACCTACCTCGATCAGGTGATCCACAAGACCCACATCGAGCTGGACCGCAGCGGCACAAAGGCTGCCGCAGTCACCTCCATAGACGTCAAGTGCGACGCGGTGATGGAGACCACATACGTCTACCTCGACAGACCTTTCCTCTTTATGATCGTTGACAATTACAACGATCTCCCGATCTTCATCGGAGCGCTCAACTCCGTTTCGGCTGAGTAATATGACAATAAAACGCCCCGCAGGCCATTCCCTGCGGGGCGTTGTTGTCTTTACATATTCTTGAAATTCTCCAGGTCGGCAAAGAGGGCTGCCAGGCTGTTCTCGGACTGTTCCTCCAGCTTGGCGTTGCGGAAGCGTTCCTCGTATTCGAGGCATTCCTGCTGTGCCTTCACGGCTTCCTCATCCTTAAGAGTATTGAAGGCGAGCCCCGTCAGCGCCTTGTATTCCTCGGGAGTGTTCCAGGGCTTTATCCCCACTATGGAGACGTTGTCGGTGCTGCCGTTGCGGATAGCCAGCTGGCAGAGCGCCTCCAGCTTCTCGGCAAAGGTCATCGAGGTTATCTTCATTGCGATCTCAAACTCGTCCCGGGTGATGAAATCCGAGAGCCCGTCGGAGCAGATAAGCACCGTGTCGTCCGGCTCCTCGCCGAAGAGCTTCATAAACCTGAGATGCTGTATATCCGGGTACTGAACCAGGCTCCCGATAGAGGAGACTATGGCGTTCTGCATCTCAGGCACCAGGTCTGCCGAGGATGCTATCTCACCTTTCTCATAGAGGAAGCGGCTGTAGGTCTGGTCGGTGGAGAGCTGCCTTATGCTGCCGTTGACATAGCGGTACATCCTGCTGTCGCCCACGTTGCAGCAGTTGGCGGTGCCGTCCTCCTCCACGGCAAGCATACAGAGGGTGGTCTGCATATTCAGAGTACTGTCCGCCGAGACCCCGGTACGGATGATCTTGTTATGTATCGACATTATCACCCGGTCAAGATCGACGCTTGAATCAAATTCTATCCCTGCAAGAGTTGAGGTGCAGATCTGTGAAGCCAGCTCCCCTGCCTTCTCCCCGCCGACGCCGTCGCAGACAGCGGCAAGGAATGGCGCGATGCAGACAGAGCCGTAGCCGCCCTTGGTGACGGTAACACGGTTCACAAGCATAGCGTCCTCGTTTTTGAGACGGTAGGGACCTTTATCGGTGTAGCCATAGATATAATAATTCATAGGCTTTCAAACACCTCTCTTGCATAGACTACCTTGATTGTATCACAGTTTCATTTATTTGTCAATTTGGATCTGAACCTGTGACAAGCTCAAAAACTGCCGCCGTGCCTCTCCTGCCGGGCTGCACGGCGGTCATTTGTTTTTAAGCCTTTACGGTCTTGTTCCTGCCCTGATGCTTGGCTTCGTAGAGAGCGTTGTCCACCTCGATGAACACGTTCATCAGCTCTCTCATACCGCCGAAGGAGATGCTGCCGAAGCTGGCGGTGATCTCGATGCCGTCGTCAAAGGCGGTCTCCTCAAAGCGCTTTCTCAGCTTCTCGGCGAACTCATAGGCTCCCTCGCCGTCAAGGCCGGGAACGAGGATCATAAACTCCTCGCCGCCCCAGCGCCCGACGTAAGCGCCCTCGATGCCCTCAATGGCTTCCTTCATAAGCTCGGCTGCTTTAACGAGCACCTTGTCGCCCTCGGAATGGCCCTTGGTATCGTTGACCTTCTTGAAGAAGTCAAGGTCGGTCATTATCAGACCTGCCTGACCGCTTCCGGCCCGGAGCTCCTCAAAGCGCTCCTTGATCTTCTGCTCGATAGTCCTTCTGTTGAGCAGCCCTGTGAGGCCGTCGTGCTCCGCCATTTCCTTAAGCTTATCATTCATAGTGCTGAGATCGGTATAAGCCCTATGGAGCTCGGTGGTGGTGGCATAGACCAGCTTGGTGAGCCTCTTGATCAGCGAAGCCTGTCCCTTAAGGACGGAATCGTCAACGTGGACGCGCTTGATCTTCTCCTCATCGGGGTCGCCCTCACGCATCGCAATGGAGAGCAGGGTGATATTGTATTCAAGCACATTGCCCTTCTGCTTTTCGCGGCTGACCTCGCCCCAGGTGTGGAAGCCCGCAGTCTCGGCGATCTGCTGGAAGGGCATCATCTCAACGTTTACAAAATCCTCCCAGAAGGATTTTCTCACCGAGCAGGAATAGAGCAGTATTGCCTGGGGTCTGAACTCGCAGATGTCAATGAGCCTTGCATCCACCTTCTTGACAATATCAGCAGGAGCGCCGTAGCAGAGGTAGATGTTCATGCCCTCGGTCACATAGCCAGCCAGCAGCAGCGAGCCGTCCTCGCCTACGGAGATGGTGTGCCTTAACAGCTCCTCGCCGCCCTGCTCCGCCATAAGGGGGAACTCAAAGGTCTCCTCGGCGAAATTCTCATCAGCTTCTATCTGCATATACTTTTCGTATATCTCAACGGCGGGTCTGCCGTCCACCTCATAGAGGCGGTTCTCGTCGGCCTTTGTTACCTTGAAGGGCACGCCCAGGGTCTGCCAGCCCACGGATTTATCCACAGAGATATGGAAATCCGCGCCTGCATAGGTGATGGCGAAGATCATATCGCTGTAAAGGCCGTAGCGGTCGAAAACGAAATGCTCGGAGGACTCCATTGAATGCCCTCCGGCATAGCCGCCGAAGACCTGTATGCCCCTGCGGCATCTGCTGACCTCTTCCAAAAGGGCTCTGGTATGGAGATTGGTGCCGGGGAGCATAAGCTCCAGGCCCTTGGCATCCATAAGGTTGTTGGCAATGGTGCAGATCTCCTTGCCGATGCTGCGCTCTTCGCCCACGGCGTTGGGGAACCTGTGCACCTCCACCTCAGCCGACTCGAACATCATCGCTGATATGAGCACACCTCTGTCCATAAGCCTGCCGTTCTTGATCTCGCCCGCCGAGATAGTTCCGACCACATTGTCGGTCTCAAAGCGCTTGCAGATCCTTTCGGCGATATGCTGGAGCAGCTCCTCGTCAAGAACACCGCTGTAAATGTGGAAGAGGATATTCTTATACCCGCCCTTGGAATACTCGGTGCTGATAGCTTCGAGCTTTTCGGTGAAATCCAGCTCGGAGACAAATCTTGCTGACATCTGTTTCATATACTTTTCCCTCCCCATGCCTCACCGCTGAGGCTGTAATGATATTGGTCGAGCCGTTTCTCGAATTCTTCTGTCGGCAGAGGCCTGTCGAAGAAGAAGCCCTGAGCCAGCTCGCAGTCGTTATGCTTTAATAGTTCTACCTGCTTCTCGGTCTCCACGCCCTCGGCGATACATTCAAGACCCAGATCCTTCGCCATTGCCACAACATACTTGAACATCACGCTGCGGGTGCTGTTCTCGCTCTCGCCGTCAACAGGCAGGAAGCTGCGGTCGATCTTCAGCACGTTCCAGGGCATCTCCTTGATGAGGTTCAGGGAGGAATAGCCCATGCCGAAGTCGTCCACCGAGGTGCAGATGCCCTCGCTCTGCAGACCGCTTACCACACGTTTCAGGTCGCGGAACTCAACGTCGGTGGTGGTCTCGGTGAGCTCCACCTCCACATACTCGTGGGGGACGTTGTTGCGGTCAACGGTATCGATTATATGCTGCAGCAGGTCAACATCCATCATATGCTTGCGGGAGAGGTTGACGGATACTCTCACGACTCTCCTGCCCTCGTCCAGCCAGCGCCTTATGTCACGGCAGACGTGATCCAGCATATAGAAATCCAGCTTGCAGATATCCAGCCCCATTTCAAGCAGGGGGATGAATGCGTCGGGCGGTATGAGCCTGTCGCCGCGGAACCAGCGGCATAGAGCCTCCGCTCCGATAAGCTCCCCCGTGGAGATATCTATCTTGGGCTGATAGTAGACCTTGAATTCCTCTTTTACAAGTGCATCGGGGAAGAGCCTTTGCAGGCGGCTGAGCTTTTCCTTTTCCTCGGCAAGCTCGCTGCTGAAATACACCACATCCGCGGTGCCCTTTGTTCTTGCAACAGTGGAGGCTGCGATTATCTTATCCAGGATATCCCCCACATCTGTGGCGGTGAAGCCGTCGGGGATGATGAAAACTCCCGCCGTGGCCGAGACCATTATCCTCTCGCCGCTGCCGGGGTCGTAGACAACAGCGATCCCCGCCAGAGCATTGAGTACTTCCTCCAGCATCTCCACCTTGACCATAGCGACGAAGTTATCGCCGCCCATCCTTCCGGCGGCGCCCTTATCGTCGATCATATGCTCGATCTGCTTGAAAAAGCCGAGCATTACCAGCGAGCCGGCTTTTCTGCCTATCTGCTGATTGACGAGGGAGAAATGCTTAAGGTTGAAATGGATGGCAGCCATACCGTTCAGGCCGCCGCTCTCCATAGATCTCTGTATGTATCTGATGATGTAGCGGAGGTTATGGTAGCCGTCATCGTCCAGGAAGGCATACTTCTCTGCGGCGGCTGTGATCTTGCTGCGGCTGACATATACCGACATAGTCTCGATATACATCCTGATGCGGGTGATCTCTTCCTCCGTCCAGGGTTCGGCACCCTCCTTTATATAGACGCGGCATATGATAACGTTCATCATATTGTTGACGATACGTCTGTAAAGACCCTGGATGCACTTTTCACCGCTGTCATAGGCCACCAGCTCGTCGCCCCTGCCCAGAGCCTCCAGCTTGGCGTTGGCATAGGTGGTGGTGACGATCTTCTCGACCCTAATGGCACGGCATACCGCGGTCGTATAAGGAACCAGCTCTTCAAAGTTTATAGTGATCTGAGAATTGAGCTTCTGAATAAGCTGCTCGAACAAAACGTGAAAATCCAAACTGTTACACCTCATCATTTCTGTCCCGCAAAAGCGGAAGGGTAAGCGGTCAGCGGTCCTCGGGAGGTCTGCCGCCGCGCCCCTGGGGAGCGAATTCCTTCAACAGCATTTTAAGATAAACGGGCATGAAGATAAAGATAAGTGCAAATCCTATCACAAGATTTATCAGCAATGAGCGTATCATCATAGGGGCGAGCTTAAGGTCGGCGCCGTGGGAGGTGGCCTGCTTGTAGGCCAGCAGTATCATCACCACGGTGATGATCGGAGTATAGATAAGATCCGACACCAGCGACTCCAGGCATCTTGCAGAGAGGCTGTGCTCTTTAAGGCCGGCTTTCCTCACCGCTGCGCCGGAGACCTTCTGCATGGGCACGAGGAAGCCTATCACCAGGCTTATGGCAAAGCTGACCGCAAAGCTGATCAGGAATGCGGGAACGGTAAAGTTACCCGACGAGATAGTGCCGATCAGCGAGAGGCAGAGACTCAGCGTCACGCCCATAAGCAGGCTCATAAACAGACCTATCTTTTTCATATTCTCACACCCCTATCCAAAGCCTGTGGGGAGCAATGTGAAATTTGCACATTTACTCAGCATAATTAACTAATTTTATTATATCATTTGTGCAAATCATTTGCAATATACATTTTGCATAGTTTTTGACGCCGGCTTTCTACGAACACGACAAACGCCCTTTTATTTACAATATAACATTTGGGGAGAAAAATTGAAAAAAGCTATAAATATGTCAACAAACGGTTGCACGGGGCGGAAAGGTATGCTACTATGAGAACAGGCAAACGTCAAATATCGGCGGGGGCTTTGTTGAGATGATAAAAATAATTATATGATACGGAGGAATCAGCTATGGATAATTTCAATTTCTACAGCCCGACGGAGTTCGTTTTCGGCAAGGGACGGGAGTCTGAGTGCGGAGAGTATGTGAGGAAATACGGCGGGAGCAGAGTGCTCATCCACTACGGCGGCGGCTCGGCGGTACGTTCCGGTCTGCTGGACAGAGTAAAGAGTTCCCTCAAAGCCCAGGATATCTACTACACCGAGCTGGGCGGCGTTCAGCCCAACCCGAGAGATACCCTGGTCTACAAGGGCATCGACCTCTGCCGCAATGAGAAGATCGACTTTATCCTGGCTGTGGGCGGCGGCTCAGTTATCGACTCGGCCAAGGCCATCGCAGCAGGCACCCTCTACGACGGGGATTTCTGGGATTTCTACTCCGGCAAGCACGTTGAGAAGGCTCTGCCCATAGGAGTTGTACTGACCATCTCGGCTGCGGGCAGCGAGGGCTCCGGCGACTCGGTCATCACCAAGGAAGAGGGGCTCTTGAAGCGCGGCACTGGCTCCGACGCTCTGCGCTCACGTTTTTCGGTGCTGGATCCCGAGCTGACTCAGACCCTTCCCGCTTATCAGACCGCCTGCGGTGCCACCGATATAATGGCTCACGTTTTCGAGCGTTATTTCACCAACACCAAGGAAGTCGAGATCACCGACCGTCTCTGCGAGGCTGTGCTCATCACTATGGTGAAGGAGACTCCCCGTGTCATCGCCGACCCCAACAACTATGAGGCGAGAGCCAACATCATGTGGGCGGGAATGGTAGCTCACAACGGCATCGTCGGCGTGGGCAGATCCCAGGACTGGAACTCCCACGGCATCGAGCACGAGCTCTCGGCGCTCTACGACTGCGCTCACGGTGCGGGTCTGGCTGTGATCATGCCCTCCTGGATGGAGTTCGTTTACAAGCACGACGTTATGCGCTTCTGCCAGATGGCTACCCGTGTATTCGGCTGCCAGATGAACTTTGAGGACCCGGAAGCCACCGCGCTGGAGGGCATCAGGCGCTTCCGCAGCTTCCTGCACAGCATCGGTATGCCCATAAACTTTGCAGAGCTGGGCGCCAAGGAGGAGGATATCCCCGTAATGGTGGAGAAGCTGGGTCTGGGCGACGGCAGGACCTGGGGCTTTGTAAGGCTCTCCGCCGAGGACGTAACACAGATCTATATGAACGCTGTTAAGGCATCGCATTAAGGAGGTCGCTATGAAGATTCTTTTTATCGGAGGCACCGGCACCATCAGTATGGCCATAACCCGGCTGCTGGCCAAGCAGGGTCACGAGCTGTATCTGCTCAACCGCGGCAACAGGAATTCGGATCTTCCCGAGGGGATAAAATACATCACCACCGACATCAACGACGAGGCTAAGACCGCTTCCCTGCTGGAGGGCATGGAGTTTGACTGCGTAGGCGAGTTCATAGGCTTTGTTCCCGCACAGCTGGAGCGTGATTTCAGGCTCTTCGCCGGCAAGACCGGGCAGTTCATCTACATCAGCTCTGCTTCGGCTTATCTCAAGCCCCCCACGGGCTATGTCATCACCGAGGAGACCCCTCTGGTCAACCCCTACTGGGAATACTCCCGCAACAAGAAGGCCTGCGAGGATTACCTGATGGAGCGTTACCGTGAGGACGGCTTCCCTGTTACCATCGTGCGTCCCAGCCACACCTACGATGAGCGCAGCGTGCCTCTGGGCGTTCACGGCAGCGGCGGCAGCTGGCAGGTGGTCAAGCGCATCAAGGAGGGCAAGCCGGTCATCATCCACGGCGACGGCAGCTCCCTCTGGACCATAACCCACAACAGTGATTTCGCCAAGGCTTATGCGGGTCTCATCGGCAACCCAAAAGCTATCGGTGAAGCCTTCCACATCACCACCGACGAGAGCCGCAGCTGGAACGAGATCTACGGCTACATCGCAGAGGCACTTGGCGTGGAACTGAAGCCCTACTACGTTTCCTCACAGACTCTTGCCGACCTCAGCGATTACGACTATGTGGGCAGCCTGATAGGCGACAAATCTAACTCGGTGGTGTTCGACAACTCCAAGGTGAAGTCGCTGGTGCCCGATTTCAAGGCCACGGTATCCTTCCGGGAGGGCATCCGCAGCACGGTGGAGTACATCCTCGCCCACCCTGAATATCAGAATGAGGACAAGGAATTTGACCAGTGGTGCGACAAGGTGATCGCAGCAGTTGAAAAGATGAAGGAGGACTTCAAATGATAGATGTTAAGGGACGCTGGGCGTTCATTACCGGTGCTGCAAGAGGCATCGGTCACGGCGCGGCGCTGTTTATGGCTGAAAGGGGCTGCAACCTCATCCTCCAGGGGAGGACGAAGGAACACTGCGAAAAGGTGCTTGCGGAGGTAAAGGCTCTGGGCGTTGAGGCTTACGCGGTAGGAGCGGAGTTCTCCGACCTCTCGCAGGTGGAGGCTATGCTTTCGGAGATAGATTCCCTCGGCGTGGATGTTGACATAGTGCTCAACAACGCAGGCATACAGATCGCTTACCGCACCGAGTATTTAAAGACCCCTGCCTCGGATTACGAGCAGAGCTTTAAGATCAACACCATCGCCCCGATGATGATAGTATATCACTTCCTGCCCAAGATGGAGCAGAGAGGCTTCGGCAGGATTGTGAACACCACCAGCGGCATTCGCCTTGAGCCGGAGCAGGCAGGCTATTCCGCAAGCAAGGCGGCGCTGGACAAGGTGACTATGGATCTCGCCTCAAAATATGACGGGACGGATATCTGCATAAACATCACCGATCCCGGCTGGTGCCGCACCGATCTGGGCGGCAGCCACGCTCCCAACGCTCCCGAGAGCTCACTCCCGGGCGTAGTGGTGGGCGCATTCATCGACGACAAGGGCTCCGGCAGAGATTTCGCCGCCGGATACTTCCACGGTATGACCCTTGAAGAAGCCGTAGCCAAGGCTGAGAACGGCTTCCCGAAATATACCGGTTCCATCGGTTAACCAAGATCTCATCAAGTAAGGAAAGTATAAGGGCAACACCGCACGACCCCTGTGCGTCAGATGCGAAGTCCAGGTTTTCGTCAGATTGCCTAAATTCGACGCAGGCGGGCTGGCGCCCGGCAAGGAGAATTTGGGTAATATGACGGAAAGCTGGCAAGCAGATGGCGTGC
>JAFXXU010000051.1 GCA_017542125.1 Ruminococcus sp.
GCTTGCAAGCGAAGTTCACTTCGCTTTACGCAACGTCAAGGAGAATTTGGGTAATATGACGGATAAGCCGGTCGTCAAGCAGGCTTGACACGGCAGATGATGTGCAGAGGCGTTAGCCGCGGGTCGTGCGGTGTTGCCTTAATAGAGTTTTTTGAACCACATGGATGGTGCGCAGAGCATCAGCAGGGGGAGGCATTCAAGACGTCCCAGCAGCATATCGGCGCTGAGGATGTATTTTGAAAGATCGCTGAGTGCGCTGTAATCGCAGGTGGGTCCCACGGCGCTTATGCCCGGGCCTATATTGTTCAGGCAGGCAGTCACCGAGGAAAAGCTGGTGGCAAAATCGAAGTTGTTGAAGGATATGATGATAAGCGAGATAAAGAATATGACGATGTAGATGATAAGGTAGCTGCTGACGTTGTGGACCGTTTCCAAATCCAGCGCCTTATCGTCGGATTTGACCACGTTCACCGACTTGGGGTGCAACGCCTTGCGGAGGCTCCGCTTGGCGGTCTTGCAGAGGATTATGACTCGTGAGACCTTGAAGCCGCCGCCGGTGGAGCCCGCGCAGGCTCCTATAAACATCAGGCAGATGAGCAGCGTTTTCGAGAACTCCGGCCAGCTGTCGAAGTCGGCGGTGGAATAGCCCGTGGAGGTCATTATTGAGCCTACCTGGAAGGAGGCGTATCTAAGCGCCTTTGAGAACTTATCGAAGATGCCGTACTGCATCGTGTTGACGATGACCAGTGAGATGGATGCGATTATCGTTCCGAGGTAGACCTTGAGCTCGGTATTCTTATAGATGCCGATGAACTTGCGCATTATCAGGAAGTAGTAGATGTTGAAGTTCACGCCGAAGAGTATCATGAACACTGTGACGACGCCCTCGATATAAGCGCTGTTGTAAAAGCCGAGGCCTGCGTTCTTCACGTTGAAGCCGCCGGTACCCGCGGTGCCGAAGGCGTGGCAAACGCTGTCGTAAAGGGGCATACCGCCTGCCAGCAGGAAGATTATCATGATAATGGTCAGGCCGCCGTAGATGAAATAGAGTATCATCGCGGAGGACTTACCCTTGGGGACCAGCTTTTCCACCGTGGGGCCGGGGCACTCGGCTCTCATAAGCTGGAGGCCCGAGGATTTCTTATCCGAGGGCAGCAGTGCCACCGTCAGCACCAGAACTCCCATACCGCCTATCCAGTGGGTAAGGCAGCGCCAGAACATCATACTGCGGGAGAGGGACTCGACATTACTGAGTATCGAGGCTCCTGTAGTGGTAAAGCCCGAGATTGACTCAAAGAGCGCATCGGTGAAGCGGGGTATCTGCCCGCTGATGTAGAAGGGGAAGGCGCCGTAGAGCGAGAGAAGTATCCAGCCCAGCGCCGCTATCGCGATACCGTCCCGCGCATTGATGTTCTTTGACTTGTCGGGCTTGACGAACAGAAGTACGGGAACATTTATAAAGGCGGATATCAGTATCACGAAGAGGAATACTCTCATCGAGGCGAACTCGCGGTAATACACCGAAATGAGCGTGGGCATCATCATAAGTGCGATCTCTATTATGCCCATCTTGGCGAGAGTATGCAGGACAAGCTTTTTATTCAATGACCGTCACCTACTCCAAAATATCCTTGAGCTCCGAGAAGCGGTATTCCTTGGTCACGACGATGACTGAATCGCCTGCCTCGATCTTATCGTTTCCGTTGGGGATGATGACCTGACGCTTTCTTATGATAGCGCAGATCAGGATGTTCTTTTTAAGGGAGAGCTCACGCAGAGGCGTACTTGTGAGCCCCTGTATCTTTTCGTTGACGTTGAACTCTATGGCCTCGGCTCTGTTGCCGATGATGTTGTAAAGCGCCTCAATGCGGCTCTCGGAGGAGGCATTCTCCAGCGAGCGTACAAAGCTGACGATGCCGCCGTTAGCCAGCTGCTTTGGGGAGATTATAGTATCGAGCCCCAGCATACCCGCCATTTCGGCATAGGTATCGCGGTTGACCTTGGTAACTATCTTGGCCTTTGAGTTGTTCTTGGCGAAGAGGGACACGATGATGTTTTCCTCATCCAGATTAGAGAGGGCTACGAATGCATCGGCATCGGCGATGCCCTCATCCATCAGCAGCTCCTGATCGGTGCCGTCGCCGTTTATTATGGTCGCCTTGGGGAGAAGGTCGCAGAGAACTCTGCACCGGTCCAGATTCTTCTCGATCACCTTTACTCTCATCCCGAGAGAGGAGAGCTGGCGTGCAAGGTAGAAGCCGATGGTACCGCCCCCGACGATCATTACGGTCTTGACCTTAAGATTTATGGTGCCGTTCTGGCGGAAGAAGCGCTCAAGGTCGTTATGGGAGGCAGCGACGTTTATTATGTCGTTGGCCTGGAGGACGAAATCGCCGGTGGGGATATATACCTCCTGCCCTCTGATAACGGCGCAGATCAGGTACTGCAGTTTAAGCTTTTTGTAGACCTCTGCCAGAGAGAGCCCCACCAGGGGAGAAATCTCGGGGATGCGGTTCTGGACCAGCTCCACCTTGCCCTTGCCGAAGACCTCCACCTTGGCGGCGGCAGGGAACACCAGCACTCTGGCGATCTCGCCTGCGGCGGTGAGCTCTGGGTTTATGACCATAGCCAGCCCCAGGTCGTTCTTGATAAGGTCTATCTGATTGTAATATTCGGGGTTGCGCACCCTGCAGGCGGCGCGTTCAAGACCCAGCTTTCTCGCAACGATGCAGCAGAGCATATTCAGCTCATCCTGAGCGGTGGCGGCGATGAGCAGCTGCGCCTTCTTGATGCCTGCCTCGATCTGCATCTCGGCGGTGGCGCCGTTGCCCTCTATACACATAAGATCCTGCGAGTTGAGCAGCTTCTTGATAGCTTCGGGGTTGTTCTCAATAACGGTGACGTTATGACCCTCCTGCACCAGCTGTGCGGCAAGGGTGCCTCCGAGCTTTCCGGCTCCGATAACTACGATCCTCATAATATCTCAGCTTCCTCTGTATCTCTTCCGCCCGAAAGCGGACAATTATCCATTGTAAGGTATATTATAGCACGAAACCCCCTGCTTGTCAATATTGCGATATTGACAAGCAGGGGATCGGCTCTTAGCTGCGCCGGGACAATGATCTCATATTCAAGGGTGATTTCCGTGACCCTCCCTGAAATAACGGTTGACATTTTGCTCCGGATGTACTATTATTATATATAAGGCTCCCGGGTGAGCCGACACGGAACGGAGTTGAAGCAAGTGTTTATCATAAACTTTTTCACTATCCTGCTCGGAAAGATAATCTCCGGGCTGCTGCACCTCTTCGGGCGCAATGCGGGCAATCTGCCGGGGCTCGTCCTGTGGACGCTCAATAAGAACTGCCTTAAAGCCTTCAAGATCGACTGCCCCATCATCGCTGTGACAGGCACCAACGGCAAGACCTCGGTGACGAATTTCATAGCCGAGATGTTCAAGAAGACCGGGGCGAAGATCATCACCAACCCCGAGGGCAACAACCTGGATACGGGCATAACCTCTCTGCTGCTGAACCATTGCTCCATGACGGGCAAGGTCAAGGCGGATTATCTTATCCTGGAGACGGACGAATCCCACGTTCCCGTGGTGTATTCCAAGCTTAAGCTGGAGACCCTGGTGGTGCTCAACTTCTTCCGCGACCAGCTGGACCGCAACGGCGAGGTGGAGACCCTGATATTAAAGGTCAACAAGTTCTGCGAGACCTTTGAAGGCAACCTGATCTTAAACGGCGATGACCCCAACGTGGCAAGGCTGGGGCTTGCCAATCCCAACAACCCCAATGTGAAGTATTTCAGCGTTGAGAAGTACAAGTACGCCACCGATACCCTCCACGAGGCGGGTGAGGGGCGTTTCTGCCCCCGCTGCGGAACGGCTCTGCGCTACGATTATTACCAGTATTCCCACATCGGGCGGTTCGCCTGCCCGAAATGCGGCTACGGCAAGGTCAGCCCCTTTGTTAAGTTCACGGATATCGACCTTGAAAAGCCCTCCTTCACCGTGGACGGCGAGGAATATGTCACCGCCAATGCCACCATCTATTATATGTATAACCTTTGTGCGGTATTCGCCGCTGCAAAGCTCTACGGCATTGATAAGAAGATCGTCCGCAAGACCTTCAGGAGCTTCAAGGTCAATAACGGGCGTATGGAGCAGTTCGAGTACAAGGGCTCGAAGCTGATGCTGAACCTCGCCAAGAACCCCGTGGGTGCAAATATGACCGTAAGAATGGTCAATGAATGCGAGGAGGAAAAGGAGCTGCTGTTCGTCCTGAACGACAATCTGGCGGACGGCTACGATGTCTCCTGGATCTGGGACATCAATTTCAGCACCTTCAGAAACGTCTCCCGGGTCGTGACCAGCGGCAGGCGGGCTTACGATATCGCCGTCAGGATCAAGTGCTCGGGCTACGATGCGGCTAAGATAGTAGTCCGCCCCGACCTGGACGATGCGGTGAAGGAGCTGTTCTCAACCACGGGCAGGAAATTCGCCGTGGCGAACTACACGGCAGTCCAGCCGACCAGAGCGGCTATCAAGAGATTTATAGGCGGGGAGGGCAGCAGCAATGGAAACGCTTAGGATACTGCATATGTACCCCAATATGCTTGACCTCTACGGCGACAGCGGCAATATGGAGCTGCTGGCCTACCGTCTGAAAATGCGGGGCTACAGCTCTGTCAAGGACGATTACACCCTGGGTGACGGCGCAAAGACGGATTTCTCCTCCTATGACCTGATCTATCTGGGGGGCGGCGCAGATTTCGAGCAGCAGCTTCTCGCTGAGGATCTTCTCTCCTGCCGGGACAAGATAGCCTCAGCCCACAAGAGCGGCGTGTTCATGCTGATGATCTGCGGAGGCTATCAGCTGATGGGGCAGTATTACAAGGACTCAAACGACAAGAAGATCCCCGGTCTGGGGCTTTTCGATTACTACACTGTGGCCTCCACCAACAAGCGGGAGCGCTGCATCGGCAATATAGTTATCGAGACGGATTTCTGCGGCGAGAAATACAAGGTCATCGGCTTTGAGAACCACGGCGGCATGACCGATAACGTCAGGACCCCTTTCGGGAGGGTGCTGTTCGGCAACGGCAACAAGTTCGGCTCCGAGAGCGAGGGCTATACCGAGAAGAACGTGATAGCCACCTATCTCCACGGCCCGCTGCTGGCAAAGAACCCAAAGCTTGCCGATAAGATACTCACCTACTGCCTCTCCCGCAAGGCGGGCAGGGAGGTCACACTCCCCCCTCTGGACGACACTCTGGAAAAGAAATGCCGGGAGGTAATGCTCAAGCGCCTGCTGGAGGAAAAAAAGAAGAAGTAAAAAACAAACGGTCAGCCCTGAAAGCTGACCGTTATTGTTTTCATTGAAGCGGCTCACCAGTCGGTGTCCCAATCGGTGTCGCCGTAATCCCAGTCATCGAAATCGAAGTCCCAATCCCAATCGTCGTCGTCATCGTCGTCGAACCAATCGTCATCGTCGTCGTCATCGTAGGCGTCGGCGGAGCGCTCGTAGTAGCCGTCGTAGTAATCCGACTGGGCAAAGTCCCCGATATTGTAGCCGTCATCGTAGTATTCCGAGACGTATCTGTCGGAGTAATCGTCGAAGCCGACCTCGTCGTCGTCGATGATATCCCAGGCCAGCCCGGAGTAGTAATACCAGTCGTCGTTGTCGTAATAGTAGTAGCTGTCGTTGCTGCGGTAGTAGCCCCGCTTGGGAGTATTGCTGTTATGCTTCTTTACGAGTATGACTATCAGCACCGCCACCATAGCGATCAGCAGCACCCCTTCGATGATCCGCTTGCGGCTGACGGGTGCAGCAGAGGCGGTCCCGGTATGCAGTTTTACAGGGGCGGCTCTGTTTATGGGGAGCACCGGCTCATTGACGGTATCCTTGCGCTGGGCGATCTCGGATCTCAGCTTCTGATAGATCTCGCCCACTGCCCGCTCCTCATCGGGACCCTTGTACCTGACAGCCCGTGAGCCGTCGGCCTTGTTTTTGTAGACAACAAAATCCCCGTCGGCATCTTGATATATCCCGAAAGCCTTGGCCTCGGGATAATCCTCGCCGATGAAAAAGCGCATTGTTCTGAGGGGGAGCTGCTTCCGGTCACAGAGATCCAGCAGCTCCGCAATAGTACGCGGCTTCGGAGAATCACTCATAATAACACCTTACTGCTTATCGCTCATTACCTTTACCATTACTGCCTTCTGTGCGTGGAGACGGTTCTCGGCCTCGTCGAAGATCTCGTTGGCGTGAGCCTCGAACACCTTCTCGGTGATCTCCTCCTCGCGGTGGGCGGGGAGGCAGTGCTGTACCATAGCGCCCTCATTGGCGGCTGCCATTACCTCGTCGTTGATCTGGTAGCCTGCGAAAGCGATCTTGCGCTTCTCGGTCTCGTCCTCCTCACCCATGGATGTCCAAACATCGGTGAAGAGAACGTCGGAGCCTGCCGCAGCCTCGAGGGGCTTGTCGGTCATAAAGAACTTATCGCCGTACTCCTTGGTGAATTTCAGCACCTGCGGGTCGGGACGGTAGCCCTCGGGGCAGGCGATGGATACGCTCATACCCACCTTCAGACCGCCGACGATCAGGGAGTTGGCCATATTGTTGCCGTCGCCGATGTAGCACATCTTCAGGCCGTCAAAGCGGCCCTTGTACTCGCGGATGGTCATAAGGTCTGCGAGCACCTGGCAGGGGTGGCAGAAATCGGTGAGGCCGTTGATTATGGGGATAGAGCCGTAGCCGGCCAGATCCTCCACCTCCTTCTGAGCGAAGGTGCGGATCATAATGCCGTCGATATAGCGGCTGAGTACGCGGGCGGTATCCTGAACGGGCTCGCCGCGGCCGATCTGGAGGTCGCGGTTGGAGAGGAACAGCGCCTGACCGCCCAGCTGATACATACCTGTCTCAAAGGAAACACGGGTACGGGTCGAGGACTTCTGGAAGATCATTCCCAGGGTCTTGCCCTTTAAGATGTGGTGCTCGATGCCGTTCTTGTTTTCGTATTTGAGCTGGTCGGCAAGGTTGAGAATGTCGATGATCTCCTCCTTGGAAAGATCCAGCAGCTTGAGTAAATGCTTCATGTCAAATTCCTCCGTAATAATAGATTATGTATCTGTCCTTATCATTTTTGAAAGGGCTTTGTTTCTGTAGACCAGGTCGTCCCTGCCGGTGAAGCCAATGCTTTCCCAGAAGGCGTTGCCCTCCTTATTTCGCTCAAAGACCACGAGAGCCACCTTGTTGATGCCCAGGCTCTTCAAGGCCTCCAGCGCCGCCCTGACCAGCGCTGAGGCGATGCCCTGCCTCCTGTGATCGGGGGAAACGGCTGTGTGGTGGATGAAACCTCTCCGGCCGTCATTCCCGGACATTATGACGCCCACGATCTCGCCGCCATCCTCGGCGACGAAGCAGGTGTCGGGGTTGCGGTCAAGGTATTTCGAGATTCCCTCCCTTGAATCGTCAAGGTCGTTGAGCCCCATACCCTTGCAGGAGAGCCACAGGCTGTAGACTTTATCGTAGTCGGATATATCCATTTTCCTTATCTGCATAGCTCTGCACCCGCGGTTTCACGCCAGGAGCTTTGCAAGGATAGCTATGCCCTTTTTGATCTCCTCATCGGTGATGGTCAGGGGGGGCAGGAAGCGGAGCTTATCCTTGGCGGTGAGTATCAGCAGGCCGTTCTTTGCGCACTCGCCCAGGATCTCGGCGGCCTTCTTGGTCTTGAGCCTTACGCCTATCATCAGACCCAGGCCGTCAACGCCCTCCACCTCGTCGATCTCGGAGAGCAGGCTCCTGAACAGCTCTGCCTTGCGGTTGATCTCGGCGATGAAGGCGGGGTCGCTCACCTTGCCGATAACTACCTTGCCGCCTGCGCAGGCGATGGGGTTGCCGCCGAAGGTGGAGCCGTGGGTGCTCTTGGTGAGGACGTCACAGCACTTCTCGTCAGCGAGGCAGGCGCCTATGGGAACGCCTCCCGCAAGACCCTTTGCAAGGGTGGTGATGTTGGGCTTTACGCCGAAGAGCTTTGAGGTGAGTACGGCCCCCGTCCTGCCGATGCCAGTCTGTACCTCGTCGCAGATGGTGAGGATATCCTCCTTGGCGCACTCTTCAAATATGGCGTCAACGAACTCTTTAGTCAACGGGCATACGCCGCCCTCGCCCTGGACCAGCTCGAACATCACGGCGCAGACCTTGCCCTTGTTCTCGGCAAGCTTGGCTTTCAGGTCGGCGATGTTGTTGGCCTCAACGTTCACAAATCCCGGAACAAAGGGGAAGAAATAGTTGTGGAACACATCCTGACCGGTGGCGGAAAGGGTGGCTATCGTCCTGCCGTGGAAGCTGTTCACCAGAGTGATGATGATATTCCTCTCAGCCTCCTTGCCGTACTTATCGAAGCTGTATTTCCTTGCCAGCTTGATGGCACACTCGTTGGCCTCGGCACCGGAGTTGCCGAAGAACACCTTTTGGTAGCCTGTGGCGGTGCAGAGCATATCTGCGAAATCCGCCTGAACTGTGGTGTAATAATAGTTTGAGGTGTGCTGGATGCTCCTTACCTGCGCACAGACCGCATCAGCCCACTCGTCGTTGCAGTAGCCCAGGGAGTTGGTGCCTATGCCAGAACCGAAGTCGATATACTCCTTGCCGTCCTCGTCGGTGGCGGTGCGCCCCTCGCCCTTGTCGAGCACAATATCCAGCCTGCCGTAGGTCATCATAACGTGCTCGTTGAATTTATCTATCGTCTTACTCATTTTACATTCCTTCCTTACTTTTTATGCAGTATATCAAATGACTTTTTTGCCGTTGGCGATCATCAGGTCGCGGAAGCGCTTGATATCGTCGCGGGCGAAGCCGGATTTCTTGACTGTGAAGCTGCGCTCGGAGGTACGGAACTGGAAGGCCGAGCCGATGTCATGCACCGAAAGCAGCTCGGCAAAGGGTATCACGCACTCCGCGGCACCGCTTACCGTGACCTTATCCTCATAGAAATCATAGTGGTAGCGGTCGTTCTCGCCGGTCTTGACATAGCCTATATCAGCCTCGGTGCCCACACGGTCACGGGCCTTTTTTTCAGCTAGGATCACCGCCGTTACCAGAACGGCTGCCAGCACAAGCAGGACTATCGCTTTTACCGCCAGATCCATCGGCACGAAAAGCACGATCACGATCGCCAAGGAAAGAACGGCCGAGGCTCTTTTGATATACTTTGAGCCCGATCTGTTCCCGCTATCTAAGGCTGCGAATGATATGACCTTCTCGGTCTCGGTGTCGTTGGAAAACAGTTTATCCATATGCTCTCCCCCTCACGGGTCTCCGTATCAGATGAACTGGGTTCCGATGCCCTCGCTGGAAAGCAGCTCTATCAGTATCGAATGAGGTACGCGCCCGTCGATTATGCAGGTCTTCTTAACGCCTCGTCTGACTGCCTCGACGCAGCAGTCGATCTTGGGGATCATTCCACCCGAGATTATCCCCGAGCTCTTGAGGTAAGCTACCTCGCTGACCTGTACCGTGGGGATAAGGGTCGAGGGATCGTCCTTGTTTTCAAGGAGGCCTGCGATGTCCGTCATAAGTATAAGGTTCTCGGCTCTGAGGCAGCTGGCGATCCTTGCGGCGGCGGTGTCGGCATTGATGTTGTAAGCCTGACCGTCGGCAGAGGTGGCTACCGTGGCGATGATGGGAACATAGCCGTTGTTGATGGCGTCGATGATGGGTTTGGTGGTGACCTTCTTGATATCCCCCACGAAGCCCAGGTCGATCTCGCCCTGCTTCTTTTCAGCCACGATCATCTCGCCGTCCATGCCGCAGAGGCCGATGGCCTTGCCGCCGTGGAGCTGCAGCGCCGAAACGAGCTCCTTGTTGACCTTGCCGGTCAGCACCATTTTTACTATATCCATAGTATCCTCATCGGTGTATCTGAGGCCGCCGATAAATCTGCTCTCGATGCCCACTCTTTTGAGCATGGCGTTGATCTCGGGGCCGCCGCCGTGGACGAGCACCACCTTTATGCCTACCTCGGAGAGCAGGACGATATCTCTCATCACCGCTTCCTTAAGCTCATCGTTGGTCATGGCGTTGCCGCCGTACTTGATGACTACTACCTTGTTGTGGTATTTCTGGATGTAGGGCAGCGCGTCCGAAAGGATCTGGCTGCGGATACTGTTTGCTATTTCCATTTTTTCATACTCCCTCAGTTGTGTTGTTCTTCCTTGATTATCTGCAAAAGCCCTGTGAAGAGCTTATAGAACTCGTCGGCGCCTTCTATGCCGCGCATTGCCCAGAATTCCCGGGTGGTGTGGGTGTGGCCCTTTACACGGAGCCGGTGAACGACACCCGTTTTGATCTTTATTGTGCCGTAGCCGTTCTTTATGCCCAGCAGCTCCGCCGAGACAGCGTGGTAAAGCTCGCTCTGCTGTACTATCTCGCCCTTGTCGCTCATACGCAGGAAGCGCTTGTCGGTCAGGGCGTAGTATTCATGGGTGAAGTGAAAGGTGTAATAAAACAGCCACGCGCCTAACCCGATGAACACCGCCGCACCGATTACCGCGGCGGCCATTGTTCCGCCTCTGAGCTCATTTCCTGAGCTTATAAAGACGATCCCGAAGATAAGTACGGTCATCACTGTCCAGATGACGGCAAATAATAACATACTGTTCGAGCCCGAAGCCTGGGGCGCGGGACCCTCCTTATGGCTCTCGCCCTGCCAGAGGAGCTCCTCGTCCGCGGCGATATAGGGCGAAAAATCGGCTTCAAACATATTCTGTCAGCTCCTGTAATCGCCGTTGATCTTAACGTAATCGTAGGTGAGGTCGCAGCCCCAGGCGGTGGCTTCCGCATCGCCCTGATGCAGCTCGCAGAGGATCTCGATCTCGTCCTCCATAAGTATCTCCTTGGCCTTGTCCTCGTCGAATTTCAGCCCGAGGCCGTTCTCGCAGACAAGTATCTTTCCGGCCCTGGAGATATAATAAACATCGGCCTTGGTAACGTCGCAGTCGGTATCGGCATAGCCCATAGCGCACATTATACGTCCGCAGTTGGCGTCAGCACCGTACATAGCACACTTTACAAGGGGTGAGCAGATAACGCTTTTTGCAATGATTATCGCGGTATCAAGATCGGGCGCTTCCTTGACAGTACACTCAACGAGCCTGCTGGCGCCCTCGCCGTCCTTTGCAAGCATCCTTGTGAGATTTGCCATTACCTGACAGAGGGCATCCCTGAAAGTCCGGTAGTCCTCGCCCTCGGCTGTGATCTCGGTGTTCCCGGCAAGGCCGTTGGACATAAGCATACAGGTGTCGTTGGTGGACTGATCGCCGTCAACGGAGAGGCAGTTATATGTTACCTTTACTACATCGCTGAGAGCCTTCTGCAGCATTTCCGCCGATACTGCACAGTCGGTGGTTATGAAGTTGAGGGTGGTGGCCATATTGGGGTGGATCATACCGCTGCCCTTGGCCATACCGCCCAGCCTGCATTCCTTTTCGCCGGCGGTAAAGGTGACTGCGTACTCCTTTTTGACGGTGTCTGTGGTCATTATAGCGGTAGCCGCTTCGAGATTGCCCGTATAGGAAAGCCCCTCAAAAAGCGGATCAATGGCTTTTTTTATAGGCTCCAGCGGGAGCACCTGCCCGATAACTCCGGTGCTGGCAACGATGACCAGATCAGGTGAGATCCTCAGCTTTTCGGCTGTGAGCTCGCACATAGCCTGTGCTTTTTCTTCGCCGTCGCCGTTGCAGGTGTTGGCATTTCCGGAGTTGACGATAACAGCCTTGGAATGCCCGCCGTTGGCGGCAAGATTTCTTTTGGTAACGACAACAGGCGCACCCTTGACCTTGTTTGAGGTATAAACTCCGGCGGTATTGCAGACCGTATCAGAGACCAGGAGCGCAATATCGTTTTTCTTTCCGGGGAGCGGGCTCTCGTTGCCGTCGGCACCTGTCTGCATAAAGGCTTTGATGCCGCTGTAATAACCGCTTGCCTTGAAGCCCTTTGCGGCGCAGACGCCGCCCTCGATGGATTTGTATGTGTTTAATTCCTTCATTTTTACTATTCCTCTTTTATATAGATTTATCCGAGCAGGCCGTACTTTTCCTTGAGCTCGAGGATCCTCATAACGCTCTCGTCGAGCCTTGACATAGGTACTGTGCCGCTCTTGACTGCATTCAGCAGGGCAGTGTAGGCTTCGCTGATCTTTTCGGGGATCAGCAGGATATCCGCGCCAGCCATAAAGGACTTTATCGCCGCCTCTCCCGAGGAGTAATAGTTCCTTACGGCGTTCATCCCCAGGCCGTCGGTGATGATGACGCCCTTGAAGCCCATCTCCTTGCGGAGCTTGTTGGTGAGTATCTCATAGGACAGGGAGGCGGGGGTGTTGTCGCCCGTCACGTTGGGCAGGGCGATATGGGCCGCCATAACCATATCCGTCTTGTCTAAGTTATCGGCAAAGGGTATCAGCTCGCACTCTTTAAGCTCATCCCAGGTCTTGTTCACCACCGCCGCCGAGATATGGGTGTCGGCTATAGTATCGCCGTGACCGGGGAAGTGCTTGAGGCAGCTCATAGCCCCCGCTGCGTGGAGGCCGTCGATGTATCTGCTGACGAACTTCGACGCCATGACAGGGTCACTGCCGAAGGCTCTCGTTCCGATGACGATATTCAGCGGATTGGTGTTCACATCCGCAACGGGAGCCAGGTCGGAGTTGAAGCCGTAGCTCTTGATGTACTTGCCGATGGTGTAGCCTGCGGTGTAGGCTTGCTCCGGATCGCCGGTATCGCCTATCTTACCCATTGACGGGAACTTGGTAACAGGGAAGCCGGCGTTTGCCAGCCTTGCCACGTTGCCGCCCTCTTCGTCAAGGGTCATTATCATAGGAACTCTGCTGGCATCCTGAAAGCCGCCGGTGAAGCTGAGTATCTGCTCCGGGGTCTTTGCGTTGCCGCCGAACAGGGTTATGCCGCCCAGAGGTATCTTTTTCAGCGCCTCTCTCACCTTATCGTCAACATAGTTCACGCCGTGGTCGGCAAAATCGTCGTAGATAAGGGCATCGGAGCGGGTGATGAAGACCTGCCCCACCTTTTCCTCCAGCGTCAGCTCCTCAAAGACCGCCTTGGCTGTCTTGCCCTTGACCTTTTCGGCGGGTACGGGTTTCTTTGGAGCCTCGGTCTGCTTTTCGGTCTGTTTCTCCGTCTGCTTCCGGGTGACGCTCTCGGTGACCTTTTCGGTAACTGTCTCCGTGGGTGCTTCTGTCACCGTTTCGCTGGGAGCCTCTGTCTCAGTTTCGGTGACGGTCTCCGGCGCAGAGGTCAGAGCCTCTGTGGAGACAGAGGTCTCTGCGGCCGCAGTTGCCGATGCCGTGGAAGCTGTTGAAGCAGCGGTGACGGTCGTAGTCGTTCCGGTAGGTTCGCCGGAGCTTTCCTCCGAGCCGCAGGCGCAGAGCATCAGCACCGAAAGGATGACCGGCAGCAGCTTGCTTTTTCTTATCATAGCGTTCTCCGTTTTCAGATAAGGCCTGTGGCCTCATCGAGACCGAGCATTATGTTCATATTCTGTATGGCGGCGCCGGAGGCTCCCTTGCCCAGATTGTCCAGCCTGGAGCAGAGAAGTATCTGCTCGTCGCTGCCGAATACGAACAGCTGCATATCGTTGGTGCCCGCAAGGGTGTTGGCTGCGAGGAAGCCGTCGGGGAGGGTCTCCTTACCGCCCGGCTCCATGACCTTCACAAATCTCTGCCCCTCATAATGAGCCGAGAGTATCTCGTGGATATCCGCGGGGGTGTAGCTCTTTGAGAGGGCTCTCGTCACCAGCGGGACGGAGACCACCATTCCCGCGTAGTAATCGTCAACGATGGGGTTGAACATAGGTCTGTATTTCAGCCCGCAGACCTTCTGCATCTCGGGGAGGTGCTTATGCTGCTGTGTCAGCGCATACTGCCTGGGGGACTGCATCTCAAAGGTCTTGTCCTCGCCCTCGATGGCGGCTATCATCTTTTTGCCGCCGCCGCTGTAGCCCGAAACGGCGTGAGCGGTCAGGGGATAGTCCTCGGGGAGGACACCCGCCTTCACCAGAGGATAGACGATGCTTATGAACCCGCTGGCATAGCAGCCGGGGTTGGCAACTCTTTTCGATTTGGCGATGTTCGCTCTGTGCTCCGCCGAAAGCTCGGGGAAGCCGTAGTCCCAGGCGGGGTCTGTTCGGTGGGCGGTGGAAGCGTCGATAATGCGGACGGAGGGGTTCTCCGTCAGAGCGGCAGCCTCTATCGCTGCTGCGTCGGGCAGGCAGAGAAAGGTGATATCCGACTCGTTGATGAGCCGCTTTCTCTCGTTCACGTCCTTGCGCTTTTCCTCGTCGATGAGGAGTATTTCAAGGTCGCTGCGCTTTTCAAATCTCTCAAAGATCTGTAAGCCCGTAGTGCCTTCCTTGCCGTCTATAAAAACCTTGGTTGACATATCAAAAACCTTCTTTTATCAGTATTCTTGAAGCTCCTTGACCGAAGCGGGGCTGCCGCATTTCGGGCAGTAGCGCTGGTCGTCTATCATCATACAGGTGGTCCATTCAAAGCCGCAGTCCTTGCAGGTGTGGAGCCTTTCCACCGGAGGCGGGCCGTAGACGCACTGCATCTCCATCTTGGAAGGGTCGAACAGCTTGACGGAACGCTTCGCGCCGCAGTAGCGGCAGAAATCGTCCCCGCCGATGCCTTTGCCGCATTTGCTGCAAAGCTCGATCTTGTTCCCGGACTTTCTCATATGATGACCTCCTTTGTTTTTTATCTCAGCTTTTCAAGCTCTTCCTTTGAAAACTCTATCTGCGCCTTTACGCTCTCGGGAGCGGGGCCGCCGTAGGCCTTACGCTGCATCACGCAGGTGTCGAGGCTGATAGCATCGTAAACATCACTCTCAAAGGTCTCGCAGACCTCCTTGTAATCCTCGATGGGCAAGGTCTCCAGGGTCAGGCCCTTTTCGATGCAGATGTGAACGAGAGTTCCCGTTATCTTGTAAGCCTGCCTGAAGGGCAGACCCTTTTTCACGAGATAGTCGGCACAGTCGGTGGCGTTGATGAAGCCCTTGGCCGCAGCGTTTCGCATATTCTCTGGGATGACCCTCATTGTATCTATCATCGGGATAAATGTTCTCAGGCAGAGCTTTGCGGTATCCACCGCGTCAAATACTGCCTCCTTGTCCTCCTGCATATCCTTGTTGTAGGCAAGGGAGAGCCCCTTCATCATTGTCAGCAGGGTCATAAGGTCGCCGTAGACCCGCCCTGTCTTGCCGCGGATAAGCTCGGTGACATCGGGGTTCTTCTTCTGGGGCATAATGGAGGAGCCTGTGGCATAGGCGTCGTCCAGCTCGATGAACTTGAACTCCCAGGAGCACCAGAGGACTATCTCCTCCGAGAAGCGGGAGAGGTGCATCATCAGCATTGACAGCGCCGAGGTCAACTCGATACAGAAATCTCTGTCGGAAACTCCGTCCAGGGAGTTCTGGGTGATATCGTCAAAGCCCAGCAGCTCGCAGACTCTTCTGCGGTCTATTGGATAGGTGGTGGAAGCCAGGGCTGCGGAGCCCAGAGGCATTATGCTGGTCCTCTTGTAGGTATCCCCCAGCCTGCCCAGGTCTCTCAGCAGCATCTGGACGTAAGCCATAAGGTGATGCGCAAAGGTTATGGGCTGCGCTCTCTGCAAATGGGTGTATCCCGGCATTACGGTAGTCAGGTGCTTTTCCGCAAGACGCATCAGCGTCTCGATGAGCTCTGCCACCTGCGCCTTGATTATGGGTATCTCATCCCGGAGATACATCCTGAGATCCAGCGCCACCTGATCGTTTCTCGAGCGGGCGGTGTGGAGCCTCTTGCCCGCGTCGCCGATGCGTTCGGTGAGCACTGCCTCGTTGAACATATGGATGTCCTCGGCGGTGGGGTCGAACTGTAAAGCGCCGCTTTCAAGATCCGCAAGAATGCCCCTGAGCCCGGCGATGATCTTCTCGGTATCCTCCGCCGAGTTGATACCGCACTCGCCCAGCATCGTGGCGTGGGCAATTGAGCCCTCGATATCCTGCTTATACATTCTTGCGTCAAAGGAAATAGACGAATTGAAATCGTTGACCCTTTCATCTGTTTCCTTTGTAAAGCGTCCTGCCCACATTTTGTTTCCCATACTGATTACCGCCTTTTAAAATATGTTGCTGTTCTGATCGTCACGCTCAAAAAGTGTAAGGCAGAGCACGCCCGCAAAGCGCAGGCGCGTTCTGCCTGAAAGTCACTGTTTACTCGGTGTAGCTCTTCTCGTGCTGCTCCAGCAGCTTGCAGATGTCGATACCGTTGATCTTCAGACCGTCGATCTTGCACTCGGTGATCTCAACATTTGAGAGATCGCAGTGGATGAACTGCGAGTTTTTCAGATCGGGGTTCTTGAATTCGACGTTGTTCATTATTGAGCAGCCGAAGCGGGAATTGGAGAGGTTGACACCGAGGAACTTGGTGTTGACCATATACATATCCGTGAAATCGCCTTCGGTCAGGCTGACGTTGTTGAACTTCGCCTTATCCATATTGACATCGTCGAAGAGAGCATCCTTCAGGTTTACGTTTGAGAACTTTGCGCCGGAGAAGTTAACGTCCTCAAAGCTGGAGTTGGGCAGGCTGTCATAGGTCAGCTCTACCTTCTTGTCTATTGCGGATTCAAAAATACCGTTGTTATCTGACATATCAAAAACCTCCCTCAGTTTTTCGATACACTTTTACTTGTTGTTTCTCTTCTGCTCGAGCTTGGCTCTTACCTTGATCGGCAGGCCGAACAGGTTGATGAAGCCTGCGGAATCAGCCTGATTGTAAACATTGTCCTCATCGAAGGTAGCAACTTCCTCATCGTAGAGGGTGAAGGGCGAGGTAACGCCTGCGTTGATAACGTTGCCCTTGTAGAGCTTCAGCTTAACGTCGCCGGTAACGGTCTTCTGGGTCTCGGCAACGAAAGCGCTCAGAGCCTCGCGGAGAGGAGTGAACCACTGGCCGTTGTATACCAGGTCGGCAAACTTGATGCCGAGGTAAGCCTTCATCCTCATAGTCTCCTTATCGAGGGTGATGGTCTCCAGCACCTCGTGAGCCTTGTAGAGGATAGTTCCGCCGGGAGTCTCATACACGCCCCTGGACTTCATACCCACAAGACGGTTCTCCACCAGGTCTGCAAGACCGATGCCGTTCTCGCCGCCCAGCTTGTTGAGAGCAGCCACCATCTCCTTGCCGGAGAGCTTCTTGCCGTCCAGCTCGGTGGGAACGCCCTTTTCGAAGTGGATGGTCACATAGGTGGGCTTATCGGGAGCCATTATGGGAGAAACGCCCATCTCCAGGAAGCCGGGCTTCTCGTACTGGGGCTCGTTTGCGGGATCCTCCAGATCAAGACCCTCGTGGGAAAGGTGCCAGAGGTTCTTATCCTTGGAGTAGTTGGTCTCGCGGTTTATTTTCAGAGGTATATTATGAGCCTCGGCATAGTCGATCTCCTGATCTCTGGACTTGATATCCCAGATCCTCCAGGGAGCGATGATCTGCATATCGGGAGCGAAAGCCTTGATAGCCAGCTCGAATCTTACCTGATCGTTGCCCTTGCCGGTGCAGCCGTGGCAGATAGCGTCGGCACCCTCGCGCAGAGCGATCTCGGCGATCCTTTTGGCGATGATGGGACGGGCAAAGGAGGTGCCCAGCAGGTATCTGTTCTCATACACCGCGCCCGCCTGAAGGGTGGGGTAAACATAATCGGTGATGAATTCTTCGGTAAGATCCTCGATGTAGAGCTTGCTGGCGCCTGTCTTGATAGCCTTTTCCTCAAGGCCGTCCAGCTCGGTGCCCTGACCTACGTCGCCCGAAACGGCGATGACCTCGCAGTTGTTGTAGTTTTCCTTCAGCCACGGGATGATGATGGATGTATCAAGACCGCCCGAATAAGCAAGAACTACCTTTTTGATTTCCTTAGCCATAAAAATGCCTCCAATGATTTGAAATATGGGTTGAGGGATAATGATATAACGGTATTTTGAATATCATACATATCATTATACACCTTTTGCATCCGTTGTCAATAGCATACACGCAAAAGTTTTTAATTTATACATACTTTCGGGATATATGATGTATATTTTAATGAATATCCGTATATTCGTATGATTAGATATAAAAATATACATTCTCAGCCGTATATATGCAATGCTGCTTCTGCACGCTGCCGGCGCAATGGCTGCACTTATAATATAGTATAGCATATTTCAAAGGCAAAATCAAGAGCAAAAGGGAGGGAATTTGTCAAAAATCGCCCTTTGTTCGGAAATATACGCCGTTGACAATCGGGGCGGGTTCTGATATAATATAAGCATAGGGAATATGCACCGCGAAAAGGAGGAATATCTGTGAAAACACTTACCGAAGCAGGCTTTGCAAAGAAAGCCCTTTCAGAGGTGGAGGGGAGCTTTGACGTATTCAAGCGGATCGGCTCCGACTGGATGCTGGTCACTGCCGGGAATGAGGGCAGCTTCAACACCATGACCGCGTCCTGGGGCTTTGCCGGGATAATGTGGAACAAGCCCTGCGCCGTTACCGTTATCCGTCCCCAGAGATACACAAAGGAATTCATTGACCGTGAGGAGACCTTTACCCTCAGCTTCTACCCCGAGGCTTACAGGAAGGCTTTGGGCATCTGCGGCTCAAAGACCGGCCGCGACTGCGACAAGCCCGCCCTTGCGGGGCTCACCCCTATCTCCGCCGAGAGCTCGGTAGCCTTTGAGGAGGCAGAGCTGGTGCTGGTATGCAGAAAGCTCTATGCAGGTACTCTGGGCGCTGAGGATATCCTGGTCAAGAGCATAATCTCCGAGCAGTATGCGGCAGGGGACTTCCACACCGCCTACATCGGCGAGATCATCGGCGTCTACACCAAGTAAAGAAGACAAAAGGCCGCAGCTCCTTTTTCGGAACTGCGGTCTTTCTTTATGCCATTATGTGGTTTATAGCCGAGAGCAGAGCGTAGATGGAGGACACGATGATATCCGTGTGCCTGCCGGCGCCCCAAACGGTCTTGCCGTTGGCGGAGATACCTACATAGGATACCGCCTCGGAATTGGAGTGGCGCTCCAGAGCGTGCTCATCGTAGGATTCGAGGGTGTAGTCAAGGCCTGTCGCCTGCTTGAGGGCGTTCGCAACGGCGTTGAGACGTCCGTTTCCGCGGGCGGTGAAGACCTTCTTCTCGCCGCCGTTCACCGAAACGGTCACATCCGAGGTGATGCGCCCGTCGGCATCCTGACGGAAGTGGGATTCAAGCACCTTGACGGGTGCGTCGATATTGAGGTAGTTCTCCTTGAAGATCTTGTAGATCTCGTCGGGCATAAGCTCCTTGTGCAGGTGATCGGAGATGTCCTTGACGGCATAGCCGAAGTTCTCCCGCATCTTCTTGGGCATATTGTAGCCGTATTTCTTCTCCATAAGATAGCCTATGCCGCCCTTGCCCGACTGGGAGTTGATGCGGATAACGTCGCCGTCGTACTCTCTGCCCACGTCCTTGGGGTCCAGGGGAAGGTAGGGGGTGGTCCAGTGCTCGGGGTCCTTTTCCTCGCGCCACTTCATACCCTTGGCGATAGCATCCTGATGGGAGCCGGAGAAGGCTGCGAATACCAGAGCTCCCGCATAGGGGCTGCGCTCGTAGACCTTCATTCTGGTAACTCTTTCATATATCTCTACGAGAGAGGGGATGTCAGAGAAATCCAGCTTGGGGTCAACGCCGTGGGTGTACATATTCATAGCCAGGGTGACGATATCAACGTTGCCCGTTCTTTCACCGTTCCCGAAGCAGGTGCCCTCGATACGGTCTGCGCCCGCCAGCATACCCAGCTCGGAGTCGGCAACGCCGGTGCCTCTGTCGTTGTGGGGATGGAGGGATACCAGGACATTCTCGCGGTATTTCATATTCTCGCACATATACTCTATCTGTGAAGCGTAAACATGGGGGAGGCTCATCTCAACCGTTACGGGGAGATTGATGATCACCTTTCTCTCGGGAGTGGGCTGCCATACATCGAGGACGGCATTGACTACCTCAAGGGCGTACTCGGGCTCGGTGCCGGTGAAGCTTTCGGGGGAATACTCGAAGATGATATTGCCCTTGGCCTTCTTCCTGTACTCCTCGCAGATCTTGGCGCCGGAAACGGCGATCTCCTTGATCTCATCCTTGGACATACGGAACACCTGCTCGCGCTGTGCTACCGAGGTGGAATTGTAGAGGTGGACGATGGCGTTCTTTGCGCCGTCTACGGCCTCAAAGGTCTTCTTGATGATGTGCTCTCTCGACTGGGTGAGCACCTGGATGGTCACATCGTCGGGGATGAGGTTCTTCTCGATAAGGGTACGGCAGAACTCATACTCGGTCTCGGAAGCGGCAGGGAAGCCTATCTCGATCTCCTTGAAGCCTATCTCCACCAGCTTGGCGAAGAACTCCAGTTTCTCATCAAGGCTCATGGGGATGATAAGAGCCTGATTGCCGTCTCTCAGATCCACCGAGCACCAGATGGGAGCCTTGTCGATATACTCCTTCTGGGCCCATTTCATACAGGGGTAGGGGGGCATAAAATAGCCTCTCCTGTACTTGCTTGCATTCATCATAACTATACACTCCTTATACAAATACAATTATAGTCCTTATTCATTTTCAAAAGTGATGACCTGTTTATCGGCATCTACTGTTGCCTGGACACCGAAGGGGATTATGCACCTCGGCAGGGCGTGACCGATGTTTATGTTGAAAACTATTGGCAGCTCCGGGCGGTCGATCACCTCGACCAGCAGCTTTTTGTATTCCTCTGCGTAGGTCTCGTCCATTGGCTTGCCTGCGAGTATGCCGGATATCCGGTCAAACACGCCGGCCTCTTTCAGATATTCCAGGGATCTGCGGTAGACCTCCGGGGCGGGCTTTTCCTCGCTGGATTCCAGCAGGAGGATGCGTCCCTGCCAGTCCTCTGCATCCGGGAAAAGACTGTATTTCTTACATAGGACAGGCATATCCCCGAAGCGTCCGCCGTTGAACATATCGTACATCGAATCTATGCACCCGCCCAGTATCTTTCCCTTGAACCGTGGCGGGCCCTGCAAAAGCTCGAAGCCCTTATCCGGGTGGGAGACAGGGGGCACACCCACCTGATCCGGGGAGAACGACTTTCTCTCCTCGTACCAGACCTGGCTGGGAGTGATCTCCTTTATAGTCCCGGAGGTTATGAGCTCCTCGAAATACTTTTTCGTATAGGGGAGCATCTCATCGCTCAGCTCGCAGATATCTGACAGGAATGACTGACCGTAGAAGGTTTTCAGACCTGCCTTATGCAGCATAAAATGGTTGATCGTCGTGTCCGAAAAGCCCAGGAATATCTTATCGCTGACAGCGTTTTTCAGCCGGTCATACTCAAACAGATAGGGGAGCAGCCGGTAGGTATCCTCCCCGCCGACGGCGCAGAGGATCATATCCACCTCCGGGTCGCGGAAGGCATCAAGCAGGTCTTCGGCTCTCTTTTCGGGGTGATCCTTGATGTAATCAAGTCCCTTGAGGGCGTTGGGCATGAACTTTACGTTTATCCCGTACTCGCGCAGTCGTCTGAGACCGATATCAAGCTCAAACTTTATGAACGGCTCGCCCAGTATGCCGCTGGAAAGGCTTACTATCGCTGCGGTCTTTACCATCTGGTCTGCTCCTTTCTCTTATAATCTTTGGATATCAAAAAACGCCCGTCTCTCTATAAGAGACGAGCATATTACCCGTGTTACCACTCTCATTCACGTATACGTCACCGCATACGCCTTGACCGCATCTATCAATGCGACGCTCTGTAACGGGAGCTCCCGTATAAAACTACTGTGCTTCGCCTTATCTGCTCGGGGATGAGCTATAGCGTTCCGCCCTTACCGCCTTTCACCAAACGGCGGCTCTCTTTGACCGAAGCGGGATGCCTTGTTTCCCTTCAACGCATTTCCTGTATTGACTATATTTTATTATACATACCCCCGTATAAGCTGTCAAGAGCGTTCACGATTTTTTTACAATTGACCTCTGGAACAAATGTTACAAATTTGTAAAATGTGGCGATATGAGTTTGAATGCTCTTGTAATGCGGTGAGAAAAATAGTATAATAAATCTGTATGATTATGCCGCGGAGGGTCTGCGGCGACTATATTTGAATGGAGGATATAACCAAATGCCGCAGAATAATCTTTCTCTTGCGGAGCTCCAGTCCCGCGCCGGTGCGGAGAGCGATGCAAGAAAGCGTTTGACATATCTGTTTGATGAGGGTGCTTTCACCGAGCTGGACGCTTATGCTCTTTCGGGCAGCGAGCTCTCGGGCGTTATCACCGCCTACGGTTACGCCAACGGCGAGCCGGTCTATGCTTTTTCCCAGGACAGGAGCGTGAAGGGCGGCGCTATGAGCCGCGTTCAGGCTGATAAGATCGCCAAGCTCTATGACCTCGCCGCCAAGACGGGCGTTCCCGTGGTGGGTATCTATGACAGCATCGGCGCCGACCTGGAGGACAGCTTTGCTGCACTCTCCGCTTACGGCGAGCTGCTGATGTGGTCTTCAAATCTTTCGGGAGTCGTTCCCCAGATCGCGGTAGCCGCAGGGGTCTGCTCCGGCGCAGCCGCAATGCTGGCTGAGAGCGCTGACTTCACCGTACTTACCAAGGATGCGGAGCTTTATGTGGCTGCCAACAGCAGCATAAAGAACAGCGCCGAGAACGCAGCAAAGAACGGTACCGCCGCTCTCGTCTGCGAGGATGACAAGGCAGCGGTGGAGGCTGCCAAGGCTCTGCTTTCAAAGCTCCCCCTCAATAACCTTTCGTCAGTACCTATGTTTGAATTCGATGCTCCCGAGGCTGCCTTCGGCACCGATGCCGCTTCTCAGGCTGAGGCTGTCTGCGACGCGGGGAGCGTTACCGAGCTCTATGCCGATCACGGCAAGGCTGCATATACCGCTCTGGGTACGCTGAACGGCTCTGCGGTGGGCATACTTGCCACCGATAAGGCTGACAGCAAGCTCACCGCCGACGATGCCTCCAAGCTGGCAAGATTTGTCCGCACCTGCGACGCCTTTGCGATACCCGTTATCACCTTTGTTGATACCGCAGGCTTCGCCGCCGATGACAGCACTGAGGCTGCCGGCGCAGTAAAGGCTATGGCCAAGCTCGCTCACGCCTATGCCGAGGCTACCACCGTCAAGCTGGCGGTAGTTACGGGCAAGGCTTACGGCTCGGCATATATCGCACTTGCAGGCAAGGGCGCGAATGCTGATATGATCTTCGCTCTGGAGAAGGCGGTGATCTCTCCGCTGGATCCTCTGGCTGCGGTGGAGTTCCTGCACCACGATGAGCTGGCAGGCGCTTCCGACCTTACGGCAAAGAGAAACGAGCTGGCTGCCAAGTATGAGCGCGAGGAGGCTTCGGCTGTTCTGGCGGCACAGAAGGGCAGCATAGATGCGGTAGTTGCCCCCGAGGGCGTAAGAGCGGCACTTGCTGCGGCTCTCGATATCCTCTCCGGCAAGCGCATCCAGAGGCTCCCGAAGAAGCATTCCAACATCCAGCTTTGATATACGAAAATAATTGAGATTGGTGGTATTATAAATGAAAAGATACAGCATTACAGTAAACGGCAAGGCTTACGACGTAGCGGTCGAGGAGCTGGGCGCAGACGCAGCGGCTCCCGCAGCAGCACCCGCCCCCGCAGCAGCTCCCAAGGCAGCTGCTCCCGCACCTGCACCTGCTGCCGCAGTTGAAGGCACCAAGGTGACAGCTCCCATGCCGGGTACTATCCTCGATGTAAAGGTATCGGTGGGCGATACTGTTTCCCAGGGTCAGGCCCTCTTCGTGCTTGAGGCTATGAAGATGGAGAACGACGTTAACTCTCCCGCTGCCGGCAAAGTACTCAGCGTCAACACTACCAAGGGCACCGCTGTTGAGACGGGCACCGTTCTTGCCGTTATCGGCTGATCGAAAGGACGGAGATAAATGGGAAAGCTGAAGATAACAGAGACAGTCCTGCGTGACGCGCATCAGTCGCTGATCGCAACAAGAATGTCTATCGACGATATGAAGCCCGCGCTGGCTCTTATGGATAAGATAGGCTACTATTCCGCAGAGGTATGGGGCGGAGCTACCTTCGATTCCTGTATCAGGTTCCTCAACGAGGATCCCTGGGAGAGGCTGCGCACCATCCGCAGGGAGATGCCCAACACCAAGCTCCAGATGCTTTTCAGAGGTCAGAATATGCTGGGCTACCGCCATTATGCTGACGACCTGGTTGAGTATTTCGTTCAGAAGTCCATTGCCAACGGTATCGACATCATCAGGATCTTCGATGCCCTTAACGATATCAGAAATCTCCAGACCGCCATCAAGGCGGCCAACAAGGAGAAGGGTCACGCTCAGGTGGCTATCTCCTATACTCTCGGCGATGTGTTCACCCACGAGTATTATATGGACTACGCCAAGCGCATAGAGGCAGCCGGCGCCGATTCCATCTGCATCAAGGATATGGCGGCTCTGCTCACTCCCTATGAGGCCGAGAGCCTTGTCCGCGACATCAAGTCGGCGGTAAGCATCCCCGTGGCGCTGCATACCCATTACACCTCGGGTCTTGCCTCGATGTGCATAATCAAGGCCGTTGAAGCGGGCGTCGATTCGGTGGATACCGCACTTTCGCCCCTGGCTTTGGGTACATCCCACGCTCCCACGGAGTCCATAGTTGCCACCTTCCAGGGCACGGAGTACGATACGGGTCTTGACCTTGTAAAGCTCAACGAGCTGAGGGATTATTTCATGACACTCAGAAAGAAGTACATCGACTCGGGTCTGCTGGATCCCTCGATGCTGGCTACCAATACCAACGCGCTGCTCTATCAGGTCCCCGGCGGAATGCTCTCGAACCTGCTCTCGCAGCTGAAGCAGGCCGGCAAGGCGGATCAGCTGGAGGATGTTCTCAAGGAGGTCCCCAGAGTCCGCAAGGATTCGGGATTCCCTCCACTGGTAACTCCCACCTCCCAGATCGTTGGCACTCAGGCGGTGTTCAACGTCATCATGGGCGAGAGATACAAGACCGTCACCAAGGAGTTCAAGGGACTCGTCAAAGGCGAGTACGGCAAGACTCCCGTGGAGATCGACCCCGAGTTCCAGAAGCAGATCTTAGGCGGAGAGGAGCCCATCACCTGCCGTCCCGCAGATCAGCTCAAGCCCGAGCTTGAGGATATGCGCCGCGAGTGCGCCGAGTGGACAGAGCAGGAGGAGGATGTCCTCACCTATGCTATGTTCCCGAAGGTAGCTCCCAAGTTCTTCGAGCACAGAAGGAACGTTAAGTTCGGCATCGACCAGCACGCTGACGCCGCAAACAAGATCCATTCGATCTGAATGATTCAGGGCGTTCACACCGCAGAGTGTGAACGCCCTTTTTGTGTCCTTTATCAGTCTCCGAAGGAGATGCCTATGTCCCTTGCCGTCTTGACCATCTGGTCGTCGGCGGGGACGAATTTGGTCTTGCCCGCAACGTCCTCCAGCTTGTTTTCGGAGACGTTTTCCTTTATCATAGCCACAGCGTAGCCGTACTTGCCGTCGGCGATGAGCTGTGCGGCGTGGACGCCGAATTTGGTGGCCAGTACTCTGTCATAGGCGGAGGGGCTGCCGCCTCTGAGCATATGACCCGGCACGCAGACTCTTGTCTCGCAGCCGGTGGCTTCCTCGATCTGTCTTGCAATCCTGGTGGAGGCGGTGGTGATGCCTGCGTCTGCACGGCTTTTGGCGCGTTCCTTCTTCTTCATCTTAGCCTCGTTGATATCGTAGGCGCCTTCGGCAACTGCCAGTATCGAGAAGCCCTTGCCGCCCTCGGCACGCTTTACACAGGCCTGAGCCAGCTTGTCGATATCGTAGGGTATCTCCGGGATTACGATTATATCCGCGCCGCCTGCGATGCCGGAATAAAGGGTGAGCCAGCCGGCCTTGTTGCCCATTATCTCAACAACGAGGATACGGTTGTGGGAGGTGGCCGTGGTATGGAGGCGGTCGATAACATCGGTGGCGATGTCAACTGCGGTATGGAAGCCAAAGGTCACTGAGGTGCCCCAGATGTCATTGTCTATGGTCTTGGGCAGGCCGATGACGTTCAGCCCCTCCTCCGAGAGGAGATTGGCGGTCTTGTGGGTGCCGTTGCCGCCCAGGGTCAGCAGACAGTCCAGCTTCTGCTTCTTGTAGGTCTGCTTCATAGCCTTGACCTTGTCAAGATTATCTTCCTCGACTACCTTCATCATCTTGAAGGGTGTTCTCTTGGTGCCGAAGATGGTGCCGCCCCGGGTGAGTATGCCCGAGAAATCCGACTGCTGCATCTCCTTGCACATATTGTTCATAAGCCCGTAGTAGCCGTTCTGAATGCCCACGATCTCAACGTCCTCGCCGAAGCGCTCGTAGCAAGCCTTTGCCACGCCTCTGATAGTCGCATTGAGTCCGGGGCAGTCGCCTCCGCTGGTCAGTATGCCTATACGTCTTTTCATAGTCTGTTCCTCCTGCCTTAGTATTTATCGTCCTCGTCATCGAGCACTATCTTGAGCTCATCGGTATCCTCTGGGAGCTCCTCAGGCTCGATGCCGTCGTCATCGTCCGTATCCCGGCTGTCATCCTCGGGCTCGTCACTGTCAGTATCGTAGTAGCTGCCCGAAGAATAGCTTTCAAGCTCCTTCTTTTCATCGTTGGCGAGCCTGAACTTGGCGATCATGTTCTTGAGTATCAGCGACTGCTGCGACAGCTCCTCACTTGCGGATGCAGCGCCGATAGCTGTTCTCGTATTGGTGGCTACAACGGCGGAGATCTGGTCAACACCGGTGTTGATCTGTACGATAGCCTCTGCCTGCTGTGCCGAAGCATCGGTGATGTTCTTTACAAGGCCCTGGATGGTAACGGAGTCGTTAACGATATCACCCAGTGAGCGGGCGGTCTCGGCAGCCAGCTCCGAGCCCTTGTTTACAGCCTTGGTGGAGTTCTCGATAAGAGCTGCGGTCTGCTTTGCAGCCTCGGCCGAGCGGGATGCCAGACGTCTTACTTCGTCTGCTACGACGCCGAAGCCCTTGGAGCCTTCACGGGCAGCCTCAACTGCTGCGTTGAGGGCGAGGATGTTGGTCTGGAAGGAGATCTCGTCGATGACCTTGATTATGTTGGCGATCTCTGCGGAGGTGGTATGGATCTGCTCCATAGCGTCCAGCATATTGTTCATATCCTCGTTGCAGGCGGAGATAGCCTTGGTGTTTTCGGTAACTATGTTGTAAGCGTTCTTAGCATCCTTGGAGTTCTGCTTTACCTGAGTGGATACCTCGTTCAGCGTAGCCGACAGCTCCTCGATGGCGCTGGCCTGCTGAGTCGAGCCCTGTGAGAGGGCCTGAGCGGAGTTGGATACCTGGATAGCGCCGGAGTTCACTTGCTCTGCGGAGGTGTTGATGGAAGCGAAGGTATCGCCCAGAGATTCAAGGATCTCGTTGAAGGTGGATTTGATCTTGATGAAGTCGCCCTTGAAGTCGCCCTCTACGCGGTAGGTCATATTGCCCTCGGAGATCTGGGTCAGGGCTACGGTGATGAGGGTGATATACTGTCTCAGGCGGACTATCGTATCAGCCAGCGAGCCGGAGAGTATGCCGATCTCGTCTCTGGAATAGGAGACCTCGACCTTATCGGTCAGGTTGCCCTGAGCCAGCTCGCGGATACGGTTGGTGGTGGAAACGATGGGGTCTGACATCTTCTTGGCGAAGATTATGGAGATCACCACGGTGATGACCATCAGCATGGTGCCGATGTAGATGATGTTCCTAAGAGCGTTGGAGCCGGAGGAGGTGTAATTCTTCACGGGACATACAACGCAGATGGTGCCGCCGAAGTAGGAGCAGGGGGCGAAGCCTGCGATGTACTCGGTATCGTTGTAGGTGTAGTCGTCATAGCCGGAGCCGTCGGTGCCGGCCTTCATCAGGAACTCGGCAAGCTCGGAATAGCTGCTGTCGGACTTGGCAAGGTCGATGGGGTTGAAGCGGTTGACCGCTCTCTGTATCTCTTTGTGGAGGATGGTCTCGCCTGCGGCGTTGATAACATAGGCATATCCGTCGCCGCCCACGCTGATGTTTGCGATAACGTCATTGAGAACCTGGGCTCTTACGGTCATAGCGGCAACTATCCTGGTGCCGTCGGTAAGGTCAACGGGGGAGAGCACCGAGAAATACATATCGTTCTTAATGGTAGTCAGGTCGGCATAGACCAGACCGTTGCGGCTGAGCGTGTGGGAGATATCGGCGCTGGTGATAGCCTCGGCGCAGAGGCCGGGGGTGCTGGAGCGCATATTGCCGTCGGTGCTGTAGATAGCGTAGGAGTAGTCGCTGTCCTCCTCGGTAAGGGAGTCGGCGAGGAACTGGAGCTTGTATTCATCGCTGGAGGTGCCTATGAAGGCGGCATTCTCCACAGCGGCGGAGAAGCGCCTGCCGTAGCCCTCCACCACAGCATCAAAGGTCTTTGCAGACTGCTCCGCAAGGGGGGTGACGGTCTGATGCAGCGTATCGCGCACAGACTTATTGATATAAAGGATACTGAAAACGCTGAGCAGCAAGGTTATCAGTATGGATAACAAGAACATTGCGAGCATCAGCTTTGAACGTATAGTTTTCATATTTCGCCCTCCCAAGTGTATATTCAAGTGATTTATTTCAAGAGATATTCCTGCATAATACTATTATATCAGATATGCACAAAAATTTCAAGAGCATTGCAAATATTTTTCACTATTTTTCCACAGATTTTTTTGCCGCCCTTCCGAGCGGATAATCCGGCTCCCGGGAGCATACATTTCTGTATGGGGAGGTGGGCGGAATGCCTGTAAAAAATTACCGTCTGACCGCTGTGATAATGGCTCTTTGCCTGCTTGCGGCGGTTTTCGTGCTGAAATTCACCGTATCGGATGCAGCCGACGAGCTCGCTCCCGACCCGGACAGCAGGAGCGTTCTTATCCTGATGTACCACAGCATCCTCCCCGACCCCGACAGGCAGGGGGAGTACGTCCTCTCGCCCTCGGCGCTGGAGAGCGATATGCTCCGGCTGCGGGAGGCGGGGTACGAAACTGTCTTTGTTTCAGACCTCATCGCTTTCTGTGAGGGGAAGGGGGAGCTGCCGGAGAAGCCCGTCATCCTCACCTTTGACGACGGGCAGCTGAACAATCTTACCTACGTCCTGCCGCTGCTGGTGAAGCATGATATGTGCGCCTCCTTCTCGGCGGTGGGGAGATTTGCCGAGGCAGCCTCCGAGGAAGCCGAGCGCTCTGAACTCTGGTCCTATATGGACTTCTACGACCTGACAGCACTTCTCCAGAGCGGCAGGGCCGAGCTGGTGAACCACACCTACGATATGCATTCTCTGGGGGAGCGCAGGGGAGTGCTCCAGCTCAGCACCGAGAGCTTCCGGGAGTACCGCAGGGCGTTCTTCAACGATGTCCTGGGGGCGCAGAGGCTCTTCAAGGAAAGCCTGGGGGTGACGCCCCTTTGCTTTGCCTATCCCTACGGCTTCTCCTGTGAGGCGGCACGGGCGCTCGTAAAGGTCTGCGGCTTTAAGGCCACTCTTGGAACGGAGGGCAGGTCCAATCTGATCAGGCGGTGTGAAAGCGAAGACCTTTACAGCCTAGGACGCTATAACCGTCCCGCAGGAGAGACCTCAGAGCAATTTCTGAAAAGGATCGGAGCGATTTAAGGTTGACTTAAAGGGAATAATGTAATATAATAGAATGGAACAGGCTCCTTTTGAGCCATCAGTGAAAAGTTAAGGTATCGCCTGCAGCGATACTTTTCAGTGCTTGCATCCGGACCGGCAAGCCAAGCCTGCAAGGTCCCGTCAGGTGCAAGCCGATAGTGCCGATTCGATCCTACCCCCTCCCTCCTGGGAGGGCAAGCTGAGTGGGGGCGCTGTAATAAAGCCCCGTGGGTAGGGGCAGAAAAAAACGGAGGTCAAAATGATAATAAAGAATAAGCTCGCGGCGGCGCTTGCGATGCTGCTCCTGCTGATCCTTTGCGGGGCGGGGAGCATCTGCGCCAGCGCGGAGGGCGGGGCGGTCATCACCGTTTCTGCCGAGGCAGAGCAGGGCAGCACCGTTGAGGTGATACTCACCTTCTCCGCCGACAGCCCCATAGGCTCCGTCGAGACCAATATCGCCTACGACGAGAGCAGGCTCACCTATACCGAGGGTGAGGCGACAGGCGGCTGCGGAGTCCTGCACCTGCACGATTTTCCCGACACCGAGACGGATACCTTTTCCCTTACCCTGAAATTCACCGCAGATGATCCCGGCACCGCCGAGATACAGCTGAAAAACTGCGTTATCTCCTCACCGGAGGGCGTTCCCCTGGCTTCGCCGGAGGCTTCGGCCTCTGTCAGCATCAAGGAGAGCAGCGGCGAACAGACCACCCTCCCCGACAGCTCCGCCGAGGACAGCTCGGAGGCTCCCGAGGTGACTACCGTCGTCACCGACGAGAGCGGTGTGCCGGTGAAGGGCGTGCTCAGATCCCTTTCGGTCTCCGAGGGTCTGCTGCTGCCGGAGTTCTCGCCGCTGATCTACGATTATACCGTCAAGATCAACAGCAGCCTGGAATCTCTGGGCATCACCGCCGAAAAGACGGATATCACCGATGAGATCTGGTTCAAGTGCAGCACCTGGTTCGACGGTGATGTTACCCTCACCAATGCCAACGTACATATAGTCGAGGACGAGACCAGGGTGTATATCACCGTCACCGATGAGGAGGGCAGGGAGACGGTCTACAAGCTGCTGATACAGAAGATCGACGAGAGCAGCTACCTCCCCAGCGAGAGCAGTATGCCCGAGACCACGGTAACGACAGCTGCTCCCGAGATCCCTGCCGAGGTCACGGATACGACCCCCGACAGCAGCTCATCCTCAGATCCCTCGGAGAAGTCGGGCGTGAGCGAGCTTAGGGACAAGCTGATGCCCGCCCTGATCATCATACTGGCCACGCTGGTGCTGGCGCTTGTTATAATAATAGCATGGCTGCGCAGCCGTTCCTCCAGCCGCAGAAAGAGGATCAGGCAGAGCGGCGGAAAGAAATGATTGACTTAAAAGCGGGAATATGGTATAATGTCTATGTATATCGTATAAGCATTCCCCGAATTATCAAAATATAAGAATAGTGAGGTAAACACATATGTGCGGAATAGTCGGATTTACAGGAATGGCTCAGGCTGCCCCCATACTGCTCGACGGGCTCTCAAAGCTCGAATACAGAGGCTATGACTCTGCGGGTATCGCCGTAAGAGACGGCGAGAAGGATGTTGAGGTAGTAAAGGCCAAGGGCAAGCTGAAGGTGCTCCAGGAAATGACCAATGACGGCGCTGCCGTAAAGGGCTGCTGCGGTATAGGTCATACCAGATGGGCGACCCACGGCGAGCCTTCCTCCCTGAACGCTCACCCCCACTGCAGCGACGACGAGAACGTGGTAGCCGTTCATAACGGTATCATCGAGAACTATCAGGAGCTCAAAGAGAAGCTCTCAAAGCGCGGTTATGTCTTCAAGTCCCAGACCGATACAGAGGTGGCTGTAAAGCTCATCGACTACTATTACAACAAGTACGGCGAGGGCCCCGTTGACGCCATCGCCAGAGCTATGACCCGTATCCGCGGCTCCTATGCCCTCTGCGTTATGTTCAAGGCTTATCCCGGCGAGATCTACACAGCCAGGAAAGACAGCCCCATGATCATCGGCGTCACCGACGGCGAGACCTATGTGGCATCCGATGTGCCTGCTATACTCAAATACACCAGAAGCGTTTACTATATCGGCAATATGGAGATCGCCAAGCTGGAGCGGGGCAAGGCTACCTTCTACAACATCGACCGCGAGGAGATCGAGAAGGAGCTCACCGAGATCAAGTGGAATGCCGAGGCTGCCGAAAAGGGCGGCTACGAGCACTTTATGCTCAAGGAGATCCATGAGCAGCCCAAGGTCATCCGTGATACTATAAACTCCGTGGTCAAGGACGGCAAGATCGTTTTGGAGGAGTTCGGCCTCACCGATGAGGAAGTGAACGCCCTCTCACAGATCTATATCGTAGCCTGCGGCTCGGCTTATCACGTCGGGATGGCTGTCCAGTACGTTATCGAATCGCTGACCACCATACCCGTAAGAGTAGAGCTGGCCTCCGAGTTCAGATACAGGAAGATGCCGCTCTCCAAGAACAGTCTGGCTATCATCATCAGCCAGTCGGGCGAGACCGCCGACAGCCGTGCGGCCCTTACCCTCGCCAAGGAGAGGGGAGTAAAGACCCTGGGCATCGTGAACGTCATCGGCTCCAACATCGCAAGAGATGCTGATAACGTGTTCTATACCCTTGCAGGCCCCGAGATCTCGGTAGCTACCACCAAGGCCTACAGCACACAGCTCATCGCGGGCTACCTGCTGGCTATGCAGCTGGCTAAGGTGCGCGGCGAGATCACTGACGAGAGGTTTGCAGAGCTCCTTGCCGAGATGCAGACCCTCCCCGATAAGGTGTCCAAGATCCTGGAGGACAAGGAGCGCATCCAGTGGTTCGCTGCCAAGTTCGCAAATATCAGAGATGCCTTCTTCATCGGCAGAGGTATAGATTATGCTGTCAGCCTTGAGGGCTCCCTTAAAATGAAGGAGATCAGCTACATCCATTCCGAGGCCTATGCCGCCGGTGAGCTGAAGCACGGCCCTATCTCCCTGATAGAGAACGGCACCCTGGTTATCAGCGTGCTGACCCAGCAGGATCTCTTTGAGAAGACCGTCTCCAATATGGTGGAGTGCAAGAGCAGAGGCGCATATATCATGGGCCTGACAACCTACGGCAATTACAGCGTTGAGGATACCGCGGACTTCACCGCCTACATCCCCAAGACAGACCCGCTGTTCGCAGCTACTCTCGCAGTAGTTCCCCTGCAGCTTATGGGCTACTATGTATCGGTAGCCAAGGGCCTTGACGTTGATAAGCCCCGCAACCTCGCCAAGAGCGTGACCGTTGAGTAAGGTGTTATTATCCGCAGTGCTTCCCCGGGGAGGCGCTGCGGAGTTTTTAACTTGTAAACTTTCTGTTAAATCTCGCAAAGATCATCACCTCTCCTTGACTTTAAGTGCGGAATATGGTATGATAATTAAGCCGCTTGTTTACGGCAGCTAAGGGCACCGCTATGCGCTCACGCATATGGCAGGTGACGCCGCACGCAGCGAGTTTTGTAAAAAGGCAGGTGCATTCCGAAATGTACGCAGTTATTGAGACAGGCGGAAAGCAGTATCAGGTCAACGTCGGCGACGTTGTTTTCGTTGAGAAGCTGGACGCAGTAAACGCTGATGACTCCTATACCTTTGATAAGGTCCTGGCAGTCGGCGGCGAGGGCAGCGTTAATGTTGGTGCTCCCTATGTTGAGGGCGCTTCCGTTACCGCTAAGGTCGTTAAGAACGGCAAGGCTAAGAAGATAACCGTTTTCACTTACAAGCCCAAGAAGGGTGAGAAGAGAAAGATGGGTCACAGACAGCCCTATACTCAGGTAAAGATCGAAGCTATCAACGCATAATGATACGCGCCGAGTTTTACCGTGACAGCTCTGATAAGCTCAAGGGCTTCCGTGTATCGGGGCACGCGGGCTATGCGGAGTACGGGCAGGATATCGCTTGCGCAAGCGTATCCTCGGCTGTAATGCTTACAGCCAATACCGTTACCGAGATCTTTAAGATAAAGGCAAGGGTGACGGTGGAAGAAAACGATATTTCACTTTTGACGGAAGCCGACGAAAACGGCGACGGTGACAGGCTCCTGCTGGGGCTGCTCACTCACCTGAGCCTTATCTCCGACGAGTTTCCGGGACGTATCAAGATCACATTTACGGAGGTGTAATCCAATGATCAGGATCTCAATGCAGTTCTTCGCGCATAAGAAAGGTATGGGTTCGACCAAGAACGGCCGTGATTCCGAGGCTAAGAGGCTCGGCGTCAAGAGAGCTGACGGTCAGGCCGTACTCGCGGGCAACATCCTTGTCCGTCAGAGAGGCACTCATATCCATGCAGGTGAGAACGTTGGCCGCGGTTCCGACGACACTCTGTTCGCTACCGCTGACGGAGTAGTAAAATTTGAAAGACTGGGCAGGGATCGCAAGAAGGTCTCTGTTTATCCGCAGGCTTAATACTCGCAAAAGCTGCCCCGAGCCGTAGAAAATGGTTCGGGGTGTTTTTTTCATAGGCAGACCCGGCAGGTAGGTGCTTTGCTTGCTTGGCTTTCTCAGAAAAGACTTTAACCGCCATTCATCCTATAATGTAGGGGTGACCTTTTATCGGATAGGCTCGGTGTTCCTGATGTTTACCCTGGCGCTGCTGGTGGTGAGCATTCTGTATATCCCTCAGGAGCTGGTGCCGGAGGGGGATCACGATCTCACCATAGTCAAGGCGGAAAAGCATTCTATAAAAAGCCAAAGGATCCATACTGTCTATTACACCATCAGGTGTAAGGATGAGGCAGGCGATACCCATAACCAGACCGTTACCGAGGCCGAGTGTGAGATATAGAAGGAGGGCAAGACCTATACCCGCCCTATGTATGCCACCCCCGGCGGCGGGCACTTCATAAGCTGGGATAATATCTCTGCCCCGGAAAAGGTGTCGAAGGTCTATTACGAGCGCTTCCCCGATCAGAATACAGTGGCCTTCAGGATAGGGCTGGTAATACTGGCGACTGTAACGGCGATGAATTTCTTTATCGGGTGGAGAGTAAAGCAGAGAGAGAAGAAGTATTATCAGGAAACGGCGGTAATGCGCACGAACGATTGGAAGGAGCTGAGCAACAGTGTTCGTCGATGAAGCGAAAATATATCTGAAGGCGGGCGACGGCGGCGACGGCTGCGTCTCCTTCCACAGAGAGAAATATGTGGCCGCAGGAGGTCCCGACGGAGGCGACGGCGGCAAGGGTGGGGATATAGTCTTCAAGGTGGACGACAATATCTCGAACCTAATTGATTTCAGATACAAGAGAAAATATGTGGCGGAGAAGGGTCAGGACGGCTCCTCCCGCAACTGCTCCGGGCGGGGAGCTCCCGATCTTGTAGTGAACGTTCCGAGAGGAACTGTGGTCAGGGAGGCCTCCACCGGCAGGATACTTGCGGATATGTCCGGCGACGAGCCTGTGGTCATCGCCAAGGGCGGCAAGGGCGGCAGAGGCAATTCTCACTTTGCCACCTCCACCAGGCAGATACCCCGCTTTGCAAAGCCCGGCTTCCGGGGCGACGAGTATGAGGTCGTGCTGGAGCTCAAGCTCATAGCCGATGTGGGTCTGGTGGGCTTCCCCAATGTGGGCAAATCCACGCTTATATCGGTGGTGTCGGCGGCAAAGCCCAAGATCGCCAACTACCATTTCACCACCCTCACCCCTGTGCTGGGAGTGGTAAAGATCGAAGAGGGCAAGAGCTTTGTAATGGCTGATATCCCCGGACTTATCGAGGGCGCCAGCGAGGGCGTGGGGCTGGGTCACGAGTTTCTGCGGCACGTTGAGAGATGCCGGCTGATAGTCCACGTTGTGGATGTTTCGGGCGTTGAGGGCAGAGACCCCATAGAGGATTTCGAGGCGATAAACAAGGAGCTCCGCAATTTCTCCCAGGAGCTTGCGGACGCCCCCCAGCTGGTGGCTGCCAACAAATGCGATATGGCCACCCCCGAGCAGATAGAGCGTCTGCGCAGGCACGTTGAGGATCAGGGGCTCATATTCTACGAGATCTCCGCTGCCACCACCGCAGGAACCCAGGAGCTGGTTTTCGGCATCTGGGAGAGGCTGGAGATGCTGCCCCCCGTTAAGCGGTTCGAGGCTCAGCCCCTTACTCAGGAGGAGCTGGATGAAAAGCTCCTGAGCCGCCGCGACTTCAATGTCACCGTGGAGGAGGGCATCTATTTCGTGGAGGCCGATTGGCTCAAGGATATCCTCCGCTCGGTGAATATGGACGACTATTCGTCCCTCCAGTATTTCCAGAGGGTGCTTCGCTCTACGGGCATCATCGACAAGCTGGTTGAGCTGGGCATCAACGAGGGTGACACGGTATCCATCTTAGACTTTGAGTTTGAATTCGTAAACTGAGGTGCGCAATGATCATCAGACCTTTTGACCCAGGCAGGGACTTTTCCCTTATCGCCTCATCCGTTACCGACGAAAGGACCCATGCGCTGTGGAGTGCTAAGCGGTTCCCTTATCCCCCGGAGCGGGAGAGCTTTGAGAGCTTTTTGCAAAGCGAAAGGGAGCAGTTCGGCACCGAGGCCTTCATCGCCGAGAAGGACGGCAGGGCAGCAGGCTTCTTCTGCCTCTCTTATAATAAGGAGAGCGGCGAGGCTATGCTGAAATTCATCCTTGTGGACGGCAGCCTCCGGGGGCAGGGCATAGGTGCAGAGATGCTCAGGCTGGCGGCGGACTATGCTTTTAAGGAGCTGAAAGCCCGGGCAGTGCAGCTCATGGTCTTTTCCGTAAACGAGGCGGCTGTAAGGTGCTATACCAAGGCAGGCTTCAGGGAGAGGTCGAGAGCTGCGGGTGCATTTGAATACAAGTCCGAAAAATGGGACAGATGCAATATGGTGAGATACAATGAGGTGATGACTTGACAGAACAGGAGCTGAAACAGTATTCCCCGCTGACGCTGGCTTTCCTGGGCGATGCTGTCTACGAGCAGCTTGCCAGGGAGCGGATAGTCTCGGCGGCGAATATGCCCATAAGAAAGCTGCACGCCCTGACGGTCAAGCGGGTCTGCGCCGAGTACCAGGCGGAAGCCATAAAGCGCCTTTCTGACAGCGGTATGCTCACTGAGGAGGAGCAGGAGGTGGTCCGCAGAGGACGCAACGCCTGCGGAGTCAACCCTCCCAAGCATTCAACAGTCCTTGAATACCGGGCTGCCACGGCGCTGGAATGCCTTTTCGGCTATCTTCACCTTGCAGGCAGGGACGAAAGGGCCAGAGAGCTCTTCGATGCCCTGTGGGAGAGCCCGGAGTAAGCGTATAGAATAAAATCCGGCGGTTATCCCCCTGATAGTTGTGCGCTATCCCACTTGACAATATGTGTAAGATAACATATAATAGTAGAAGATGAATATTTTGTCTTCAGGACAAGAAGGAAGTATGGAAAAATGATGAAAAGGACATTATCCGTGCTTGCAGCGGGAATAATGGCGCTCACGGCGCTGGCGTCCTGCGGGGAGCATATCCATAAGTATACCGTCAAGGTCACCAAGGAGGCCGACTGCACCCACGAGGGCTTGAAGACCTATACCTGCGAGGAGTGCGGCAGAACATATGACGAGGTCATCACCGACGGGCATAAGTACACCGATAAGGTGGTTGAGCCCACCTATGACTCTGAGGGCTACACCCTCCATACCTGCACAATCTGCGGCTATGAGATGAAGGACAGCATCACTCCCAAGCTGGAGCGCGCCTATGACGATATCGGCGGAGCTGTGCTGGAGGGCCTTGAGGAAAGCTACGCCTACACCGGCGAGGCTATCGAGCCCCAGATCAAGGTAAAGCTCCACGATGAGGAGCTGACTAATTATAAGGATTACGAGCTCACCATCGAGAACAATACTAATGTGGGCACCGCCACCGTTACCCTCACCGGCAAGGGCGATTTCAAGAACACCCTGGTAAAGACCTTTGAGATAGTAAGAAAGGGCTGGGAGGAATCCGAAGGCAACAAGTATTACTATGACGGCGATATGGTCAAGGGCGTTTATGAGATCGACGGCCAGAGCTATTTCTTCGATGAGAACGGAGTAATGCAGACAGGCTGGCAGCAGGTGGGCGACGATTACTACTGCTTCGACCGCCTCGACGGCTTCCTCATCAAGGGCGAGCAGGTGGACGGCATAAACGTTGACGAGACCGGCAAGGCGGAGAAGTCCGACTACAATGAGTACAAGATCACCACTATGATGACCGCTCACCAGATAATGCTGGAGCAGACCCTCCCCACCGATTCTATGGAGGAGAAGCGCCTCAAGCTGTTCAACTGGGAGATGTACGAGCACGGCTATCACCGCTGGAGACTGCTCTCCGACATCTATGATTCTTCACCCGACTGGGAGATCACCTTTGCCAACGATATCTTTGAGCGCGGTTCCGGCTGCTGTGTATCCGACTCCTGCGCCGCTGCGTTCCTGATCAGAGAGATAGGCTACACCAACATCTATATCTGCCACGACAGCTCTCACTGCTGGTTCACCGTGGCGGGCAAGCTGTATGACCCGCTCTTTGCCGAGGCTAAGGATTTCGACACCAACTACAATGCGGAGTACACCGATTACAGGCAGTGGCCTGTGGGCAGAAGAAGAGTAGACGGCGTAAGCACCGATGTGTGATAAACTAAGGGCTTGATTCAGGGATCCGCGGATAAAACCCCGCGGATCCCTTTTTTATCTGCGAAAATCCAAATTGTAAATTTTATGGTTTTCGTAGCTTCTTTATTGACTTTTACCCTGAAATCTGTTATAATAAATAATAAATATGTCAAAATCATTAAACATGAGGCCGAAATTTTGGCCACATAGCATATACAGCTTGACGAAGTGTCGGAAAAAGGAGGTGCGGTGATGGATCAGGATATCGAAAAAGCGTTGGAGTTTTTCGCTCTTTACGAAAAGCTGGCTTCTGCTACACAGATAGTCAATCAGAAATTCGATGTGGCTATGATAGAGGATGTCCTGGGTAAGATCTCGGCTATGCACCGCCTTGCCAAGGGCGTGACCCGCTTCTACCGCAACCCTGCCGAGGAACAGCGCGGCGGCGGTGAGACTATGATCAGCTACGACCTGGGGATCCCCTGTGTGCCGGTGCATTCGGTCAGGTTCGTTACCAGGCTCATGTCTATCACCACCATGACCGTTTATATGTCCCCTGATGAGGAGCCCCTCACCGAGGACGAGTTCTTCCGTGTGGATCTGACTATGCGTACCGCTATGGCTTTCATCAGCCGCAACCGCCTGCAGGTCATCGCCGAGGAGCTTGCCTTCTACGACGATATGGGCTTCCGCAACGTCCGCAGCTATTTCAATTATATGATGTGGCGCGGCCAGCCCGGCGGTCTGGACGGGATGTCGGCGATCATCTACAATTTCCGCCGTTTCTCTCTGGTCAACGAGGAGTTCGGCCGGGATGTGGGCGACCTTGTTATGCACAAGCATTATGAGTATATCGAGGGGCTTATCACCCAGAACGGTATAATCTGCCGCCTGGGCGGCGATACCTTCGTGCTGATCTGCGAGAACAAGGTGCTCAAAAGGGTCATAGATTATCTTACCGAAGGGGCTGTCCCCATAAACTCCGAGGGTGATACGGTGAATATCTCCTGCTATGCCGGAGTTTTCAACATCCCCGACGGCTATGCCATCAATACTCCCAACGACATTATGGGGAATATAATGGCAGCCTTCCAGGTGGCAAAGATCGGCGGACAGGGGCATATCATCTACTACAACGATTCCCTTATCGCCGACAGGGAGCGTGCCAAGAGAGTGCAGCAGATGTTCCCCGAGGCACTCAGGAAGCAGGAGTTCCACGTTTTCTACCAGCCCAAGGTCAACACCGTTACCGGTGAGATCTGTGGCGGCGAGGCTCTCTGCCGCTGGTTCAGGGGAGGGAAGATCGTCCCGCCCATGGATTTCATCCCCGTGCTGGAGGAGACCAGCGATATCTGCAAACTGGATTTTTATATGCTGGACAAGGTGTGCAGCGACATCCGCCGCTGGCTGGACGAGGGCAGAAGGGTTGTGCGCATCTCGGTGAACCTTTCAAGGCGGCATATGCTGAACGAGCATCTGCTGGAGAATATAATGGAGATCATCGAGCGGCATAACGTGCCCCACAAATATATCGAGATAGAGCTTACCGAGACCACCACCGACGTTGAGTTCCGTGACCTGCAGCGCGTGGTTTGCGGTTTGCAGGCGCAGAACATCTACACCTCAGTGGACGACTTCGGAATGGGATATTCTTCCCTGAACCTTATCCGTGTCATTCCCTGGAACGTGCTTAAGGTGGACCGCACCTTCCTCCCGCTGGATGACGAGGAAAGCAGCAGCATCCGCAGCATAATGTTCCGCCACGTTGTGGCTATGACCAAGGAGATGGGGCTGGAGTGTATCGTCGAGGGCGTTGAGACCCCGGCGCAGCTCAAGACCTTGAAGGATAACCACTGCGAGCAGGCACAGGGCTTCCTTTTTGACCGCCCGCTGCCCGTTGAGGAATTTGAAAAGCGGCTGGATATGCAGAGATATTCCATTGACATCTGAGAATAGCAAAAGCCGCAGTGCAATGAAGCACTGCGGCTGGTTTTTTGTCTTCGGATGTTAGGCTCAGTACATACCGCCCATACCGCCGCCTGCTGCGGCAGCCATAGCTGCATCTGCTGCGGGGTCCTTGATCTCGGCAACAAGGCTCTCGGTGGTGAGCACCATAGAAGCTACCGAAGCAGCGTTCTGGAGTGCGGAACGGGTAACCTTGGTCGGGTCAACGATACCTGCGGGGATCATATCAACATACTCCTCGTTGTAGGCATCGAAGCCGTAGCCGATCTTTCTGGAGCGAACGATCTTGTCGATGATAACGCTGCCCTCGAGGCCTGCGTTGAGCGCGATCTGACGAACGGGCTCCTCCAGAGCCTTGAGAACGATCTGAGCGCCGGTCTTCTCGTCGCCGGTCAGCTTATCGCAGAGCTTCTTTACTGCGGGCTGAGCGTTGATGAGCGCTGTGCCGCCGCCTGCTACGATACCCTCCTCAACAGCAGCCTTGGTAGCTGCGAGAGCGTCCTCGATGCGGAGCTTCTTCTCCTTCATCTCGATCTCGGTAGCAGCGCCGACCTTGATAACGGCTACGCCGCCTGCCAGCTTGGCAAGCCTCTCCTGGAGCTTCTCGCGGTCGAAGTCGGAGGTGGTCTTCTCGATCTGAGCGCGGATCTGAGCTACACGGTTCTTGATCTCGGTCTTGTTGCCGGCACCGTCAACGATGATGGTGTTCTCCTTCTGAACAACTACCTGACGGGCTCTGCCCAGCTGATCCATAGTGGTCTCGGAGAGCTCGAGGCCGATCTCCTCGCTGATGACCTGACCGCCGGTAAGAACGGCGATATCCTGGAGCATTTCCTTTCTTCTGTCGCCGAAGCCGGGAGCCTTTACTGCAACGCAGGTGAAGGTGCCGCGGAGCTTGTTTACGATAAGGGTGGAGAGAGCCTCGCCCTCAACGTCCTCAGCGATGATGAGCAGCTTCTTGCCGCTCTTTACGATCTGCTCCAGCAGGGGGAGGATCTCCTGGATATTGGAGATCTTCTTATCGGTGATGAGGATGAGAGCGTCGTCAAGGACAGCCTCCATCTTCTCGGTATCGGTTACCATATAGGGAGCGATGTAGCCGCGGTCGAACTGCATACCCTCAACAACCTCGCTGTAGGTCTCGGCGGTCTTGGACTCCTCGATGGTAATAACGCCGTCGGAGGATACCTTCTCCATAGCCTCGGCGATGAGCTCGCCCACCTTCTCGTCAGCGGAGGAAACGGTGGCTACTCTTGCGATGTCAGCCGAACCCTCTACCTTCTTGGAGTTGCCTACGATCTCGGCAACAGCAGCCTCAACAGCCTTAGCCATACCCTTTCTTACTACCATGGGGTTAGCGCCTGCTGCGATGTTCTTCATACCCTCTCTTACAAGAGCCTGAGCCAGCAGGGTAGCGGTGGTGGTACCGTCGCCGGCAGCATCGTTGGTCTTGGTAGCGACCTCCTTAACGAGCTGAGCGCCCATATTCTCGAAAGCATCGTCCAGCTCGATCTCCTTGGCGATGGTAACGCCGTCGTTGGTGATCAGGGGAGCGCCGAACTTCTTATCGAGAACAACGTTCCTGCCCTTGGGTCCGAGAGTGATCTTAACGGTATCAGCCAGCTTGTCGATACCGGCCTGGAGCTTCTTTCTGGCGTCCTCGCCGTAGATTATATCCTTTGCCATAAATGATCAGTCCTTTCTTTATGTTCGCAGATCAGTCTACGATAGCGAGAATGTCTTCCATCTTAACGATGATGAACTCCTCGCCGTCGAGCTTAACATTGGTGCCGCTGTACTTTGAGATAAGCACCTTATCGTTCTTCTTTACGGACATAGTAACGTCCTTCTTGCCCTCGCCAACAGCGATGACCTTAGCGACCTCGGGCTTCTCCTTAGCGGAGCCTGCCAGGATGATACCGCTCTTGGTGGTCTCCTCAGCCTCTACCATCTGGAGGACGACTCTGTCCTGCAACGGTTTGATAGTCATAGTTGATCTCTCCTTTTATATATTGTATTTTAGCAGACGAGTGTTCATAGTGTTAGCACTCGCCGCACCTGAGTGCTAATTATTATTATAATCCGATTTTGCAAAAATGCAAGGGGATAGAGGCATATTTAGAAAATTTCGGCGGTTTGCACAAAAAGAATTGAATAGGGGGATAGGTTTTCTAAGTGCGGCGGGCAGCAGACAGCCCACAGACAAAGAACAAAGCCGGAGCCCTGCCGCAGCCTCCGGCTGTTATTCTTATTTTTGCTTGCCCGACTCCAGTTCGCATACCACCAGATGCAGCGAATTGAAAAGTCTCAGGGTGTATCCGCTGTTGCCGACCCCTCGGCTGACTATCATTGCCGAGTTGCCGTCGTTGTACCTGCCCGAGGTGTATTTCGGGAAGAAGCCTTCGCCGGGTGAGTACAGTCCCTCGGTGAAAGGCACGCCGATCAGTCCTCCGTGGGCGTGGCCAGCAAAGATAAGATCAGCTCTTGAACCCAGCTTTTCCGATTCGGTGAGTATGGTCTTGAAATCCTCAGGATAATGGTGCAGCCAGATCACGCACTTTTCGTCCCTGGGCAGCCTCGCCATCAGCGACTGGGAGTAGTAATCGTCCGGCGAGTATGTCGTCCCCACCAGCATGATCCTGCTCCCGCCGCGCTCTAAATAGGTGTAGTCGTTGTCCAGAAGATGAGCGCCGCTCTTCTTGAAGCTGTCCGAGAGCTTCTTCTGATCCTCTATGGAGAGGGCAGTGTCGTGATTGCCGAGGATAATATAAGTGTCTGCAATTTTGGACAGCTTATCCACAAAGGTCATGGCTGTGTCAAGGTTCGTCCTGCTCTGATCCACGATATCTCCCGTCAGGAAGATATAATCGGGCTTCTGAGCCTCCACCTTATCGAGGAGCCTGTCCATAATGGAAGTGCTGTTGTGAAAGTCCGAGATCTGGACGATCTTGACCCCTGCAAAGCTCTTGGGGATGTCGTTGCTCAGGAAGGTGATCTCATCCACCGAGATGAAAAGGTTTGAGCGCAGCAGCTCAACGATCAGCGCGAATACTATGATCCCGACGGTTATCAGTATCCTCATTCGCCGGGAATGCTTTTTTGAGTCGGAGAGGCCTCCGGCAAAGAATTCATTGCTTGTTCTTCCGTCTGTATTCAAGATAACCCTCCAAGATCACTGTCGCCGCGACGGTATCAACCACCGCTTTGCGCTTTTTCCCGCGGACGTCTGTTTCATTGAGGATGTTGTGCGCTGTTACCGTGGTCGAGCGTTCATCCCACATATTGACGGGGAGCTCGGTGAGCTGTGTGAGCAGCTGCGCGAAGGCCTCGCACTTCTCTGCTCTGGGACCCTTGGAGCCGTTCATGTTCAGCGGCAGCCCCACGATTATCTCACCCACCTCGTACTGCTCCGCCATATGAGCTACCTTCATCGCAAGGAGCTGGGCGTTCCGCTCCTCGATAGTCCCTATGGGCGACGCCAGGAACTCCGTTCTGTCGCAGACAGCCAGACCTGTCCGCACATCGCCGTAATCAACAGCCATTATTTTCATATATCTGCCTCCGGTTTGTATAATTAATAATTGACAATTAATAATTAATAATTAGGGTGTGCGCCTGCGGCGCACGTTATGGCCATCCGGCCGCTGAAGATTGAAATAACCACAAGATTGGATTTATTCAGACAGCAATGCCGGGTATAACTTCACGAGCTGACCTGCCAGCACAATTATTAATTGTTAATTATCAATTATTAATTATGCTAGTCCCCCAGCTCAGCCCATTCCTCCATAAGGGTGTCAAGCCTGCTGCGGGCTTCGTCAAGGGCGGCGCACTTCTCTGTCATAAGCGGGAAGTCGGAGGCTACTGCGGGGTCGGAGATCTCGGCCTCAAGCTCCGAGATGTGCTCCTCCAGAGCTGCGATGGCGTCCTCCAGCTCCCGGATGCGTGCGCGGCGCTTGGCGTCCTCGGCACGCTGTGCCTTTGAGCGGTACTGCTTCTGCTTGTTCTCGTTGTATTCAGCCAGACGCTCCGCCTGCTTCTGCTCCGAGCGAAGACGCTCCGCTTCGGCTTCCTCCGCCGCGATGACGGCTGCGTAATCGTCGTAGCTTCCCTCAAAGGAGCGTGCTCCCTCCGGCGAAAGCTCTATGACCCTGGATGCTACCTTATTTATAAGGTAACGGTCGTGGGAGACAAGTATCATCGTGCCGGTGAAATCCGCCAGAGCCTCTTCAAGGACTTCCTTGGTACCTAGGTCGATATGGTTGGTGGGCTCGTCCAGGATAAGGACATTGCCACGGTTCAGCGCCATATGGGCGAAGCAGAGCTTGGCCCTCTCGCCGCCGCTCAGCACCGAGACCGGCTTGAACACATCCTCGCCGCTGATAAGCACCGAGCCCAGCATATTCCTAGCCTGCTGCTCGGAGATGCGGGGGAACTTCCGATCCACCGAGCCGATGACCGTATCCCTCGGGTCGAGCATAGAGTGTTCCTGATCGAAATATGATATCTTCACATTGCCGCCCCAGCTGATGCTGCCCCCCTCGCGGGGTATGAGCCCCTGGATGAGCTTGAGCACCGAGGTCTTGCCGATGCCGTTGGGGCCTATTATGGCTGCGTGCTCACCCCGCCTGATATGCAGGTCGAGGGAGGGTATCAGCATTTTGCGCTTGGCCCCCTCGCCCACGGCAACGGGGCAGCTCTGCACCTTGACTATGTCCTTGGTGGGCTCGATGTCGTATTCCAGGCGTATCTTCGGGGGCTTGTCGTAGGTTATCGGCCTGTCCGTCCGTTCGATGCGGTCAAGCATATGCTGCCGTGACTTTGCCATCTTTGCGGTGGAGGCGCGGGTCTTGTTGCGGACGATGTAATCCTCCAGCTTTTCTATCTCACGCTGCTGCGCCTCGTACTCCTTGATCTGACGCTCCACATTCATCTTCTTCTGGGAGAGGTAAGCGGTGTAGCCCCCCTTGTAGGAGGTGAGCACTCCGTCTTCGATCTCGCAGATCCGGGTGCAGACCTTATCTAAGAAGTATCTGTCGTGGGAGACTATGAGTACCGAGCCCTTGTAGGCTTTCAGGTACCCCTCCAGCCAGGTAAGAGTTCTTAGGTCAAGGTGGTTGGTGGGCTCGTCGAGGATGAGCAGGTCGGGCTCTTCCAGAAGCAGCCTCGCCAGAGCGAGCCTGGTCTTCTCTCCGCCGGAGAGGGATGAGATCAGCCTGTCGGTAGGGACGTTGCCGAAGCCCATGCCGTTCAAGACCGTCCTGATCTTGACGTCGATGCGGTAGCCGTCGTGAGCCTCAAAATATGAGGAAAGCTGGGAATACTCCCCGCTGACAAGCTCCAGCTGATCGGCGGGCAGAGAGGTCATCTGCGCCTCCAGCTGCTCCATACGTTTCTTGGTGTCGAGCAGGTGATCGAATGCGTGGAGCATCTCGGCCTCGATGGTGGAGGAGCTTTCAAGGCCGCTGTTCTGCTCCAGAAAGCCGACCCTCGCCCGGGATGAGACCGCCACCGACCCCAGACCCTCGGGGGTCTTGTCGAAGCCGACGCGCCCGGTGATGATATTGAGCAGGGTAGACTTTCCGCAGCCGTTGCGGCCTATGAGCCCCACGGCCTCTCTGTCCTCGACGGTGAGGGAGATATCCCGCAGGAGGGGTTCACCCGCTATATATTTCCATAGATGTTCGATATTTACAAGCATAACTGTCTCCAAATACTGGGACATTGTCCCGGATGATACCATTATAACATATAAGAGCGGAAAGGTCAACGGGGGAGAGGGGGATTATTGTCCGGGATCTCAGATCAACAGCAGCGCTCCCGGAATAAGCCAAAAGAATTAACGAAAACCATTTACGAAAACGTTTAATTATACAAATCAGCATATTGCGAGAAAAAATGTTGAATGAAACGTTTGAAATTGTTAATTCTGCAAAAATCCCATTGACAGGGGAGCGAAAATGTGATATAATATATATAATATTTGTTAAGTATCAATCTTTTGCGCCGGAGGTCCGCACCTATGACCGATAAACAGCTGCGAAAACTGAAAAGAGCAGAGCTCATCGAGCTGGTCTATTACCTTAAAAAGGAGAACGAAAGGCTCGAGACCCTCGTCGGCGGCAAGGAGAGGACTCTCTCTCAGGCGGATATAGATGCGGTAGCCAAGGGCGTTGCGGAGATACTCTCCGGGAAAGCCCCCGAAGAAGCTCCGCAGGAAAGCTCCCCGGAGGAAGAGGAGCCATGAGCACAGAGAACAGAGACCTTCCGAGCTCGGAGCAGCTTGCCCGCGAGCTCAAACGTATCAAGGACAGAAAAAGGTTTATTAAGCTGCTTTACAGCACCGTGGCCTCACTTGCGGTGGTGGCTGCCGTGTCGGTGCTGGTGTCGATGCTGTTTCTGCCCGTGCTGAGAGTTACGGGTACCAGCATGACCCCCACCCTGCAGAACGACGAGCTTGTGGTCTGCCGCAGGACGGGCAGCTTTGAGCGCGGGGATATAATCGCGTTCTACCATAACAACAAGATACTTCTCAAACGGGTCATAGCCCTCCCCGGCGAGACCGTCTCGATAGATGAGAACGGCGTCGTCAGCGTGGACGGGCAGAGGTTCGATGAGCCCTATATCGACGAGCCCGCTTTCGGCACCTGTGATATCACATTGCCTTATCAGGTGCCCGACAGCCGCGTGTTCGTAATGGGCGACCACCGCTCCGATTCCATCGACAGCCGTACCAAGGAGATAGGCTGCATCTCGGAGGAAATGATAGTCGGGCGGGTCATCTGGTGTATCTACCCCTTCGGAAGTATGAAGGCTTTCTGATAAACGATTTTCCTGTAAACGGGAGGACAAATGATGAACAGAATCTCAGAGGGCGTAAGAGCCTTCCTCTATGACAAACAAAGAAAGGGTGTGCGCTCCGCCGCAGCATTGCTGCTGGCGGTATTCGTGATGCTCAGCGTCGTGACGAGCCTTGTCAGGCCGGCTGAAAGTATCACGGATCCCGTCAGCGGAACGACTCCGATGCCGATAGGATTCAATGAAGACGGCACCGGCATCTATCTGATCTCAGCCTCCGCAACCAACGACAATGGTCAGGTAGTACCCGAGATGGACGGTGAAACTCTCAAGTACAAGTCGTTCCTCTCCATAAAACTGAATATAAATGAGGACGATACCACCGCTCTGATGACCGACCCGAGCTACGGCAGCCAGGTACAGTTCCAGCTGTTCCCCGTGTCGGGAGGAGTGGTGCAGAAGCCCGAGGGCTTTGACATCGCGCTCTCAGACCAGTCGCTGACCAGCGTTACCGGTATAGTTGTATCCTCGGAGGATGAAAGCGCTATCATAGGAAGATATGTGATCGACTTTGAGAACAACACCGGCACTGTTACCTTTGACTTCGATGCGGATTACTTCAAGTCCGCCGCCGGACAGGGCAGGGATGAGATCGGCGCAGGTCTGACCTTCGACGCCTGGTGCTGGAACATCGACAATACCACCAATGACAAGACCGTCAACCTGGTGGGGCAGGATGTTACGATACCCCTGCACAGAGCCCTCAACCACGCTGATATCGAGGTCGAGAAGTCCTACCGCAACGACTTCTTCTACGAGACCGCAGGCGAGAGCATGAACAACAGAAGATGCCTGGGCTCCTCCTTCAATATCAATATCAAGTCCTATCACGGTATCGAGGGCAACGAGATCACCATTACCGATGACCTCAACAGCAACAACGTCCACTTCGACCGCTCGGAGGGCTACACCGAGACCTTCCCCGACGGCTCCGTGCTGGAGATAATCAAGATCACTCCCACGGATACCGGAGAAAAGCTGGTGGCGAAGATCAGAAATCCCGACCCCGATGCTTTCAGCAACGGCTTTGAGTATAACTGGATCTGCCCGGTAGCAGTCAACTCCGAGTTCCTCACCGAGGACGGCTCGGCAGTGGATACCGACAAGCTGGAGATCATCGAGGGCGATAACAAGGTACAGGTCAAGTCCAATGACGCTGAACCGGTGTTCGACAACTCCGAGGCGCCGATACAGGTCAACCTCATAGCCGATATCGCCAAGTACGACGGCGTCTATGACCCGGCGGTAAACAAGATCCACTGGAAGTACACCATATATAAGGATAACGGCTGGTGGCAGAACGGCCGCCTCGTTATCGAGGATATGTTCAATGACGGGAGCGGGAACCATACCGTCAAGCCTTCGGTCTCCAATGTGCAGATCGAAGCTGTACCGGTGGTTTCCGGAACGAGTACGGCAGGAGTCAATATAAACTATAATGACTCCGACAGTACCTTCGTCATCACGATGCCCACCGCCGACTGGGCAGGGCAGTCGTACAGCGCAGATCAGTTCAAGGAATTCATAATCACCTACGATACAGACGTTACCGCTGCCGATTACGGCACAACGGTCCAGAACTGGGTAGGCCTCCGGAAGCCGGGCACCGATGAATACACCGATGAGGACACCAAGCCCGGTTCGGTACCCAAGCCAAGCGTTCAGAAAACCGGCATCTACAATGCTCAGAACGGCACCGTCACCTGGACGGTAACGGTGGACAACCCCAATAATCAGAAGCTTAACGGCCTTACGGTCGAGGATGCCCTGACCTGGACGGGAGGCACCGCTCCGCAGATAGACCTCTCCCAGGCGACAATCGTGGGCAACACCAGCGGAAACATCAAGGCGAGCCTGACGATCGACGGCGGGAGCATCACCTTCCCCGCAGACGGGGCAGCCTTCACCGATTCGAGATACACCATAAGCTATACCCAGACCCTTGATCTCGATGAAGCGAAGGGCACCGATTATACTAACACGGTAAGCATAGATAACGGAGGGGTCAATCCCCTTGCCGCCGACAGCGAAACGGTGCACATCCCCGAAGAATTTGAGGTCATCAAGGACAGCGCCTTCACCCCGGACGGAGCCGTTGAATACACCGTCAGGGTGAGAAATGAGTACGGTTCTGAGGTAGGCGGCAAGCTGATCGAGGATACCCTGAGCATACTGGACACCTCAAATGCTTCCGTACTCTCGGATTTCAGCTTTGAGATAACCGGAGCCACAGCTGTTGAGAGCCTCGATGCTCTGACAGATGCAGGCGCCCCCGCAGGGCTCCTCTATTACAGGGATGCCTCCACGGGCAAGGTAACGCTGCTTTATAACGGCAGCAAGACCGATGACCTGGTGATAACCTATAAGATCCGTCCCGCTGACAACTCGGATATCAAGGAAAAGCAGTATTACTGGTTCCGCAATACCGCCGTTTTCGATGAGAACAACAAGCTGACGGATACCGAAGACTTCAGGGTGCCGACCTCATTCACGACACTTGAAAAGTCATATTCCTACGACGACAGAACGAACCTTGTGACCTGGACAGTCACGGTCAATAACCCGTACCGCCTCGACCTGGGTACATACCGGAAGAACGGTGAACCCGTCAAGCTGTATGATACCAAATTCGGAACGGGAGTTGTAGAAAGCTTCAAGATCACCGATGCAGCCGGAAACGATGTTACGGCGGCCGGAGATCTGGCGGCAGTAAACAGCTCGGCGCGTGAATCCCGAAGCCTGAACCAGTGGGATACGGAATGGGATACCTTCGGCTCCTTCACTTTCCGTGAGGGGATGGATTCCGAGAAGTACACCTTCACCTATACCACAGATTATACCGCATACCTCCGCGGCAGCCAGATGGATCAGAACCGTGCGGATTATGACGGCAGGATAGAGACCGAGCCGATCTACTACGCCACCAACGGAGCAAACATCTCCAAGAACGTTTACCACTCCGGTGCGGTGGACGACGAGGGCAGGGTCCAGACCAGATGGACCACGAGGATAAGCGCTTATGAGGGCGCGTTCCTGGATTACCCCGTGACCGACAGCATGACATCCTCCCTTTACGATGTCTCGGCAAGCACGAGCATTGACCATGAGCGGGTGGATCATTATATGACCCCCGAACAGTTCGATCTTGACTATTTCAGCTTCACCGCCTACGATTATGACGGGACTCGCCTCACAGTAGATGATCCCTCGGCGCTGTTCACACTTGTGAGAACAAGCGGCACCGAGGATAAGATCACAGGCTTTGAGCTGAGAGCCAAGGAGCTTTCGGAGACCAGCGATGCCTACGCTCTCCTTTCGCAGATAGCCACCCTCGAGATACAGTACTCCACCACCGAAGAAGGCGTGGGGCTGCTCAATGAAGTCCCCGAGGAGGGCGAGGATCCGGTAATGGATATGGGCGACAGCCTGAGGTACAGGAACACCGCAGGATTTGCCGGGAACACCTCCTACTACGAGGATACAAGAGTAAAGAGAACGGCTGTCACCAAGGCAGACGGCAATGGCAACAGCAACAGAGCCAACCCGACGGTCTATGAGACCGGAGACCTCCGGACAACGGAGGGCGGCTACCTGATGAGCTACCGTATCACAGTGAACCGCAACAATGTCTACTCGGACAAGGAGAACATAACAGCGGTAGATACCCTCCCGCCCGGATTCGAGTTCGTGTCTGCGACCTATAACCTGAACAATTCAGCAGTATGGGGCGCGGCAATGACCGAGGGCACGATGGAAGACGCAGTTGCGGCGGCGCGGTGCAGATACGATGCCAGCCAGCCGAGAAAGGTCACTTTCTTCATACCTGCCTCGGGTCATCTCGGAGGAGAGGTGCAGATAGACTACACCGTCTTTATCTCCGAGGAGGATCTCAACAGAGAGCTGCTTGACCCGGAGAATGAACGTATCGGCAGGGCGAAGTTCGAGAATAAGATCCAGGTCGGGGATTCCTTCGACTCGCAGCCTGTTGTCATAAACGACAGCAGCTCGGTGCTCGATAAGGTGGGCGAAGACGTCTCGCCGCTGGACGAGCTGGGCGAGGTCCAGCAGAACAAGGTGAGCTACACTCTGGAGATCAACCCCAGCGGGCTTGACCTGGCGCTCAACTCCGATGTGCTGAGAGTTACCGACACGATCAACAAATCAGAATACAGCAACGAGGCGCTTTGCCCCATACTCTTCAACAACCTTTCTTATACGGCTATAAAGGTCTATAAGATAACGGGCAGCGGTGAGGAGGAGGTCAAGGAGGAGCTTGATCCCGAGACCTACAAGATGGATCAGCCCACCAAGCAGAGCTTCCCCGTAAGGAACCACAGCGAGCTGGGGAACGGCGATGTTTATACCTTCACGCTGGAGATCCCCGACGAAACACACATCAGGATCGAATACGAATACGTCTTTGAGTTCAACTCCGAGGCGATAGCAGACAAGAATTACGATCCGTCAAATATGGAGCTGAAAAATTCCGCGGTCATCGACGGCGAGATCGCAGACCGCGAGAACACGCTCCGTATGAAAAATGCAAACAAGAATACACATTCAGGCTGGGCATATACCTATCCTCACCTCTCGCTGAGAAAGGTAAGCTCGGATAACTGGAAAAACGGTCTTGAGGGCGCTCAGTTCGTGCTCGCAAGAGTAGGCAGCAGCGGGACCCTTGAGTATGTTACCTCAGTTCTGGAGACTGAGAACGACATATGGTACAAGGATCAGCACAATAAGGATGCAAAGAGCAAGGTCAAGCTGGCAGTGTTCGGTGAGGGCGATCCGGTACCCTTTACCACCGGCGAAAACGGCATAGCCGAGCTTCCTACGCTGCTGAAGACCGTCGAGAGAGACGGCAAGACCTGGCTGGAGTATGACGAGGACGCGGCAGGGGATCAAAAATACATCTACCTGCTGAAGGAAATCAAGTCGCCTTCGGGCTACTACGTCCCGGACGAAACAGCCGACTACTGGTTCTTCGATAAGCGCAATTCCACGGATCTACCCCCGGAGGCTGTCGTGACCGCAATGATAAATGCGGGTCTGATAGCAAGCGCCGATGAGATCCACGAGCACACCTCCTTCTCGACTATCGAGCTGGAGAACGACAAAATGGTGCTCTCGGTGGAGAAGAGCTGGGAGGACACCGACCCCGACGACAGACCCGAAAGCATAAGCATTCAGCTCTGGCAGTCGGATGAGCCCAAGGCTCCGGGCGGCGTCCATATAGTAAAGGTAAATGTGAGCAGCAATCAGGGATACCCCGAGCGCACGATCTATTCCTCCATAGCGGACGGAGAGATATTCAGCTTTGACATCCTTGACCCCGAAAGGCTGATCTACGGCGCCGAAAACCTGTCGGGACTTTCCATCGGGTATACCGACTGGGGGCAGGTCACCAGGATACCGGTCACAAGCCTGACACCCGTAACAAGCGATGCTGAGTTCTCGGTAAAGGTAAACACCAACACCCGCAGCAGCTTTGATACTGTTGAGATCAGAGTCACCTCTGCGGTAGTACCCAATACCGATCCCGGCTTCGATCAGGATTCGGCAAAGCGCGTAGGCGACCCCGTGATCCTTAATGAAGAAGGGGGCTGGAGCTACACCTTCGATACCTCGGAGCTTGACAGCACTAAGTACTACTTCGTCACCGAGGGAACGGAGGCTGAGGGATACTTCGTAAGCTACAACGTGAACGGCATCAGGAACGGAGTGCTCACCCTCACAAACGTCAAGGATGAGTTCACCGGACGTCTGGAGCTGGACAAGGAATGGCTGGGGAACGATACCGGCGGCACAGAAAGCGTTACCTTCGATATCTACGGATTTACGGAGCAGATACCGCAGGAGCCCAGCCAGTATCAGCCCGGCACCGCAGTACCCGAGGGCGGCTTTGAAGCAGCGGTAACAACGCTTCCCGCCAATACTGAGGATGCGGTCATCCACAAGGAGATCACGGTCTCCGCGGAGGGTGAGTGGAGCGAACTGGTGCGCAACCTCCCGATGTACGAGAACGGCGATCAGACGAAGCCGATCTACTACTACATCTCGGAGAGATCGCAGCCCGATAAGTTCTATCCCATTGATTACAGCGACAACGCTTTCACGGTCAGCAATGATGAAACGAAAGCGGTAACAGTTCTCAACAGCAAGGTCGAAAGCCCTCCCGAATACGAACTGCCCGAATCGGGCGGCGAGGGAACGGCAGCGGCGATCCTTGCGGGCGGCACGGTGATGCTGCTCTCAGCCGCATTACTGGTAAGAAAGCGTAAGTCCGAGGACTGATCGCTTCTATAAACAAAATCATAGACCGAAAATAATATAAGGAGTGTATTCTAATTATGAAAAAGACAAAAAGACTGGCTGCGGCTCTCGCAGCACTCGCAATGGCAGTAAGCATGATGACCGTTTCCGTTTATGCATACGAACAGGAGACCCCCACCACTTCCGTTACGGCCAGTGAAGCCTCTGATGACCACACCTTCACCGCATATCCTATCGTTCTGGGTGATGTAGGCGCTAACAATGCGATCACCAATGTTGTCGCCGGCGATTTTGCACTCGTTGATATGGCAGTAGCCGCAGGTCTTGCCACCAATGCTACCCTGAATGACGTTCTTCTCGCTCTGGCCGAGATGGAAAACGACAGCGCAGAGGCAAGAGCATTTGCCAAGGCTCTGGCAGACGGTGCTCCCCAGGGCGGTACTTCCATCGACGAAGACGGCACGGCCCTTACTACCGGTTACTACCTCATCGTAGAGAAAGATGAGAATAACAATGCCACCGCTAATATCCTCAAGGTAGTCGGCGGCGAGGCGCTGGATATCGCAAGCAAGATCAAGTATCCTACCCTTGTAAAGAAGGTCGGCGAGGAGAAGGCTGATGGTATTGTTGATCCTGCCTACGGCGCTAACGGCGTCAACACTTACAACGACGTTGCTGACCACAGCATAGGCGAGGTATTCCCCTTCAAGCTGTACGGCACCATGCCCTCCAACCTTGCGAAGTATGCTCACTATATGTATAAGTTCGTTGATTCCTACGATGAGAGTATCACCGTTGATGCCGAGTCCATCGTGGTTAAGATCGGCGACACTGTAGTATATACCAATGATGCAGCTGATGAAGCTGCAGAACACGGCCTTACCGTTGATGTCTCGAACGGACATATCACCGTTAACTTCGTTGATATCAAGGTTTACGGCGTGAATGCAGCCAGCGTGGTAACAGTTGAGTACAATGCTCAGCTCAACGAAAATGCTGTGATCGCTGATGCTGGTCAAGAAAACGCAGCAATGCTGAAGTATTCCGTTAACTACGACAACGATGTTGAGTGGACTCCTTACGAGGATACTACCGGAGATAAGCCCAATACCGATAACCCCACTCCCGATAACCCAAATTATCCCGATACTCCCGAGGGTGGCGATGAGGAGACCCCCAACGGTAAGGAAGAGGAAGAAAACGGCGGCGAGACCCCTGAGGATAAAGTAGTTGTTTACACCTACGAGCTCGTTATCCAGAAGACCGACGGCACCAATGCTATCACCGGCGACGCAGCTTTGGCGGCTGAATTCACCGTTAAGACCGCTGACAACAAGTATGTGACTGTCGGCACCGACGGAAAGGTAACAGGCTTCATCGACACAGAAACAAAGCTCAGCCTCAATGAGGCCGGCCGGCTCGTGCTTACCGGACTTGACGACGGCGTATACACCATCACCGAGGTAACTCCTCCTACCGGCTACAAGCTCCCTGCTAACCCTGTATTCACCGTTACCATCACCGGCGGTATCGTTACCAGACAGGATTGGACCGGGGTTGCAAATGATGCTACCTATGTGGTTGCCGATCAGGTTATCGAGTCCGATGGTCTCAGCGACCTTTCGGCGACAACAGCAGGCACCTTCTCTGCAAGCCTTGCTAACTCGCCCATAGGCTCTCTGCCTTCCACCGGCGGCATAGGCACCGGCATCTTCATTGTCGGCGGCGGCTCCATCGCTCTGGCTTCCGGCATCATCCTGATCGCCAAGAAGAGAAGCAAGAAGGAAGACTGATCCTAAAAGCTGAAACTATGGCTTGAACATTCGTTATCCTGCGCCCGGCGGGTCATCCCCCGCCGGGCATTAGGGAGGATCCCATGAGAAAAAAAACACACAGTATATCAAATATCCTGCTGATAGTATTGTTTCTGGTGGGACTCTCCGTAATGCTTTACCCCGCAGTAAGCGATTGGTGGAATTCAAAGACCCAAGGCAAGGTAGTTGCCGATTATCAGAAGAAGGTCACAGATCTCGGTGAGGATCTTGAAAAGGGTCTGATCGAGCAGGCGCAAAGATACAACCGCCAGCTGGCGCAGGTCTTTGACCCGCTGAAAAACTACGATAAGGTCGAGGGCTATGACAGCATCCTCGATATTACCGGAACAGGCGTTATGGGTATCATCAACATCCCGCAGATAGGCGTGGAGCTCCCCGTGTATCACGGTACCAGCGAGGGCGTTCTGAATATCGCCGTGGGTCATCTGCAGGGAACATCCCTCCCGGTGGGAGGGCTCGGCACCCACGCCGTTATCTCGGCTCACAGAGGTCTGCCCTCGGCGAAGCTCTTCTCCGACCTGGACAAGCTCATCGTGGGGGACGAGTTCACGCTGACTGTGCTGAGCACCGTTTACACCTATGAGGTGGATAACATCTTCATCGTGCTGCCCAGCGATACCTCGGAGCTGGCCATCGACCCCGACCGCGAGCTGCTGACCCTTATGACCTGTACTCCCTACGGCATCAACACTCACAGACTGCTGGTCAGGGCCCACAGGACAGGCACCGGCGCCGTTGACAAGGGCGAGGCTGTATCCCCGAAGCTGAAGGTCATCCCCGATGCTGTGATGGTGGATTCTCTCTCGGTGGTGCCGTTTATAGCGTTCATACCCGCAGCACTGCTGATAGGCTGGTGGCTGTTCGGCGGCAGGAAGAAAAAACGTCTGCCGAAGGACCCCCTCACAGCGTTCGACGACCATAAGAATAACGACAAGGACAAGCCCGACGGGGCTCCTTAGGAGGAATGTCTATGAGTATATATAAGAGGATCTCTCTGCTGAAAAGGCAGGCGCTGTGCCTGCTGGCGGCAGTGATCGCGGCGCTTATGCTGCCTCTCACCGCCTCTGCTTCCGCACCGCTGACGGTGGATACCCGCTGCGGCGAAAGCGCGGTGGAGGGCATAGAGTGGAAGATCTACCGCATCGGAGAGCGGGATGCTTACAGCAATATCACTATCGGCGAAAGGTTCGCCGGCAGCGGTGCCGCTCTGGGCAGCGATGATCTCACCGAGGCGGAGGTCAAGGAGGCTGCCGATGCCATAGAGAAGTATATCACCGATAATTCCTTAGCCCCCGATGCTACGGCGGTTTCAGACGTCAACGGTATCGCTCAGGCGCAGATAGAAGGAGCGGGCATCTATTTCATCCGCACCGACAGGACCGAGATAGGAGAGTGGTCGTACACCGCGCTGCCTGCCCTCTTTGAGGTCAGGGAGGGGGAGCCTGCCGAGGTAATGCCAAAAATGGAGGGCGTCAATGCCGGCGGTGATGACTCCGAGCCTGGTACAGAATCCCGACCCGGAACAGATTCGGGCGACGAGAGCAATCCCGGCAGAAAGACCGATGAGGACGGCGACAGCCCCGGCTCCGACGACAGCAGCAGAAAGTCCGGCGGCAGCGAGGAGGGCAAGACCCCGCAGACAGGTCAGCTCTGGTGGCCTGTACCCGTGCTGGGAGCAGCCGGTCTGGTGCTTGTGGCGCTGGGATTGAGGATTCGCTCGGGAAAGGGCGGAAAGAATGACCAATAAAGCGTTGGGACGCTTGATGATGATACTCGGGGCACTGCTGCTGGCAGCGGCAGTGTCTCTTGTTGCCTTTAATCTCCTGGAGGACAGGATAGCAGGGGAGAAGGCGGAGAGAGTCCTCGTCAAGCTGAAGGAGAAGCTCCCCGAAGGCGGCAGCGATAAGCCCTCGGACAGCTCCGGGCAGGCAGGGGAAAGCGCCCCTGTAAAGGAGGGTGAGGCACCCAGGGAGCCGGAGGCTCTGGAGATAGACGGGGAGTTCTATATGGGGATTATCAGCATACCCCGCCTCGGCATCGAGCTGCCGGTGACAAGGGATTATTCCGAGGAGAATATGAAGCTTGCCCCCAGCCGCTGGAAGGGCACCCTTGAAATGGGCGACCTTATCATCTGCGGGCATAACTATGAAAGCTTCTTTAAAGGTCTGGACAGCCTGACCTCCGGGGACGAGCTGATCTTCACCGACCTGAAAGGGACGGAGCACCGCTTCTCGGTCTCCTATACCGAGCTGGTGGACGGCTACGACACCGAGGACATGATGTCCGGCTCGGAGAATTGGGATCTGACTCTCTTCACCTGCACCTGGAGCGGGCGCAGCAGAATAACGGTCAGAGCCGTCAGGAACGAATAAGGCGCGGAAAAGCCCGGCGGAGGGCACCGCGTCTTTTTTTTTGCGTCCCGGCAAAGATATTAACTAAAACTTAAACTTTCCGAACATTTTGTATAATCTCGGGGTTTTAGTTGACATCCGACCGCAAAATGTAGTATAATTTAGAAAGAAAAACCCGATCCGCAGCTCGTACAGCTGACAGATATCCGGCGGAAAATGTATCTCCCCCGCCGCCGCAGTCGGCGAGGGCTCAGCCTTTCACGGGCAGGGTCGGGAGGATGATAAACAACGCAGAATTGCGTATGATAAGGAGTTGTCATTATGTCAGTTTTCAGGATCTACGTTGAAAAGAAGCCCGAATTTGCAGTTGAGGCAAGCTCGCTGATGAGCGACATCAGGTCTGCACTCGGCCTCGGCGGACTTCAAAGCCTGAGAGTTATCAACCGCTATGACGCGGAGGGTCTCTCAGCCGAGGATTTTAAGCTCGCTACCCCCGTAGTGTTCTCGGAGCCCGCAGTTGACGTTACCTACGACTGCCTCCCCGAGCTCAAGGATAACGAGTATATCTTCGCCGTGGAGTATCTCCCCGGGCAGTTCGACCAGAGAGCGGATTCCTGCGCGCAGTGTATCTCTCTGCTCACCGGAGGCAAGAGACCCGTCGTAAGATCGGCGAGAGTCTATATCGTGGGCGGCACCCTCACAGCCGATGAGCTGGACGTTCTGAAAAAGTATATGATCAACCCCGTGGAGTCCCGCGAGGCTAAGCTGGATCTCTTCGATACCCTTGACATAAAGTATGACATCCCCACCTCTGTCGATACAGTTGACGGCTTTATCTACTCCACCGAGGACGACCTCCGCAAAATGGTGGAGGAGCTGGGCCTCGCCATGGATCTTGACGATATCAAGTTCTGCCAGGCCTATTTCAGAGACAAGGAGAACCGCAACCCCACCATCACCGAGATCAGGATGATCGACACCTACTGGTCGGATCACTGCCGCCATACCACGTTCCTCACCACTATCGACGACGTTGATATCGAGGCTGACTATATCAAGGACACCTACAACACCTACGTTGACGCCAGAGCCGACCTCTACGCCGGCAGGACGGACAAGCCCGTCACCCTGATGGATCTGGCTGTCATCGGCGCCAAGAAGCTCAAGAAGGACGGCCTGCTGAAGGATCTGGATGAGAGCGAGGAGATCAACGCCTGCTCCGTAAAGATCAAGGTGGACGTTGACGGCAAGGACGAGGACTGGCTGCTGATGTTCAAGAACGAAACTCACAACCATCCCACCGAGATAGAGCCCTTCGGCGGCGCTGCCACCTGTCTGGGCGGAGCTATCAGAGACCCCCTCTCCGGGCGTTCCTATGTATATCAGGCTATGAGAGTCACCGGTGCGGGCAACCCTCTGGTCCCCGTTGAGGATACCATCACCGGCAAGCTGCCCCAGAGAAAGATCGTAGTGGGTGCTGCAAACGGCTATTCCAGCTACGGCAACCAGATAGGTCTTGCCACAGGCCACGTCAACGAGATCTATCATCCCGGATATGTGGCTAAGAGAATGGAGATCGGCGCTGTTGTAGGCGCTGCTCCCGCCTCTAATGTAAGAAGAGAAAGACCCGCCCCCGGCGATGTTGTCATCCTGCTGGGCGGCAGAACAGGCCGCGACGGCTGCGGCGGCGCTACCGGTTCCTCCAAGTCCCACACCCTCCACTCCCTGGAAAGCTGCGGAGCAGAGGTGCAGAAGGGCAACGCTCCCGAGGAAAGAAAGCTCCAGAGGCTCTTCCGCAACCCGGATGTTACCTCTATGATCAAGCGCTGCAACGACTTCGGCGCAGGCGGCGTGTCCGTTGCTATCGGTGAGCTCACCGACGGCCTTATCATCGACCTCAACTCCGTTCCCAAGAAGTATGACGGCCTCGACGGCACCGAGCTGGCTATCTCAGAGTCTCAGGAGAGAATGGCGGTAGTCATCGCTCCCACCGACGTTGAGAAGTTCATGGCTGAGGCTGCCAAGGAGAACCTGGAGGCTACCCTCGTTGCAACAGTAGTTGAGGAGCCCAGGCTCAAAATGGTATGGAACGGCAAGACCATAGTTGACCTTTCCAGAGAGTTCCTCAACTCCAACGGCGCCGAGAAGCATACCGCCGTCAAGGTGGATACCCCCGTATTTGCCGGCAAGGACAATACCGAGGATACTCCCGAGCGCTGGGAGGCTATGATCTCCAACCTCAATATCTGCTCCCAGAAGGGTCTGGTCGAGCGCTTTGACTCGACTATCGGCGCGGGTACCGTGCTGATGCCCTACGGCGGCAAGTATCAGAATACACCCACACAGGCTATGGCTGCAAAGCTGCCTGTCCTCAAAGGCGAGACTACCACCGCTTCTATGATGGCCTGGGGCTTCGATCCTTTCCTTTCCTCGGTGAGCCCCTATCACGGCGCACTCAGCGCGGTAGTTGAGTCTATCTCCAAGCTGGTGGCCTCCGGCGGTACCTATGAGCACTGCTGGCTCACCTTCCAGGAGTATTTCGAGAGAACCAAGAACGATCCCTCACGCTGGGGCAAGCCCTTTGCGGCGCTGCTGGGCGCTCTGAAGGCTCAGCTGGAGCTGGGCTGCGGCTCTATCGGCGGCAAGGATTCCATGAGCGGTACCTTTGAGGAGATCGACGTTCCTCCCACGCTGGTATCCTTTGCGGTATCCACCGCCAAGACCGATAAGATCATATCTCAGGAATTCAAGAGCCCCAACGCTACTGTCATCTACATCAAGCCCGATTACGACGAGAACAGGCTGGTGGATTTCGGCAGCCTGAAAAAGGTGTTCAAGACCGTCGAGAAGCTCATCGCCGACGGCAAGGTGGCGGCCTGCTGGTCTGTGGCCTACGGCGGCATCTCCGAGGCTGTGGCTAAGATGTGCTTCGGCAACAGGATAGGCTTCCGCTTTACCGAGGATCTCTCCGCCAGGGAGCTGTTCCGCTCCTGCTACGGCTCCTTCGTTATCGAGCTGACAAAGGGCGTCAACACCGAGAACCTGGGTCTTCCCGCCGACAGCTACAAGCTCCTGGGCGTTACCGCAAGCGAGTACACCATCGTTACCGGTAAGTACACTCTGGATGTAAGCAAGCTCGAAAAGCTCTGGGCTGAAAAGCTGGAGCCCGTATTCCCCGCAACGGTAAAGATCAACGACGTTAAGCCCACTAAGTACAGCTACACCGCAGAGAGCAGAAAGGCTCCCGCTGTCAAGGCAGCCAAGCCCAAGGTGCTCATCCCCGTATTCCCCGGCACCAACTGCGAGTACGACACCGCCCGCGCCTTTGAGAAGGCCGGCGCCGAGGCTGAGATCTTCGTGGTACGCAACCTGAACGCTCAGATGATCTCCGAATCGGTAAACGAGATGGAGAAGAAGATAAAGCAGTCCCAGATCGTTATGCTCCCCGGAGGCTTCTCCGGCGGTGACGAGCCCGACGGCTCCGGCAAGTTCATCGTATCCTTCCTGCGCAACCCCAGGCTCACCGATGCCATCCACGAGCTGCTGCAGAAGCGCGACGGTCTGATGCTGGGTATCTGCAACGGCTTCCAGGCACTTGTGAAGCTGGGCCTCGTTCCCTACGGCGAGATCGTGGATATGCGCTCCGATTCTCCCACGCTTACCTTCAATACGATCCACCGCCATCAGTCCAAGATGGTAAATACCAGGATCGCATCCAACAAGTCGCCCTGGCTGGCAAGCTGCAATGTGGGCGACATCCACTCCATCGCCATCTCACACGGCGAGGGACGTTTCGTAGCCTCTGCAAGGGAGATTGAGGTGCTGGCTAAGAACGGCCAGATCGCCACCCAGTACGTTGACTTCAACGGCGAGCCCACCCTTGACATCCACTGCAACCCCAACACCTCGGTAGATGCTATCGAGGGCATCACCTCTCCCGACGGAAGAGTGCTGGGCAAGATGGGTCACTCGGAGCGTAAGGGCAACGGCGTATGCATCAACGTTCCCGGCGAGAAGGATCAGCAGATCTTTGAGAACGGAGTTAAATACTTCAAATAATAAACTATGGGTACTCTCCCGGCAGGAGGGTACCCATTGAAATTGGTGATATTATGTTAAAAGCACTTGTGAGCTATGTTTTCCCCATACTCTTTCTGGTGATGGGGATAGTTACCTTTGCCGCCTACGGCATAGACAAGCGGGCCGCGAAAAAGGGTCAGCGCCGCGTCCCGGAGAAGACGCTCTGGCTCATGAACATCTGCGGAGGCTTTGTGGGAGGCTGGCTGGGTATGTTCACCTTCAACCACAAGACCCGACACGCCAGCTTCTATGTTGTACAGGCGTTCTCGCTGATACTGTGGGTGCTGCTGTGGAGCATCCTGTGGGTCAAGGGTCTGAACAGCTGAAAACTGTAAAAAAGCTCTCCCTCGTTTCGGACGGGGGAGAGTTTTTGTTCAATGCACAATTCACAATGCACAATGAATGTATCGGCGCTTTGAGCCGATGTTATCTGCAAGCGAAGCTTTCAGATCGGCCATCTCGGACAGACTGCTGAGTGCAGAAAGGAACGCTGGTAAAACTACGTCCCAGTCTGATAAATGCTCAAAGCATCCGGTCAAAACGATCTACAGCGCCCGAATGGGCATAATGTGAGCGAAGCGAACACCGTAATTGTGCATTGTGAATTGTATGTGGTCAGATATTTGCAAGCTCCCCCGTACAGCAGCCCTCGCCGGTGCCGGTAATGAGCACATCCCTGAACTGCCGCCTCAGAGTCTCCGGGCCGGAGCGGGGGATACGCACAAGGATGTAATTATCCGAGTGCCCCTGATGGTATTCGGGTGAGGTCTCCTTTTCAAAAAGCACCCGGAGCGTCCTGCCCAGCTGGGCTTTCAGATACTCCTCTCCCGTCCTGCGGCAGACCTCTGACATTTCGGCGGCGCGTCTGCGCTTGACCTCGGCATCCACCTGCCCCGGCATTGAGTATGCGGGGGTGTCGGGGCGGCGGGAGAACTGGAAAACGTGAGCCTCAGCAAAGCCTATACGCTCCGCGAACCGAAGGCTCTCAAGGTGATCCTCCTCGGTCTCGCCGGGGAAGCCAACCATTATATCCGTTGTTACAGCGCAGCCGGGGAAGGCCTTGCGGAGCCTTTCGCAGAGCCCGGCGTAGTCCTCGGCGGTGTAGTGCCTTTTCATAACCCGGAGGGTCTTCTCGCAGCCGCTTTGCAGCGACAGGTGGAACTGTGGGCAGAGCTTGCCGAGCGCCGCCAGCCTTGCGATATCCTCATCGGAGATAAGCTCCGGCTCCATAGACCCCAGCCTTATCCGGAAATCCCCCTCGATGCCGCAGACAGCCTCGACTGTGTCCGTCAGGCGCTCGCCCCGCTCTCTGCCGGTGCAGCAAAGGTTTATCCCCGTGAGGATAAGCTCCCGGTGCCCCGAAGCGATAAGCTCTCTTGCCTCGGTGACGGTCTCGGCAACAGGCTTAGAGCGTATATGCCCCCTCGCCCGGGGGATGATGCAGTAGGTGCAGCTCATATCGCAGCCGTCCTGTATTTTAATGTAGGCGCGGGTCTTGTCGAAGGAGCCGCTGTTGCTCATTTGCTCCGGCAGGGAGGCGTCACCTATCTCCACGACGGGCTGACGGGTGAGCAGAAATCTCTCCACCGCCTCCGGCAGCGAGGACTTGTTTGCCGAGCCCAGGATTATATCGCACTCCGGCAGCAGCTTTTCGATACCGGCGTGAGCCTGGGTCATACAGCCCATGCAGGCCAGTATGCAGGAGGGGTTCTGTTTTCTGAGGCGGTGTATGGCCTGACGGCATTTCTTATCCGCCTCTGCGGTGACGGTGCAGGTGTTGACTACACACAGCTCCGCCTCCCCGGGATCACCCACGGTGATGCCCCCCGCAGCCTCGAACCTTTCGCGGATATTCTCTGTTTCGTACTGATTTACCTTGCAGCCGAAGGTGGTATAGAAGATCTTCATAGGGCTCCCTCATATCACTCTTATATTTATTATGCACAAATTATGAACGGATTCTTTGTGCAACACTACCAATTTTCAACCCTGCCATTAGTTGCTATTGACTATTATACTATATTTTATTTTTTTTTGCAAATATCTCTTGACAATTACAAAAGTCTGGGTATAATGGTAGTCAAGAGAGCGGAAGAGGCCGACCGCAGAGGCACGCAGTAACGGGCGTCCGCGCAAGTCGATGCCGCACTCTAAGGGAAAAGAAGAAAAAGAAACGATCCGCAGAAGGAGGAAACATTTATGAAGAAGACAAAGATCATGCTGGGTGCAATCGCAGACGTCAAGGAGTTCGTTAATATCGTATCCAGATGCGAATACGACGTTGACCTGGCTTCGGGCAGATACGCAGTAGACGCTAAGTCGATCATGGGTATCTTCAGCCTCGACCTTTCCAATCCCATCGAGCTGACTGCTCACACCGATAACGCTGACAAGTTCTTTGCTGCTATCGAAAAGTTCGTAGTTAAGTAATGACGTCGGCAGCGGGCGGGATGACCCGTTCGCGGAAACGTGAAACCAACAGGCGCTTTTGCTTCAATGCAGAGGCGCCTTTTTTTCTTCCCCCACCCGCGAAGCTTTATTATGGCGCCCGAACTTGGATTGCCCTCCCCGGAGGGGAGGGTATGGGCTTGAGATCGGTCTGTTACTTTGCACCTGACGTTTTTTCTTCCCCCTCCCCCGATGCTTTATTATGGCGTCCGAACTTGGATTGCCCTCCCCGGAGGGGAGGGTATAGGTTTGAGTTCAGGCTATTGGTTTGCACCTGACGGAACCTTGCGGGCTTGGTTCGCAGGTAGGCTTATACAGCTGACTGCTCTGCACACGGCGATCTGCCGGAAAAGGCATACCGTCCGCGATGCGGACACTGCGATCGTTAATAAATCTCCGAGAAAGCGAATAAGCTGTACCAAAAGCGAAAACGGAGGGTACGGTATGGATATTATCAAGGCGGCGATAGCTTTTTCGGTGAGTACGGCGGTGCTGATAATGGCAGCCTTTGCCGTGATGGGCTCTGAGGCGGGGGGCATCCCCGGGGCGGAGCAGGCGGCCTCCCGGGCGGTGATGCGGGAGATAGGAGCCTTCGATTTCGGTGAGTGCGCATCCGGAGCGGTGTATGAGTGCAGCACCGGGACTCTGCTGGGGAGCACCGGCGGGGCGGCACCCCTGGGGCAGCTGACGGAGCTTATGACCTTCCTCCTTGCCGCGGAGCGCATAGAGGGCGGTGAGCTGTCCCTGACGGATACCGTCACCGCTTCAAAGAATGCATTTGACCGGGGAGCCCCTCAGATCTGGCTGGGCATAGGTGAAAAGATATCGGTGGATGAGCTGCTGCGGGCTATATCGGTGGGCAATGCCAACGATGCGGCCTATGCCCTGGGTGAGCATATCGCCGGCAGTGCAGAGGCATTCACCGCGCTGATGAACAGCCGCGCCGCTGAGCTGGGGATGTCCGCCGCCCGCTTTGCCGACCCCACAGGCGAAGCTTCGGAGAACTCCTGCACCGCAGAGGATATGTGCAGGCTTTGCGCCGAGCTGTCCCGGCACGGGGACTTTGTGCCCTATTTCACAACCTGGACGGATTCTGTCCGGGGCGGCAGGGCGGATCTGGTGAGCCGCAACAGGCTCATCCGCAGTTACAGCGGGATACTGGGAGTTAAGGTCTGCTCCTCGGAGGGGGGCTTCTGCGGGGCTGTCTGCGCCGAAAGGGGAGATATGAGGGTCGCCGCCGTGATCCTGGGAGCTCCCGATGAGGATAAGCTGATCTCCCGCTGTCAGAGCCTGCTGGACGCAGCCTTCGCGGAGTTCTCCGTCTATACCCCCGAGGTGCCGGAGGAAGCCCTGGAGCCCGTTTCCGTTATCCACGGCTGCAAGAGCGAGTGCCCCGCGGAGATACCCTATCTGCGCCCCATAGTCGTGAAGAAGGAGCAGCGCAGGGAGATAGAGTGCACCTTTGAGACGGCCGAAAGCGCCGAGGCTCCCGTGTTCAAGGGGCAGCCTCTCGGCAGGATAGTATATCACAGCGGGGAGGAGGAGCTCATCTCCGCGGATATCTGCGCTGCGGAGCTCATCCCGGAGGTGGATATGAAGTTCTCATTTAGGAGGGTTTTGTTAAATCTGCTGAATATGTGAGGCAAAAACTAGTGAAAGTGTTTAAAAGTTGTCCGAGCGGGATAAACCACTTGAAATATCGGGGGAAATATAGTATAATTTAATGTAGATGATTATGGAAAGGAAATGACCACTGTGGCTGTAAAACTAAATACCAAATATCTGGCACCATTTGTAGCGGAGCATGAGCTGGAGGGCATCAAGCCCGCAGTTTCCGCCGCACACAAGACCCTTACCGAGAGAAACGGTCTAGGCAATGACTTCCTCGGCTGGATCGACCTTCCCGTCGATTACGACAAGGAAGAATTCGCCCGCATCAAGGCGGCTGCCGAGCGCATCAAGCAGAAGTGCGATGTGCTTATCGTTATCGGTATAGGCGGTTCTTATCTCGGAGCAAGAGCTGCTATCGAGATGCTCAAGAGCCCCTTCTACAACAATCTGAAGAAGGATACCCCCGATATCTACTTTGTCGGCAACAACATCAGCCCGACATACCTCTCAGAGGTGCTCTCGATCTGCGAGGGCAGGGATATCTGCGTGAACATCATCTCCAAGTCGGGTACCACCACCGAGCCTGCTCTGGCCTTCAGGATCTTCAAGAAGCTCCTTGAGGACAAGTACGGCAAGGAGGAGGCCAAGACCCGCATCTTCGCCACCACCGATAAGGCAAAGGGAACTCTCAAGGAGCTCTCCGATGCCGAGGGCTACGAGACCTTCGTTGTCCCCGATGACGTGGGCGGAAGATTTTCTGTGCTCACTGCTGTCGGCCTGCTGCCTATTGCCTGTGCCGGCTGCGATATAGACAAGCTCATGAAGGGCGCACAGAACGGCAGAGAGAAATTCGCAAACGACGACGGCAACGACTGCTACACCTATGCGGCTATCCGCAATATCCTCTACCGCAAGGGCAAGAGCGTTGAGATGCTGGTGACCTACGATCCCTCGTTCACTATGATGAGCGAGTGGTGGAAGCAGCTCTTCGGCGAGAGCGAGGGCAAGGATCAGAAGGGTATCTTCCCCGCATCCGTTACCTTCTCCACCGACCTGCATTCCCTGGGCCAGTTCGTTCAGGACGGCTCCCGCATCATGTTCGAGACTGTCGTTGACTTCAAGACCCCCAAGAAGGATCTCTTCCTGGAGAACGATGCCGAGAACCTTGACGGCCTCAACTTCCTCACCAACCAGAATATGTCGGTGGTGAACAGGAGAGCTTTCGAGGGCACCGTGCTGGCTCATACCGAGGGCGGCGTTCCCAATATGGTGCTCGAGGTGGATGCACTTGACGAGGAGAACCTGGGCGAGCTCATCTACTTCTTCGAGAAGGCCTGCGCGATCTCCGGTTATATGCTGGGCGTTAACCCCTTCAATCAGCCGGGCGTTGAGAGCTATAAGAAGAATATGTTCGCTCTGCTGGGCAAGCCGGGTTATGAGTCCCGCAAGGCTGAGCTGGAGGCTAAGCTCGGCAGATAAACTCAAAATCAGGAGCTCTCCCCTGAGGGGGAGGCTCTGAAATATAGGTCCTCAGGACGGAATAGGAGAATTGTTATGATCAATCTGATACCCGGAAAAAAGGGAACAGGCAAGACCAAGATCTTAGTTGATTCCATCAAGGAAGCAGTAAACACCTGCAAGGGCAATGTTGTCTGCATCGAAAGAGGAATGAAGCTGACTTATGATATCCCCCATAAGGTAAGACTTGTTGACGCCGAGGAATACGGCATCAGCAGCTTTGACGCCTTCTACGGCTTCGTAGCAGGTATGCTGGCAGGCAACTACGATATCCAGGAGGTATACGTTGACGGTATCCTCAAGATCGGCGGCAGGGATTACGAGGCTCTCGGAGTTATGATCGAGAAGCTTGCTATGCTCGCCAAGGACATCAAGATCGTCCTGACTGTATCTGCCGATGTTGATGAGCTGCCCGCAAAGGTAAAGGCGTTCATCAAATAATTTCGCAAAGCTATTGACAAATCGGTGATTCCGTGTTAAAATGGAATTTGTGATATTTGAGGTGTTGCTATGATACTGGAAATGAAGCAGCTTTTCGATATCCCCGGGGAGCGGAAGGAGTTTTTCTTCGAGATCACCCCCGAGGAGCTGAAAGAACGCGTTTTCAGCTACTCCTTTGCATCACCGCTCGCAGTAAAGGGCGAGGCCTTCAACCGCGCGGGGGTCGTTTATGTGGAATTCTCGTGCAGGTTCGTGCTTTCACATATCTGCGACAGATGTCTTGCCGAATTCGAGAGAGAGTACCGCTATGAGTTCTCGCACATCTGCGTGCGGGACAGCAGCACCAATGACGAGCTTATCGTCGTGAGCGACAATGCTCTCGATTTGAATGAACTAGCCGTTTCAGATTCGTTGCTGGAGCTCCCGACCAAGATCCTGTGCAGGGAAGATTGCAAGGGAATGTGCTTTGTCTGCGGTCAGAATTTGAACGAGGGCGAATGCAGCTGCTCCTGAAAGCAGCGATCTATTACTGAAAGAGGAGGTGCCAAAATGGCAGTACCAAAGAGAAAGGTCTCCAAGGCCAGAAGAGACAAGAGACGCTCTGCTGTATGGAAGCTTCAAGCGCCTGCACTCAGCAGATGCTCAAATTGCGGTGAGCTTACCGCTCCGCACAAGGTTTGCAAGAACTGCGGATATTACAAGGGTGTAGAGGTTATCAAGAAGGAAGCTTGATCTTTACGCCGTTATTGCAGATAGCAGACGGACAAGTCTGCGCTTCTGTTGCGAACTCAGGGCAGGGAATAGAGAACTTAAACGGGTTCTTGGCTTCTCTGCCTTTTTTGTGACTGTTGGATCTAACCGGAGGTGAGCGGATGTCTGCCGAGATAACGGGAATTATGCCCAGAAGCCCTGCGTTCAGGGCGAAGATCCGTAAGGGAGATCTGCTCATCAGCGTCAACGGCCACGAGATAAACGACGTCCTGGACTATATGTTCTACTGCGCCGAGGACAGGCTGGAGCTTATCCTCGAAAGAGAGGGCCAGCAGTTCCGGAGGGTGGTCTATAAGTCGGAGTTTGACGAGCTGGGTCTGGAATTCCAGTCGTTTCTTATGGATAAGAAGCGCTCCTGCTCAAATAACTGCATCTTCTGCTTCATCGACCAGATGCCCAAGGGTATGCGGGAGACCCTCTATTTCAAGGACGACGACGCCAGGCTCTCATTTTTGCAGGGTAACTATGTCACCCTGACGAACCTGAACGATAAGGATATACAGCGTATCTGCGATATGAGGCTGAATATCAACGTCTCGGTGCATACCACTAACCCCGAGCTGCGGTGTATGATGATGCATAACCGCTTTGCGGGGGAAAAGCTGAAATACCTCAAACAGATAGCCGACAGCGGCCTGATGATGAACTGTCAGATAGTCTGCTGCCCGGAGATAAACGACGGCGCTGAGTTGGAGAGGACCCTTTCCGACCTGGCGGCGCTGATGCCGAATATACAGTCGGTGGCTGTGGTGCCTGTGGGAGTGACCAAGTTCCGTCAGGGGCTCTACCCCCTGCGCCCATTCCGCAAAGAGGAGGCAGCCGCCGTCATAGACCTTATCGAGGCAAAGGGCAGGGAGTGCCTTGAAAAGTGGGGGACGCGGATGTGCTTCCCCGCAGATGAATTCTACCTGCTGGCGGGGAGAGAGCTCCCCGATACCGACTTCTACGAGGACTACCCCCAGTACGAAAACGGTGTGGGGCTGATGCGGTCTCTTTATGACGAGGTGGTCTCGGCGCTGGAGGATGCTCCTGCCGATATCCCGCCCCGGAAAGTGACAGTCGCCACCGGCACGGCAGCAGAGGATTTCCACCGTATGCTCGCCGGGATGATCACAGAGCGGCTGCCCCAGATAAGTATAGAGGTAGTCGGGATAATAAACCACTTTTTCGGAGAGACGATAACCGTCGCGGGGCTTGTTACCGGCGGCGATCTTACGGAGCAGCTCCGGGGGCGTGAGCTGGGCGACCAGCTGCTTATCCCCCAGGTGATGCTGAAAGCCGACGAGCCCTTTTTTCTTGACGATATCAGAGTTGAGGATGTGGAGCGGGAGCTGGGTATCACCATAAGATCGGTGCGCAACGACGGATATGATTATATAGACAGCATACTTGGAACATAGATACAGTTAACAGATAAAAGGAGATGACAGATATGGCATTGCCCGTTGTTGCGGTGGTCGGGAGACCTAACGTCGGCAAGAGCACGCTTTTCAACAAGCTCATAGGGCAGAAGCTCTCGATAGTAGAGGATACCCCGGGCGTTACCCGCGACAGGATATACTCAAAGTGTGAGTGGCTGGGTCATGAATTCATGCTGGTGGATACCGGCGGTATCGAGCCCGATTCGGATGACATCATCCTTTCTCAGATGCGCCGTCAGGCGGAGCTTGCCATAAGCAGCGCCGATGTCATAATACTCGTCACCGATATAAAGACAGGCGTTACCGCCAGCGATAACGACGTCGCAGCTATGCTGAGAAAGTCGGGGAAGCCGGTGGTGCTCTGCGTGAACAAGTGCGACAGCCTGGGCGAGCCCCCGATGGAGTTCTATGAATTCTATAATCTCGGCCTCGGGGAGCCCATAGCCGTATCCTCGGTACACGGCCACGGCACCGGCGATCTGCTGGACGAGGTGCTGAAGGATCTCCCGGAGGAAAGCGGCGAGGAGTACGGCGAGGATGTCATCAGAGTCGCCGTAATAGGCAAGCCCAATGTGGGCAAGTCCTCAATGATCAATAAGATCTGCGGCGAGGAGAGGATGATCGTCTCGGATATAGCGGGAACCACCCGCGATGCGACGGATACCTACGTCGAGAACGAGCAGGGCAAGTTCGTGCTGATAGATACCGCGGGCATCAGGAGAAAATCCAAGGTGCTGGATGCGGTGGAAAAGTACAGCGTCCTCTGCTCCTATATGGCGGTGGACAGGGCTGATGTGGCGGTCATCGTCATCGACGCCACCGTGGGCTTCACCGAGCAGGATTCCAAGGTCGCCGGATACGCCCACGAAAAGGGCAAGGCCTGCGTGGTGGCAGTGAACAAATGGGATGCCATCGAGAAGGACACCCACACCATGGACGACTTCCGCAAGAAGCTGGAGGATGATTTCAGCTTTATGAGCTACGTCCCCTTTGTGTTCATCTCCGCAAAGACGGGGCTGCGCATCGACAAGCTCTTTGAGACGGTGAACTATGTTGCGGCTCAGAATGCCGTCCGCATACCCACCGGAAGGCTCAACGATGTTCTCGCCTATGCCACCGCCCGAGTACAGCCCCCCTCCGACAAGGGCAGGAGGCTCAAGATATACTATATGACCCAGGCGTCCACCAAGCCGCCTACGTTCATAGCCTTTGTCAACCGTGCGGAGCTGTTCCATTTTTCCTATCAGAGATATATCGAGAACCAGATAAGAGAGACCTTCTCCCTGGATGCCACGCCAATAGTGATCAAGGTGCGCGAGCGCGACAGGGACGATGTGAAGTCTTGACCAAGGAGAGATAAGCTTGAAAGAAGTTTTCGCTGTTTTGTTTACAGTAGTGTTTTCATACCTGTTTGGCAGCCTCAACTCGGCGATAATCGTCTGCCGGGTCTGGAAGCGGCAGGATATCCGGGATTACGGCAGCAAGAATGCGGGCCTTACCAATGTGCTGAGAGTCTACGGCAAGGGCCCCGCTCTGGCGACGCTGATCTGCGACCTGGCCAAGGGCGTTATCGCAGTAGTGATATGCAGGATAGTCGTGCATCAGGTGATGGGCGTTGAGTTCTTCGGCGACCCCAGGTTCATCGGCTACATTGCCGGCCTGTTCGTGATGCTGGGGCATTGCTTCCCGGTATTCTACGGCTTCCACGGCGGAAAGGGCGTGCTGCTGGCAGCTACCACACTCCTTGCAATTGACCCGCTGACCTGCGTGCTTTCGCTGAGCGTGTTCGCGCTGCTGGTGGCGCTTACCAAGTATGTTTCGGTGGGCTCCATATGTGCGGCGATAGCTTACCCCACCTTCACCTTCCTGCTCCAGAAATTCGCCTACGACGAGGGCTATGCGGTCCTGCCGAATACGGCGGTGGCCTTTCTGATCTGCGTGCTGATAATCTATCTGCATAAGCCAAATATCCAGAGGCTCATGGCGGGAACAGAGAACAAGTTCGGTGCCAAGAAAAAGCAAGAGGAGGATACCGAAAATGGCTGATATTGCAATACTCGGCTCAGGAGGCTTCGGTCTTGCGCTGGCTATGATGTGCCGCAGGGCAGGTCACAGCGTGGTGGTATGGTCGAAATTCCAGGACGAGATAGATACCATCAAAAGAACAGGCACCCTGAAATCCAAGCTGCCCGGGGTGAAGATCCCCTCGGATGTGGGGCTCACCACCGATATCTCCTGCGTAGCCGACAAGGATCTTGTGATCGTGGGCATACCCACATCTTTCCTGCGTGCTGTCTGCGTTGAGGCGGCGCCCTATGTTTCAGAGCGCTCTATCGTCGTAAACACGGCGAAGGGTCTGGAGAACGGCACCCTCAAAACCATGAGCACCGTTATGAAGGAGGTATTCCCGAAGAATACCATAGCCGTACTGACAGGCCCCAGCCACGCCGAGGAGCTGGCCAGAGGCATCCCCACCACGGTGGCTGTCACCTCGGAGAGCACCGAGGCTTCAAACTATGTTCAGAACATCCTCTCCAACGATACCTTCCGTGTATATGTGAACGACGACGTTATCGGCTGTGAGATAGGCGGCTCGCTGAAAAACGTTATAGCCCTGGCTGCGGGCGTCATTGACGGCCTGGGCATGGGCGACAACACCAAGGCTGCCCTTATGACCCGCGGCATCAAGGAGATCAGGACGCTGGGTATCGCCATGGGCGCCAAGTCCGAGACCTTTGCGGGGCTCAGCGGCATAGGCGATCTTATCGTTACCTGCTGCTCTATGCACAGCCGCAACCGCAGAGCGGGCATCCTCATCGGAAAGGGCGTCGATCCCGCCGAGGCGGTGGAGCAGGTAGGCACCGTTGAGGGCTATGTCTGCACTGAGAACGCTTATGCTCTGGGTAAAAAGCTGGGAGTGGAGCTTCCCATAACCGAGCAGCTCTATAAGATACTCTTTGAGGGAGTAAAGCCCGGTGAGGCACTGAAATACCTTATGGGCAGACCCACCAAGAACGAGACCGAGGATCAGTTCCTCGTGCGCAACAGCTTCTGAGAGGGGGAGAGCTATGCTTTTCAAGCATCAGATCAAAACGGAGCGTGAGGGCTTCTATAACATCACCAGCTATCTGAGGCAGGCTCTGCTGGAAACGGGTATGGAGAGCGGCATAGCCGTGATCTACTGCCCCCACACCACGGCGGGCATCACCATAAACGAGAACGCCGACCCCGATGTTGTCACCGACCTGCTCTACGCGCTTGACAAGACCTACCCCGACCGTCCCCAGTTCCGCCATTCAGAGGGCAACAGCGCGGCGCACCTGAAATCCAGCTGCATCGGCGCTTCGGTAACTGTTATCGTGGAGGACGGCAGACCTCTGCTGGGTATCTGGCAGGGCATCTACTTCACCGAGTTTGACGGGCCCCGGAACAGGACCTTCTATATCAAGCTGATAAAGGGCTGAGCCCAGGTAAAGGTGATCGCCGGGAACAGCGGACTAAAGGCAGCGGGTCCATCCGACGAAATACCGTGACGACCGGATCTTATTTCTGAACACAGCGGACGCTCTTCGGGGCGCCCGTTTTTGTTTGCGAGGATAAGTATAAAGAAACTTAGAGTATGTTAAATCATATAGCTATTTTAGGCAATTATGACAAATTCCTTAATATTTATCTGTTGAATACTATAAGAGATTGACAAAGGCTTTGCTTTGGTATATAATATAACATAAGGAAATATGTGCCGGAGGGAGGAGCCGATATGAGATTAAAAACAAGGAAACGGGCAGCGTCTGCGGCTGCGGTAATGGCAGCGGCGGTATTATCTTTGAGCGCTTGCGGCTCTTACGATGTCCCTGCCGATAAGCTGTATTCAAAATTCGCGGTGGCAGCCAACAACATAAGCCACGCCGAGGGCAAGAGAGTCCTTGCCTCGGATGACGGCCTGCTGGCGGGTATCGTGGGTTTCCCGGAGGATACCTTGATAACCCTGCCCCCCGAAACATCTGCTCCCGAGGAAAGCTCCGTACCGGAGGAGAGCTCCGAGCCCGAAGCTCCCGTGAGCGTATCTGAGGAAAGCTCCGAGCCGGAGGAGATTTCCGAGCCGGATGAAAGCTCTGTCCCCGAGGACGACAGCCATCAGAACGCCGATGACAGCTCGATACCCGATGACAGCTCCGAGCCGGAGGAGGAAAGCTCCGAAGAGTCTTCGGAACCCAGCTCAGTAACCAGCAAGGCTCCGCAGACCACTTCAAGCAAGGCTCCGCAGACTACTTCAAGCAAGTCCTCGCAGACTACGTCCAGCAAGGCTCCGCAGACTACGTCCAGCAAGTCTTCACAAACTACTTCAAGCAAGTCTTCGCAGACCACATCGAGCAAGTCTTCACAGGATACATCCAGCAAGTCCTCACAGACCACATCGAGCAAGTCCTCGCAGGATACGTCAAGCAAGGCTTCCGAGGACTCCGGCAGCACCTCGACCGTAGCCAAGGATGCCGAAAAGTATCTGACCGAGGATGTAAGCGATCTGCTGCAGCTCATCAACGAGGAGCGCGCCAAGAACACGGCTCTCAAGCTCAAGCCCCTCACCCTGGACGGCAAGCTCTGCGAAGCTGCCAACGTCAGAGTGATGGAGATACAGGACGTCTGGGGGCATACCCGTCCCAACGGGCAGAGCTCCAAGGACTATATCAGATCGGTAATGGGCGGCAAGGGTCTGGCAGGCGAGAATATCGCCTATAACTACGAGACCGCCGTGGAGGTAATGTATTTCAAGGATATGCGCACCGACGTCCCGCCGGAGGATCTTGCCTACGGCTGGATGGAGACTTACCGCGTCGGCGGCAAGCACAAGGATATAATCCTGAACGAATACTATGACCGCATAGGCTTAGCCGTCTACGAGGATATGAGCACCGGAAGATCCGTAAAAAGCTGGGTAGCCGTATTCTACAGCACCACAGCCCATATATGACCTGTCAGCACCCGGGGAGACCCGGGTGCTTTTTTGCGTCCCGGCAGCTTCAAACAAAAAATTTGCGTTTCCCCCTTTACATTCACCACAAAATATAGTATAATTGTACTATGAGTAATTGTGCGGAAATCACTTTGCAAATATGATTAAGGAGTGGTCAGTTATGGAACCCAAGTATAAGCGCATTCTTCTTAAACTCAGCGGTGAAGCCCTTGCCGGGGATAAGAAGACAGGGCTTGATTACGATGTTATCACCTCCTTCGGCAAGAGCATCAAGAAGTGCGTCGATGCTGGCGTCGAGGTGGGTATCGTTGTCGGCGGAGGCAATTTTTGGAGAGGCAGATCCAGCGGAGATATGGACAGAACAAGAGCCGACCATATCGGTATGCTGGCTACGGCTATGAACGCCCTGGCAGTAGCGGACGGTCTGGAACACTGCGGCCTTGAGGTCAGAGTGCAGACGGCTATCTCCATGCCACAGGTGGCTGAGCCTTATATCAGGAACAAGACTATGCGCCATTTCGAGAAGGGAAGAGTCTGTGTCTTCGGATGCGGCACCGGAAACCCCTTCTTCTCCACCGATACCGCCGCAGCTCTGAGAGCTGCCGAGATCGAGGCGGATATCTTCTTCAAGGCTACCATGGTAGACGGCGTCTACAACAAGGATCCCAGGAAGTTCCCCGATGCGGTCAAGTACGAGACCCTGAGCTTCAACGACATCCTCTCAAACGACCTTAAGGTCATGGACTCCACTGCAGCCGCTATGTGCAAGGATAACAACATCCCCATACTGGTATTCGACCTTGCCAGACCGGATAATATCTATGACGCCTGCATGGGCGCGAAGATAGGCACCCTCGTTATAAACTGAGCAGATAATCATTTTACCGAAAGGAATGAAATAATATGAAACAGATCATTGAGAACGCCAAGAGCAAAATGGATAAGTCGATAAACGTTATGCTTTCCGATTTCGCTTCAATCAGAGTCGGCAGAGCCAACCCCGCCGTCCTCGATAAGGTAAGAGTGGATTACTACGGCTCTCCCACACCCGTGAACCAGCTGGCAACCGTCTCCGTTTCCGAGGCGAGAGTTCTGGTCATCACCCCCTGGGACAAGTCGATGCTCACCAAGCTGGAGAAGGCTATCCAGGCTTCGGATATCGGTATCAATCCCCAGAACGACGGCACCGTCCTCAGAATGACCTTTCCCCAGCTCACCGAGGAGGACAGAAAGAAGATCGTTAAGGACGTCAAGAAGCAGGGCGAGGATACCAAGGTAGCTATCCGCTCCATCAGGCGCGACGCTATCGAGAAGATCAAGGCCAAGAAGAAGAACAACGAGATCACCGAGGACGATCAGGCAGACGGTGAGGAGCAGATCCAGAAGCTAACGGACAAGTTCGTCAAGAAGGTCGATGAGCACGTTGCCGAGAAGGAAAAAGAGATCATGTCGATCTGATCGGAGCTGTAAATAATGGCTATAATGAAAAAGAAGCAGGAGCCTGCCGAGCTGAAGATACCCGTTCACGTCGGGATCATTATGGACGGCAACGGCAGATGGGCCAAAAAGCGCGGCCTGCCACGCAAGGCGGGTCACTGGCAGGGCGCCAGGGTGTTCAAGACGATCTGCCGCCACGCCAAGGCCAGAGGTATAAAGTATATCACCTTCTATACCTTCTCCACCGAGAACTGGAAGCGCCCGAAGGAGGAGATCGACTCGCTGATGGCGCTGTTCGTCAAGTATTTCGATGACGTCAACGAGCTGATCGAGGAGGATGCGCGTATGCTCTTCATCGGCGACAGGACTCCCCTGAGCGATGAGCTGAAAGGGCTGATGAAGGATACCGAGGAGCGCTCCAAAAACTGTGACAAGATCACTATCATTATGGCGATCAACTACGGCGGGCGCGATGAGCTCACCCACGCCGCAAAGCTCATAGCCGAGGACGTGAGGGACGGAAAGATAACTCCCGAGGACGTTACCCCGGAGCTTATACAGAGCAAGCTCTATACCGCCGACATCCCCGATGTGGATCTTATCATAAGACCCAGCGGCGAGCAGAGGATCTCGAACTTCCTCATCTGGCAGTCGGCATATGCGGAGTATTATTTTGATAATATCCTCTGGCCCGATTTCAGCAAGAAGGATCTCGATAAGGCCATTGAGGTATACAGCGAACGCAACCGCAGATTCGGAGGCGTCTGACGCCTAGTGAAAGGACAGAAACATAAGCTATGAAGACCAGGATAATCTCCTCGGCAGTAGGCATCTCACTGGCTGTGATCTTGATCGCCCTGCACGAGACATTCGTATTCAACATTGCCATAGGCGCTGTTTCGGCGGTGGCCATTGCCGAGATATTCAAGGCGGCAAAGCATATCAAATATACCGTTCCCGCCCTGATGTGCTGCGCCTACGCATTCATCGACGCAGTCATCCCCGTGTTCCACAAGCACGGCTGGCTGACCTTCTTCACCAGCAGGTTCTATTTCGGAGCCCTTGTGCTGGCGATGTGCGTGTACTATCTGAAAAATCACGAGACATTCAAGTATAAGAGCCTGTTTTTTATGCTGGGCGTTGCTATACTGATACCCTACTCCTTTGGCACCCTCATCTATATGGCTATGACCGAAGGCAGCCTGGGCGTGTATATGATCGTCATTACTCTCTGCGCGGCCTGGCTGGCGGATTCGGGAGCATACTTTGCAGGCACCTTCTTTGGCAAGACCAAGCTCTGCCCCGATATCAGCCCCAACAAGACTGTTGAGGGACTTGTGGGCGGCGTCATCGCCAACGGCGTATTTATGCTGATAGTTACCCTCATCTTCGATCTTGCCACCGATACCTTCGCACCCAGATACGTTGTGGTGTTCTTCGCGGGTATGGCGGCGGCTCTGGTAGGTCTTATCGGAGACCTCACCGCTTCGGAGATCAAGCGTCAGGTGGGCATCAAGGATTACGGCAACGTAATGCCCGGTCACGGCGGCATTATGGATCGCTTCGACAGCGTTCTGCTGGTGGCACCCTTTATGTATTACCTGTTCATCCAGGGTGCACTGATCAAGCTTTGACAATAGTTTACCGTAAAAGCACAGGGGGCGGCTCTTTTCGGAGCCCTGCCCCTTTGCGCGGTTTTACGGGGTCGGAGGTCTGATATGAAAACTGTTTCCGTCTTAGGCTCAACGGGCTCCATAGGCACTCAGGCATTAGAGGTCGCAAGGCTGCATAATTTTAAAGTGAGAGCGCTCGCCGCACACTCCAACGCCGCGCTTCTGGCGCAGCAGGCCAAGGAGTTCCTGCCCGGGTGCGTCTGCATTTTCAGAGAGGAGAAGGCCGGGGAGCTGAGAGAGCTGCTCTCCCGGGACGCCGATACCGCAGGCATAGAAGTCCTTACGGGGATGGAGGGGCTCAACAGGATAGCCTCCCTGGACGGCGTGGATATAATGCTCAATTCCGTGGTAGGTATGGTGGGGCTGGAGCCAACCCTTACCGCCATCGAACACGGCACCGATATCGCCCTCGCCAATAAGGAGACCCTTGTCGCGGGCGGGGATCTGGTGATGAAAGCCGCCGCCGAGCGGGGAGTGAACATCTACCCCGTGGACAGCGAGCATTCAGCCATATTCCAGTGCCTCCGGGGCAACAAGCGCTCGCAGCTGAAAAAGATCATCCTCACTGCCTCGGGCGGACCCTTCTACGGCAAGACCCGGGCGGAGCTGGAAAATATGACCGCAGCCCAGGCCCTCAAGCACCCCAACTGGTCAATGGGCAGAAAAATAACCATTGACTCTGCTACACTTATGAATAAGGGGCTGGAGTTCATCGAGGCTATGCACCTGTTCGGCGTTTCCCCGGAGCAGATAGAGATCGTCGTCCACAAGCAGAGCATAATACACTCGGCGGTGGAGTATGACGACTGCGCGGTGATCGCCCAGCTGGGCGTGCCGGATATGAAGATACCCATACAGTACGCCCTCCTTTATCCCGAGAGAGTGGAGTGCCCCACAAAGCCCCTCTCCCTGACGGATATAGGCACCCTGACCTTCTCAAAGCCCGATACCGAGACCTTTGAGTGCCTCGCGGCCTGCATCAGGGCTATAACCGTGGGCGGCACCATGCCCGCCATGGTCAACGGCGCCAATGAGGTAGCCGTGGCAGCGTTCCTGGAGGGGAAGATAGGCTTCCTCGACATCGGCAGGATCGTTTCGGGCGTGCTGAATGATCTTGACCCCGCTCCCGTCACCTGCCTGCAGGACGTCCTTGAGGCGGACAGAGCAGCGAGAGAATACGCAAACACCAGACTTTGAACCCATAGATAAAGAAGGAAAGACAACAATATGAAGATCCTTATAGCACTGATAATCTTTGAGCTGATAATCGTTATACACGAGTTCGGTCACTTTATGGTGGCTAAGCTCTGCGGAGTAAAGGTAAACGAGTTCGCGGTGGGAATGGGTCCCGCCATATTCAAGAAGCAGAAGGGCGAGACGCTGTACTCCTGGAGAGTTTTCCCCTTCGGAGGCTACTGCGCCATGGAGGGCGAGGATTCCGAGTCGGATGACGACCACTCCTTTAACAAGAAATCCGTTCCCAAGCGTATGGCGATAGTCCTGGCGGGAATAGTTATGAACCTCCTGCTGGGATTTATCCTGCTGGTGATATATGTGGCTGTGACCGCACCCATAACCTCCACCACCGTCTCCAAGTTCGAGTCGGAGAATGCCAAGTCCCACGTTACGGGTCTTGAGGTGGGGGACGAGATACTGAGCATCAACGGTATGAGCATCTTTACCGATATGGATCTGAGCTACCAGTTCCAGAACGATGAGGACAGCGTCTTCGATATGGTAGTCCGCCGCAACGGCGAGAAGATCGAGCTGAAGGACGTGGCCTTTGACGTCAACGACGGCAGGATGCATATAGATTTCTTCGTCAAGCCCATTGAGGCAAACTTCTTCACCGTCACCGAATATGCCTTCAAGAACACGGTGACGGACGGCAGGCTCATCTATATCACCCTTTTCGATATGATTAGAGGCAAGTATTCCATCCGCGACCTTTCGGGGCCTGTGGGTATAGTCAACGTCATAGGCGACGTTATCGAAAGCGAGACCGATGAAGAAAAGGGCATTGACTGGGGCGCTCTTATGGAGCAGCTGCTGTCTCTGGCGGCATTCATTACCATAAATATCGGTCTGTTCAACCTCCTGCCCCTCCCCGCGCTGGACGGCGGCAGGCTCATCTTCCTGATAATCGAGGCCATAAGGCGCAAGCCCGTTCCCCCAGAGAAGGAGGGTATGGTCCATTTCATCGGTATGGCGGCGCTGCTGCTGCTCATGGCTGTCATCACCGTAAGCGACATCATCAAGCTCGTATGATAAGGGGGCTTTCACTTTGAAAAGAGAATTAAGACCCGTCAGGGTAGGCAATTGCCTGCTGGACGGTAAGAAGATATATATACAGTCCATGCTCAATGTCCGCGCCGACGATATCGAGGGCTCGGTGAAACAGGCGGCGGAGCTTGAAAAGGCAGGCTGTGAGATAGTCCGCGCCGCCATTCCCGACAAGGATGCGGTAAGGCTCATCCCTGCGATCAAGGAAAAGATAAGCATCCCCCTGGTGGCGGATATCCACTTTGATTACCGCCTTGCGGTAGCCGCCGCAGAAGCGGGCATCGACAAGATCAGGATCAACCCCGGCAATATCGGGGATATGGACAAGGTCAAGGCTGTGGTGAAAGCCTGCCGGAGCAGGAACATCCCCATCCGCATAGGGGTGAACGGCGGCTCCCTTGAAAAGGAGCTGCTTGAAAAGTACGGCAGACCCACTCCCGAGGCTCTTGTGGAGAGTGCTATGAAGCACGTTAGGATCCTGGAGGACTGCGACTTTGAGGATATAGTCATATCCCTGAAATCCTCGGATGTTCCCACTATGATAGGCGCTTACAGGCTCCTTGCCGAGACCTGCCCCTATCCTCTGCATCTGGGCGTCACTGAGGCGGGCACCCAGAGAATGGGCATCATAAAATCCGCTGTGGGCATAGGCTCTCTGCTCTGTGACGGCATAGGCGAGACCATAAGAGTGTCCCTCACCGACGACCCCGTGAATGAGATCTACGCCGCGAAGGATATACTCAAAGCCATAGGCAGGGGGAGCGGAGTCAGGATAGTTTCCTGCCCCACCTGCGGAAGAACGAAGATAGATCTCATCTCCCTTGCCAAGCAGGTGGAGGAGGCCACCAGAGATATCAACAAAGATATAACCGTGGCGGTAATGGGCTGCGTTGTCAACGGCATAGGTGAGTCGGGCAACGCGGATATAGGCATCGCCGGCGGCGACGGCTGCGCCGTGCTCTTCTCTCACGGCCAGCGCATCAGAAAGGTCAGCGAGGGCGAGGCTCTCCAAGCCCTTCTGGACGAGATAGAGAAGCTGTAAATGACAGGCCGGCTCCTTAATTGGTGATTTGTCTGATTAATAGTTAATAATTAACAATTAATAATTTAGGTGTCCGCTTCGCGGACGAAGATAGTGAAATAAAACCGCTTTTGAGTTTTTTCTTATCAAGGCAGGACGCCCGAATGGGTATAATGTTCGCCGCAGGCGAACTCCATAATTGTGCATTGTGAATCGTGCATTGGCAGATGCTATCAATTAAGGCAACACCGCACAACCCGCGGCTTGCGCCTCTGCACGTCATCTGCTTGCATATTTTCCGTCATAGCACACAAATTTTCCTTGCCGGGCGTCAGCCCGCCTTCGTCAAATTTATGCACTCTGACGAAAAATCTCAGCTCA
>JAFXXU010000008.1 GCA_017542125.1 Ruminococcus sp.
ACATCATCCGCTTGCATATTTTCCGTCATATTACCCAAATTCTCCTTGCCTTGCGCCAGCAAGGCGGCGTCGAATTTAGGCAATCTGACGAAAAATCTGACTGCGCGTCTGACGCACAATGGTTGTGCGGTGTTGCCTATACAAAAAACAAAGAATAAATAACAGAGAGTCTGCCCAAGGCGGTGATCAACACTTCTCTGTTATTTATTCTTTTCTTTTTACCCTATTATCTCAGAATGCTTTTCAGCCGGAGGGCTCCTGCTGTTCTTTTTCGATATACTGCCGGAATTCCTCGTTCAGGTCGGGGTATGCCGAGAGCATAGGCTCGACCTTGACCCCCTTGCGGCGGTCGAAATAGTTCCTGGTGATCCTTGCCACCAGACCGCTCAGCGCCACCAGGCAGATAAGGTTCGGTATGGCCATAAGGCCGTTGAAGGTGTCGTCGATCTCCCAGACGAGATCGGAGGTGATGAGTGTGGATACTGCTGGCAGGATTATGTAAACTATCTTGAAGACGTTGACCGCAGCTTTCCTGCCTTTCTCCCCTGCCCTGCCGAAGCAGAACTCCATGGCCTTTTCGCCGTAGTAGCTCCAGGCCAGCACGGAGGTAAAGGCGAACATAGGGAGTATCAGAGAGTAGACCGCGATGCCGAAGCCCCCGAAGTTGGTCTCGAACATCTTCACCGCCATAGCCGCATCCTCCTCAAAGCCGGTAAGCGTTTCGGGGTCGAAGGTGGTAAGGAAGGTAAGGGCGGTCAGCGTGCAGATTACGAAGGTATCGAAGAACACCTCAAAGACTCCCCAGAGCCCCTGCTTCACCGGCTCTCTCGTTTCCGAGGCAGAGTGGGCGATGACCGACGAGCCCAGGCCCGCTTCGTTTGAGAACACACCTCTTGCCATACCCTTTCTGACGACGGTGGCAAAGGTGTATCCCAGGACTCCGCCCCCGGCAGCTTTAAAGGTGAAAGCCTTTGAGAAGATCAGCCCGAATGCCGAGGGGATATTCCCCGCGTGCATCCCTATGGCGATCAGAGACATTATGATGAACAGCAGCGACATCCCGGGTACCAGCATCGAGGCGACCTTGCCTATCCGCTTTATACCGCCTATGATTATCATTCCCGCCAAGAGTGCCACGATCACGCCTATCACCGGCTTGACAAGCTTTGCATCCCCGAAGTCGAAGACCTTGCCCAGGGATTCGGACACGGTACCGCTGATCTTGTTGGTCTGCACGCCGCTCATGCCGAAGGCAGCAAAGAGGCAGAACACCGCCGAGACGTAGGCCAGCCAGCGCCATTTCAGGCCGTTGGCGATATAGTAGAAGGCTCCGCCGGAGAATTCGCCGTTTTTGTTTTTCTTGCGGAAATAGAGTCCCAGCACGTTCTCGGAGTAATTGGTGACCATCCCGAAGAATGCGGATATCCACATCCACAGGACGGCTCCGGGGCCTCCGGTAAGTATGGCTGAGATAACCCCCACGATGTTGCCCGTACCCACCGTTCCCGAGATCGCCGCCGAGAAAGCCTCAAACTGCGAGACGGAGTTTTCATCCCTCTGCTTATCCTTCTTCCCGCCCAGGCTCTTTACCGCAGGGACTATGGTGGTGGAAAGCGACTCCTTGAATCTCCGCGCCTGCAAAAACTTTGTCCTGACGGAAAGCAGCAGACCCGTCGCAAGTATCAGTATGATTATCGGCCAGCCCCAGACCAGGTCGTTGATATAACCGTTGACTTTTTTGATAGCCTCTATCAGGCTGTCGAGCATAGAAAGACCCTCCTTTTCCGGACGGATGGTACACATCTGATCTATTATAGCACAAAAGCGAAGCGTTGTGCTATAATTGCCCGATCCGCAGGAAGTGCCGTTTGCGGCACGGGTCTGCGAGGGCTTAAAAATAAATATAATATCAGCTTGCTGATATTATAGCACAAAAGCGAAGCGTTGTGCTGTAATTGCCCGATTCGCAGGGAGTGCCGTTTGCGGCACGGATCTGCGAGGGCTTAAAAAATAATATAATATCAGCTTGCTGATATTATAGCATATCCCCGTCCTTTTTTTAAGGATATTCATATAATTATCAAATATTCCGGTGAGCATAGCGCTCAGAACGCTGTTTCATATTCTGATATTTTCTTGACAACAGCCGTAAAATATGATAAAATCAGGATGATGGATATTCACAGGAAAGCGAGGTAATATATATGTTCAGATTCCCCGAGGGACTTTATGCCGACATCCGCACCGAACGCATCGACAACGCCTGCTTCTCCGTGCAGAACGGCGAGGTCAAGCAGAACAGCGAGACCTCTGTTTCGGGCGCTATCATCCGCGTCTACGACGGAAAGATGTGGTACACCAGCGTCACCAACGATCTTGAAAGCATACAGTCGGAGCTGGATTCCCTGGCATCCGTGGCGGAGCCGGATCCTGCCATTGCAGACCACCCTGCCGTAAAGCTTTACGAGGTCCACAAGGACAAGGTGCTGCATTTCGACGGCGACAAGGACATCCGCAAGGTGACCCGCCCCCAGCGCGAGGCGCTGCTGAACGGCTACATCGAAAAATGCGTTGACCCGGATATCCCGGAGATAAAGCAGTGGTATGCCTCCTATTTCAGCACCCATTCCGTCAAGGAGTTCTATTCCAGCAAGGGGGCTGAGATCGTCTCGGACTATCAGCAGTGCTTTGCGGGGATATGGTTCGATTTCGTGGTGGACGGGGTCACCACCTCCGGCGGAAAATACTACGGCAGTATGTTCTTTGACGACCTTAAGGGTCACGAGGACGGTATCATCGCACGCAGGGACAGGTATCTCGACTTTGCAAAGAACGCCGTGGACGCCGAGCCCGGCGGCTGCGTCTGCGTGCTGGCGCCGGATGTTACGGGGATGTTCACCCACGAATGCTTCGGCCACAAGAGCGAGGCTGATCAGATGCTCAGCGACCAGACCCTCCGGGACGAGTGGATAATGGGCAAGAAGGTGGGCAGCGAGCTTGTTTCCATCTGCGACAGCGGAGATATGTTCCCCCACCGGGGCTACATCGCCTACGACGACGAGGGCACCGCTGTAAAGGAGACCTGGCTCATACGTGACGGCGTGCTTACGGGCAGGCTCCACGACGCAAACTCGGCATCCGTACTGGGAGAAGATCTCACCGGCAACGCCAGAGCCCAGGATTTCAGCTGCGCACCTATGGTGAGAATGACCAATACATATATGAAGAACGGCACCACCCCTCCCGAGGAGATCATCGCGGGGGTCAAGGATGGCATCTACGTCTACAACGTGCAGTACGGCACCGGGCTCAGCACCTTTACCATGAAGCCCTCCATCTGCTACCGCATACGGGACGGCAAGCTGGCCGAGCCTCTGCGGGTGAACGTGATCACGGGCAGCGTTTTCCAGACGCTGTTCGATATAGATGCCGTGGGCAACGATCTGCGTTTCTGCGACACATCCACCTGCGGCAAGCGGGGGCAGTCGATGCCCGTTTCCGATGCGGGACCCACCATCCGCGTCAGATCGCTGAACGTAAACTGAGGGAGGTATCGGTATGCAAAGAGAAAAGATCACCTCGGTGAACACCGAGCGTACTATGGAGATAGAAGAGACCAGGATCAAGAGCTTTGATAAGTGCAGCCGCATTAACCACTCCTTCCGGGTATTTGACGGCGAGTATGCCGGGGTGCAGTTCTATCAGGGCATCGTCAGCGATGAGGAGGGCTACAGGCAGGCGGAGCAGAACCTGGCCCTTAAACGTCCCTACAAGTTTTCATTGGAGACCGGCTCCCGCTGCAGAGACAAGACCGAGCGGGAGTACACCGACAGGGAGTTTATGGACACAGTCCGGGAGATGCTGGATTATCTCAGCACCCATTACCCCGATTTCACCTTCGGCGGCTCGGTGCAGACCCGCAAGAACACCCTTTCGATGCAGAATTCTCTGGGACTTGATCATTCCAACACCGACTGCATCCTGGAGGCCGGCATTACCTACAAGCACAAGGACAGCAAGGATCTCTTCGACGGCTGGTTCGATCTGGGTATGCGGGATTACGATATGAAGAAATTCAAGGATATGGCTGACAACTACCTGAGCTGCTTCAACGATCTCGTTGAGCTGCCGGAGGAGCTTATCATCCAGCAGCAGTATTACTCTCTGCTGGACAAGTTCCACGACTGCCTAGATGCCGAGAACCTGGCGCTGGGCACCTCTCTGCTTTCGGGGAAGCTGGGTGAGAAGGTCTTTGCCGACAGCTTCACCCTCCTGCACGATGTCTCCGACAAGGAGACCTGGTTCACACCCTTCTTTGATGCCGAGGGCGTGGTGCTCCCGGAGGACAGGTTCGTCTACATTGAGAATGGCGTGATGCTTTCGGGCTATGCCGACAAATACACCGCCGACAAGTACGGCGTCCCCCACACGGGCAGCGCAGGGCTTAATATGGCCGATATACCCTACAACGGCTCGGTCAATCTCAAGATCCAGCGCTCGGAGAAGACAGCAAAGGAGCTGCTGGGAGGCAGGCTCTCCGTGGTCCCCATACGCGCCCACGGCGGCGGCTACAACGACAAGGGTGAGTATGTCACCCCCGTTCAGCACGCCATGCTCTGCGACGGCGAGCGCTTCATCGGCAGGCTGCCGGAGTTCGCCATAAAGGGCAGTATGTTCGATATCTTCGGCAAGGATTTCATCGGCGTCACCTCTGACGACCCCATTTTCAACGACAAGAACATCCTCGTAAAAATGTCTTTGAGCGTATAAACCACACGGCATATGTCAACAATAAAGGCAGACCCTAAGCATTCAGATGCGGCGGGACTGCCTTTTTCAATTCACAATTATACAATGCACAATGCACAATTAAAGAGTGCCTTGCTGTGCACAAACGACAAACCATATTAAGGCAACACCGCACGACCCCTGTGCATCAGATGCGCCGTCCAGATTTTCGTCAGATTGCCTAAATTCGACGCAGGCTTGCTGACGCAAGTCAAGAAGAATTTGGGTAATATGACGGAAAGCTGGCAAGCAGATGATGTGCAGAGGCGTTAGCCGCGGGTCGTGCGATGTTGCCTTAACGATATCTCACTCTCCACATAGCCCGAATCGGCATAACATCGTCTGCGGAGCAGACACCATAATTGTGCATTGTGCATTGAAAACAACTGTACGGAGGTGCATATGAAAGGAAACACCGTGTTTTTCAGAAGCTCGCCCTCCATCGTAACCTCGGCGGCGGTGGGCGGCAAAATGGAGGGAGACGGGCCTATGTCCGCCTGCTTTGACAAGATAAACGAGGATCCCTATTTCTCCTGCGAGACCTTTGAGCAGGGGGAGAGCAAGCTGCTGAAGGAAGCCGTCCTCCACGCTCTTGACAAGGGCTCACTCACCCCCGAGGGGATAGATGTCATGTTCGGCGGGGATCTTCTGGATCAGTGCGTCGGGACTACCTACGGGATCAAGGATCTCGACATACCCTATCTGGGTATATACGGCGCCTGCTCAACGGTGACGGAGGGGGTGCTGCTCTCCTCTCTTTTCGTGGACGGCGGCTACGCCGACAGGGCGCTGGCTGTCACATCCTCGCATTTCTGCGCCGCCGAGAGGCAGTACCGCCTCCCTCTCGGCTACGGCGGGCAGCGCACCCCGACCTCGCAGTATACCGCGACCGCAGCGGGAGCGCTGGTGGTGTCCGCCGAGAGGCTTCCGCCCTACGTCCGAGCAGCCACCGTCGGACGGGTGGTGGATATGGGAGTAAAGGATGCAGCAAATATGGGGGCTGCAATGGCTCCCGCCGCCTATGCCAGCCTGTCACAGTTCTTTAAAGACAGCGAACTGCGCCCGGAGTTCTTCGATGCCATCGTGACGGGGGATCTGGGAAAGGTGGGCAGCAGGCTGCTCTGCGAGCTGTTTGAGCGGGATGGGGTGGATATCCGCAGCCTCCACCGGGACTGCGGCACTATGCTCTATTCCTTTGAGGAACAGGACGTCCACGCGGGAGCCAGCGGAGCGGGGTGCGCGGCAAGTATGCTCTGCGGGTACTTCGTTCCCAGGCTCCGCAGCGGGGAGTTCAAAAACATCCTCTTTGCCGCCACCGGGGCGCTGCTCTCCCCCACGGTGAACGCCCAGGGGGAGTCCATTCCCGCTATCAGCCACACGGTCTGGCTGTCATTTGACGCAGGGAACGTTCCCGATATCCGCTTTGAAAGAAAGGAGCCGCTATGAGCTATTTCTACGCATTCGTCATAGGAGGCGGGCTCTGCGCCGCAGGTCAGCTGCTTATCGACAAGACCTCCCTCACCCCCGCCAGGATACTCGTGGCATATGTGGCGGCGGGAGCATTTCTCGGAGCTATGGGGCTCTACGCCCCTATCAAGGAGCTGGGGGGCGCAGGAGCCGCCGTCCCCCTGACGGGCTTCGGCAATGCCATCGCCGAAAGCGTCTTCGAGGCAGTTGACCGGGAGGGCTTCCTGGGAATATTCTCGGGAGGGCTTTCGGGCTGCGCGGCGGGCATAACGGCTGCTATGGTATTCTCCTTCATCGCGGCGGTGTTCGCCAGAAGCAAGCAGAAAACGTGATTTTAGCACTCTCTTCGTGAGAGTGCTAATTTTCATCAAATCTTCACAAAAGTGTGACACATTTTTCATATTGGAGGACTATCATATAGTCAGAAAAAAGGAGATGAGCCCAATGGAGCAGAACAGTACAATTAGCTGAACCCCACAGAGAAACAAAGACAAAAGAAACAAGGAGGTATGTTTTATGTTTGCACTTACACCGTTTGAAAAGAGAGGCTATGACCTGTTTGATATGTTTGACGGCTTTGACCGCGACTTCTTCGCACCCGAAAGAAGGTTCTCGGGTATCAGGACGGATATCCGCGACGAGGGCGATAAGCTGGTAATGGAGGCTGAGCTCCCCGGTTTCGACAAGTCGGACATCAACCTGGATATCACCGGCAATATGCTGACCCTCTCGGCAGAGCACAAGGCCGAGAACGACGAAAAGGACAAGAACGGCAAGTATATCCGCCGCGAAAGAAGCTTCGGCTCCTTCAAGAGGAGCTTTGACCTCACCGGCATCAACGCCGAGGGCATCACTGCCGACTACAAGAACGGCATCCTCACCGTTGATCTGCCTAAGCAGCAGCCCGAGGAACCCAAGTCAAGACGTCTGGAGATAACCTCCTCGGATTGAACAGGGCGATGACTCGTAACATCAAAGGGGCAGGACGATAATGTCCTGCCCCTTTTTCTCACGGTTTTGATGTGTATTGCACATTCTATAATTGTCGGCAATACAATTTTATTCTGCCGCCTGGGTCTGCTCCTGCTCGGTGCCGAACTTCTTGTTGCGCTCCTTTAAGAGCTTCTGGCGCTGGCGCTCGTGGCGGTTCATAACGATCTTCTCGCAGAGATCCACCATCTTCTTGCGCATAGGCTTGAAGATATAGAAGAACTCGCCCGCATAGGTAACGACCTCTCCGTTGAAGCCCTTCTTGAACTTGTAGACGCCGTAGTTGGGGTTGGTCTCATCGTTATAGAAGGGTATGCCCTGGAAGTCGTAGATGTAATTCTTGCCCTCGATAGCCCACTGGATCATCGTCCACTGCATAAGATAATTGGGGTAGAGGTTGCGGTGATGGTTTGCCGAAGCACCGTAGACGTAGCAGGTCTTGCCGGCGTACTGGGTGGTAACAGCGCCGGAGAGGGGTATCTGCTTGCCGTCCTCCTCGGTATAACACATAAACAGATGGCAGTGCTCGGGACCCAGACCCTCGATGAACTTAACGAAATAATCCTTGCCTCTGATAGAGAAGCCGTCGCGGATACCGGTGGCCTGCATCAGGGGATAGAAGTCGTCGAGAGCCTCCGTCCCGCAGACCTTGCAGACAACGCCCTTCTTGGGGCCTTTTCTGATACGGTTACGCCAATCGGGCTTGAAGGAAGCCATTACCTCCTCCTCTGTTTTGCCCTCGATATTGCGGAGCATATAGTTATTTCTCGCCTGGATGGTAGAGAGCTCGGGGGCGTTATAGGTATGCTTGAAGCCCATACCGATGATCATTTCGCTGATATCCTTCTCCTTCTCCTCGAAGGTGGGGTCCCACATAAACTGGTAGGCTTTATACTGTTTAGCGAGTACCTTTACGCCCTCAAAGAGATCAGACATTACCTCCTTATCGCTCCAATCGCAGACGGGGCCGTGGGGGGCATACATAAAGGACACTCTGAAGACGGGCACCTTTTTGATAAGTATGAGGCAGGTACCTCTGATCTTACCGTTCTCATCTCTGGAGAGGACGGCATCCCAGCCCCAGCCCTCTTTAACGGAAGGCCATTTAAGGGACTGCATAAAGTTTCCGTACTTACTGTTTTTAACGAAGTTTTCATACTCCTCGAGGAGGGTGGTATCATTTTTATTGATTATTTCCATTTTTCTATTCCTTTCGGGGGTAATATGGTGTTATCGTATATAGTATAGCACAGAATATCACAAAATACAAGTAAAAGAAATGAATTTCTCGGGGAATAAGAAAATGAGGGGCACAGCAGAAGCAATAATCAAGGCACAAAGCCCATATACCGCGGTTCCAAGGGCGCGGTCTATTTGGCTTTGTGCCTTGACGTTTGGTTTGTGCGGAGCTTATCTGTTTGCTCTTAATATCTGTTATCAAATACCCTCGTGGACTTCTTCTCGCTCCTCGGAAGCTCTCCGATAGCTACCGGCTTGACAATGACTGTTATACCGATCTTCGCTTTGAATGCCGTCCCGATCTTCTTCTCCATCTCGGCCTTGTCAGTACCGTTCTCCACCTCTACAAACAATGTGCAGATGTCCTTACCGTATAAGTGGTCGATCATGAACTGGTATTCGCTGGATGCCCCATCTACCTGCGAGAGCATCTCCTCGATCTGGCTCGGGAATATGTTCACTCCCTTGACCTTTACCATATCGTCAGTGCGCCCGAGTATGGTGTCTATGCGGGGATACTTCGACCCGCAGGGGCAGTCTCCCGGTATGATGCGGGTAAGGTCGTGAGTCCTGTATCTGATGAGCGGTGCTCCCTGCTTTCTCAGCGTTGTGATGACAAGCTCGCCTACCTCGCCGTCCGGCTTCTGCTCGCCTGTCTTCGGATCGACTACCTCAAAGTATACAAAGTCATCCCACATATGCATACCGCATTCGTGCTCGCAGCTGATACCTATTCCCGGGCCGTAGACCTCGGTAAGGCCGTAGATGTCAAACAGCTGAACGCCCAGCTCGTCGGCGATACGCTTGCGCATCTTCTCGCCCCAGCGCTCCGAGCCGATGACTCCCCTCTTGAGCTTGATCTGATCCTTGATGCCTCTCTTAGCGATCTCCTCTGCCAGCAGCAGCGCATAGCTGGAGGTGGCACAGAGCACCGTTGACTGCATATCAACCATCATCCGCAGCTGCTTATCGGTGTTGCCGGGGCCCATAGGGATAGCCATAGCGCCCAGCCTCTCGCAGCCCAGCTGGAAGCCTATTCCCGCCGTCCAGAGGCCGTAGCCCGGGGTGATATGGATGCGGTCGGTCTTGGTGATGCCTGCCATTGCATAGCAGCGTGCGAACATCTCCGCCCAATCGTTCACGTCCTGCTGGGTATAGGGGATGATAACGGGTGTACCCGTAGTTCCGGAGGATGAGTGTATGCGGACTATCTCTTCATCGGGGACAGCCTGCAGGCCGAGGGGATAAGCCTCTCTGAGGTCGCCCTTCCAGGTGAAGGGCAGCTTCTCGAAATCCTCCTGGCTCTTGATAGCTTCAACGTCGATACCGCTGAGCTTGCGCCCGTAGAAGCCGTCCTGGGAGGTGAGCTTTCTCAGCTGCGCCTTGATGAGATCGAATTGTGTTTCTGTCATTTTCATATCGGTATGCTCCTTTTAAAAATATAAAATGCTTTTTACAATGATCCTGATGAGGCAGATAAGGATTCGCGGTCACTCGGTCCGAATGTGTCCAAAGCATTGTACTCAAAGCCATTGTATGAAGGCGGTCTTGTCGTGGCTGTTATAGCCCGCCTTTTCGTAGAAATCCAGGGTGGACTGCTGCTTTGAGCCGGTGAGCAGCATCATCTTGTAGCAGTTCTCCCGCTTTGCGATCTCCCGGGCATGATCGAGGCAGGCTTTTGCAAGCCCCCGTCTGCGGTAAGTCTCGTCGGTGATGACGTTCTCGATGAAGGCATAGGGTCTCTGCCCCCGGGTGAGGTTCGGTATTATCACGCACACGCAGGAGGAAACTATCCTCCCGTCCTCCTCGGCGACGATGATATGGTGGTTCCTGTCCGCCAGTATCTCCTGCCATATTCCCAGAACCCGCTCGTCCTTCTCGGGGAAGGGGTTGTCGTGCAGCTGCATATAAAGGGTCATGAGCCCGTCAAAGTCCCTGTCTGTTATCTCTCTTATCATACCAAAGCTTTCTTATCTGTCCTGAATTTTGTACTGTTTTACTTTTGAAAACAGCTTTACATCCACCAGCGCGTCAACGAGGGTGCCTTCGGCGGTGTATTCCTCCGAAAAGACCTTGCCCTCCCGCCTGATGTCGGAAAGCAGCCCGCCCTCGGTAAAGGGGATGAGCAGCTTCATCTTCCTGGCGCTCTGGGGCAGAGCCCCGGCTATGGCATCGAGCAGGGCTGGGATGCCCTCGCCGCGCTTTGCGGATATCCTTACCGCATTCTCCCCTGCCGTAAGCTCCTCAATGTCGGGGACGAGGTCGCACTTGTTGAACACCGTCACTACCGGGATGCCCTCGCAGCCCAGCTCTTTCAGCAGTCCCAGAGTGACCTCCGCCTGAGTTTTGCAGTCCTCGCTGGAGGCATCCACGATATGCAGGATAACATCCGCGCTGGCAGCCTCCTCCAGAGTGGATTTGAAGGCCTCCACCAGGTGGTGAGGCAGGCGGCTTATGAGCCCGACGGTATCCACCAGCATAACGCTGCGCCCGTCGGGGAGCTCGATGGCCCGGGAGGTGGTCTCCAGCGTGGCGAAGAGCTTGTTTTCGGCAAGCACTCCCGCCTCGGTGAGGGTATTGAGCAGCGTGGATTTGCCCACGTTGGTATAGCCCACTATGGCGCAGACCAGCACGCCGTCCTTTTTCCTGCGCTCACGGTGGAGGCCGCGGCGCTTCTCGATCTCCTTCAGTTCCGCAGAGAGAGAGGCTATCCGCGCCCGGATGTGGCGCTTATCGGTCTCCAGCTTGGTCTCGCCGGGGCCTCTGGTGCCTATGCCTCCGCCCAGACGGGAGAGCTTCAGACCCATACCCGCCAATCTCGGCAGACGGTAGCGGTGCTGGGCTATCTCCACCTGCAAACGTCCCTCGTGGGTGGTGGCCCGCTGCGCGAAGATATCAAGTATCAGCATCGTGCGGTCTATGGTATGCACTCCGCAGATGTCCTCTATGTTGCGTATCTGGGTGGCTGTAAGCTCGCAGTCGAATATGATCTGGTCGATGTTCTCTTTCTCGACCAGCTCCGCCAGCTCGGCAAGCCTTCCCGAACCGATACAGGTCGCCGGCTCAAAGGCGGGGCGCTTCTGTATCACCCGAAGCACCGCATCGGCACCGGCGGTATCCGCAAGCTCCGCCAGCTCGTCCAGGGAGCGCTCGGTATCGTATTCCCCCGTATCGACGGCGCAGAGCAGCACCCGGGGGCGCTTTATCTCATTCTCCGTAGTATTCACGTCGCTTTTCCTCCAGCTTCTTGCGTCCCTTGGCGAGGCCCACGCACTTGTTGATTATGGCTATGACTATGCCTCCTGCCAGCAGACCTCCCGAGATAAACAGCATACTCGTCAGGTCGCCGTTATACTCCCTCCTGGTCACCACCAGGTATATCCCCACGCCGAAGGAACCGATGATGCACAGCACCGAAAGGGCCGTCAGCGCACCGGAGCCCTTTTCCGGGCGGTAGAGCCGAAGCTCCCGGGAGGGACTGTGCTGCCCGATGATGAACTGTTCCTCGGAAACGGGGCAGGGGAAGAAATAGAAGCGGTCGCCCCGGCGGTATTTCGCTCTCAGGCGGACAAAGTGGAGATACTGCCCCACCGCCACTTTGTGGTACTCCTTTGAATTCACCTCGCACTCGATGCCGTTTAGGGAGACGTAGTAATCATAGGTAGTGGTGGTATGCCCGTCCTCATCGGTGGAGGTGTGGGACTCCACACGGGTATGGGTCACCATAGCCCCGAAGGAATCGTATTCGCCGCTGATAAAACGGGTAAGCATGAACAGATCCGAAAGAGCCGCAAAAAACAGCAGCAGCCCTATGAAAAACCCCAGGAACATAAAGGCTACCATCCCCCCCGACCTGTAAACGAAGCCCAGGATGATCAGCGTCACCAGCCCAGCCAGGAATATGCTCTTTATGAGCAGTCCTTTCATCAGGCTGCGGCAGACTATCGAGGTGTACTGGGAGTTGATCTCATCGGGGAAGACATCGTAGCCGCGGCAGTAGGGCCTCATTCTCTCCCGCAGCGCGGCAGCTTCAGCCTCACGCCTGGCTTTTGCCTCAGCAGCGGAAGCTCTCATTTTATTTACAGCATCTAAGAATGCGCCCATCATCCTGCCCTCCTTTTTTTAATTCCCCTACCCCCGAACCTTTTCTGCACAGTTCCGGTTTGGTATGCCCTCCCCGGAGGGGGTTAGTTTGAGTTTGAACTATTACATTGCACCTGACGGAACATTGCGGGCTTGGTTCGTTGGTTCGTTTGCTGGATTTGTTCTGTATCAATTAAGGCAACACCGCACGACCTCTGTGCATCAGTATGCGCAACCTCAACTGGCGTTGAGGCACAGATTTTCGTCAGATTGCCTAAATTCGACGCAGGCTTGCAAGCGAAGTTCACTTCGCTTTACGCAACGTCAAGGAGAATTTGGGTAATATGACGGA
>JAFXXU010000052.1 GCA_017542125.1 Ruminococcus sp.
CAGGCTTGTAAGCGAAGTTCACTTCGCTTTACGCAACGTCAAGGAGAATTTGGGTAATATGACGGATAAGCCGGTCGTCAAGCAGGCTTGACACGGCAGATGATGTGCAGAGGCGTTAGCCGCGGGTCGTGCGGTGTTGCCCTTGATAAAAAACAGGCAGCCCGAAGCTGCCTGTTATTATTATAGAACGTCTACGTCAGATAATCTTCGTACCCCGTCCATTCGGCGAAGTACTTGGCAAGGATCGAAAGATCGTCCAGATCGACGCCGCCGGAACCGTTCAGGTCGGCTGCCTCTACGTCTACGATCTCATCATAGCCGGACCACTCGGCGAAGTACTTTGCCAGATCGGAATAGTCACTGAGGTCAACGAAGCCGTCCCGGTTGACGTCGCCCTTCATGACTGTTTTGGGGATCATGAACGGAGCTAACACGAACTGCTGATTTTTGAGTGTATTGACGATCATTCTGCATCTTTCTCCGTTTGCCAAAACGCTGGCATAATCAAGAGTTGAATTGTAATACAGCGAGTTGTAGTTCAGTCCCTCGATTATGAATAATGCATAATAGGTCTTGCCCGGTACAAAGGGCTCCTTTACCGCAAGTGCGTCGGTGAGCCTATCTTTACTTGCAGTGAAGAAAATATAATCAGCTTCGGAGTAGGGCCTGATCTTGAATTTTGTGGATGTAGTCGTTACATTGATCTCCTTGCTCTGATAGTCGGTGGGGATATCAAAGCTGAATTTCAAGTTTTTGCTGAGCTTCGGTATCGTGACCTCATCCTTGTGCATACCGCACTTGGAGCAGGTCTTTGACAAGAGACCGGTTGAAGTGGTAGTTGCAGGTGTGGTCGTAACTGTTGACCAGTCGTGACCCGTGGGGGCGGTCTCCTTGCCGTATGAGACATACATATTGCAGGCACTGCAGTAGACGTCGCCGGTGTAGCCCTTGGTGGTGCAGCCCGCCTCGATGACATTCACAGTCTGGATGTTTTGGGGGTCGTGTATCTCGCCCAGAAGATCCCAGGCTTGCAGGTTGCACACCGTGCACCATTTGCTGTGCCGGGCTTGATGATCTTTATATTTGCAGGCATATGATATATTCTGTAAATAACGGAATGTGTGCTGACCGCTGACCTCCTTGCCCCTTTCAAGGACATCGCCGCAGATCGAGCAGACCATATCGCCGGTGTAGCCTTTGGTCTGGCAGTTGCCCTCTGAGGCTGCCCTTACCAGGTACAAGGGATCGCCTTCCTTGTTATACAATACTTCGCCCCAGCGGTTGTACTGAAAAACATCCTCCACGGCGGGAACAGCCTCGCCGTGGCCTGTGGGGATGGAGGTGTCACCGGGTTCAAGCAGTTCTCCGCAGACCTTGCAGACCTTGTCGCCCGAATAGCCGAAGTGGGTGCAGTCTGCTGTTCTCACATTCACGAGCTTGTAGTTGAGCTCTCCCTTATCAGTAAGGTGATCGCAGGTCTTCATTACCGCCGTGACGTACCATTTGCCCATAGAGATGGCATCCTTTACCAGCAGCGTGTCGTTTTCGGTATTAAGATATCCTTCGGGAATGGGGTCTCTCCTGTAATATCTTTCTTTAGGGGCGCCTACCAGATGATCCGCCTCGATCTCCCAGTGATCGAATACCTTGCCGGGGATCTTCTTGCGGAAGAGCTGAACGGTATCGCCGTCCTTGGCGACGGTGTGGCTTCCGCTGCAGTCGGTGTAGACCATAACGTGAGAGCCGATCTCCCAGATGCCGTTCTCCTGGAACACATCCTCATATCCGCATATGCTGCATATGCGGTAGATGAGCTTGCCCGAGGTGCTGTAATCATCAACCGAGGTGTTGTAGATCCACTCGTGATCCTCGGTGACGGGGTGCTCGCAGTCCTTCTTGCCGCAGGTGCCGAAATGTGAGGTCTTGTTAGCGCCGAAATAGATATTCTTGTTGGATTTCAGACGGTAGAGGTAGCTGCCGTTCACATCGTCTTCGACCTCAGCCTCAAAGCCGTCAGTGCCGTAATCGGTCTTGTATGCTTCGATGGTATCCTGATCGTAGAAATGAGTATGCTTGGGCACCCTCTTTACATATCCGCAGACATTGCAGACAGCGGAGGCCGAGCCGTCGGACTCTGATTTCCAAGGGCCGTACTCGTGGGGCACCGTCAAGATCATAGCGCCGCAGTCACCCTTGCATTTGAAATAGTGGCCCTTGTAGCCCACCTGGATCACCTTGTAGTTGTGCTGGGGGATTATCCTTGCCCATTGGGTGTAGACGTTGTACTTATCCTCCGGGGAGAATTTACCGTCGGTGATATGGCAGCGCACCGCGCAGAATTGGCCGCCGGTGTATTTGCATATATCGGAATCGACACCGTAGGTGAGGGTATCGGTAAAGATGCCCCAGGCGGTTTTCCCCTCACGTTCATAGAACAACTCGTAGGTGGATCTGCCGCCGTCAAAGGTTATCTCCCATTCATAGTGGAGCGCCTTGCTCTTGCCCTTGTTCTCGCAGTAGGCCTTGGTGTGGAAGGTCACCGTGTTGTTCTTCATATGGTAAGGGTCTGTCTCGTCGGTAGTATCCACAGAGCAGGTGACTACTTTAGCCGTGGGCTGCTCCAGGATAGCGATACCGCCGTCGCTGCGGTATCCGCAGACGGAGCAGATGCCATCCTTGTTGAAGTTGTGGATACCCCTGCTGGTTACGTGAGCCGAGTCGGAGCACCATCTGCAGTTTTTCCAGTGGTTCTTCGCATCGAAGCTCCAGTTCGGGGAGGGCTTTGCAGAGTGATGAGCATCAGCGTGCTCGGAAGCCAGATGCTCTGAAAATCTCGGATCCTCTACGCATACCCAGTCGCCGCAGTCGCAGCCCATAGAGTAGGCGTAGTCCTCGCAGCATTCCACGCAGAGGCCGCAGGTATCGCACTTGTCGATCTCCTCGAAGCACCTGTCGCAGTCGGGGCAGTGACCGTAATCCGGGCAGTACTCGCACATACCGCAGATATCGCAGACAGCATCGGTGTTGCCGTCGTGGCAGTAGCCGCAGTTCTCGCAGTGCCAGCCGTCTATGCAGTTGTCGCAGTAGCCGCAGATGTCACAGTATTCATAATCCTGAAAGCACCCGTAGCAGTTAGGGCAGTGGAGCTCCTGATCGAGGCAGCATTCCATACACAGGCCGCACTCGTAGCAGAAGTCTTCCTCCTGATCGCATTTGCCGCACTCTGCGCAATGGTGCCAGCAGTTCATACAGCCGAGACAGGTCTCGCAGCCGTAGTCCTCAAAGCCTTCCCCGTTGCAGATGGGGCAGTATTCCTCTCCGCAGGTCGGGCATTCTTTGAAGCCGTATACGTCCATAAGACAGCCCACACAGTGGGAGCCCGGACCGCCGATAGGGCACCAGCCGTCCTCACTGCCGTCAAGCATACCCATTTCCTCGCCGCAGCCGTTGCCGCAGTTCATACAGTGGTTGTCCATATAGCAGTCGAATTCCTCGCAGTGGTGGGTGCCTTCCATGCCGCACTTGCAGTCCATGCCGTCATAGACCGCTCCGCTGCAGTAGCAGCACTCACCGAGATACTCGGAAGCGTTTGCGAAGATGTTGTCGGTCGGGAAGCCCGTCATCAGCATTAGCATAGCGATGAAGCATACCGACAAGCTTTTCAGTACAGATCTTCTTTTCAATTCTTCTCCTCCTTAATGATATCTTCCCTGAAATACACATTATCCTCTTGGGCACATAATAACCCAATATATCCATTATACTACAATTGTCAAGTGATTGCAATGCACTACGGCGTATATCTCCCGAAAATATTAGATGATTTTTTCTTCACCTGTTTATAGAGTTTGCACAAATCCTGATCGTTTTCATAGCCCCCTGGCGGAGCATTGAAAACATTGACTTCCCCTCCATTTTATGGTATGATATGTGCATAAGTCCAGCCGCAGAAAAACACAGTAAAAAAGCCCGCCCTCCCGTAAGTCATCACGGAAGGGCGGTATTTGTTATGATAGCCTTTCTTCAAATTCATCCCGGGGCATGGGCTTGGCGTAGTAGTAGCCCTGTATCATATCGCATTCCTGCTCGGCGAGGAAGTCCACCTGTTCCTTGACCTCCACGCCCTCGGCAACGGTGCGCATATTCAGGCTGCGGGCAAGGCGTATAGCCTCCGCCACCACTATCCTGTCTCTGCCGTCCTGGGATTCTCCCCGGAAGAACTCCGCATCCAGCTTGAGGACATCCAGCGGCATATCCTTCAGAGAATTGAGAGAGGAATACCCCGACCCGAAATCGTCCATTGAGATGGTGAAGCCGTAGCTTTTCAGCCGGCTGATGGTCTCGATCATCATCTTCTTGTCGTCGAAGAAGGCGCTCTCGGTAAGCTCCAGCTCGATAAGCTCGTGGGGGGCACCCTCCGCATCAATGATGTCCCTGATCTGTTCGGCCAGATCCTCCTCGATGAAATGGGCCCTTGATATGTTCACCGATATCGGCACGCAGCTCTTGCCCTGATCCAGCCAGCGCTTCTGATCCCGGGCGGCGTGCGCCAGCATATAGTGGTCGATCTCGGTGATGAAGCCGTTCTTTTCAAATATGGGGATGAAGCGGTAGGGGGTTATGAAGCCCAGCTCCGGCGATTGCCAGCGGATAAGCGCCTCGGCGCCCCGGAGGGTATTGGTGCGGGGATCGTACTTCGGCTGATAGTAGACCGCGAATTCCTCCCGCTCCAGTGCAGCCTGCTGATGCTCCAGAACGGCGTCGATCCACTTCTGTTCCTCCACCAGCTTCTCGTCGAACATGGCCTTGCCGGAGGAATCGTTATCCAGGAGGACGTTTCTGGCGGTGCGGGCGTTGTTGTAGCATTCCTCGGGGTCGATATACTTGCGCTTGATGCCCCCGGAGGACTTGTCCTGCTCGGCGCCGATCATATAGATACCGATGTGGAAATCCAGCTTGTGATCGTCGCTCACGTCTTCAAGGAGGGAGAGCAGCTTGTCCGTCCTTGTATTGAGGTCGTTTTCGTCAGCCACGTTTATCAGCACAGCAAAATCGGCGGAATCAAAGCGTGAGACTATATCCTTCTTCCCCAGCTGTGAGAGTATGGCGGAGTTTATTCCCCTCAGCAGCGCATCCCCCTCGGCGATGGAATGGCATACGCAGTAGTTGAGATACTTCACGAATTCAATGCTCAGCACTGCATACCGTTTCTTTGCATTGGAGCGCTTGCAGAGTATCTGCCCGCTCTTGTAGAAGAAGAACAGCCTGTTGCCGCCCCCGGTGATCTCATCGGTGAGCAGCCTGCGGCGCATCTTTTTCTGGGCGATGACATTGACTATCAGGTTTATCAGCATCAGTATGAAAACGATCAGATAGATTATCGCAATAGCGGCGATTATCTTTATCATCGAGAAAACATAGTTGATGTTGATGCTTACCGTGCCCTTGTAGTAGAGCGTCCTGCCGGAATCCCCTATATCCATGGAGATCCAGACGGGGATATCTATCAGCGGGCTGACGCCGTTGGTCTCGGTGCTGATATTGGTGGTGAAGAAGTTTATCGAATCGTGATCCTTAAGGTAGCTTTCGATATACCCGAAGAGGGATCTCAGGTTGAGACCCAGATCTTCATCCGTCTCGTCAAGTATCGATTCGCTTTCCGTGTCGGAATAGAGCTTGTATTTCAGGTTCCCGTGCTCGGAGGAGCGAAGGGTGTCGCCGTCCTTCGTCTCGCAGGTGTTGACGCCCACCAGCTCGGTGATACTGTTATCCTTATCGGTGATGAAGTAGTTGGCGCTGTAAGCCGAGAGCGCATCCTTGCTGCCGCCCTCATCGATGGCTGTTACCATTTTCGTTCCCGTATCGACTATCCCGCTCAGCTTTGAGTCGAGAGCGTACTGTATGAAGGCGCTCACCGATATGGCGATTATCGCCGTCAGGAATACTGACATAAGCAAAAACAGTATGAACGGCCCCCAGACCCTTGCTTTTTTCAGCTTCAGCCTTTTCTTGCGCTGCCTGGCTGTCATTGCTCTTCCTCCCTTCGGTGACATATACTAACTTCAATACTATTATACCTGCAAAACGTCAAAAAAGCAAGATGTTTTTGACAGTTTGCCTGTTTTTGCACAAAAAAGGCGGGAAATCTCCCGCCTTTGCTTATTCTGTTAAGGATCCCCGTCCATATCCACGATCTCCTTGACCTGAGAGGTCTCGGTGGGCTCGGCTTTCACCGTCTCCTCCTCTGCAGTCTCGGGCTTGGGGAGCTCGGGGAGCGGCACGGGCTTGCCCGGCTCGTCATCCTCCTCAAAGTCGGACATCTTTGCGTCCTTGGTCTCGTTGTAGAAGTTTATGATGACAGAGGTTATTACCGCCACAACGATGATGCCGTACATACCCAGTATTACCGTAAGCACCCGCCCCACCGTGGTCACTGCCGTGACATCTCCGAAGCCTATGGTGGTCACTATGGCAAAGCAGTACCAGAGGGCATCGGTGTAGGTGTTTATCATCGGCTCGAAAGCCTTGAATACCAGCGAGAAGGAAACTATAAGTATTAGCAGCCCCAGAAAGACCTCGATGGCCATTGATCTTACGAATATGTGCTTTAAGATATCGTACCTGATCTGTGACATGGAAATGCCCAGCAGCCTTATGAAGGACTGAATGGTCATCATAAGCGACACCAGCAACAGAACATCTCCGATGCCCTCTTCCTTATAACCGAAAGGTGCCAGGAGTATTATGGTAGAGGCCATTATCAGCAGCACGTTGACTATGACCGGGAAGGGTTTGCGCCTTTTTTTGATGATCGATATCAGCCGCGAGTAGATAAGCGAGGTGCCGTAGCTGAAAGCCATCACCTTTATGCAGGTCATTTCGTCGAAGGGGATCATAGCAACGGCCCCGACCAGGAATATGATGCTCAGCCCTACATACCGGATGAACTCCCATTTATCGACAGCCTTGACGCGCAGCGATCTTACCACATCGGCTACTCCGAAGGAGAGAAATATCATAATAATGGAGTATTGCAGCGAAACAGTGGCGACGACCTCCATCATTTGTTTTAAGGAGAGCACCATCGCTCCGAAAAGCATAATGACCTCTTCGGCCTTAAGCTTGCTTTTTTTGCTGATCTTCATTGCATAAGCCTCGCTTTATTCCGCAGGGGGATTTTTCATTAATTCACAGATCGACTGGAAGAGCCCGTCGGCATAGATAAGGACTATCAGAGCTACGCTGAAAACGGGTATCATGATATCTAAGAGCTTGTTCTTGTGGGTCTTGGTATAGGAGAAGAACAAAAGCAGGGGAGCGATCGTCAGCATACCGGTTGTCTGACCGAAGCCCCAGCTCATAACGGTCCCTAAAGCGTCCACAGCCATTTCATCGGTGATGTCGGTGTGCCCTCCGGCCAGCAGATGCAGCGCTGCAAGGATAATCAGCAGCATTATATCCACAATAACGAATACTATCAGCGTAATGATCAAAAACCGCGAGAACCGGAAGGAATTGTGGTTGGTCTTTAAGTACGCCTCGTAATCCTCGTGGGTCTTGCCGTGCTTCAGGAACTTGTACTCCGTATCCTTGAAATACCGTGCTATAACAATAAATATAAGGAAGCTCACGGGCGGCTTGGTGGTCAGGAAGGGGAATATCGCTATGGGCAGCGTGATAGCACGGGTGGATGCCAGAACTTTAAGGCATATGGAGGCTATCTCGTAGGCTATCGGCAGCAGCACCATGCTCCGGAACAAGTGGATCTTCCAGCCTTTAAAAAACCTTTTGGGATTGTAGTTGACAAAGAACATCACTAGGGTACACATCGTTAAGTCGATAAAGATGTTATAGGCGAAAAAGCCGTTGGAGTCGGCGCCGGTAAATAATGATTCGATGGCGATCTTTGCCGCATCACGGTCGCCCTGCAGCAGAGCCTCGGCGCCATTAAGGGCATAGCGGTAATAGATCAGGAAGAATAATCCTGCCAGAGCCAGAGCCACCGAGCTGTAGATCATGAGCACCCTTATGTAATTGCCCCGCCCGTTTAAGATCGTTGCAAAGCTGGCGATAAGGAGCAGGGGTACCGAAAGCTCCTTGCCGTAGGTCATAACACTGACGATACCCTCATAGGATTCCGATTCGCCTGTGGAATAGGCATAGATGCTCAGCACCGTTCCCAGACAGGCGATGACGATCAGCACCCACGCGATTATTTTCAGATAGCGGTATGAAAGGAAGCCCCGGTATGAGATATCGTCCGCGGCGGTTACTTCATAGTATTTCTTTTTGGGCTTTAAGCGGAATCTCGGCCTCTTGACGTTTTCCGGCGCAGAGCTTTCCGCTGCCTCGGCAGCAGCTACATCCGTTATTATCTCAGCAGCCTCGGATACAGTCTTATCGGCACTCTTAACTGCCTCGGGAGCAGGCTTTTGGTTCTTGGACTGAGCGGCGTTGGCCTTTGCCTGGGCATGGGCACGTTTTGCAGCAGCTTTCTGAGCTTTGGAACGTTTTTTATGCTTCATACTATCAGCCCCCCTTTCTCTGTATTATTGTACTATAATTCAACATAATAGTCAATACCCCGGGGGCAGCTGATACAAGGGCAACACCGCACAACCCACGGCTAACGCCTCTGCATGTCATCTGCTTGCACTTTTTCCGTCATAGCACACAAATTCTCCTTGCCGGGCGCTAGCCCGCCTGCGTCGAATTTATGCACTCTGACGGAAAAATTGACTGCGTATCTGACGCACAGGGGTTGTGCGGTATTGCCCAAGAAACAGATATGCTTTCCGAGTACAAATACGACAACTGCTGACCTTTCAATCATACTGCTTTGACCTTTGTATGCCTGCACAAATCCCGGCGGGGATAATTGTGCATTTATACAGAATTACGGGAAATATACAGTTTTTTTGAAAAAAAGAGGGAGCGTGTCCTCTGTTTTTGCCGTATATATAAATGACAGACCGCAACACCGTCATTGGAGGAAAAGAAAATGAAAAAACTGATCCCGCTGCTTACGGCAGCAATTATGCTGTCAGCCTGCATAAACGAAAACAACACCCATACCCAGGATGCCGAAGCCGATGCCGCAAAGGTGCCGGTCTCCCAAGCATGGGAGGGCTGGGAGGAGCTGCAGGGCAAGTCCTTCGGCAATGCCTTCACTATGCCCGAGAAGCTCGACCCCGTCATCGCCGATGAGCTTTACAGCTTTGAAATGCTCCCCCGAAAGGACTTCGACAGCGAGGCCGAGGCAAAGAAATATTTCAAGCTGGTGTTCGGCGATGACTACGACGAAAAGAACATCGTTATGCAGGAGACTGAAAACGGCGACCACTACCATTACTCCGTGGGTGAGAACGACAGCATCTTCTCGGATTTTTCCTACGGCACTCCTGTCAACTTCGGCAGCAAGGATAACGGGATGCTGGGGAACAACGGCTACCGCCTCAGATCAAGATACAGCTGCGAAGCCGACCGTGATGTTATGCTGGAGATAGGCACCGAGAACCTCACCGTCGGGCAGGCGGGGGAGGCTGCCGCAGAATACTGCAAACGTCTGCTGGACGGGCACTTCACCGAGCTGGAGCTGTTCCCCTTCAGAGTAGACCTCTGCTACAATGCGGATAAGGACGACTATGCCGCATCGGTGGTGCTGGGTTGGAAATACAAGGGAACGGTCATCGAGGTCTCGGACACCTATCTGGAAGATGTTGAGACCAGGGACTTTTACGACGTTTTCACCGCCTACTGCCCCATATACCTCTTCCTTGACCTATACGGCAGCGATGATGCGCGGTTTATGATGACTGCCTGCGCCGATAAGGATATCGCCGCCGAAAAGCTGGATAAGATCATCCCCCTGAAAGAGGCTGTTGCCCTTATGGAGAAGAAGCTGGCAAGGTATTCGGGGTATAAGTTCAGCAAAGTGCAGCTGATCTACTGCAATAAGCATTCCTACCCGGTGATGGGCCCCGACTCCGGGAAAAACGAAAGCATCCTTGCTGATTACGGCGAGGTAAAGAATACCCCCTATGTTCCAACCTGGGTGTTTGCCGTGGGGGACGAGCTTTCGGTCAATGATCTCTTTTACAGCGTTAAGGTCAATGCCGTCACCGGCGAGATAACCGTTGATAAGGGGGCGTGAGTCTGTGAAAAGCTATATTACCCTGCTTGCGGCGGTGCTGCTCCTTTGCTCCTGTGCTGAGGGCGGCAGCTCCGCAGCGGAGAGCAGCATCCCGGACGAGGATGAGTTTCCCGAGATGATCACCACCGCTCCTCCGGTGAGCGAGCTGCCCAGAGAGACCTTCATCGTCACCGAGCCCAGAAAGAAGCACCCGGGTCTGCTTACCGCCGATGTCATCAGCTATGAGAAAGGAATCCTCACCTACGAATATGAGGGCGAGCGCTTCACGGCTGCTCTTGACAGAAGCGCATTCTTCGACTATCAGAGCTACAGTGCAATGGAAGAGACCCTCTCCGAGAAGATCATAAACAACCGCTTCGGCATACCCGTAAAGGCTGATCTCCGCCTGAACGAGGACAAGACCGCCGTTACCGGCTGCAATGTGTTTGATAAGAACGTTGAGGAGATATCCGCATTCACGCTCTATGAGCTTGCCGGCAACAAGGGGACGGCAACGGGGTCGGAGCTCGCCTGCACCCTGAAACGTATCGAGGGGAGCCTCTACGAGCTGAGCAACAAGTATTATTCCGTGACGGTGGATCTAAACGAGCTCGGCAATACCGGGAAGGCAGATTTCGGAGATCTCTGTGAGGATCTGGGCTTCAAGGCCTACCGGTTTCTAAACGCCGAGGGCGATAAGGTGATCCCGGCTGTCATCGGAGACCGCATCCCCGAGGAAGACTCCTTCGGCTATATCGGCAGGAACAACCTTGACCTTTACCGCTTCTTCGGCACCGTGCAGGCAGTCGGGGAGGGCAGAGCCTCCGTCCTCCTGACCGACGGCAAGACCCTCTGCAACGTCCCTGCATATTACAATGACGGTGAGATCAAAGAGGGGGCCGAGGTAATGGTGGTGCTGAAAGCCGATGCCTCCCTCTTCGGCAGCGGTGAGCAGTACAGCACGGACTATGCGGTGTTCTATACCCGACCGAAGGACTATCTGCTGAAAAAGTATTGGGACATCCAGAAGCTGGCCTATGCTCTCAACAAGCCCGGCACCTCTCTCCCCAAATACGATGTCACCACCATTGAGGAGCTTGAAGCCGCCGAAAAAGACTAAGGCAACACCGCACAACCCGCGGCTGACGCCTCTGCACGCCATCTGCCGTGTCAAGCCTGCTTGACGACCGGCTTATCCGTCATATTACCCAAATTCTCCTTGCCGGGCGCCAGCCCGCCTGCGTCGAATTTAGGCAATC
>JAFXXU010000053.1 GCA_017542125.1 Ruminococcus sp.
GGCAACACCGCACGACCCGCGGCTAACGCCTCTGCACATCATCTGCCGTGTCAAGCCTGCTTGACGACCGGCTTATCCGTCATATTACCCAAATTCTCCTTGACGTTGCGTAAAGCGAAGTGAACTTCGCTTACAAGCCTGCGTCGAATTTAGGCAATCTGACGAAAATCTGTGCCTCAACGCCAGTTGAGGTTGCGCATACTGATGCACAGGGGTCGTGCGGTGTTGCCTTAACAGAATTATACACCAATACCCTCTCCCTTGTCAATCAGCGGGAGGGCAGGCCGCAAGCCTGTGCAATTTAGCCAAATCTCTCCCGCCGGCTTAGTGCAATAGGGAGATGTTCTTGCAGTCCGAATGACAAATTGCCGGGAATGTGGTATGATAGGTCTTGTATAAAGGAGGGATACCCGTGACGAATGAAGAGCTCAGAGCCCTGTGGAAGACCGAGGAGGACTGCGCCCGCATACAGGGCTGGGATTTCTCACATATCGACGGGCGCTTTGAGGAGGACACATCCTTCCCCTGGGACTATGCAGCCGAGGTGCGCAGCGCCCTCCGTAAAGATATGAAGCTGCTTGACTGTGACACCGGCGGCGGGGAATTCCTGCTCTCCCTGGGGCACCCCTATGAGAACACCTCCGCCACCGAAGGCTACCCGCCCAACGTGGAGCTTTGCCGCGAGAGGCTGCTGCCCCTGGGCATCGACCTGCGTGAATGCTCGGATGCTTCACGCATCCCCTTTGAGGACGGAGCTTTCGATATCATCATCAACCGCCACGGCAGCTTCGACCCCGCAGAGCTTTACCGTCTGCTGCGGCCGGGAGGGCTGTTCATCACCCAGCAGGTGGGTGCCGACAATGACCGTGAGCTTGTCCGCGCCGTCTTCCCCGAAGCAGAGAGGCCTTTCCCGGAGGCAAGCCTGGCGGTGCAGAAAAAAGCCTTTGAACAAGCGGGCTTTGAGCTGCTGAAAGCCTGCGAAGCCTGCCGCCCCATACGCTTTTTCGATGTGGGAGCCTTCGTGTGGTTCGCACGCATAATCGAATGGGAGTTTCAAGGCTTTTCCGTTGAGCGCTGCTTTGACCGCCTCCTGAAATTGCAGGAGACCGTTGAGCGCAATGGCAGCATCGGCGGCACCACCCACCGGTATTTCATAGCGGCAAGGAAGCCGTGAGTCACCCTGCGCCTAAGCAGATATCATTGAAAGGAAAGCGGTGAGAAAATGGATGCAAGAGCGTATCTTGAGATCCTCCATATGGCCGAGAGGTTAAAGGACACCCCTCGCCACTGCACCACCTCCCTCGGCAGGAGGGAGAGCGTGGCGGAGCACAGCTGGAGGGTGTCGCTAATGGCGCTTCTGCTGCGCCGGGAGTTCCCCGAAGCGGATATCGACAGGGTAACGGCGATGGCGATAGTTCACGACCTGGGCGAATGCTTCACCGGCGATATCCCCACATTTGTAAAGACCGATACCGACCGCAAGACGGAGGAAGATCTGCTGGATAACTGGGTCGCCTCGCTGCCCCCGGAGGTCTCGTCGGAGCTGGCGGGGCTGTTCTCAGAGCTGGCAGAGCAGAATACCCTTGAATCCAAGCTCTGCAAGGCCCTGGATAAGCTGGAAGCTCTGATACAGCATAACGAGTCGCCCCTTGAGACCTGGTCGGAAAACGAGTATGAGCTGAACAAGACCTATGCCTTCGATACGGCAGCCTTTTCGCAATGGCTCACCGACCTCCGGAAGGAGATACTTGCCGACACCCTGAAAAAGATGGGAGAATGAATATGAACATACAGATATTCGGAACGAAGAAAAGTCAGGATACAAAAAAGGCCGAGCGCTTTTTCAAGGAGCGGGGCATAAGGTTCCAGTCGGTGGATACAGCTGTCAAGGGGCTGAGCAAGCGTGAGCTTGAATCTGTCATCAAGGCAGTGGGCTCTCTGGATGACCTCATCGACGACAAGTGCAGGGATCAGGATACCTATCTGCTGATAAAGTACCTCTCCGATGCCGACAGGCTGGGCAAGGTGCTGGAAAACCCCCAGGTGCTCCGGCAGCCCATAGTCCGCAACGGGCAGCAGGCTACGGTGGGCTATCAGCCCGAGGTCTGGAAAAAGTGGGAATGACCATAATAACAAAAACTCCCCCGCCGCCGATCAGGGCAGCAGGGGAGTTGCTTATTCTTCGGTGACGGCTCCGCTCTCCGGGCTGCGGAGAGCCTCTCTCTGAATGTGGGTCTCCAGATCGGCCAGACGTGTGGGGATGGGGATGTGGCTCTCTTTGTCGGTAAGCTCGAGAGCCAGCCTGCAGGCGGTATCGAGAGAGATATGGTTCCCCGCAGAGACGAACACCGGCTTGACTCCCTTATGCGTCCGCAGGGCTCTGCCGTAGACCTCATCGCCTATGACTATGTCGGTGAAGCTGCCGGCCTCCTCGGCGGGCTCGGTGTAGTCGGTCTTTTTGTCCACGCGGAAATAGGTCTTTGCAATGCCCATGGTGGGCCTGTCCAGGTAGAAGGAAGCGTGGGTAGCTATGCCCATATGCCTCGGATGCAGGTAGCCGTTCCCGTCAAAGACGTAGAGGTCGGGCTTGTGCTCCAGCATTCCGGCGGTCTTCAGCACCAGGGGCAGCTCACGGAATGCCAGGAACCCCGGCATATAGGGGACCTCTATCCTCCCGGCGAAATGCTGCTTCTCCAGAACGCTGCGGCTCTGCCTGTCGATCACCACGATGCAGCAGACGGCGTGTTCCTCCTCACCCTCCGTCCAGTAGGAGAGATCGACCCCCGCCACCGTTTTTATCTTTTCGGGATCAAAGCCGTCGCAAAGCTCTATCCTGTCCCGCAGCTCGTTCTGTATTGCTTCAAACTGTTCCTCGTTCACCCTGATCTCCCCTTATCCTGTATAGTGGTTTTATAACACAAAAATGCTTTTCCCCGCCGGAGCAGGGAAGAGCATTATTTGTATGATGTCTGTCCTCAGAGCTTTCTCAGCGGCACGCAGATGTAGCTTACCGTGTTGTTGGGATCCTCCTCGGGAGGCATATACACCTCTATGGAGTATCTGCCCGCCAGCTCGTAGCCTTTCAGCGAGGGGAGCCACTCCGACCAGATCTGAGTGTTCACCTTCTGCAGAGCCTCGGGAAGAGGACCCTTGCATTTGAACTGTGCCCAGAGGCTGCCGGGTATCTGATGTGCCTCGCACCCCTCGGGGATATCCTCCCAGGGGAGATAGAGATCGGCGATCCAGTAATCGAAATCCCCTCCGTTCAAATCAAAGCAAATGCCGAACATTCCCTTGAGACCCTTGCGGTCCTTCATCCATTCGCCCCAGAACTTGGGTACCTCCTGATAGCTCGTTTCGGTATTGAACTTTTTCTTGATGCCGATGACCGTAAACGGTGCCTTTTCAACTATTCTGTAATCCAGCATATTTCCGCCCTCCAATGTTATCTTGATGTGCAAGGGTGCCAGCGACCGCAGCTTGGCTCCCGGTTCTCTCGCCTGAGAGGGCGTGATGCCGTGGAAGCGCTGGAAAGCCTTTGTGAAGCTGTCGGGGGAGTCGTAGCCGTATTTGACGGCAACGTCTATCACCTTATCCCCGGAGACTGTCAGCTCCTGAGCCGCCAGCGTCATCCTGCGCGCACGGATGTATTCGCCGACGGTCATACCGCAGAGCGCCCCGAACATCCTCTGATAGTAGAAGGGCGAAAGCGCTGCCTTGGCGGCAATGTCCTCTATGGCGGGGTCCTCCGAGAGGCTTTGCTCGATAAAGTCGATGGACTCCTGAAACCCCTCTATCCAGCCCTGCATTGCGGTCACCTCTCTTTCCCTTGCATACTCATTATACCATAGGGCGGATGCCCTTGCCCGACTTTCCATGCTCTCTTTGTCGGGGTAAGGTCATTCCCCCGCTTTGATGAGCCCGTCGCGGAACATCCGCATCATCTCATTGGTGAGGCTGAAATTGTTCGGCTGGAGGACTATATCCTCCCGCTTGACCCATTCGGCGTATTTGAGCTCGTTTTTATCCATATGTATCTTGCCGCTGCCCTCGGCCTCGCAGTAAAAACCCACAAGTATATCCTGAGCCATTCCCCAGGGCTGTGACTTGTAGTAGCGTATATTCTTTACCCTGACGCCCGTTTCCTCCATGACCTCACGGCTCACCGTCTGCTCCAGGGTCTCGCCGATCTCGGTGAAGCCCGCAACGAGGGCATTGTGAGCGTAGCCCCGGTTGTAGCGGGTGATGAGCAGGCTGTCCCCCTTTATGACCCCGACTATCACGGCGGGGTTTATCCTGGGGTAGAGGATGTATCCGCATTCGGGGCAGAGCAGCGCCCGCTCTGTGCCGTGGAGCCCGAGAGGGGTGCCGCATTTCCCGCAGCACCTGTTGTCGTCGTACCATCTCCACAGATGATAGGCAGTGAAGGCAGCGAAAAGCTCCGTCCCGCCGAAGCGGTCTCGCAGCCCCCGCATATTGAAGTATTCAAAGCCCTCCGCCTTGCAGCTGTGCTCCGAGAGGGCGATGAAATACCTATCCTCATTCACCGAAAACCCGTAAACAGACCTCTCGGCTGCGGCTTCCTCAGCCGTGGGGAAGCGTATCGCCCCGCTCTCTCCGTTGACCAGCAGCCTGCCCTCTCTGTCAAAGCAAAGCAGAAAGTCCCCGCTGCCCAGGGTGAGAGGGGAGTAGGAATTGTCAAGTATGTCGGGGTATATATCCTGTATCATAGGCTCAGTCCTTTTTTATTATCGTCTTGCATCCCGATAGATCCCGCCGCATACTCCAGCGCCTCTCCGGGATAAGCAAAGCCCCGCTTCGCAGCCACGGCTTCCGAGAGCTTTGCAAACAGACGGTGAGTTTCCGCAAGGGCCCGCTTGCAGTCCTCGGGGTCGTAATGGGCAAAGCAGCGGGTGAGAGCATCAAGCACCTCCGGCTCTGCCCAGCGGTCGAGGAACCGCCCGTCGTGCCAGACATCCTTGCCGGAGAGGGCGTGGTATTCTTCGGCCATAGCCAGCAGCAGACGTTTAAGATAGGCATCGATGCACATCTTTGCCGACCACAGCTCGCCCCGCAGCAGCTTTTTGTAAGCCCAGATGTTGTGAAAACAGAAATCGTTCACCGTGTTTAGGAAATCTCCTTCGCTCATAGGCTGACGTGAGACCCCCGGGGTGATGTATTTCTCCGCCAGAGCTGCATAGCCCTCCCTGTCCAGAAGAAAGCGGAAGCCTCGGTTCATCACCCAGCCTGCGATGCCTTCGCGGAGTGCTGCCCCGAACTGCTCCGGGGTCAGGATGATCATATCGACATCCCTTTGCCCCTCGTAGATGCAGCGGCGCTCCCGTCCCCCGCCCAGGGTGGGCTCTGTGAAGGATATGCAGATCTTCCCCAGCTGACGGGGCTTATCGCCCTCCAGCCAGCCCTCGGGGTCGGCGGTGATGATGAACAGGTCAAGGTCGGAGAACTCATCCGCGGGGGAGTCCTCCCTTGCCGAGGATCCTATGGCTATAACTGCGCGGATGCTCTGGTCCTCATCTGCCAGGGCGAGCAGCCGCTCTTTTATATCCGCATAGCGGTCTGCGAGGATATTGCTGTTCACGGCGGTACCCCCGGTCATTTATCCTTGAGGAAGCGGCAAAGCTCCCGCAGATACGCCCGGCGGCGCTCGTGGAGCATCTCGCCGTGCTTGAAGCCCTTGAACACCCGCACCTTCATATCCGGAAGATACTGCTCCAGCATACGGGCGGTGTTCTTCGAGGCTTTTTCCTGGCTGCCGCACCAGAACTGCACCTCAGCCCCGCAGTTCTTCAGCAGGGGAGAGGGCTTGTAGCCGTAAGCCTCCGAGCAGGCATTCTCGATAGTCTCGGGGGAGATATCGGTGTAGAGCATGGGGCAGGTGCTGCTGTTCATATCCAGCGGAGACTTTTCCAGCAGGATGTTCGGCAGCTTGTGACCGTGCTTCATAAAGTCGATGCCCTTGGTGAGCGCCAGCTTGTTGGGTATCTTCATCAGACCCGTGCTCTTGCTCAAAGCCGCATCGAGGAGCAGCTTCTCTGTTTTGATATTGCCGCGCTTCATCAGCTCCAGGGCTACCGTCCCTCCCAGGGAAAAGCCGCTGACCGCATAAACGCTGCCGTCAAACCGCTTCTGTATGTAGCGCTCTATCTTTTCTGCGCAGCGCTCTATCGACTCGAACAGGCTGTCGCTGCGCGGGTCGTGACCGTCAAGGCAGGCAAGTATGACGCGGTATTTCCGGCAGAGCTTCTTTGCCGTCTCCGAATAGCAAAGCTCGGCAGTCTCCGCAAGACCGTGTATGAGCAGGACAGGCCGGGCGTCCTTTTTCCCGCACAGTAAAAAGTTCATGGCATACCCTCCGTTTCGCAGGCTTCTTTACTATATGATAGCATTACGGGGAGGGTTTGTCAATACAAACAGCATCGCAGCAGGCGGCGGGCGAGAATGTATGAGAAAATTCATATTTTTAACTTGCCATATAGATAAATCTATGCTATAATATCAGCAAGTTGGTATTATTCTTATTAAGCCCTCGTAGAAAGGGGGGAGTGTATGGTAGAGGCATATTATATCACGATGTTCATCCTGTCACTGCTGCTGACGCTGACGTATTCGTTTATCTGGCACAAGCATTTCGACGTTCATATAACACTTCTGTTCGTCCTTTTCCCGATAAACAATCTCAGCTTCCTGATGCAGTTTGAATCCAAGACCCTGGATGAGCTGATACTGTCCATAAAGGTGAGCTATATCGGCGGCAGCTATATGATACTGATGATAATGCTGGCGGTGTTCAACCTGTGTAATATCAAACTGTCAAGATGGATGCGGCTGTGCTTTATGTTCATAACCACCTCCATATTCATTTCTTCTCTCAGCATAGGCCACAACCAACTCTTTTACAGGGGCATCTCCCTTTCGGAGAACGGGGTCATCACCAAGGATTACGGAGTTATGCATACGATGTTCACCGTTATGGTGTTCAGCTATTTCCTGATCTCCCTGGCGGCGATAGTTTACAGCTACTTTATGAAAAATCAGGTCTCCCGAAAGATGATCTATTTGCTCGTCCTGCCGGAGGCCGTGGCGATAACAGCCTTTTTCGGGGGCAGAAAGGCGTTAGACGATATTGAGCTTATCCCCGCAGCATATGTGTTTGCCCAGATAATCTACCTTACGATCATCTACCGGGTCAGCCTTTACGACGTTACCGATACCGCCATTGATTCCATGGTGCAGAGCGGCGATACCGGCTTTATGTCCGCCGACTTCAAGTTCAACTACCTGGGCAGCAACGAGACTGCCAAGAGCATATTCCCGGAGCTTTCAAACCTCACGGTGGATATGCCCGTGAGCCGCAGCAGGCTCATGGAGAATACCGCCCTCATGTGGCTTAAGGATTTCAGAGAGGATGCCTCAAAAAACAAACTGCTCTACGAGCGCAACGGCAATACCTATCTGATCAATATTACCTACCTCTACGACGGCAGGCGCAAGAGGGGCTATCAGCTCTTCATCACCGATGACACCAAGAACCAGCAGTATATCAAGCTGATAAACTCCTTCAATACCGAGCTGAAAGCCGAGGTGGAGGAAAAGACCCGCCATATCGTTGAGATGCATGATAACCTCATTATGAGTATGGCGACCATGGTCGAAAGCCGTGACAACTCTACCGGAGGCCATATCAGGCGCACCAGCGAGGGTGTAAGGCTCCTGCTGGAGGAAATGAAAAAGGACAGCTCCTTCGGGCTCACCGAGGAATTCTGCCGCAATATGATCAAGGCCGCGCCTATGCACGATCTGGGAAAGATCGCCGTTGACGACGCCATCCTCCGCAAGCCCGGGCGCTTTCTGCCCGAGGAATACGAGAAGATGAAGAAGCACGCTGCCGAGGGTGCGCGGATAGTCCACGAGATCCTTAAAGGCACCGACGACCTGGAGTTCCATCTCCTTGCTGAGAACGTCGCTCACTACCACCACGAGCGCTGGGACGGCTCCGGCTACCCCGAGGGCCTGAAAGGCGAGGAGATCCCCTTTGAGGCCCGCATAATGGCCATAGCAGATGTCTACGACGCGCTGGTCAGCAAGAGAGTCTATAAGGAGAAGATGTCTTTCGAGCAGGCCGACCGGATCATAATGGAGGGCATGGGCAAGCACTTCGACAAGCGTCTGGAGCCCTGCTATGTGGCAGCCAGGCCCAAGCTTGAGGCGTACTATTCATCTCTGGAATAAAGGCAACACCGCACAACCCGCGGCTGACGCCTCTGCACGCCATCTGCCGTGTCAAGCCTGCTTGACGACCGGCTTATCCGTCATATTACCGTGTCAACTTGTTGACACTATTCTCCTTGCCGGGCGCCAGCCCGCC
>JAFXXU010000054.1 GCA_017542125.1 Ruminococcus sp.
TTCCGTCATAGCACACAAATTTTCCTTGCCGGGCGTCAGCCCGCCTGCGTCAAATTTATGCACTCTGACGAAAAATCTCAGCTCAACTTTATTGAGCTTGCGCGCGATCTGACGCACAGGGGTTGTGCGGTATTGCCTTAAGGTGTTTCAGTGCTCTGCTGTAAAGTTTACCAAGAAGGAAATCACATCCCCGTCACCGAGGCACGGAGCCTTAATGACGGGGACGGTTCTGATTTTACTGTCAGTCCTTCATGCGTTTCGCCGCAAGGAGCATTGCCGCTGTAACGCTGAACAGCAGCGGGATCAGTATCACTTGCAGCTGACATCCTCTTCCCGGGCAGGGCGGAGCATACATTCTGTCAGTGATACAATGTATGAACTTGCTTTCATATCATCAATGTCGTCGTCAAAGCCTTCTGCTGTCTCGGTATCAATCAGCTTTCCGTCTATAGGGACCAGCACACGGAGATCCTCTTTTGATGCGGCATACCGTTGATACAGGATCTTTACAGTTTCAACTTTCCCCTCTAAGACAAGCAATGACGATACATCGGAGCTGTGTGCGTCATAGCAGTAATCTATCTCTCCGAGGTCTATGGGAGTGATCAGCCTGCCCGCTTTTGAAACAAGCCACCTGACTTTATCTCCTGCTGAAAAAGGGATCCCGCAGCACTCCATCTCCCAGGTCTCATACAAAACATTACAGTCCACTGTTGCTCACCTCACAGCACTTCTTTCCCCTCATAGACCACTTTCTCGGGGAAGTTAAAACAGCTTATTTCAAACAGCGTATTATCCGAAATATTCCTGAAAACAACAGCTATGTATTCCTCATACTCATCATCATCGGCATCTGCGCCGTTGTCCGTTTCATAGTCCGTATCATACTCCGCCGAAGCAGTAACACCGCTAAGTGTCAGCTGATATATGCCGCCGGGATGCTCGTGGACAAAGCTATAAAGCAGATCGAAAGCCCCGGTCTCGCGTGCATTTATCATTTTTTCTCCTTAATATACGTCACCGACTGTACCTATCTTAACAACTTTAGTCTCTGAAACAGTTTTTCCTAATGCTATAGCTATACCCATTCCTTCTTCTTCATCCCATGTACAATCATAAAAAAGACCTACTGTTCTTTTATCAGAATATGCTTCATCATAAACTGTGACTGTGTTTAATGATACCATCTCATACATTTTATTCTTATCTTTGACTTCAGGAAATTTTGGGTCGTCCGGCTCTACAGTTCCCCATGATTTCCTTTGCTTTTGATAGTATTCAAAGATAGGCTCTGATAAGAACTGTTTATATTCCGAGTAATTGTCTAAAAAGAATTCCAGTATTTTCTTTCCCGATTCCGGGATCTCATGTTTTTGGTCAGGTTGTATCTGAGCTTCTATTGTTTTCTCAGAACCTCCATCCTCAATAACTACATCTGCACAATAGTTTATTCCTCGTTCAAATTTACTGTAATCTACTTTCATAATTGACCTCCCGCTGTGTATGGTAATCCCGATCTGTCTTACTACTCCACATTATATCACACCCAACCGACAAAGTCAATTATTCATGAAAGGCGGTGATGTCCTTGATCCGTTTCTTTGATGCCGCATCGGCTGAGAAAGCCACCGCCGGGGACGAGGGGATGGATATGATGTGATACAACAGCAGCTCCGGGCGGGGCGGCTGTAAGTATTGTATGGGTGACAGATCAGAATTTGCCTATTTGTTTAGAACGCAGTTATAACGGACAACAGAACCGTCGGGATAATCAACTGTGATCCTTTCCTCGGTAAAGCCACATTTACGGTAAAATCCGATCGAATCATCGTCCGTTTGTGCTTCTATCCTTTCCAAGCCCTCTGATCCCATTATAAATTGGATAATCTTACTCCCGATCCCTTTATGACGGTCTTTTTCAGATACAGCAATTCCGATGATCTCCGCTATAGCATCTGAGAGTTTCAAAATGATTATTCCTGTTTTCACACCTTGATCCTCGCATACATATACACTCACAAATGGGTCGTTTACCAGATTTTCCATTTGATTTTTGAAGTCCTCATATGTCGGATGATACATACACGAAGCATAGATCAAGAACGCTTCTTTTGAAAGAATCCAGTATTTATCATCATATAGCATAACGTTCATAAATGCCCTCACATATTCCGATCTATCTTATTATCAACACGCCAAAAAGGACTCACCTTATCTTTATCCTCGGCAGCCCCGCAAGCTCAGCTGTATCCATTATACCAGCCAAAAACCGGAATGTCAATTTCCAAATCAAAAATCGGACAAACGTCTTGACAAAACAAATGTTCTGTATTATACTATCAATTGGTACAAATATTCGATTTCGAAAGGCAGTGAGATCATGGACAGGAAATATATATGTATCGACCTGAAAAGCTTCTATGAAGCACCCGAAAATGAACGTCGGCAAGCGCGCCAAGATATTCAGCCCGTTTGATGCCTTGAAAGGCTTTAACGATGCTGTGGCATCTAAGGAGATACGCTATGTCGAGCGCCGTGAACTCTGCGAGAACGACTGCGAGGAACTGAACGAGAAGATCGCCGTCCTGAGTGCGCTGATTACAGACAGCCGGGCGGCGAAGGAGAATAATATCACGGTGCGGGTGACGTATTATGTTCTCTGCGACGACCCGAACAGCGATGCATTTTTGCGGCTGGGGCGGTATGTGACAGCCGAGGGTGTTGTGATGAATGTTGATACGGTGTTCGGGAGCATTACTGTCGGGAAGGAAAGGATAGAACTGGGGGATGTGGCGGCAATAGAGATGATTTAAGCAATGGATAAGGTCAACTCCAAATTCGGAGTGAAACATAAGCGTCCTGAGGATGACTGTTAATTTCCTGCTGACCCTCTTACCGACTTCGGTTGGTGAGAGGGTTTTTGCGTGCGAAGATGATCAAAAGGGTGTATGTGTACCCATATTTCAGCTGTGTAAAAAGTCGATCAAAGCCCGTTCAGATACCGGGGCAGGGGTTGAAAAAAAGTCTGTCCTGTGCTATACTGTTACCAGCAAACCTGCTGATGAGGAAGGTGAAGATCATGCTGAACAATGTAAAGACTACAGCTTTGGAGAGGCTGGAATGGTTCGCAGAACATATACCCGATAACTGCGCCGTGATCTCCGGACCCGATGAAAGGCTGACTTTCGGGGAGCTTTGGCAGCTTTCCGGGAAGATATACGCCTGGCTCAAGCGGAAAGGTATCGGTGCCGAGGATGTGGTGATGTACTGCCTGCCCCGGGGACTTATGCTCTATGCCTGTATGGCGGGCACTATGCGGGCGGGTGCCGCTTTTGTTCTGGCCGAGACCGGAAACGACCCAGCACGGACGGCTTTTATCCGTGAGGACTCACGCTGTAAGCTGTTCGTTGACGAGAGCTGCATCCCGGAGATCCTGGGCTGCACGCCCTTAGAGGGCTATGAACCGGTACAGCTTCACAGCCTTTGCTATATCGCCTATACCTCCGGCACCACAGGCCGCCCCAAGGGTGTGCTGCACGAGTACGGCTCGCTGGATAACGCCTGGCACGCGGTAGTGGTGGAAGGAAAACCTATAATGTCCGAGACCGACACCTTCCTCTCCATGAGCCCCATGAACTTTGTGGCGATGCCTATTATATATGCCTATTCCTGTGGGCACGGCTGCGCTATAGCCGTTATGCCCTATGAATACTCCGCAAGCAAGGAAAGCTTTACCGAATACCTCGAAAAGGCAGGCGTCACCTGCGGATATGTCACACCTTCCTTTCTGCGGAAGATACTGCCCTTCAAATACCCCTGGAAAATGTGCATCCTTTCTTCCGAACCGGCGGACGGCCTTTTCATACCCGGCCTGAAATGCTACAACACTTATGCCTCCACGGAGGGCGGCTGTCTGCTCTCGGTTTATGAACTGCCCGAAGCCATGACCCCCGCTCCGGTGGGAAGATCTTATTCGGATGTGAAGGTGTTCATAGCGGATGATGAGGGCAGGGAAGTCCCCCGGGGCGAAGTGGGTGAGGTATGTTTCAGAACACCTTATGTCCGTGGATATCTGCATCAGCCGGGAGACCGGGAGAGCACGCCGAAAACAGGACTTCGCAGCGACGGCCTGTTCCATACAGGCGATGCAGGAAAGCTCAGACCCGACGGCAATATGGTAGTCCTCGGACGTATCGACGAGATGTTCAAGATCAAGGGCTTCCGCATAGAGCCGGATGAGGTCGCAGGCGCAGTTACAAAAGCAAGCGGGCTGTCCCGGGTGGTGGTAAGGGGCTTCGTTTTCAGAAGCATATCATCCATTGTCGCTTTCTATACCGACGATATCACGGTGGATCCTGTTGCCTTGCACGACGCTTTGCTCAGAGAACTGCCGGAGTATATGATACCCACGAACTACATTCGTCTGAAGGAGCTTCCGCTTCTCGGGTCGGGCAAGGTGGATAAGCTGAGCCTTCTGCCCCCGGAGGGGAGCTGGGAGCGCTTCAAAGAGTCTGCTCCCGCCAGTCTGCCTCTTGTTGACAGGGACAGATCGGCCTCCGTTTACGATATGGGCGGCGGCGTCGTGCTGAAACAGTTCATCCCCTCCGTCCCTTACGGGACGGTTTGGGAGGAGCTTACCCGCACCCGCATTGCACGCGCCTGCGGGCTCCCTGTGACGGAGGCTTACGATATCACACGCTCCGATGACGGATACGGAATCCTTATGGAAAAACTCCCCGGAACAAGTATCGAAAAGCTGATACGCGAGCGACCCGATGAGCGGTCTGCTCTTATCGACGGCTTTGCCGGGGCGGTAAAGGCGCTGCATCAGACAGATGTTTCCGATACCGGCCTGCCGGATGCCGCCGAGTTCTTCCTCTCGGTCTGCGGACAGCTGGACAACAGCTTCTGCACCGAGGACGAAAAGGAAAAGCTCCGCGCCGTCTTTAAGTGCATCCCCCGAACCGGGAACTTTATCCACGGGGACTGTCACCCGGCAAATGCCGTCCTGAATAACGGTGACATACGGTTATTTGACCTGACTTTTGCGGGGAAGGGTCATCCTGTTTTTGACCTTCTCGGGATGTATTCCCACTATGTATTTCTGCCCTCCTTCACCACGGAGGATGACTGCAAAACAAAGCCCGGTATGACAAAGCCCGAGACTGCGGCATTGTTTGACCGTTTCCTTGATGCCTATTATCACGACAAAAACGGCATCGGGCTTTCGCAGATCAGAGAGTATATCCGCGGGATCCATGCTGCCGTGATCTGCCTTGCATCCGCTGCCATGCCGGGAGTTTTCACCGATGAGATGCTGGCAGAAGCAAAACGCAGAGCCCTCCGCTTTTCGGAGGAACACTGCGGTGACACATCAGCCGAATTCCCACTGCCGATATGATACGAAAATGAAAGAGATAAACTATAGCCTTATTACAAAAAAATACAGGGAATTCTTTTTCCCGGTGCTGTTCATTGCCATGTCCAAGTATCTGACCACCTTCGTGGACTCTGCTCTGGTAAGCACTTTCCTCGGGGTGGAACGGATGCCTGCGGTGAGTCTCTGCTTTCCGGTTGTGTGCTTCATCAGCCTGTTCCACGGGATGTTCGGCATCGGCGGGAGCCTCATCGCCGCCAATGCCTGTGCGGATCACGACAGGGACAAGGGGAACCGGGTGTTTTCTGCAATCATGACGGTCATCGTGCTGATAGGCGTTCTGACGGCGCTTATCGGAACGGCGCTGCGTTCCGTCATCGTGCCGCTGCTCTGCGGGGAGCCTTCCCTGCTGGAGGATGCGGAGACCTACTATTCGGTGCTTGTCCTGGGCTTTCCCTTTATGTGCCTGCTCATCAGTCTGTCGTATTTCGTCCGGACGGACGGCTGCCCGAAGCTGACGACAATAGCCATGCTGATCTCCAACGCGGTCAATCTCCTTATGGACTGCGTGCTGATGAAATCCTGCGGAATGGGAATGGAGGGGGCTGCCGCCGCCACTATTATAGGTCATCTCTGCGGCATTGTTTTCCTGCTTGCTGGGTATATAAAAAGCAGCAAACGTCAGTACCGTTTTGTCCTGCCCTTTTCTGACGGCCTGCGGACACTCTTCGCAGATATAAAAAACGTGTGCATCAGCGGCTTCTCCACTGCGTCGGTATGGCTTTATCTTATGATAAGCGTCCAAGTGATGAACAGCCTTATCATTGCCTTCGGCGATCAGGCGGGACTTCAGGCATTTTCCGTCTGCAAAAACAGCGTGAACCTGTGCTATATACTTTTCCTCGGCATAGCTCAGACCCTCTCTCCCATCGCGGGGGTGTATGCTCACAGCGGTGACTATGACAGGGTGCGCTTTATGCTGAAACGCTCCATTCGGTATGTGCTCGGCGCGGCCGCACTTATGGGGCTGCTGTTTGCTTTGTTCCCGGATATGATACTGCTGCTTTACGGCGTGGATGACCCGCAGTCGGCGGAATATATAAGCTCCTGCCTCAGGATATATGCCCTTGCTTTTCCGGGGCTGGGCTTTACTCTGCTGATGAACTATTATTTTCAGGCGATCAGAAAGCAGAAGCTGTCAACAGGCGTGACGGTCCTCGAAGGGCTGATACTTCCGGTAGGTCTGGCCTGCGCCCTGACTCCCCATTTCGGAATGGCAGGGATCTGGACGGCTCTGATCGCATCCGAGGGCGGAGCGGTGCTGTTTATCATTATTTATCTGCGGTATGACAGGCCAAAGAGCCGCGCCTCGCTGGAGCGCAGCTTCCTGCTTCCGAAAGCCGACGACCGCAGGCTGTACGGCTTTTCCGTAAAAACAGATATCCCGGAGATAGTCGAGAAGACCAAAGACGTCTCACAGTATATCGAGGACAGGACAGATCACCGCACCGCTGTGATAACCTGCCTGGCACTTGAGGAAATGCTCACTGGGATAGCTGCGGCGAACAGTGACCGTGAGGAGATCATCGACGTAATGCTGCGGGAGACCGAAACGGACATCATAATATCCCTAAGGGATATGGGCATCGGTTTCAACCCGCTGGTACGGGACAAAAGCCTGTCCTACGATTTTGACAATGCGCAAGTCCTGCAAAGCATAGCCTCGGAGATCCGATTTGATCTTTCTCTCGGAATGAACGACACGATGATCCGGCTGTCAAGGAAAAGGTGAAAACAGGATATCGCACACAAGCTGAGATGATCAGGCTCTGCCGATGTCATCTTTTTGCAGCGGTGTCACAGAAACGCCCCCTTTCCGAAAGCATATACCCCGATCCGATGATGTATTGCCGGCTAAGATCTTTTTTCGTATCAGGAACAGGAAACGTAAAGGTCTAAGATTATTGATGAGCATACATTTTTATCGGAAATATCTAAGCTTTAGAGTTTTTCTGTCATCCTTCCCGTTCGGCACTCACAATAAAAAAGCTCGTAAACACGCAGTTTACGAGCTTTTTTGTTGCCGGAAATCGGGCTTTGGACTTTATTTCGGACCTTATTTCTGAAAAACTGTCGGCGTAGTAAACAGGGGTGAGAGCTTCTTCGCCTCCCCGGACGGTAACGGGTCCTTGAGCTGGGCAGACTGGGTCGATACAATAGAGCTGATAAAATTCGTCATTCCGGATTATGAGATGAATCCGGGGCAGGTGGATTTTGATAATCTTCCCATCAAGGGCTATGCCGATCCCATAGATGATGAAGAGGACGGCAGCACTCCCGAAGAGAGCAGCCCGACGACAGCAGCAACGATAATGATACCAACCCCCGCACAGGTACAGCAGCCGGATTTGCAGTGCTGACGATCTTTGCCACTGCCCTTGCGGTACTCGGGAAGAGATCGTAAAGCTGTGGGAGCGGATATATCCGCTTTTCGTTAACCCCTGACACTTGTTAAGACTCGCAGATCGCGCAGGTGCGCGGCTTGCGAGCATGTTTTTTGAGAAACGGGTATTGCATACTGCTCTGCGGGAAAACAGATCAATAAAAGAGAATATGAAAAAACACCGCAGGCAGCGCTTGGATACGCTGTCTGCGGTCCGGCTTTATAGAGCGGGGTTCGGCTTTTTCCCGTGATCAGTACCCCACAACGATGCCTATCGCAAGGAAGGCAAGCACCAGCAGCAGGTTGATCACAAACATCAGCCAGCTTTTCTTTACCCACTTGAAGTAATCCGTCTCGATCATCGAAAGGGAGATCAGCAGCACGGGTGAGGTGGGGAAGAGCAGATTGGTGTAGCCGTCGGCGAAGGTGTAGATCAGCACGGACATCCTGTCCGAGAGCCCCAGATCCACCACCGACAGCAGCCCCATAACAAGTATGGCCTTAGCAGTGGAGGAGGAGATGAAGAACTCCAAGAACAGCACGATGCCGTAAACGATCAGCGCGATGAGGAAAATGTTCTTCCCCGCTGCCAGCTCGTTGATCTGATTGGCTATGGTGGGCAGGATGTTCCCCTCGTCAAAAACATATTTCACCGATGCGGAAAGGCTTATGAAAACTATGGTGGGCAGGGCCCCGGCGATGCCCCGCAGGAAGCTTTTGAACACAGCTGGGAAGGGCGATCTGCAAAGCAAGCCTGCCAGAGGTCCGAAGATAAGGAAATATGCGGTCAGAGCAACAACGGTATAGCCCCTCACCGCAGGGATCAGCGAGCAGACGGTGATGATCACAAGGCTCATGATCAGGAAGCTGCTGTAAACGATAAGCACCCGCCTGCGGTCCCCCGAGGTGCTCTCGGCGGGGTGTGAGTCCGCTGAGGCTTTCAGCCTCCGGTCGTGCTCGTAGGTGCAGCTCCCGGTGGGATCCTTCTGTATCCTGCGGATATAGAGGAATATGAACCCCAGCAGCAGAAGATACATCACAATGAAAATGATGATCCTGTACCATATCTTCTCCATAGGGCCCACGTCTATGATCTCAGATGCCAGCAGGACGGTGAAGGGGTTGGTTATGGCGCTGGCAAATCCGAAGCCGCAGGAGACTATGCACACCAGAAACCCCGTGAATGAGTCAAAGCCGTTCATCACGCAAAGGATGGTGATTATCGGCAGCATAGTCAGCATCTCTTCAAAGAGTCCCAGGAATGCTCCGAAGCTCATAAACAGCAGGGAAAGCACAGCAATCAGTAAGTATCTGCGGTTTTTGAAGCGGTCGGTGACGGAGCCCACCAGGGCATTGATACCGCCGGTATCGTTCATCACCTGGAAAGCTCCCGCGATCACCAGCAGGAAAAGGCAGAGCATTATCAGCGTGAGCCCGTCACCCGAGCCGAACACCAGCAGGGGAGCCAGTATGCCCTTCCAGATGCTGATACCGTTTGAACCCTCCAGGCGCTCGTAGACGGTGTAGTCCGTGTCGCCGTTGGGGAGCGTCCCGAAGCTCCCTGCGGGGATGACATAAGTCAGCACCACAGCCGCCGCCAGCAGCACCACCAGCAGGACTGTCACCTGTATAAAGGTCTTCAGAGATATGTCTATCAGAGCTTTTTCTTTATTCTTTTTCATTTCGCACCTCGTAAAGCAGGTCTGTTATCAAAGCCCAGCGGGCGGTCTGACGGCGATCCTTTACCGGGTAGAAGTAGTAGAGCTCCTTCTGATAATACAGCTCGAACTCCTCGTTGCAGGAGAAAGCCAGGGCAGGCAGCTTGGTGATGGAAACGGTGAAGCTGACACTCTCGGAGGTGTAGGTGAAGCCATCCTTAGTCAGGGTGCATTCGCCGTGATCCTTCCGGGGACGCCGCTTGCCCTCGGTAAAGATCTTTGTATCCACCTCGGTGCGCAGCTCTATGAGATCGAGCCCTGCCCGTTCAGCTTCCTTGATGCGGTCATAATAGGCGGGGATGCTCTTTGCAGCATCGGTGAAGAGATAGCTCTCGTCCAGGTGATGCCGAGCCCCGCAGGCCGTGCAGATAAGGTCGTTCCCGTCGGAGGCGGTGGTGTAAAGCTCTCCGCAGTCGGCGCAGCGGTAGAGGATGTTCTCAAGCCCCTTAGCCTTTTTCCCGGCCTTGTACCTGTTGACCGGCTCAGCCGAGGCGTCGCAGGAGATCGAGGATACGATGATATCCTCCAGCTCTTCAACCGGCAGCTCCTTTACCTCATCGCTGCCGATCACCCGCTTGACCGAAACGTATATATCCGACTTCAAAAACTTCTTACGCCATTTTGGGTTGGCAAAATAGGCCCCGGAGATATTTGCCAGCACCAGGGTGATCCCGTGCTTTTTGTAGATCCTTGCGGCGCTCTCGACTATGGGATAGCACCGCCCGTCAACGGAGAGCCGCCCCTCGGGGAATATCACGACGGAGTATCCCTTGTCAAGGGTGCGTATCATACGGAGGGCGGCTGTATCCGGGTAAAACAGCTTCTTCGGGATCATTCCCGACTTTTCCCTGAGCCTTTTCAGTATCGGCGTGTGACCGACATGGCTGTTCACCACAAAAGAGGGGTTCACCTCACCCACCAGCTTTTTGACATAGTAGAAGTCATAAAACGAGGCGTGGTTGCACAGCAGGATATAGGGAGGCTCCACCCCTTTAAGCTTTTCGTTGTCGATATGCAGCCGCTGCTTGCGCTTGCGCAGCAGCTCCACCAGCCTGAAAAAGAGGAAATATGTGGCAGAATCGGGAGTGCAGTCCTTGCCCCTGAACAGCAGCTTGTCCAGCAGGAACCACAGCCCCACCAGCAGCAGCACCATCAGCACAACGATGATGAGTATGAGCATCCACACGGGGATCTGATTGCGTATAAATGCCTTAGCCGAGGTGCCGATCAGGTTTGAGGTTATGATAGAGGGGATGACCCCCGTGGCCACCGTCAGGATATAGCGCCTGTATTTAAGATCGGTGCCGCTGCCGTAATAGCATATAGCGCCGAAGGGGACTATGGGGGTAATGAACAGCAGATACATCAGCACCATAGCGCTCCTGCTCCCTGTCCGGGAGGATATGAAGCTGATCTCGGCCTGGCTTTTACGGGCCTTTTCGCTGCCTATACGCCCTATCCGCGAGAGGAGGAATATCAGGGTCGCACCCAGGCAAACGCCCAGGTCGCAGAGTATCAGCGACATATGGAACGGGTAGCTCAGTCCCGAGGAGACCTGTATGAACTCCGCCGGGATAAAGACCACCACCATTTGCAGGGCTTCTATCAGAATAACGCACAGCGCCCCCAGCCAGCCCTTTGATTCCAGCATATCCCTGGCTTCGTCAAAGTTGCCGTCAAGCTCCATGCTGAACAGCGGGACCAGTATATCCTTGAAAAAGCAAACGAAAAGGACTATTATGATTATCAGCGAAAGACCCACGATCAATCGCTCTATGTTTTTACCTTTCATGGCGCACCTGCCTCAGAACATTAAGATGTATTACATTATAACATAATCCTGTCCGTTTTTCAACAGTTATTTGCCTCCGGAGCCTGATGCTTTTTTTGCTTAGAGAGTAATTATATGCCCCGGAGCACTTGCAATCCGGATATATAAATGCTATAATATCAGTAAGCTGATATTTTATTTATCATTTAGCCCTCGCAGATCCGTGCCGCAAACGGCACTCCCTGCGAATCGGGCAATTATAGCACAACGCTTCGCTTTTGTGCTATAATATCAGCAAGCTGATATTATACTTATGCCCTCGCAGATCCGTGCCGCAAACGGCACTTCCTGCGGATCGGGCAATTATAGCACAACGCTTCGCTTTTGTGCTATAATAGATAAGGCAAAACAGATCATAAGGCGGTAAACTGCCGCGCGGATAAAGGAGAGATAGCTGAATGAAGGCTGTCAGCAAATTCATATCAAGGTTTATGGCCGTTATCGTCCTGGCGGTGGCGGCTCTGGCGCTGTTCGTACCCAAAAGCTGCCTGTGGATACCCACTGGCTCGGTGAACTATCTGCTGATGATAGTTATGTTCGGTATGGGGCTCACCATGAAGCCCGCGGATTTCGCGGTGGTTTTCTCAAGGCCGAAGGATATAGCCATCGGCTGCGCGGCGCAGTTTCTGATAATGCCCCTGCTGGCTTTCGGGCTCGGAAAGCTCTTCGGGCTTGAAAACGAGCTGCTGGTGGGAGTAGTGCTGGTAGGCACCTGCCCCGGCGGCACCTCCAGCAATGTCATAACCTATCTCTCGGGGGGAGATGTGGCCCTCTCTGTGGGGATGACCAGCGTTAACACCCTGCTTGCCCCGCTGCTGACCCCCGCCCTCACCTATCTGTTCCTGCAGACCTCCGTGGATGTGAACGTGTGGTCTATGTTCCTCTCGATAGTCCAGGTGGTGCTGGTGCCCATAGCTCTCGGCCTGCTGATAAACAGGCTGCTGGGGAAATACACCGAAAAAGCCTCGGATATCCTCCCCCTTGTGTCGGTGACAGCCATCTGCATCATCGTGGGGATAGTGGTCTCCAATAACTCAGCCAAGATACTTTCCACCGGCGCCGTGATCTTCGCGGTGGTGATACTCCACAATCTGCTGGGGTACCTGTTCGGGTATCTCATCGGCCTGATCTTCCGCTTCGATGCGAAAAGGAAGAAGGCAGTCTCGGTGGAGATCGGTATGCAGAACTCCGGCCTCGCCACCAGCCTTGCGGGCAGCGCCTTCCCGGATATGGCCATGGCTGCCGTCCCCGGCGCCATATTCTCAGTATGGCACAATATCTCCGGCGCGATCCTGGCGGCTGTGTTCAGGCGGTTCCCGAAGGATAACACCGATGAATGACCCCTGCCCGATAAACAGATAATAACGCAGAAAAGAGGTAATACTATGAAACTCAGACCCATAATCCTTTCAGCAATTATCGCAGCGTCGCTGGTGCTCGGCAGCTGCGGCGGCAGCGAAAGCTCCTCAAAGCCCGCCGATACCTCCACAGAGGCGGCTGTGACTTCCGCCGGGACGGCAGCAGTGACCGAGACAGCCACCGCCGGGACTGAAGCTCCCGGATCGCAGCCCGAAGAGAGCAGCAGCCCGGAGGAAGAGATCCAGGACGACGAGTCGGCATTTATGAAGGCAGCCCCTGCCTACGATACCGAAAAGGCCAAGTCCTATATATCCTCGATGCCGCAGGTGGTGGAGCTGCTGACCGCCGCCAAAGCCGATGAGGAGCTTGCCTCCTTCGGGAATGCCAAAGCATCCGAGGCTGCTTTTGATAAGGTAAAGGAAGAGCTGGGCAAGCTCACCGCCGACGGGCATAAGGTCTCACTTATAATGGTGGATCTTGAAACGCAGTCGGGTGTGGCCTACAAGCCGGATATACCCATGTGTACCCAGAGCACCATCAAGGCTGTGTATCTCGGCTCGGTGCTGGACAGCTGCCCCGAGGCTTATGAAGAGCACCGCATCGACTTCCGCAAGGCGATAGTCAATTCAAACAACGATTCCTATATGAAGCTCTATGACATCTACGGCAAGGAGCCTCTGGAGAAATGGTGCGAAGAGGTGGGTGTTGACAAGGCTTTCGCCGAGAAGTCCTTCCCCAGGAATTATTCCGCTAAGGATATGATCAGGCTGTGGACAAAGCTCTACTGCTTCCTCAACAGCGATGAGATGCAGCACAGCGAGTTTGCATCCTATTATGCCGATTCTGCCTGCTCCGCCACCAAGATAATGCTGGGTACGAAGTACCCCGTTCAGACCAAAGCCGGCTGGGAGTCGGGCAAGGATACCTGGAAGAATTACGACCCCCGGGATCCCATCCCCGAGAAATACTGCGACGGCGACCCCTCAAACGATGAAAGCGCCACCAACGATACCGGCGTGGTCTATACCGATAAGGGACCCTATATCTTTGTGATCTATTCGGATATACCCTTCAGCGTATATTACGATTATATCGACCCGAATGCTCTCAATGACCTTGCGGTCGCCCTCAATGAGCTCCAGGCAGAGCTGAAAGCCTGACCCCTACACATTATAAATGACATCGGTGAGAGAACATGAGAAAGAAACTGTTAAGGCAACACCGCACGACCCCTGTGCGTCAGATGCGAAGTCCAGGTTTTCGTCAGATTGCCTAAATTTGACGCAGGCGGGCTGGCGCCCGGCAAGGAGAATTTGGGTAATATGACGGATAAGCCGGTCGTCAAGCAGGCTTGACACGGCAGATGGCGTGCAGAGGCGTCAGCCGCGGGTTGTGCGGTGTTGCCTTAAGCGTATTTTGGCTGCGGTGATGACCCTGTAGCTTGCAGGCTGCTCGGATAAGCAGCATTACTCCGACCATCTTGAGGATTACGTTTTTACCCTCAAGTATCACGACAATTACAATATCCTCCAGCTGACGGATATCCACTGGAGCGTCAATTCCTCGGTGGAGTCCTCAAAGACCTATATGGACAAGCTGCTTAAGGAAGCCAACGACCATATGTGTCTGCCCAGGGTGCCGGAGCCAGGATAGACCTTATCGAGCTCACGGGTGATATGTTCATGCTGGCAAACAAATATCACCTTGATTCCTTCATAGACTATATGGAGCAGAAGGCTGAGGAGTACGGCTTTGTCTATGCTCCCACCTGGGGCAATTATGACAGGCAGGGGCTCTATGACCCCAAGACTCTGGCTGATAAGTTCAGGAACGCTCCCCACTGTATCTACTATGAGCCCGATGACGACCTCTACGGCAGGAGCAATTACATCATCAACCTGACGGAGGACGGCACAAAGGATACCTCCCCGGCCTGGATGCTCGCCCAGATCGACTCCGTCCTGGTCTTTTTCGGAAAGAGCCCGTAACCGATCCGCCGGATAAGCGCATACAAAAAGCCCCTCGGAGGTCGTTGACCGCTCCGGGGGGCTTGTGCTTTGGTTACTATTCCACCTCGCGTTCCAGCCTGAAACGGACGGCGTTTTTCAGGTACTCCAGATACTCCGGGTCGCGGCACATCGCCTTGCCGATGTCGTCCGAGAGCTTTGCAACAGGCCTGCCGTTGACGTACTGGAGCTTGATGACGATGTTCAGGGCTTTCTCCTCCGTGTCGTTGGAGCAGAAGGTGCCGATGCCGAAGGATACCTTCGTCTTGTCGCAGAAGTACTCGTGGAGCTTCTGGGCCCGGTCAAAATCCAGGCTGTCGCTGAACAGCAGCAGCTTTGTCCTGGGATCCACGCCGTATCTCTTGTAATGCGCGATGATCTTTTCGCCCCACTCGTAGGGGTCGCCGCTGTCGTGACGGACGCCGGTGTAGTTGTTCACCATCGAGCGGTTGAAGTCCAGCAGGAACAGGTCTGTCGTTACCGTATCGGTGAGGGCGGTGCCGTTATCGCCGTCATACTCGGCGTACCAGTCCTTCATAGCGTAGTAGTTGGTGTAGGCGAGGGGTATCTTGTCGATGCCCTGATACATCTGCACGAACTCGTGAGCGTAGGTGCCTATAGGGGTCACGTTGTATTTCATAGCCAGATATACATTCGAGGTGCCCACGCAGCTCTTGGTCTCGGTGACGAGCCGCCTTACCACAACATCCTCCCATTCCCGTGAGAGCCTCCTGCGGCAGCCGAACTCTGCGAATCTGAAGGTGTAGGTGCCGTCGTTGAGGGCCCTGATCTTGGCGTCTAAGCGTTCCTCGGCAGATCTGAGCAGGCGGTCGTAGTCGTACTTCATCCTGAAATACACCTCGTTGACGATCTCCAGCAGGAAGATCTCAAACTGCATCGCCGAGAAGAGGGGGCCGTCCACCACGATGTTCAGCTCGCCGTTATCGTCCAGCCGGACGCTCACATAGTCCCGTATAGGCCTCCACAGCCGGAGGAATTCAACATAGTCCGCCTTGATAAAGCGTATGGAGCGGAGGTAGTCAAGCTCCTCTTTTTTGAAGCTCAGCGAGCAGAGGTGGTCGATCTGATCGTTGATCTCCTGCACCATCTCGGGGGTAAAAACAACGTCCTTGCTGCGGCACTTGAAGTAATACTGCCCGCAGAGATCGGTGTGCTTGTGGAAGATCACCTGATCCATATTGAATTTGTAAAGGTCGGTATCCAGCAGCGATACTACGATAGGTTCAAGCTTCATTTTCTTTCCCTCCTCAGATAATGTCGATCTGGCAGCTTCTCATGGTTTCCAGAGCGGCGGCGTGCTTTTCGGGAGTTACGCCCGCGCAGCAGTTTTCTGCAACGGCTATGGGAGCCTCGGGGAAGTTTGCCTTGAGCAGCAGGGCGTTGCTCACTACGCAGATGTCGGTGCAGAGGCCGATGAGCTCGATCTCAAATTCCTCGCCCTGCGCAGCCTCAGCGATAAGAGCGGGCAGCCTTACCGAACCGAAGGTGTACTTCTCCACCGGGACGAAGCCCTTGCTGTCCAGAGCGGCGGCGATGTCCTTATCCGGCTGCCAGCCCTCCGTATCCTTTATGCAGTGGGGAACGGGGAGCTTCCTGCCCTCGGCAGTTTCCATATAATCCTCAAAGTGAGTATCGAAGGTGGCGAAGATCTCACCGTCAAACTCCCTTATCTTTTCCGCTGCCGCAGGAATTATGGCGCAGGCCTCGGCTGTGCCCAGGGCTCCGTCAATAAAGTCCTTCTGCATATCCACAACGATCAGAAACCTTTTCATAGTGTTTACCCCCTTACTGTTTTCTTCTGTAAAGCCTTGCGGGACGGTGACCGTCGCCGCGGACGAATTCTTCCGTTTCTTCAACGTAGCCGCTGACCATTCTCCTGAAATTCCCCGGCAGTACAGAGACGTTCATTATAGTCTCCTGCACCTTCTGGAATTCGGTGAGGGTGAATTTCTCCGGGAGGAAATCAAAAATGGTCTCGAAGTTGCGGGCATCTGTTCGCAGGGAGGAAAGTGCCGCCGCGATGATCGCCGCGTGGTCGAAGGCCAGACCGCCGCTGTCCCTGATCCTGAACCGGGTGACCCCGAAGCCCGATTTTTCCTCGGTGAGAAGAGCTCTGAGTTCAACATCCCCGTAGGTGAGGGCTAGCTCATATTCTCCGCTCCCGTTCTGCTTGAAGCTGACGCTGAACCACTGGGCATCCGAGGCATCGTCGCTGCCCACCTGCTCCACCGATTCCTCGCTGATGACCGAGACGTAGGCGTTTGAGATTATCCACCCTCTGGGGTCGCGCTCCGGCTCGCTGAACACTCCCACAGGCTTCAGCGCGTTGGGGAGGACGTTGGTCTCCTCCTTTATCTCCCGCAGGGCGCATTCCTCGATAGTCTCACCCTTTTGCAGGAAGCCTCCGGGGAGAGCCCACATCCCCTTGAAGGGGTGGCCGCCTCTTTTGATCAGCAGGAGCAGCAGCTTGTTCTCCGGGTTCCTGCGGTAGCTGGTCCTGTCCTCGGAGCTCACCATAAAGGCTGCCACATCAGCCGTCACCGACGGGCGCTCGTACTTTTCAAGATCGTACCCCGCCAGGAATTCCTTCTCGCTGTCCATCTGCACCGCCTCCTTTGTTATTTCTACTATGATAATATCACATTGAGAATAACTTGTCAAGGGGTCCGGGATTATTTTTATCATTTAACAAAATATGATCGCTGATCCCGAAGAAAACCGGTCTCTGACAGGCAGTTACCCATATACAGCTTTGCCCCGGAGCCTTTCAAAGCGCTCCGGGGCACTGTATTATCAACTTATGACCGTCCCGGTGAGGGAGTAAGAAAAATGAACAAAAAAACCTGTAAAAATCCTACATTGACAAACACTGGTAAATATGTTAGAATTATATTGGGTTAATATATTTTTGACAATTGCTTAACAATCATTTAAAGGGAGGTCGTTATATGATACGGAAAAGACTGTTATCGTTTTTTACGGCATTCGCACTGATGCTCTCGTTTGTCACCATGCTGCCGGACAGGGCATGGGCAGCGGCAATAGTGGCAGAGCCTTACGATCTGTGGGTGAGCGGGGTGCGTGTGGACCCCTACAACTGCAATAATATCCTCGGGGATAACGAGGCCTCCTATGACCCTGCCGGAAAAGTATTGACATTAAAAAAGGATATTACCTCCACAGGGGATGGCGGCGTTACCATCGACAGCCGTATCGAGGGGCTTACCGTTAAAGCCGAGAAGGATGTTACGATCTCCCGCCCGGGCTTCGGCGCGGCTGTCTGCATCTATGAGGATACCACGATCACCGGTAAGATGACCCTCACAGGCGGCGCCGGGATAATGGCTGTCGGCTGCGATCTTACCATTGATTCCGCTGACCTTGATATCGTCGGAAGCGGCTGGGGCATCTACGGCGGACTTCAATCGGATACAAAGCTGACAATCAACAATTCAAGTATCAGAGCCTCCGGCGAAGAAGGCGCGATCTGCGGCTTTTCAGAGGGCATTATGCTTTACGGCTGCGGCATACTCACCACTGACTGTTCTGTAAGAGAGGGTTGTATTTCAGAGGCTTATTCTAATGAACCGACCCCGGTGATGGCGGTTGAGATCACCACCGCAGATATCTATGAGCTGGAGATCGCCGGGAAGAAGGTCACCAGCGCTAACTGCGGCGATATCCTGGGCGGCGGCGAGGCATCCTACGACCTCAAGACCAACACCCTTACCCTCAAAAAAGACATCATCTGCAATAAGGATAACACCGAGGGCGCTACCTCCTGCATCACCAACCGCATCGGCGGCCTGACGGTAAAGGCGGAGAATGAAGTGTCACTTACCCGCGAGGAGTTCGGCGCCTGCATAAGCACCTTTAAGGACATCACCCTGACCGGAAAAATGAACCTCGAGGGCGGCGTGGCGCTGCTGGCCTCCGACTGCCAGATCATTATTACCGATGCGGACCTTACCGTTATCGGTCACAACGGCTCTGCGGCCCAGGGCGGTATGCTCAACGGCACTAACACCTCCAGAATGACGATCAACAATTCAGACGTGCGTTTTTCCGGCGCCGAGGACGGCTCTGTGGTCAATTTCGGCAACGGAATCGAGCTCAACGGCTGTAATATCCTCCAGAATGAATGTACGATAGATAATGGCAGCTTTGTCTGGGTATATGACAGCTCTCCCTATATGGAGGTCGAAGTCACCACCGCAGATATATACGGTCTGGAGGTCGCCGGCGCAGCTGTCACAAGCAGAAACTGCGGGGATATCCTCGGGAACGGCGAGGCATCCTATGACCCCGAGACCAAGACCCTTACCCTCAAAAAGGACATCACCTGCAATGCCGAAAACACCGAGGGCGCTACACCCTGCATCACTAACCGCATCGGCGGGCTGACCGTAAAGGCGGAGGGCGAGATCACTCTGATCCGTGAAAACTTCGGTGCGGCCATTTATTCCGAAGCGGACATGACCCTGACCGGAAAAATGAACGTCAGCGGCGGCGCCGGCATACTGGTGACCAACAGCACCCTGACTATCAAGGACGCCGAGATCAATGTCACAGGAAACGCCGGAGCGATACAGGGCGGAAGGTTCGGAGCGGAGTCCGGGCTGATAATCGACAGTTCTAAGGTCAATGCGGTCTGCCTTGAAGAGGGCGGTGCTGTAACGGGCTTCGGAAAGGGCATCGAGCTTATCGGCTGTGAGCTTACCGACGGCGCCCTTGTCAAGGACGGCAGCGTTTATGCGTCCGACGGCAAGACGGCAGCAATGTCTGCGGAGACAGAGCCCGTTACCGAGTACGGTGTGAAGATCATCGGCATACCCGTAACGGACCGCAACTGCAAGGATATCCTGGGCAACGGGGCTGTTGAATACGACCCCGAAAAGAATATGCTGATCATCAGAGACAACATCTGGGCAGGGGATGAGCCTGCGCTTTGGTGTGATATCCCCGGGCTCACCGTCAAGACCGAAAAGGCACTGGTGCTTTACTCCGAAGCAGCATCGGCTGCCGTATTCTCAGCCGATACGACCATGCTGACCAACGGCACCCTCACAGCAGAGAGCAGCGAAAAATGCTGCATCCTCATAGAGAACGCCGCGGTGCTTACCTTCAAGGATTCTGATATAACTGCCTACGGCCTTTACGGTATAGCAGGCAGCGGCGGGAACGAAAAGCTTACAGTAAACAACTCCTATATCACCGCAGAGGGTGAAACCTGGGCCGTAGGAAATATCGGCGGGGGTATAACCCTTACCGACAGCACCATCGTGACCCCCGAGGGCGGCCTCAATTCTAACGGCAGCATCTATAACAGCGACGGCACTACCAGACCAGCTAAGGTGGAGATCACCGCCGATAAGTTCGACAAGTACGAGCTCGAGGTCTGCGGGGTGCAGGCCACCAGCCTGAACTGCCGGGATATCCTGGGCGGCGGCGAGGTCAGCTATGATGCCGCGGCAAATACCCTGACCGTAAATAAGGATCTGACCTCCGGCGGTCTGGTGATAGACAATAGGATCAAGGGCCTTACCCTGAAAACAACCAAGGCTGTCACCCTGACATCCGTATTCTTAAACGGCATTATGACCTCAGAGGATATGACGGTGGTCACCAACGGCAAGCTGACCCTCTCCTGCAATCTGGGCGGGTTCGTTCTGAAAGGCGATGCCCCCACCCTCACTATAAAGGATTCCGAGATCGCTGTTTCCGCCAACTGGGGCATCATCGGAGATGATGAGAGCGAAGCTGTCATCATTGAGAACTCAACTGTTACCGTTGATTCAAAGAGCTATGCCATCGGAAAGCTGGGTGCTGCTCTGACACTTAAGGATTGTTATATCAAGACGCCCGAGGGCGGCAGCATCAGCGGGAATGTGATCCTTGACGCCCGGGGCGGTCTTGCGAAGGAAGTGCGCATAGCGCCTCCCGCAGCTGTAAAGAAGGGCGACGTCAACGGCGACGGAGTTGTGGATCTTTCGGACTATGCCGACCTGGCAAAGTACTTTGCCGAGTGGTCGGGCTACGATAAGATAGTCAACGTCCAGGCTGCGGACCTTAACGGCTCCGGCGGTGCCGATCTTGACGATCTTTCCATACTTGCCAAGTACCTGGCTGAGTGGTCAGGGTACGAAGATACGTATTTCAAATAACAAGCGGCCTGACGGCATCCATTTGATACAAGCATAAAACATCCCCTGTACCCGCAACGGATACAGGGGATGATCATTTGTCATTTTACTTTGAGAGGATGTATTTCTCGGTGTTTGAATCCAGCCCCGAGAGGGTCTCCAGGATAACGCGCTTGGATTCGCTGAAATCGTAATGCACCCATTTTGCTATGACCGAAAGGCAGGCGTGAGCGCGGTAACAGCTTTGATATTCCAAACGGGGATCCATAATATCCGAGTGCTTCCTCTCAGCCAGCACCTGACGGAGCACCCCTTCAAACATCCTGCTGAACTTGACGTAAAGCTGCCCCGTGCTGTTGGGTGAGAATATGAGCCGGAACAGCACCCGGTTCTGATCCGCATAATCAATTAGCTGAGAGAGTATCTTCTCTGTGGGGAGCTCCTGTAGGCGGAGCATGAGCATACCCAACTCGGTGAGGACATTTGTCTCCAGCTTCTCGTAGAGGTCATAAACATCGAGGAAGTGATTGTAGAAGGTCACGCGGTTGATCATGGCCATATCGCTGAGCTCCTGCACCGTGACTTTGGAAAGCTCCTTTTCTGCCAGCAGCTCCGCAAGGGCTTCAAAGATAGCCTTCTCTGTCCTGAGGGTGCGGCGGTCGGCCTGTTTCTCGCTCATAATGTTACCCTGCCTTTCCTGATAGCTTTATTTGATTATATCACAGCTTTCGGCTTTTTTCAAGAGATATACTGCAATTTTCACCGAAAGTGTAGTTTAAACTACACAGAGTGGTCTGGGTGTAGCTTTTACTACAGTCCGCAGAAACATTGTCTATTGTATTCTGTGCGGGGGTATGGTATTATGATATCAGAGAAAGGAAATCCCCCCAATAGATAAAAGAAAGGAGGCAAAAGCGGGAGCAAAGAAAAAACTGTGAAAGAATAAAAAGATAAAAGGAGATAAAACGGATCCGGTGTCAGCCAAAAGGGCAGGCGCCGGATCGTTTTGTTACAGCCGTCATACGGTTTGCTTTTTGCTGAGGGTATGCTATAATACATACAGGAAGCTTATCCTGCAAGAGAATATACACAAAAGTGTGTGCGCCTTTTTGTGCTATCCTACAAAATCTCCGGGGAGGGGGTAACAAAACCCTACCGCTGACGACTTACCCTGTAAAGGAGGTGGTGGCTGTGTCGGTTACGCTGGAAGAACTGATAAAATGGATACTGCTGCAGACCGCTGATCAGCCCGACGACGAGACCAGGGAGATCATCCGGCGCAGAGTTTTCACACAGGATAAGGAGGACGGTCATGAACAGAAATGAGATCAGAAAGCTTGCCTCAAAGGCCAAAGCGGGAGACCGGGCAGCCTTCGAGGCCCTCTATAATGAATATTCCGATAAGGTCTATGGCTTTGCCAAGCGTAACCTGGGGGACGAGGACGCCGCCCGCGACGTCACCGCTGAGACCTTCGCCGCCGCTCTGGAGAACATCGCCACGCTTCGTGAGGAGGAAGCCTTTGCAGGGTGGCTATACTCCATAGCTTACCGCAAGTGCGCCGATCACCTGCGGGAGACCTGCCGCACCGAGAGCATCGGCGAGGAGGAACTCTTTGAAAAGGCAGGAGATCCCCTCAATGCCCCGGTGATGCTCCCCGATGATTACGTCGTCAACGCCGATACCAAGCGCCGTCTGGGGGAGTTGATCGACGGACTCTCCCAGGATCAGCGCTCGGCGGTGATACTCTACTACTTCGACGAGCTGCCTGTATCGGAGGTGGCTAAGGCGTTGGGCACCAACGAGAACAACGCCCGCCAGAAGCTTTCAAAAGCCCGCCGGCAGATCCGAAAGGGGATAGAGAAGCTCTTCGGCAAGGAGGGCTTGCTCGCCGCCGCCCCCCTGGGAGCGGTGCTCAGCAACCTTCCGGAGGCAGGGATCACCGCCTCAAAGCGCGTCGCCCGGGTCAAGGGCATCAGCCTCGGAGCAAAGCTGGCTATCCTTGGAGTGAGCGGGGCGATAGCAGTCGGCATCGGCATAAAGGTCTTCGGTGACGGCGGTGGGTTCAGGCCGGTCGAGGTGCCGGATGACGTTATCTCTCGAAACGAGCAGCAGAAGGAGCGTATGCATGAGGCGGATTATTATTATGACGGGCTGGACTATATCCCTGTATCTGAGCTGACGGCTGATGTTGAAATAGCTCTTGCCAAGAGTTATGAGCATATACAGCTCTCCGATAATATCAGCATCAGCATACCGGACAGCCTGAGCATATACACGCCTGTTTCAAACAGCTTTATCGCTGATGACAAAGGCCCCAAGCTGACAGAAGCGATAAAGCTGCTCTATGACCCTGATGATTTTGACAAAACGAAAAATCCAGGCGACAGTATCTCTGTAATGCCGATCAATCAGGATACTGAAAATCCGAGCTATCAGTTCTTCAATGAGACAAAGGATGAGCACTGTGCCATTAGTCGCAGCGGATACATTCACCTGGGCTCAAACGAGCTGTTGGATACAGAGGTGATCGAGTGCAGATATGTCGCTGACACATCCGGCGATGAGACCGCAGGGAAGATCCTTTCGTCAGCAAATGCTTTGATGAAAAAAGCAGCAGATCTCCAGCAGGAACCCGCCATGGAGCCCTACCTGATCTATAAACTCAAAAGTAAACTTGAAAACACATTTTATATGGTTTATTATTGCAAGGTTATCGAGAACACTTGCATTCAGCCCTTCGGTATGGAGGGTGCTCTCAATTTCAGCTTATATGATTACCAGGAATACGGCGAGGGTGTGCCGCCGAGATGGGCGGATAATCGGAACGCCGTATGGCTCGATGAGTCATACCATGTTGTCGGTCTGCATATCGACAGCAGAGTGAAAGCAGAGCGCGGTGAGGAGGTCAAAAGCATCCCGGCACTTGATTCGGTGCTCAATTATATGTCCAATGAGCTTGCCCCGAACCTGATGGTGAACATCACCAATATCGCTGTGATGTACGCGGCGGATATGGTAGATCGGAGGATAGTACCTGTATGGTACATAGAGTTTGAAAACAAGGCGGCGCAGTCCCCCGATATCGGGGAATGCAACCGCCTGATAATCAATGCCTCAACGGGGCTGATCACCTCTTATATCGAGCAGTATTATGACGAGCATCAGGGGTGATCCTGCGTCGGGCCGGTGCTTATCCGAACAAAGATGTTATTTCGCTCCCCCGATGCGCCATTATCTGCGTTTCGGGGGAGTTTTGTATGCCTGAAGCTGCCTTGTTGGTGTTTTTTTGATTTGTGTCTTGTAAATCTCGGAATAATGTGTTATAATGTTACGGGATAACCGATCATATGTGTATTCCGAGGTGGACAACAATGAAAAAGAGAAAGGGAAAAACGACCTTTCAGATCATAATCATCAGCTTTTTTACGCTGATACTTGCAGGAGCGCTGTTGCTGATGCTCCCCATATCCTCACAGGAGAGGGTAGTCACCCCTTTCTCCGACTGCCTGTTCACGGCGACGTCGGCGACCTGCGTTACGGGTCTGGTGGTGCATGATACCGCGACCTACTGGTCGCTGTTCGGCAAGTGTGTGATCCTCACCCTTATCCAGATCGGAGGAATGGGCGTCATAACCATCGGCCTTGCCATAATGAAGGCCACGGGCAAAAAGCTGAGCCTGTCACAGCTCAGCACCATGAAGGAGTCCATATCCGCACCCCAGGTGGGTGGCATAATGCACCTGGCGGGGTTCATCCTCAAAGCCTCGGCGATAGTCGAGCTGGCGGGCGCAGCGCTGCTGGCACCGGTCTTCTGCAGCGATTTCGGGTTCTTCAAGGGGATAGGCTATTCGCTGTTCCATTCGATCTCGGCCTTCTGCAACGCGGGCTTTGACCTGCTGGGCGTCCGGGAGAAATACTCCTCCCTGACCACATACGGCACAGATGTTTATCTGAATATTATCATAATGCTGCTGATAGTGGTGGGAGGTATCGGCTTCCTCACCTGGGGGGATGTTATCACCCACAAGCACCATTTCAGCAAGTATTCCCTGCAAAGCAAGATAGTAATAGTGACCTCTGCGGTACTGATAGTCCTGCCGGCGGTGTATTTCTTCTTCTGCGAGTACAGCGACCTGGGCTTCAAGGAGAGGACTCTCAGCTCGGCCTTCCAATCCGTGACGGCCAGAACAGCGGGCTTCAATACCCAGGATCTCTCACAGATGAGCGAGTCGGGTACGCTTATAATGATCATCCTGATGCTGATAGGCGGTTCACCCGGTTCCACGGCGGGCGGTATGAAAACTGCGGTGTTTGCTGTGCTGTTCCTGGCAGCCCTCACCGTGTTCAGCCGCCGCACCGACGTCCAGGCCTTCCGCAGGAGGATTCCCGAGAACACCGTAAGAAATGCGGGAGCGATCCTGTTTATGTATCTGGTGCTGTTCATTTCGGGAGGAATAATCATCAGCAGGGCAGAGGGCCTGCCGCTTATCACCTGCCTGTTCGAAACAGGCTCCGCCGTAGGCACTGTCGGCCTGACTTTGGGCATAACTCCGCAGTTATCCCTGCTCTCACGGGTGATACTGATGTTTTTGATGTTCTTCGGGAGAGTGGGTGCGCTGACGCTGATATATGCGGCGGTATCCTCCAACGAAAGCTCAAAGGGCAAGCTGCCGCTCGATAAGATCTCGGTATAAAGAAGGGGAGAATGAAAAATGAAATCTGTACTTATACTCGGCTCCGGAGAGTTCGGGAGCACCATAGCAAAAAGAATGAGTGAGCTCAAATGCGATGTTCTCGTCATCGACTCGGATGAGGAACGCATCAATGAGATAATACCCTACGTCACCAACGCGATGATAGGTGACTGCACCAGCCGCGACCTGCTGGAATCCATCGGCGTCAGCGACTTTGATATCTGCGTCGTTGCCGTGGGAGGGCTGTTCCAGACCTCTCTGGAGGCGACCTGCACCCTCAAGGAACTGGGAGCTAAGTTCGTAATGGCGAGAGCCACCAACGATGTCCAGATGAAGTTCCTGAAAATGGTGGGCGCAGACGAGATCGCCTACCCCGAGAAGCAGACGGCTATCCGCTTCGCCACCCGCTATGCCTCGGATATGATCCTGGATTTCATATCCCTGGACAATACCTACTCCATCTACGAGATGAGGATCCCGGGAGCCTGGGTGGGCAGGACTCTTGCTCAGCTGGACATCCGCAAGAAGTTCGACCTCAATATCATAACCGTCAAGCGGGAAGACCATGTGTTCATCCCCAAGCCGGAGACCCAGTTCGGGGCAACCGACGTTGCCTTCATTATCGGCAATATAAAGGATCTGCAAAAATGCTTCAAGCTATGAAACTGTAAGCTCCGAGAGCCTGTATGCCCGTCATACAGGCTCTTTTTTATGTTAAAAAATCTTAAACTCGATAAATCCTATTGACACGATAGGATTTATATGCTAAAATAGAGAAGGTGTTTGCAGCACCGAAACGTCCCTTTCGGGCGAATGAAAGGAAGAGAACAATGTCGATACTTCTTGAAACCAAAGGATTGACCGCCGCAGCAGAGGATAAGGAACTGCTGCACGGTGTAGATATAGTCATCGGTGAGGGTGAGACCCACGTTCTTATGGGTCAGAACGGTGCCGGGAAATCCACCTTCGGGTGTACCGTTATGGGCAGCCCCGAGTACACCGTCACAGGCGGGAAGATACTCTTTGACGGCGAGGACATCACCTCTGAGACCGCCGACAAACGTGCAAGGAGAGGGATGTTCCTCTCTTTCCAGAACCCGGTGGAGATCCCGGGGATAACCCTCTCGGAATTCCTCCGCAATGCCATAGAGCAGCAGACGGGCAAGCGGATCAAGCTGTTTGAGCATAAGAAAAACCTTGCTAAGGCTATGGAGGTCCTGGGTATGGACAGCTCCTACGCAGACCGGGAGCTCAACGTGGGCTTCTCCGGCGGTGAGAAGAAGAAAGCCGAGATACTTCAGCTGCTGATGCTGCGCCCGCGCCTTGCGATACTGGATGAGACTGATTCGGGGCTTGACGTGGATGCGGTAAAGACAGTTTCAAAGGGCATCGAGGAGTACAGAAAGAGCGTGGGCGGCACGCTGCTGATCATCACCCACAACGCCAAGATACTTGAAGAGCTCCGCGTTGACCGCACCCACATCCTCTCAAACGGAAGGATCGTCCGGGAGGGAGACGGGTCTCTTGCGCTGGACGTCCTCGCAAACGGCTTTGAGAAATACCTGGGTGAGGTGTGAGTAAATGAAAGAGAAAACACAGGTCGGGGACATCGACCGCTCGCTCTACGATTTCCGCTATGAGGAAAACGAGGGAGATTTTTTGGACAGAGGGCTGACTCCTCAGATAATCTCAGAGATCTCCGACGAGAAGAACGACCCGGACTGGATGCGGGAATTCCGGCTGAAAGCCCTGGATATCTACAACCGCACTCCTATGGTGGAGTGGGGCGCCTCCACAGAGGGGCTGGATGTTGACAACATCGTGACCTATATCCGTCCCCAGAGCAGGATGAATACAGATTGGAACAATGTACCCGAAAACATCAAAGAGACCTTCGAGCGTCTCGGCATCCCCCAGGCGGAGCGTGAGAGCCTTGCCGGAGTGGGTGCGCAGTACGATTCCGAGCTGGTATATCACAATGTTAGAAGTGAGGTGGCGGAGTCGGGGGTGGTCTATACCAATCTTGAAAGCGCTATGCACGATGAGCGTTATGCAGAGATCATCCGCTCACATTTTATGAAGCTGGTCCCGCCGACGGATCATAAATTCGCAGCACTCCACGGCGCTGTCTGGTCGGGAGGCTCATTCGTATATGTCCCGAAAAACGTACACTTGGACATCCCGCTGCAATCCTATTTCCGTCTGAATGCAAAAGGCGCGGGGCAGTTCGAGCACACGCTGATCATCCTGGAGGAGAACAGCTATCTCCACTTCATCGAGGGCTGCTCGGCTCCCAAATACTACGAGGCCGGGCTCCACGCCGGATGCGTTGAGCTGTTCGTCGGCAAGGGCGCCAGCCTTCGCTATTCGACTATCGAGAACTGGTCGAAGAATATGTACAACCTCAACACCAAAAGGGCAATTGTCCAAGAAAATGGACGAATAGAATGGGTGTCCGGCAGCTTCGGCTCCCACGTTTCCTATCTATACCCTATGAGCATATTAAACGGCAGGGGAGCCAGCGCAGAGTTCACGGGCATAACCTTCGCCGGCGAGGGGCAGGATCTTGATACCGGCGCCAAGATCGTCCACAACGCCCCGGAGACCTCATCCTATATGAACACCAAATCCATCAGCAAATCCGGGGGCAAGAGCACCTTCCGCAGCTCGGTGGCGGTGAACGAAAATGCTGTGGGGAGCAAGTCATCGGTAAGCTGCGAATCGCTGATGCTGGATAACATCTCACGCTCCGATACTATCCCGGTCATCGACGTAAAGACCGATAAATGCGATGTCGGACACGAAGCCAGGATCGGGCGTATCAGCGACGAGGCCATATTCTATCTGACCTCCCGGGGCCTCTCGGAGCAGGAGGCCAGGGCTATGATCGTCCGTGGCTTTGCAGATAATGTTTCAAAGGAGCTGCCCCTGGAATATGCCGTCGAGATGAACAATCTCATCGGACTTGAGATGCAGGGCAGTATTGGGTAAAGGAGGATCACTATGGAAAAAACAAGGCTCAATATCCTCCCGGTGCCAACATTTTCAAGCCTCGGAGTGAATTACGCTGAGCGTGAGATGCAGCAATATGAAACCGAAGCGATCCGCATAACCGAGAGTCAGGAGGCACCCGTCCGTGTGGATGTGACCGACAGCTCGGCTTTTGAGATCAACGCTTCGGAGGGCAGGGCGCTCTTTGTGATACAGTACATAAAATCGGACAGTAAGCTTTCCGTGGATACAAGCATCGCTGCATCGGCAGGGGCGAGGGTCAAGCTGGTCCAGGTCTTTGAGAGGCTGCCGGAGGCGGTGTCGAAGCTGAAGGTGACTCTTGCGGACAGCGCGTCCTTTGAACTGGTGCAGCTGGTCATCGGCGGCGGGGATAACGTCATCGAGGACGCGGTCATTCTCGACGGAGCCCGCGGGGCTTTTACCGCCGAGCTAGCCGATTCCCTCGCTGGCAGCGACCGCCTCGACCTTAACCTCATCGCCGAACACAGAGGCCGCAAAACGACCTCGGAGATACATCTTGGTACGGTGCTGAGCGGTACTGCCTCAAAGATTTTCAAGGGGACTATCGACTTCAAAAACGGCGCATCCGGTGCTAAGGGTTCGGAGCAGGAGGAAGCCCTGCTGCTCGGTAACTGTGTAAGAAATCGGACAGTTCCGGTCATCCTCTGCTCGGAGGAGGATGTGGAGGGCAGCCACGGCGCAACCGTCGGCAGGCTGGATGAGAAGCACATCTTCTACCTCCGGTCACGGGGTATATGCGAGGAAAAGATCTACGAGCTGATGGCTCGCTCAAAGCTGATGCGGGCTGTCTCAAAAATAGAGGACGAGCCTACAAAAGCACGCATTTACAAGGCTCTGGGGTGGGGTGACGACAATGAGTGACGATCAGTACAAGGAGCTTTTCCCGGTCTTTCGGGAAAACAGCGGGCTCGTTTATCTCGACAATGCCGCCACCACCCAGAAACCTCAGCAGGTGCTTGATGCCGTTGTAAATTACTACCGCAGCGAGAATGCCAACCCCTTCCGGGGGCTCTACGGCCTGAGCGTTAAGGCCACCGAGGCTTACGAGCTGGCCCGTGAGAAGGTCAGAGCTTTCATCGGGGCGAAAAGCGTGAGGGAGATCGTCTTCACCCGCAATGCCACCGAGAGCCTGAACCTGGCCGCTTACAGCTGGGGCAGAGGGAACATCTCCGCCGGGGATGAGCTGCTGGTCGCCATATCGGAGCATCATTCCGACCTTTTGCCCTGGCAGAAGCTCGCCCGTGAGACCGGGGCGTCCCTGAAATATCTGGAATGCGACCCCCGGGGCAGATATACACCCGAGGCTCTGGAAGCCGCCCTCTCACCAAAGACCAGGCTTTTTGCCATAGCCCAGGTCTCCAATATCTTCGGGCGGGAGAACCCGATCAGGGAGTTTGCGGATATCTGCCATAAAAACGGCACCCTTATCGTCTGCGACGGCGCTCAGAGCGTGCCTCATATGCCTGTGGATGTCTCCGACCTCGGTGTGGATATGCTGGCATTCTCGGGCCATAAGCTGTACGCCCCGATGGGTATCGGCGTGCTGTACGGCAGGGAAGAGCTGCTGGAGAGTATGCCCCCCTTCCTATACGGAGGCGAGATGATCGAATACGTCACCCGTGAAGGCGCCACATATGCGGAGCTGCCCCATAAATTTGAGGCGGGGACCGTAAACGTGGGGGGAGCTGTGGGTCTTGGTGCAGCGATAGACTTCGTGAATGAGATAGGGTTCGAGAACCTCGTCCGCCGCGAAAATGAGCTGACCCGTCTGGCTTTCGAGGCGATGAGCAGCATTCCCCATATCAATATCATCGGATCGGATAGGGCAGATGAACACCTGGGTATCATCACCTTTACCGTTGACGGTGTCCACCCCCACGATATCGCGGCGGTATTCGATGCTGAAAACATCGCCATAAGGGCGGGGCATCACTGTGCGCAGCCGCTGCACCAGTATCTGGGCGTGCAGTCTACGGCGAGGATGAGCCTTGCGTTCTATAACGACGAGCGTGACGTGGAGCACTTTGTCGAGACACTGAAAACTGTCAGGAGGAGAATGGGCTATGACGGATAACATTTACAACGAGGTGCTGATCGACCACAATCTGCATCCCATGCACCTGCACGAGCTGGAGTGCGCCACCTGTTCAAATTCCGGCCTCAACCCCACCTGCGGCGACTCGCTGACCCTGCATCTGAACATCAGCGACGGAGTGATCAGCGACGGCTCCTTTACGGGAGTGGGCTGTGCGATCTCCCAGGCCTCCACGGATATCATGCTGGATCTTATCATCGGGAGAACGACAGATGAAGCCAAGCATCTCTGCGGGCTTTTCAGTAAGATGATCAGCGGCGAGATCACCGAGGATGAGCTTGAAGAGCTGGAAGAAGCGGGAGCATTGCAGAGCATATCCAAGATGCCCGCCAGAGTAAAATGTGCATTGCTTGGGTGGAATACCCTCAGCAAGCTGCTGGAGGAAAGCTGCAAGGAGTGCAGTATATAAACAAAAAGACCCTGCACATCCAAAAGGAGTGCAGGGTCAGGTTTTGTCTTTAAGGCAACACCGCACGACCCGCGGCTAACGCCTCTGCACGCCATCTGCCGTGTCAAGCCTGCTTGACGACCGGCTTATCCGTCATATTACCCAAATTCTCCTTGACGTTGCGTAAAGCGAAGTGAACTTCGCTTGCAAGCCTGCGTCGAATTTAGGCAATCTGACGAA